>CAZETX010000047.1:0-21104 GCA_964514925.1 uncultured Marinosulfonomonas sp.
TAATACAGCACATAATTGATGTGTTCCGGTTCATAACCCTTGCTTAACACCCAAGAATTTCTTTGTCAAAATACGCGCTCAGCTTAGGCGTAACTGACAATTTCAAATTCAATATTATCCGCATCACGAAAATAAAACCGCCGCCCGGGTTCATAATCATACAGCTCACCCGGGGTGAAACCAGCGACGCGCACGCGTTTCTCAACAGCCTTAAGATCCTCAACCACAACACCCACATGGTTCAGCCCACCCAGTTGAGCATAACTGGAATGTACCCCCGCAACTGCCTTGCCCGGTGGACCAGAGTAAACCGCAAGATACTGGTCTTTCGTACCCACATGGATGGTGTACCCACCGTTTATCGCTTCTCCCTGCCATCGAATATGCCAGCCAAACAATGCCACCAGCATTGCTGCGGTCTTCTTTGGGTCTGCAACCGTAATATTCACGTGTTCAATTACACCCATAGACATAACAATTTCCCTTCAACCTTGTTTTGACATCGACTCAGGTGTAATCCCTCAAGTATGGTTTAGGTCAAGGGATATTTAAATGCAGAAAATCAACGGCCTCAGCATCGGTCAAATCGCAGATCGAACCGGGTTGGCAATTTCTGCGATCCGTTTCTATGAAGAAAAGGGCCTGATAAAACCCCACCGGAACGCCGCCGGTCAACGCCGATACCTACGCGCCGATATCCGGCGCTTATCCTTTGTCATGATCTCACAGCAACTTGGGTTTTCGCTTGCCGAAATTCGCGCCCTGTTTCAGGGATTGCCCAAAAACCGCACCCCCACCAAAGCCGACTGGACCCGCATCGGGCGCAGTTTTCGTACCCGGATCGATGACCGTATCAAAGGTCTGACTGTTCTGCGGGAAAAACTGGATGGCTGTATTGGTTGTGGCTGCCTGTCCCTGCGAAACTGCGCGCTCTACAATCCAAAGGACATCGCCGCAAATCACGGCGCGGGGCCGCGCTACCTAACGGGGGATACACCCAATAATATCTCATAAAAAAAGGGCGCAAAGCTATATGCTATGCGCCCCGTATCAGGTTTCCTGCCGCAGGGCGGCAAGAGGGGAGAATTTAGTTTTCGACGGGTGTTACCGGGGCCGGTTGAACCGTCATAATGTCATCGGAACCAAACGGGTTAACCTGGCTCAACATTGCAGTAACATCCCCCAGCTCCAGTCCAAAGTTGCTCAATGCATCGTCCGCAACTGAAACATAGGCTTCTTTGTTCAGCAGTTGGGCATAATGCTCTTTATTCACCAGATGCTGATAGGCGCCGGGCTGTAGGAAATAGGCAATGGTCTGTGGATCACGCAGGGTTTTGAAATTCTCCAGATCGGTCCATTTCATCCAGACATCTTTGTCCATCATGTTGGCGTATGTTTCCATTTTCAACATCTGACCCCAGGTTTCAGGGTTGGTGAATGCACCATGCAGGCTTGAATGTGTTTCTGGGTTCGGGATCTGCATCCAGAACTCAGGATCAGCAAAGTTGATAACAACCGTTTCGCCCACACCGTGCTCAGAACCATCCCACCAGGTAGAGCTGTCAAAAGGATTGCCAAAACGAACGCCGCCGATTTCAAATGCGCTGGCCGCTGTTGCTCCAAAAATCAATGCTGCGGTAACCGCAGTTGTTGTAAGAAGTTTTTTCATTTCTCTAATCCTTTTTTGTTTGGTTCGCAAAAATTCTGGTTCTTATATTCGTCGTTTTCACCAAACCGAATCTGGTGCTCTCGATAGTTATATCATCATATTCGAATTTTAGCATGTTTAATTGTTGCGACAAAGTGCCCTTGTGGTTAATGGGCATCTGTTGATTTAAATGCTTATACAAATCAGCTGGTTAGGAAATATTTCAATTACAACACGATGACTTGCATTGAACGTGATTAACCGATCCGGCATCCGTTGGCTCGCCCATGTTGGGCAATAGTCAACTAAAGGGATAGTAAAATGACAACTCTTAAACCACTGATCGCCGTTCTTGGTCTGCTGACACTTGCTGCTTGTGAAAAACCAGCCCATCCAGACGCCATGATGGGGGATGATGCCATGATGAGCGGCGGTGAAGCCATGATGAGCGATGGCGACGCCATGATGAGCGACGGCGACACCATGATGAGCGGCGGCTGATCCCACCACCATCAAATAGCTTCTGCCGGCACTGTTCAATCATGTGCCGGCATCTGCCTTATCACGAAAACGAAATTGACAGTTCGTAAAATGCATGGCCACCTCCCGGCAGTGAATCGGGATCGAACATGCAATTATCAAATCGGATTACCGGATTAACCGGCGGCGGCTCAGATGGCTGGGATCTGTTTTACAAGGCAAGGCGCCTTAAAGATTCGGGCCAGCCGATCGTAGAACTGACAATTGGTGATCATGACATTGGCACTGAGCCTGTCATTTTGTCAGCAATGGACGCCTCAGCACAGGGGGGCAACACTGGCTATGCACTGGTTCCCGGCAGTGACAGCCTGCGCGCAACCGTGGCTACTCGTATCCAAACCCGCACCGGCGTACCGACTGCGGCTGAAAACATCCTGATCACACCCGGTGGCCAATCCGCCCTTTTTACCGCCCATTCCGCAATCTGCGGCGAAGCTGATCGCGCACTTTATTGCGACCCCTATTATGCCACCTACCCCGGCACCATCCGCGCTGTCGGGGCAATCCCGGTTCCGATCCAAACATCGCCTGAGGATGATTTTCAGCCAAATCAAGCCGATATTGAGAGCCTCGCAAATGGCGCAAAATCACTGCTGATCAATTCCCCCAACAATCCAACCGGTGTCGTCTATTCCCGCAAAACCATGCAAGGTGTCGCGCGGGCCTGCATCAACCACGACCTGTGGTTGGTCTCGGATGAGGTTTACGACACTCAGGTATGGCAAGGCGAACACCTGTCCCCCCGCTCCCTGCCCGGCATGTTGGACCGGACCCTTGTGGTTGGCTCCATGTCCAAAAGCCACGCCATGACAGGTTCGCGATGCGGTTGGGTCGCCGGACCGGCTGAGGTGATTGCGCATATGATCAACCTTGCCACCCACACAACCTATGGCGTCCCCGGCTATATTCAGGACGCCGCTGAATTCGCCCTGAAGGCCGGCCCGGAACTGGAGGAAAAAGTAGCGGCACCATTTTTGCGACGCCGTGCAATTGCCGCCAGTGTCATACAGGCACAGAACGTCGTGCAAATGGTACCGTCTGGTGGGGCGATGTATATTATGCTTGATATCCGCGCCACGGGTCTCAGCGGCGAAGAATTTGGTTTTGCCCTGCTGGACAAGGAACAAATTGCCATCATGCCCGGCGAAAGCTTTGGCAAAGCTGCCGCTGGGCACATCCGGGTTGCGATGACGGTTGACGACGAAAGCTTCAAAGTCGCTTTGACCCGCATCGTCAATTTTGCAAAGGAATTAAGCCAATGACCTCCGACATCGGCGCTGTATTTCGCGCGCTGCACCAACCGGGAAACCCCTTCATACTGGCCAATGCATGGGATATCGGCAGCGCCAAAATGCTGGCCGGGTTAGGTGCCCGGGCCATCGCCACCTCATCCGCCGCCCATGCTTTCACCCTTGGGCGCACCGATGGCAGTATCACCCGGGAAGAAGCCCTGTCCCATGCCAGTGACCTTGTAAGCGCCGTCAACGTCCCGGTCTCGGGCGACTTTGAAAACGGCTTTGGTGACGCCCCGGATACCGTGGCTGAAACCGTGCGGCTGGCAGCAGAGGCCGGGTTGGCGGGCATCTCAATCGAAGACACCGCGCTGCCCGGACACTCAACCTATGATTTTGACCTCGCAGTTGAACGCATTCGCGCAGGTGCCGCCGCAGCCCGCGCCCTGTCACAGGACTTTGTATTGGTGGCCCGCGCCGACGGCATCATGACCGGGCAGTATGACATTAAAGAAGCGCTAAAGCGCCTCACTGCGTTTGATGCCGCCGGGGCAGATTGCCTTTATGCGCCTCTGCCTGAGACCACCGCTGATCTGGCTCGGATATGCAGCACATTTAACAAGCCGATCAACGCCCTTGCCGCCGGGCCAACCTATACTGCCCTGTCCCGATCGGATTATGCCAGAATGGGCGTGGCCCGTATTTCACTTGGTTCGGCACTGGCGCGCGCGACCCAATCCCTTATCCACGATACCGCCCTTGCAATGTTTGAACGGGGCAATTTCAACGGCCTGCAGACCGATGTATCGGGGGCAGATATCGATGCGCTGATGGGTTAAAACCGACATTATGGCGCAAACAGGCTTGACCGGATATTTATTGACAATTCATACTCTGAATATCGGAGGTGCCCGCATGGATCAGATGAACTGGCTAATCGCGCTGCATGTTCGCACCATTGGTGCGGAACGGGGCCGGGCTGCGCGTGGGGCCCCGAATACCTGAATTTCACCAACCCCCTTGGCTTTTCAGGTAAATTCCAATGACAGATCAATCAACCCGCCGTTCCGGTGGCCGCGCCGCACGACGTGCTTTGCGTGCCGCACCACTTGCCAAAGATTTACGCCCGGTTCGTCCCGGCATGTCAGGGGGGACATTCAAACCCCTGTCCGACGCAGAAATCAAAAGCATACACGCCGCTGCACTGGACGCACTTGAACAAATCGGCCTGGCCGACGCCCCCCAAAGTGGCGTAGAGTTGATGGTGGCCGCCGGTGCCGTACTGGGGCAAGACAATCGCCTGCGTTTCCCTCGCGCGGTTATTGAAGACGCCGTGGCGCGCGCGCCAAAACAGCTGACCCTGCACGGCCGTGACCCCAAACATGACATGGATCTTTCCGGTACGCGCACCTATTTCGGCACGGCCGGTGCAGCGGTGCATATGGTGGATGTTGCCGGGCGTATCTACCGCGACAGCACCCTGCAGGACCTGCACGATGCCGCGCGTATTGCAGACACGCTTGATAATATCCACTTTGTTCAACGCCCCATGGTCTGCCGCGATGTTCTGGACAATTTTGATATGGATATCAATACGATATACGCCACTTGTTCAGGCACTACTAAGCATGTGGGCACCTCATTTTCCGATCCAGGCTACGTAAAAGGCGCGGTGGAATTCCTGTATCAGATCGCGGGAGGAGAGGATAAATTCCGCGCCCGCCCGTTTGTGTCGGTGTCCAACTGCTTTGTGGTGCCGCCGATGAAATTCGCCACCGAAAGCTGTCAGGCCATGGAAACCACTATTCGCGCGGGCGTTCCGCTTTTGCTGCTGTCAGCAGGGCAAGCCGGGGCCACTTCCCCGGCCCCCATCGCCGGTGCCATCGTTCAGTCAGTGGCCGAATGCCTGGCCGGGCTGGTCTACGCCCATGCCATCAAACCCGGGGCTCCGGTAATATTCGGCACCTGGCCATTCGTGTCTGACCTGCGCACAGGTGCCATGTCGGGGGGATCAGGTGAACAGGCGTTGCTAACGGCTGCCTGCGCCCAGATGCATCAGTTTTATGGTCTGCCCGGTGGCGCACCTGCGGGCATGGCCGACAGCAAAATGCCCGATATGCAAGCAGGCTGGGAACAGGCCACATCCGCGGTCATGGCCGGGCTGGCCGGGTTAAACCTGATCTATGAAAGTGCGGGCATGCATGCGTCGCTTTTGGGATTTTGCCATGAAAGCCTGATCCTTGGGGATGACCTGATCGGACAGGCACAACGCTGCGTGCGCGGTATCGAAGTGAATGAAGACACCATCGGAATTGAGACTATGCGTTCAGTTTGTCTTGGCGGTCCGGGGCATTATCTGGGCCAACCGCAGACGTTGTCATTGATGCAAACCGAATATATTTATCCGGCACTGGGCGATCGAACATCACCCAAGGAATGGGAAGAGATCGGCAAACCGGATCTGTTGCTAAACGCCACCGCAAAGAAAAAGGAAATCCTGGCAACCCGCTCTGCCGCCCGTTTTGATGCGACACTGGATGCCAGTATTCGCCAGAGTTTCAACATTCATTTGCCAGCATAGGCGAACCACGATTTTTCTACGAAAAATCACCCCTGCTGCGACGCGCGATCTTCCAGTGCCAGCCATTCGCTTTCGGCGGCCTCAAGCGCATTTTGCCGGTTAACAAGGGCGGCGCTGGTTTTCTGAAACTTATCAGGGTTCCGGCTGTACAGATCGGCCTCTGACAGCAGGTTGCTGAGGTTGCCTATTTCACCCTCAAGCGTTTCAATCACCCCGGGCAGCTCTTTCAGGCGGTGTTCTTCGGTAAACGACAGCCGCTTAGCCACGGTATTCTTCGGTTTAACCTGCTTTGATTTGGCCGTTTTCACTGTTTCCTGAGTGTCTTCCATGGTGCGGCGCTGGTTCTGGTAATCGCTCCAGCCTCCGGCATAGACCACTGCCGTGCCGTCCCCCTCCATCGCCACGGTGCTGGTGGCCACACGATCAATAAAATCGCGATCGTGGCTTACCAATAATACAGTTCCGTCATAATCTGCCAACAACTCCTGCAACAGATCCAGCGTTTCTATATCCAGATCATTCGTCGGTTCATCCAACACCAGAAGGTTAGAATTTCGTGCCATCAGCCGTGCCAATAACAGCCGGGATTTTTCGCCCCCTGACAGGCTGCGCACCGGGGCGCGGGCCTGTGCGTCAGAGAATAAAAACTCCTTCAAATAACCCACCACATGGCGTGGTGTGCCACGCACCATGATCTGGTCCGCCTTGCCGGATACCGCCATTTCCGGGTCACCCGTCAGGTTTTCCCACAGTGATTTGTCCGGCATCAAGCCGGTGCGATTCTGATCAAAACTGACCATCTCAACATTACTGCCCAAGGTGACTGTACCCCTGTCAGGCTCTAGCTGACCGATCAACATCTTCAACAACGTGGTCTTACCAACCCCATTTGGACCGACAAAAGCAATCCTTTCCCCACGGGCGATTCGCAGGGAAAAATCAAACAACAGACACTGCTCACCATAGGATTTGCCAATGCAAACCGCCTCAATCACGCGCTTTCCGGACTTTTTCCCAGCCTCAAATGCCATGCCCGCCGTGCCTTGCCGGCGGATCATCCCGGCCCGCTCACCGCGCAATTCTGCCAATGCCCGTACACGCCCCTGATTGCGCTTGCGCCGCGCCGATATACCCTCAACTGCCCACCTGGCCTCAGATTTTATTTTGCGGTCCAGTTTATGACGATTCAGATCTTCTTCTGCCCATACCGTGTCACGCCAGGCTTCAAATCCGTCAAATCCACTTTCATGGCGCCGCACAATGCCGCGATCAATCCACAATATCCCCCGGGTCAGGGCCCGCAAAAATGCCCGGTCATGGCTGATCAGCACATAGGCGGATCTGGTGCTGCGCAACTGCTGCTCCAGCCAGCTAATAGCCTCAATATCCAAATGATTTGTTGGTTCGTCCAGCAACATCAGCGCCGGCTCATGCGCCAGCAATCCCGCCAGTGCCGCACGCCGCCGCTCACCGCCTGACGCCGTGGCGATTGATCCATCCGGGTTAAACTTCAACCCCTCGGCCACGCGCTCAACCCGATAGGTTTCTGCCGCATGTAAATCCCGCGCAGCAAAATCTCCCAAGGTTGAAAACCCTGACATATCAGGGTCTTGCTCCAGATACCCAATGTTCACACCCGCACCGGCGGTGATTTGGCCACGGTCCGCCTCAACAATGCCAGCCATCACCTTCATCAAGGTGGATTTGCCAGAACCATTGCGCCCCACCAACGCCAACCGTTCGCCAGGCTGAATAACCACATCCAGCCCGTCAAATACCGGGTCCCCGCCAAATGTCAGCGATATATCAGAGACTTGTAATAAGGGTGCACGGGCCATGGCGACGCTGCTACGCGTCCCATCCTCCATGGTCAACAGCTTGTTCTTTTCCTAAATATCCCCGTCGGAGACTCAAATTATTTACAAAAAATTTCACTTTCCCCGCCGCCGTGACTACATCAACGCTACAGTAATCAAAGGGATCAACATGGCAAATATTGAAAAGACCGAAGCGGAATGGCGCGCGCAACTGTCAAAACAAGCCTATGACGTTACCCGAAAACACGCCACCGAGCGGGCATTTTCCAATGATGACTTCCCCAAATCCCCGGGTCAGTTCAGTTGTATTTGTTGTGGGGCCACGTTGTTTGATCAGGACGCAAAATTTGACAGTGGCACTGGCTGGCCCTCGTTCTATCAACCTTCTATTGCTGAAAATGTAGGCGAAAAATCAGACACCAAATTTTTCATGCGCCGCACCGAGGTTCATTGCACTGACTGCAAGGCCCATCTTGGCCACGTCTTTGCTGATGGGCCACAGCCAACGGGGCAACGTTACTGCATCAACGGTGCTGCCCTGAAATTTGAGCCCAAAACTAGTTAAACAGCCCCTGGGCCCCACGCCCGATATTGCCCAGCAATTGTCGCAGGAACGGCACCTTGGCCGAAGTTGTCGCCGTCACCCGACGCGACAAAGCAATCACCCGGCCATTATTCAGGCCAAATCGCTCTATATTGGACACCCGACCACCAGCATCAAAACTGATCGCGACAACTTCCCGCTCAATTTCTTTGGGCGCCTGATAGGCGAAATGACGGAACCGGCTTTCAACATAATACCACGCACCATCCTGCAACAGCCCCTCAGCCGAAGGGCGCCCCACAACGGTTGCAACTGTTTCCCGCGTATCCGAGCCTATAACAACATTGGCCAGATCTGCCTCACTGGGTGCATAACCATGGTTGCGAAACTGGGTGGCGCAGGACGCTGTGCTCAAAACAATCAGCCCCAGTAACAATACTTTGACTTTACCCGTAAGAATGCCCATTTTGCCCCCTTGCCACACAGCTTAATGCCTTTTATCCGGCTTAACTAATCTATGCCCGCTATTCAAGAAGACATGCCAATGCCCCAATCCCAACTTTCCCGTCCCTGGTCACATCCACTTGTCATAGCTGAGCTTCCGGGTAAAAAAGCTGTTGCTTTTCGCATAACACCCGATGTGGATATTCGCCGGATGATCGCCGAAGAACTGGGCCTCCTCTCGCTGCGCAAGTTTAGCTTTAGCGGCACATTAACCCCGGTTGGTAAATCTGACTGGCACCTTAGCGCACAGCTTGGCGCCACTGCGGTTCAGTCATGTGTGGTAACACTGGAACCTGTGAACACCCGTATCGACGAACAGGTGAAACGCAGCTTTCTGCGATCGTTTCCGGATTTTGAAGCCGGAAGCGAACTTGAAATGCCCGTGGACGAAACCGCCGAGATTATGTCTGACATAATTGATCCCGGCGTTGTCATGGTCGAAGCACTGGCCCTTGCCCTGCCCCAGTTTCCGCGCACAGCTGATGCTGAACTTGAAAACGCCAATTTTACCGCCCCCGGTAAACCGGCCATGACCGACGCAGATGCCCGTCCATTTGCACATCTTAAATCTCTGCGCGACGGGCTTAAAGACGACACAAAATAATTCCTGCAAATAGCCCCTTGCAAACGGGTATAATGACAGTATGTTCCCGGCCTTGTTTACAAGATAGGTTGGACACGGGCGCGCATTGCGCGTAAGACCCGGACAAGACTTGAAATTCGGATCGGGGCATGCCCCAATATCCATAGCCCAAAGGTTCGCGACATGGCTGTCCCAAAAAGTAAAATCACCCGTTCACGGCGCGGAATGCGCCGCGCCCATCAATCCCTGACACCGGCTAACCCCGCTGAATGTCCAAACTGTGGAGAGCTTAAGCGACCACACCATGTTTGTCCTTCCTGTGGCCACTATGCCGAGCGTGAAGTCGTTGCTGTCGTTGATGACATCGACTTTGACGACGAAGACGCGGCCTAGGGCGCGTTCTCAGGCAATCGGGGCATGGCGGAAACAGACCTTTCTAATCCCGGCGGGGCCCCCCGTACCATTATTTCGGTTGACGCCATGGGCGGTGACCATGGACCTGCGGCAGTTGTGGCAGGCCTTGCGCTGTCGGCTGCCAAATATCCGGATATCGGCTTTATCCTGCACGGCCCCAAAGCCAAGCTGAAACCCCTGATCACCCGCAAGCGCGAGCTGATTGACAGGGTGAAAATCTGTCATGCAGATGACGTGATCACCATGGAAGACAAGCCCAGCCATGCCATGCGCAATGGTAAAGGCAGTTCCATGTGGGGCACCATCGACGCCGTGCGCGATGGCAAAGCCAGCGTTGCTGTTTCCTGTGGCAATACCGGCGCGCTCATGGCGATCTCAATGATCCGGTTGCGCAAAATGGCGGGTGTAAACCGCCCGGCCATTGCCTGTCTCTGGCCCTCACGTTCCAAAAACGGCTTTAACATTATGCTGGATGTTGGTGCTGATATCCGGGCGGACGAACAGGATCTGTTGCAATACGCCACCATGGGGGCCTCCTATGCCCGTAACGGTTTGGGTCTGGAACGCCCGCGCGTCGGTTTGCTGAATGTTGGCACTGAAGAAACCAAAGGCCGGCCCGAACTAAAAGACGCCAATGAACTGATCGCCGAACGGGCCGAAAATGGCGCGTTTGAATATGTTGGTTTTGTCGAAGGCGGCGATATCCCTTCTGACCGGGTGGATGTAATTGTTACCGACGGTTTTACCGGCAATGTAGCGCTGAAAACCGGCGAAGGGACCGCCAGCCTGATCAGTGAATTTCTGGGGCAGGCTTTTAAGGCAACGCCCTTTGCCCGCATCGCTGCATTGTTGGCCCTGACCTCGCTGAAACGCCTGTCCAGGCGCATTGATCCGCGCCGGGTTAATGGCGGGGTGTTTCTGGGCCTGAACGGCACGGTGATCAAATCCCACGGCTCGGCCGATGCCACAGGTATTTCTGCGGCGGTCAATCTGGCGGTGCAACTGGCCGAAAGCGGCTTTTCCGAGCGCCTTGCCGCCCGGGTTGCCCTTGGTGCAACATCAAGTCAGGATACCAATCAAAACAAAAGCAGTGTGGGCGAATGACAATACGGGCAGTGATACGCGGTGTCGGGCATTATCTGCCTGAACGTGTTGTTGAGAATTCAGAATTTGAAAAAACGCTGGACACAACAGATGAATGGATACGCACCCGTACCGGAATTTCACGCCGCCATTTTGCCGCCGATGATCAGGCCACGTCTGATCTGGCAATTCAGGCCGCCAAAGCCGCGCTTAGCGACGCCAAACTGTTACCGGATGATATCGACGCCCTGATACTGGCCACCTCAACACCCGATTATACCTTCCCGTCTACAGCCACCATGGTGCAGGCGGCTTTGGGTATGAAACAGGGCTATGCCTTTGATATACAGGCGGTTTGCGCGGGCTTTGTCTTTGCCATGTCCAATGCCAATGCGCTGATAGTATCGGGTCAGGCCAAACGTGTGCTGGTGATCGGTGCGGAAACATTTTCCCGCATCCTGGATTTCAAAGATCGCGCCACTTGCGTGTTGTTTGGCGATGGCGCCGGCGCAGTGGTGCTAGAGGCCGCAACCGGCAACGGCACCCCACAGGATACCGGCATCCTGGCGGTTGACCTGAATTCTGACGGTTCCCACCGTGATCTGCTTTATGTTGATGGCGGTGTCTCGGCCACGGGCACGGTTGGTGTGGTGAAAATGCAGGGCCCGGAACTGTTCAAACATGCTGTCATTAAACTGGCGCAAACCGCGCGCACCGCCCTTGCCAAGGCCAACCTGAGCGATGCCGATCTGGACTGGATCGTGCCACATCAGGCCAATATCCGCATCATCGCCGGTACCGCCAAAAAGCTCGGGTTATCCATGGATCAGGTCATCGTAACCGTGCAGGATCACGGCAATACCTCGGCGGCATCGATTCCCCTAGCCCTGTCCACAGGCAAGGCGGACGGTAAATTCAAACCCGGTGAATTGCTGATTCTGGAAGCAATTGGCGGCGGATTGGCCTGGGGTTCGGTGGTTTTGCGCTGGTAACGGCTTAAATCGACCAGTTAACTGTACTTCCCAAGTTCTTGATATTGACTCGTAATTCGCCCTCGCCCTATTGTTCGACAAAGCATTTAGGGGGACGGAAATGGGAAATAGTACTTTGACAAGAATGGATTTGTCAGAAGCAGTGTTTCGTGAAGTGGGCCTTTCACGCAATGAAAGCGCTCAATTGGTCGAAAATGTTCTGGACCATGTGTCAGACGCATTGGTGAAGGGTGAGACTGTCAAAATATCATCCTTTGGCACATTCAAGGTGCGCTCAAAGTCGGCCCGTGTTGGCCGAAATCCAAAGACCGGGCAGGAAGTTCCCATATCACCGCGCCGGGTTCTGACTTTCCGACCCTCCCACATCATGAAAGCCCGCGTTGCCGACGGCAACAAGGGCTAAGGCCAAAAATGGATAAGTCGCCCGATGCATTCCGCACCATTTCCGAGGTGGCGGACTGGCTTGGCACCCCAACCCATGTGCTGCGCTTCTGGGAAAGCCGGTTTACCCAGGTAAAACCGGTCAAACGCGCTGGCGGACGGCGCTATTACCGCCCAAAAGACATGGAGCTGTTGGGCGGCATCAAGCAGCTGTTGCACAATGACGGCATGACCATACGCGGTGTTCAAAAGCTGCTGCGTAAGGAAGGCATCAAACATGTGGCGGCCCTGTCGCCGCCGGTGGGTGGTTCAAATATCATAGAAGCCACCGCAGATCAGGCCGGTATCGAACTGAATGCGGTTCCCGAAAAGGTCGAAAACGTCGTTCCGATCAATGACAATTCCAGAATCAAAGCGCTGGCAGCAAAGCATGCTGCACCGGTCGACAATTCCCCTACGGAACCAGAACGTGGCCCCCGCGGTGATATTTTAAGTGGCCCGGATCAGGCCCATATTGACGCCACGGCTGCTGCAAAAGCCAAACAACCCGCGGCCCCCAAACCCATCGTCGCAGACATTCCGGATGATCCGGATGACAATGCCGTTGCGCCCCCCGGTATCACGGGCGTTGCAGCGGCCCTGCGCAACGCGGCCGGGATCAGCCAAAATCGCCCCGATCCAAAAGTGTTCGGGGAACTCTACGACCGGCTTGTAAAGCTGAAAAAAAACATGGATGACGTGGCTTCATCGTAATTCGCTAAAAAACCCGGCCATTGGTGCTTGCCCCTGCCCGCAAAAACAGTATCAACGGTCACAAGTCGGGCTATGGCGCAGCCTGGTAGCGCGTCCGTCTGGGGGACGGAAGGTCGCAGGTTCGAGTCCTGCTAGCCCGACCAACACATCCCGCCCGTTTTTGCATCCGCAAAGCGGGCGTTTCTGTATGAACCCCGGGGGGAACAAAGGCCGATGACACCAACCGGCGTATTAGCAGATCACCAAATTCAGGCACTGATTGCTACAGGCTCAATTACCACTGAAACGCCGATAGTAACCGGGCAGGTTCAACCGGCCTCGCTTGACTTGCGACTGGGCAACATCGCCTACCGCGTGCGTGCATCATTCCTGACCGGCACCAAACGAACTGTTGCGGACCGGCTTAAAGATTTTAAAATGCACGAAATTGCCCTGTCCGGTGGCGCGGTGCTTGAAAAAGGCTGCGTCTATGTGGTGCCACTGCTGGAATCCCTGAACCTGCCAACCGATATGACCGCCGCCGCCAGTGCCAAATCCTCCATTGGCCGGCTTGATCTTCTGACCCGTATCATCACCGATCACGGGGTGGAATTTGACCGGGTGCCCAAGGGTTATAATGGCCCGCTTTATGTCGAAATCTGCCCGCGGTCATTTTCCGTGGTGGTGCAACCCGGACAAATGCTGAACCAGATAGTTTTTCGCCAGGGCAAAACCATCATCGACGACGCCGCTCTGAAAGCATTGCATGACCGCTCGGCTATTGTGGATGGCGATGCCAGCATTGCAGACGGGTTGGGGTTTTCGGTTGACCTGAAACCGGATAGCGGTGATCTGGTGGGCTACCGCGCCAAGCCCCATACCGGTGTCATTGATCTGTCAAAAATTGCCTATTACGACCCTGCGGATTACTGGGAAGAAGTCCGGACAGAAGCCGGCTGGATCATACTGGATCCGGGGGCATTTTATATTCTGGTCAGCCGCGAAGCCATTGCCATCCCCCCCGATCACGCCGCCGAAATGGCCCCCTATATCGCCATGGTGGGTGAATTCCGCGTGCATTACGCCGGGTTCTTTGACCCGGGCTTTGGCTATGACGCAGCCGGGGGGGCCGGTTCACGTGGCGTGCTGGAAGTGCGCTGCCATGAAGCCCCGTTCGTTCTGGAACATGGACAGCTGGTGGGGCGTCTGGTCTATGAAAAGATGTCTGCGATCCCAGGGACGTTATACGGTTCGGGCATAAAATCAAATTATCAGGGACAGGGGCTGAAACTGTCCAAACATTTCAAAACCTGATTTAAAGGCGCGCCTGCGGCGCATTATCTTTAGCCCTTCGGGCGATTTCGCTCCGCTCAGGGGATATTTGGAAAAAGAAGAATGGACGGGTTTTACATTCTGCCGATGCGGCGCGCCAGCCGGGCACCCTGCCGTGCTTTTTTGGCAATTGCTTTTGTTTGTTTCGCCCGTTCGCGGTTTTCCTGCGTGACAGGTTTGTCTTTGTCGCCTTTGCGCGTTGCATAATCCAGACCCGCATCGATGCCGCGGTTCATAAGTTTGCGCGTAAACATTCGCACGATCATGCGTATTAGCCGTTCTATATTCATTGTCAGACTCCTGTTTTATTCGTCCTCAAACATTTCTTCCTGGTCTTCCGGGTCAGCCTCATCTTCCCCCAACTCCAGGGCGGCGCCAGGTGGCGTCCGGTTTTCCAACAATCCGGCAGCGCGCAATTCCTGCAAGCCCGGCAGATCGCGGGCATTTTCCAGCCCGAAATGATCCAAAAACCCCTGTGTCACAACAAAGGTAACCGGGCGGCCGGGGGTCATCCGGCGGCGGCCAAACCTGATCCATTCCAGTTCGAGCAGCTGATCCACCGTACCACGACTAACACTGACGCCGCGAATTTCTTCGATCTCAGCCCGGGTAACCGGTTGATGGTAGGCGATAATTGCCAGCGTTTCGACGGCAGCGCGCGAAAGTTTACGGGTTTCCACGGTTTCCTTACGCATCAGGAACCCCAGATCGGCCGCCGTGCGAATTGCCCAGCAATCCCCTACTTTTATCACCTGCACCCCGCGCCCGTCATAGCGTTTTTGCAGCTGTTCAACGGCAACAGCCCCATCTGCCCCATGGGGCATGCGGGCGTTCAGCTCGGCCACAGATATCGGTTCAGCGGTGGCAAATAATATCGCCTCAACCATGCGTTCCTGTTCACCCAGTGGCGGGGCTTCAAACAGGCTTTCTTCCAGGTCTTCAGACATGGGGTATCTTTCGTATTTCAATATTGGCAAATGTATCGGATTGGCGCAGTTCTATCTGGCCGGCTTTGGCCAGCTCAAGACTGGCAGCAAAGGTTGCAGCGGTGGCAGAGCGCCGTTTGGCGGGGTCACTTTCCCAACCTTCGGGCAGGTAGCTGACCAGATCGGTCCAGTCCCCGGCATAACCGATCAAGCCGCGCATGCGGTCCAATGCGGCCTCCATGGTCATGATCTTTTCCCGGTCTACCGAATAGGGGCGGAATTCATCCTTGGTGCGAATACGGGCATAGGCCTGCATCAGATCAAGCAGCGTCGCCGTGTAGGTGATGTTTTTGACCCGCGCGACGTTTTCAGGCACGCCCCGAACAAAGAAATCGCGCCCCTTCTGATCACGCGCCATGATTTTGGCAGCGGCTTCACGCATGGCCTGTAACCGTTCCAGCTGGAACGCCAGGTGGGCGGCCAGTTCGGCGCCGCTGGGGCCCTCATCCGTCGGATCAGGGGGCAACAACAAACGGGATTTCAAAAACGCCAGCCAGGCGGCCATCACCAGATAATCGGCCGCCAGTTCCAGACGCAGTTCGCGGGCCTTTTCCACAAAGCCCAGATATTGTACGGCCAGATCCAGAATAGAGATTTTTCGCAGATCAACCTTTTGCGTGCGCGACAGCATCAGCAACAGATCAAGCGGGCCTTCATAGCCATCAACATCTACAATCAGCGCCTCAGCTGCCAAACGCTCAGCAACCGGCTGCGTGTCGGTTTCAAACATCTCTTCAGACAATGACACCGCCCCTGATCAACTCTGCCAGTTCGGCCCGGGTCGCCTCAATATCTATTTCCGACCCGGTACCGCGCGATGCCAGTGCCCGCGCACCCCGCTCTGAGCCAGCCCGATTTAGTTCACCGCAAGCCGCTGCCACCGCTTGCATTTCCCCCGGATCACCGTTGCAATGCAACACAACATCACAGCCGGCCCCCAGCGCCAGGCGCGATCGCTCGGCAACCGAACCGCTAAGTGCCTGCATTGAAATGTCGTCGCTCATCAGCAATCCCTGAAATCCAATTTCTGCCCGTATCATATCAATGACCTTAGGGGAAAAGGTAGCCGGAAGTTCATCAATTTCACTGTAAACAATATGCGCTGTCATCGCCATCGGCAGATCGTTAAGCGCTTTGAAAGGTGCAAAATCGGTGGCACGCAAATCAGTCTGTGATGCTGTAACGATGGGCAATTCAAGATGGCTGTCCAACACAGCCCGCCCGTGGCCGGGCATATGTTTCAGCACCGGCATGATACCGGCATCAACCAGACCCTGCGCCACAGAGCGGCTGATATCCGCCACCAGGCCGGGATCAGAACCGTAACACCTGTTGGCTAGAATTTCATGGGTGGCGTTGCGCGCAATATCCGCCACAGGGGCACAATTACAATCAATGCCAACGTCGCGCAGCTCGTGCCCAATCAGCCGATACCGCAGCCGCATACTGCGCCTGGCATTGCCACCTGAGGCGCGCACCTGTTCATACGGGGGCATCCATTCATGCCAGTGCGGCGCCCGCAGCCGCGCCACCCTGCCGCCTTCCTGATCGATCAGAATTGGCACCCGGCTGCCGACCGCCTGCCGCAAATCGCCACACAACCTGCGCAACTGCTCTGGCGTTTCGATGTTGCGGGCAAATAGGATGAAGCCAAATGGCCGGGCTTCGGCAAAAAACCGGGCTTCCTGTGGTGTCAGACGCGGGCCGCTACAGCCTAGAATACATGCGCCCTGACCCATTTACCGTGTGACAACCGGAATACAATTGCCCTGACCCGCTAGAATTGCCGAACAAAACCGACGAGCATCTGACAGGTCTTCAAAGCCGTGGGCGCGTAGTCGGTAAAACACTTTACCACCCGATTGAGCTTGCTCAATGACGCGGGATTTCCCGGCCAAATATTCTTCAAATTTTGTCGACATCCGAACCCATTCTGATTTGGCAATGGCCACAGAATCAAATGCCCCCAACTGGGCCAGTCGAGTCCCGGCGGGCAGGTCTGCCGGATTTAATGATTTAACCTGATCCCCGGCAGCGGCAACCGGGACAATTGCTGTCGCGGCACTGGCCGTCACAGTTTCCGGGCGCGCCAGTGGTCGCATTGAAGTACTTACACCGGCCACATCACTGGCGATTGCCCCGTCATGTAGTGCTTCAGTCGCGACACTGGCACTGCCCCCTGCTTCACGCAGTGCAGCATCAATCAGGGACGCCTGATCTGTCGCTGGTTCCTGAACCGGGGCGGCGGTTTGGGATGTGGTGACAGCATTGTCTTGGGATGTTGCATCTGGCGACGCCGGCACGGCTGGCGTGACAGTTTCTTGCGGTGCGACAGCAACAGTTTCAGTTCCCACAGTCGACTGCAACGTATCCAGCGCGGCCACCGTCGGGTCCTGCCCGCCAACAACCGTTGGCTTGGGGGCCAGCACCAGCCGTTCCGCCGGGGCCTCGGCTTCACCAACGGCGGCGATGTTATTCACCGCCAGCCCCTGATACTGGGCACTTGCGCCACCGGGGTCTTCCGGGGCGACACGCATGGGGCCTTCCAAAGCGCGCACAACCGGCACCCCGGACACATCACGCACCATTAACTGATAGCCCCAGAACGCCAATCCGGCGATCAGGGTCACCGAAACCAGTGCCCCCAGCCAGTTTACCAAACCCGCCAGTTTTGCACTGTTCAACGCCGGTGCTTCCACACCGACATCACCATATTGAATTTCCGCCATTTCGCCTCGCTGCTCCAAGATGGTGGAATAAATCCCACCTCTCAGATTATCTTGCCTACACCTCGCCCCGGTATAGTCGACGGTTGCACCTGTAAGTCAGCGCATTTCCGTCGCCGGAGTCACCCCCAGAATACCAAGACCTGCGGAAATAACAACGGCTACGGCGCGCGGCAGGGCGATTTTCGCCGCCGACGCCGCTGAATCGCCGTCCTGCAGGAAGCGAAGCTGCGGTTTTTCGTTGCCCCGGTTCCAAAGCGCGTGGAAATCCGACGCCAGATCATAAAGATAAAAGGCGATTCGATGTGGTTCACGGGTGCGCGCCGCCAATTCAACAATGCGCGGCCACTCCGCCAGTTTTTTGGCCAGCGCAAACTCTGCCGTGTCCTCAAGATGGGCACTGTCGGTCAGTTCGATTTTAGCCTCCGCAGCCTTGCGCAACACCGAACACACCCGGGCATGGGCGTATTGCACATAAAACACCGGGTTTTCCTTGGATTGCTCCCGCACCTTGTCCAGATCAAAATCCAGCGGCGCTTCGTTCTTTCGGGTCAGCATGACAAACCGGGTCACATCGCGCCCGACCAGATCCACCACCTTGCGCAACAAAACGAATGTCCCGGCGCGCTTGGACATCTTGAAAGGTTCACCATTTTCAAACAACCGCACCAGTTGCGTCAATTTGATATCCAGCGGCACACGGCCATCCGACAGCGCCGCAACGGCGGCTTTCATCCGTTTGACATAGCCACCGTGATCAGCCCCTAAAATGTCGATCAGCTCATCAAAACCACGTTCAATCTTGTCATAGTGATAGGCAATGTCGGGGGCGAAATAGGTCCAGGAACCATCCGATTTTTTCACCGGCCGGTCCACGTCATCGCCGTGGGCAGTGGATTTGAACAGGGTTTGCTCGCGCGGTTCCCAATCATCCGGCAACTTACCCTTAGGCGGTTCCAGCGTGCCCTCATAGATCAGACCCTTCTGGTCCAGATCCGCAATTGCTGCTTCGATCTTACCGGACCCGTACAGTGATTTTTCGCTGTAAAACACATCCATTTCGATCCCCAGCGCCGCCAGATCACCCCGGATCAGACCCATCATCGCTTCGGTCGAAAATTCACGTAGTTCAGCCAGCCAATCGGCCTCGGGCCGGTCAATCAGGGCGTCGCCGTGTATCGCCTTGAACGCCTCGCCAATGGGCACCAGATAATCGCCCGGATACAATCCTTCGGCAATCTCGGGGCTTAACCCGCAGGCTTCCCGGTAGCGCTCAAATACTGAGCGCGCCAGCACATCCACCTGCCCGCCGCCATCATTGATGTAATATTCACGGGTGACATCATAGCCGGCGAAATCCAGCAGGCTGGCCAGCGCATCCCCAAAAACCGCCCCGCGGGCATGGCCCACATGCAAGGGACCGGTGGGGTTGGCCGATACAAATTCCACATTCACCTTGCGTGCGGCCCCCAGATCAGAACGACCAAAACCGTTGCCCTGCGCCAGTACATCGGCAACCACACCCTGCCAGACATCAGGGCTTAGCCGCAGGTTCAAAAACCCCGGCCCGGCCACATCCACAGATGCTATCCGCGGCTCATTGCGCAGGTGTTCCGCCAACTTTTCCGCAATATCACGCGGTTTCATCCCGGCAGGCTTGGCCAGCACCATGGCCGCGTTACTGGCCATATCGCCATGGGACGCGTCACGGGGCGGCTCAACACTGACATTGTCAAAGCTCAGGCCCGAAGGCAGTTCACCAGCCGCAACCATTGCGGTAAGGCTGTTGGTAACCACCGTGCGAATATCTGTAAAAAGGTTCATCAAACACGTCCAAAATTCTGTCTGCGCACCTCTAGCACGCCCCAGCCCCGCGTCAACGGTGCCACGATTTTTCTGCGAAAAATCACCCGCCGCCCAGCAACCGGCCATGTTCCTGAATGGCAAACCTGTCGGTCATTCCGGCTACATAATCCAGCACGATGCGCGCCAGTTCGCTGTCCCCCTGCCCCCCGGAAACATCACCGCGCCATTCATCGGGCAACAATTCCGGGCGCGCCATATATAGCGGGAACAGTTCTTCGATCACTTTGGTCACGCGGGCACGCTCCACCATGACACTGGGGGCGCGGTACATGCGTTTAAACAGGAACGCCTTGATCGCCTTGATCTCCATGTATAGTTTTTTGGAAAACCGGATCATCGGTTTGCCTAGCCCGCGAATATCATCCACAGACTTTGCGTCTGCCGCCGCCAGCCGTGTCCGGGCAATGGCAATGACATCCTCAACCATCACCCCAAACACCCGGCGCAATGCCTCATGGCGCCGGCGCATCGGGTCAAGACCGGGGTATAGCCGATCCACTTCGGCAAATGCCGGGCCGGTTAATGGCAACTCCATCAGGTCGGCCTCATCGAACAATCCGGCACGCAAGCCATCATGCAGATCATGGTGATTATAGGCCACGTCATCGGAAAATGCCGCCACCTGCGCCTCGGCGCTGGCATAGCCATCCAGTTCCAGATCGTAAATCGCATTAAACTCTGCCAGCGCATAGGGCACATCCCCGGTCACCGGCCCGTTATGTTTGGCAATGCCTTCCAGCGTTTCCCAGCTTAGGTTCAACCCGTCGAAATCCGCATAGTGCCGTTCCAGCCGGGTCAGAATGCGAATGGCCTGCGCATTGTGATCAAATCCGCCGTAGGGCGCCATCAGCACCGCCAGCGCATCTTCGCCAGTATGGCCAAAGGGCGGATGCCCCAGATCATGGGCCAGTGCGACGGCTTCCGCCAGTTCCTGATTTAACCCCAGCGCACCCGCAACGGTGCGCGCCACCTGTGCCACCTCAATGGTATGGGTCAGCCGGGTGCGGTAATAATCGCCCTCATGTTCAACAAAAACCTGGGTCTTGTGTTTCAGGCGGCGAAAGGCGCTTGAATGGATGATCCGGTCGCGGTCGCGCTGAAACGGGCTGCGAAAGGTGCTGATCACCTCATCAAACTGCCGCC
>CAZETX010000048.1:0-19107 GCA_964514925.1 uncultured Marinosulfonomonas sp.
AAATGGCTGATCCGACTGACAGCACTGGTGGCGGCGGCGCGGCTAATTTTGTTTTAATCGCGATAGCCGGGGTCGGTGCGATCCAGCATTTGTTTGAGATGTTCAAAATGTGCCACAGCTGAACCGGCATATTCAGCCCATTCTTCGGCGGTTTTTGCCGCTATTTCATCTGACATAATATTCAGTGGCTGACCGCTGGCATAGGCCAGCATCAGGGTTTTGGCAGCTCGTTCAAAGAAATATAGGTCATCAAATGCCTGTGCGATGGTGCTGGCGGTGGTTGTGACGCCGTGATTTCCCATCAGCAGGGTTGAGTGGTTGCCAAGTGATCTGGCAATCCGCGCACCTTCGGCGGCATTGTCCCCCAGCCCGCCATAATTCAGATCAACCGCCACATGGCCAAAAAACCGGGCGGTGTTCTGGTCAATCGGCAGCATGGTCGGGTCTTTCAGTGTGGCAAGGGCGGTGGCGTAGTCCGGGTGACAATGCAACACCGCCCGGGCATTGGGATGGGCACGGTGCAGGGCGCCGTGAATGCACCAGGCGCTGGGGTCCGGGGCGTCGGGGCGATCAAGTGTGTCCGGATCGCTGGCATCCAGCAGCAACAGATCACTGGCCCTGATGGTGGAAAAATGCTGCCATTTCGGGTTCATCAGAAATTTGGAGCCATCCGCGGAAACAGCGGCGCTGAAATGATTGCCGACGCTTTCGTGCCAGTTGAAATGCACCGCAAGGCGGAAGGCAGCGGCAAGATCGGTGCGCAGGGTGATTTCATCAGTCTGGCGATCAGTTTGTTGGTTCATTTGCCTGCCTCTATGTGGCGCCAGCTTGAATTTTCGCAGAAAATTCGTGCGCCGCTTAAAATGGCACGTCATCCTCGCGTCCAGCCGCGACGACAAACTTTGCCACGACTTTCTTTGAGCCGGATTTTTCAAATTCAATGTCCAGCTTATCGCCCTCAATGCCCATAATATAACCGTAACCGAATTTTTGGTGAAAAATTCTGTCGCCCTGGGTGAAGGCAGAGCTGGCGTTCAGGTCGATGACGGTGTTTTTTGCCTCAGACGGCTGGCCCATGCCGCGTTGCTGACTGCGGGCTTGCAGGCGTTTCCAGCCGGGGGAATTGTAGCCGTCGGCCTGTGCGACCCGGTCATCCATATCGCTGCCAAAATCCGGGGCGGCGGCGCCATATGCACCGCCATACAGGCCCGGCGGGGTCAGCACATCGACGTGTTCCGCGGGCAGTTCATCAATGAAGCGCGACGGCAGTTGTGAATTCCACTGGCCATAGACCATGCGGTTGGCGGCAAAGGATATGGTGCAGACCTCTTCGGCGCGGGTGATGCCGACATAGGCAAGGCGGCGTTCTTCTTCCAGCCCTTTCAGCCCGCTTTCGTCCATGGAACGCTGGGATGGGAACAGCCCATCTTCCCAGCCGGGCAGGAACACCGCGGGGTATTCAAGGCCTTTGGAGCCGTGCAGGGTCATGATTGAGACTTTGGGTTCATCGGCGTCGGTTTCATTGTCCATGATCAGCGCGACATGTTCCAGAAAGCCTTGCAGATTGTCGAATTGTTCCAGCGCCTTGACCAGTTCCTTGAGGTTTTCCAGCCGCCCCGGTGCTTCGGGGGTTTTGTCGTTTTGCCACATCTCGGTGTAGCCGCTTTCTTCCAATATGACCTCGGCCAGTTCGATATGGGAGCGGCCGGCGTCTTTGATCTGGGCGCGCCAGCGGTCAAAACCGGCCACAAGTTTGGCCAGCTCGGCCTTGGCTTTGCCTTTCACCTCACCGGTTTCAAGCGCCAGCCGGGTGCCTTCCAGCAGGGATATGCCGTTTTGCCGGGCGGTGAGCTGCAGGGTCTGCAAGCCCTTGCCCCCGACCCCGCGTTTGGGGGTGTTCACAATCCGTTCAAACGCCAGATCATCATCCGGGCTGGTGGCGACGCGGAAATAGGCCATGGCGTCGCGGATTTCCAAACGTTCATAAAACCGCGGCCCGCCGATGACGCGGTAGGGCAGACCGATGGTCAGGAACCGGTCTTCAAAGGCGCGCATCTGGTGGGAGGCACGCACGAGGATGGCCATGTCATCCAGCGATTTGGGGGCCATCTGACGGGTGCCGCCCTGCATGGCTTCAACTTCTTCGCCGATCCAGCGGGCCTCTTCCTCACCATCCCAATGGCCGATCAGGCGGACCTTTTCGCCCTGTTCGGCCTGGGTCCAGAGGGTTTTGCCCAGCCGGTCTGAATTGCCGGATATAACACCGGATGCGGCGGCCAGAATATCGGGGGTCGAGCGGTAATTCTGTTCCAGCCGCACCACCTTGGCACCGGGGAAATCTTTTTCAAAGCGCAGGATATTGCCGACCTCGGCGCCGCGCCAGCCATAGATCGACTGATCATCATCGCCGACACAGCAGATGTTTTTGTGCCCCCCCGCCAGCAATCGCAGCCACAGGTATTGCGCCACATTGGTATCCTGATATTCGTCCACAAGGATGTATTTGAACCAGCGCTGGTACTGGGCAAGGATATCGTCATGGGTTTGCAGGATGGTGACGACGTGCATCAGAAGATCGCCAAAATCGGCGGCGTTCAGGGTTTTAAGGCGGGCCTGATACTGGGCGTAAAGTTCAATTCCGCGGTTATTAAAGGCGGCCGCATCGGCGCTGGGCACCTTGTCCGGCGTCCAGGCGCGGTTTTTCCAGCCGTCGATCAGATGGGCCAGCTGGCGGGCGGGCCAGCGTTTTTCATCGATGTCAGAGGCGACAACCAATTGCTTTAACAGCCGCACCTGATCATCGGTATCCAATATGGTAAAGTTGCTTTTCAGCCCCACCAGTTCAGCGTGGCGGCGCAGCAATTTCACGCAGATGGCGTGGAAGGTGCCCAGCCACGGCATGCCCTCAACCGTTTCCCCCAGCATGGAGCCGACGCGGTTTTTCATTTCCCGCGCCGCCTTATTGGTAAACGTCACCGCCAGAATTTCATTGGGCCGTGCGCGGCCTGTGTTCAGCAGATGCACGATGCGGGTGGTCAGGGCTTTGGTTTTGCCGGTACCCGCCCCCGCCAGCATCAGAACCGGGCCATCCAGCGCCTCAACCGCGTCGCGTTGTGCCGGGTTCAGATCATCCAGATAACCCGTGGGACGCGCCGCCATGGCCATTGCTGACAGCGAGGGCGCGGCGGCATTGTCAAAGGCGTCGATTTCATCAGAGTGGCTCATGGTTCCTGATATATCGACCGGGGAGGCAAAGGAAAAGCCATGTTCGACAATTGTTCTTTTATTTTTGTTGAAACAGTTTAGCGGCTCTGCTGGCTTGAGTTGGGTTAGACAGGGGCTAAGTGTTCTTTTATAACGGACAACCTGAAAGGAATACGATGCTGAAGTTTCTGATACCAACCAGTGTAGCGCTGGCGTTTGCCAGCCCTACTGTTGCCCATGAATTTGAGGTGACGTTCATTGTGCCCGCGGGCAGTGAGGCGGTTGCCGAACAGGCGTTTCTGCTGGCCTCGGCAGAGCGTGACGGCCACGCCGATGAAACATCTGAAGGGCATTTGGGGGGGGTGGATTCTCAGTTGGCGATCATCACCTCTGGTCAGGTATTGCCGGCCTCAGATATCGTGGTGGTAATCGGGGCGGTACAGATGCCGGGATCCGGCGGGTTCTGGGGTTTGCCCGTGTCACAGGTTTCCGAAGCTGCACGCAGCGCTTTTCTGGCAAGCGACGCGCCCTTTGCCAGCCGGTTTGCCGGACGGTACGGGCAGGCGCCAGGTGAAATCGCCACCCTTGTTTATGTGGCGGCCCGGCTGATCGACGTTGCCATTCGCGAACAGGACGGGGTTGGCGACATCAATGCACTGGAAAACGCGGTCAAAGACTATTAGCCCTGATGCATGGATTTGCACAGCCGGTTCCCAGCGATATCTGACCTGCGCGCCCGGGCGCGCCGTCGAATTCCGCATTTTGTCTGGGAATTCCTGGACAGCGCCACCGGCGATGAAGGCACCAAACACCGCAACCGGGCGGCACTGGACCGGGTGGTGCTTTGCCCTTCGGTATTGCACGGCGAACAGAAGCCGGAGCTGAGAACCAAGTTTCTGGGCCAGACCTACGGCGCACCCTTTGGTATCGCGCCGGTGGGGATGTCCGGGCTGATCTGGCCGGATGCCGAACGATTGCTGGCGCAGGTGGCGGCTGAAAATTCGATCCCCTATTGCCTGTCGACGGTGGCGACACAGACCCCGGAAACCATAGGCCCGGATGTGGGCGATATGGGCTGGTTTCAACTTTATCCGCCGCGCGATCCGGGTATTTTGCACACCATGCTGGGGCGCATTCGGGGTGCCGGGTTTCACACATTGGTCTTGACGGTGGATGTGCCTGTGGCCAGCCGACGGGAACGCCAGTGCCGTTCCGGTCTGCGCACGCCGCCGGTGTTGACGCCGCGCCTGCTGGCGCAGGTGGCGCGCTGCCCCGGCTGGGCGCTGGGGATGATGCGCACCGGCATGCCACGGATGCGGTTTATTGATGGTTTTTCAGATGAGACCACCGGCCTTTCGTCCACCGCCCATGCCGGGTATTTATTGCGCACTTCACCTGATTGGGACTATCTGAAGCGCCTGCGCGGGGCATGGGACGGGCCACTGATCGTCAAGGGGGTGCTGGGCCCGGAGGCAGCGGTAAAAATCGTGGCCACCGGGGTGGATGCGATCTGGGTGTCCAACCATGCCGGTCGCCAGTTTGCTGCGGCTCCGGCGGCAATTGAGGCGCTGAGGGATGTGCGTCAGGCAGTCGGGGAAGCATTTCCGCTGATATTTGACAGTGGTATTGCGGGTGGTTTGGATATTTTGCGTGGTTTCGCAAATGGTGCTGATTTCGCCATGCTGGGGCGCGGGTTTCACTATGGGCTTGGGGCATTTGGGAAGGTTGGGGCTGACCATGTGGTGCAGATTTTGCGGGCAGATTTGCTGGCAAATATGGGGCAGTTGGGGATCGAATTTCCGGGCAAAACAAAAGACCGTCTGCTCTGATCCAATTCTCTTTTTCAAAAGTATCCCCGCCGGAGGCATCCGATTTTTCGCAGAAAAATCGCCCCGCGACGCGGCGAAGCCGCGGCGCAATCAGCAATCCCTCCCAACCCATCGTTGAAACCCCGCCCGGCTCGGTATACTGCATCGCAGCAAGAGACATCCAATCCAAAGGTCTGCCCATGTCCGAGTTCCAGAAAATCCTAATTGCCAACCGTGGTGAAATTGCCATTCGGATTATGCGGGCAGCCAATGAGCTGGGCAAACGCACTGTCGCTGTTTACGCCGAGGAAGACAAATTGTGCCTGCACCGTTTCAAGGCGGATGAAGCCTACCGCATTGGCGAGGGCATGGGCCCGGTTGCCGCCTATCTGAGCATTGAGGAAATCATCCGCGTTGCACAGCAAAGCGGTGCCGATGCGATCCATCCGGGCTATGGATTACTGTCAGAGAACCCGGAATTTGTTGATGCCTGCGACGCGGCTGGTATCCGGTTTATCGGCCCCAAAGCCGCCACCATGCGGGCGTTAGGGGATAAGGCCAAAGCCCGGCAAGTCGCGGTGGCTGCCGGGGTGCCGGTGATCCCGGCGACAGAAGTTTTGGGCGACGACATGGAACTTGTGGCCAAACAGGCGGCAAAGGTGGGTTACCCGCTGATGCTGAAAGCCAGCTGGGGCGGTGGTGGGCGCGGTATGCGGGCGATCAACAGCCCGGATGAGCTGGTGGAAAAACTGCTTGAAGGGCGGCGCGAGGCGGATGCGGCCTTTGGCAATGACGAAGGCTTTCTGGAAAAGATGATCCAGCGGGCCCGCCATGTTGAGGTGCAGATACTGGGGGACAGCCATGGTGAGATTTATCATCTGTGGGAGCGGGATTGTTCGGTTCAGCGGCGCAACCAAAAGGTGGTTGAGCGCGCCCCTGCCCCGTATCTGAGCCAGGAACAGCGCGAAACCTTGTGTGAGCTGGGCAAAAAGATTTGTCAGCATGTGAATTATGAATGCGCCGGCACCGTTGAATTTCTGATGGATATGGACAGCGATGAGTTTTATTTCATTGAGGTGAACCCGCGGGTGCAGGTGGAGCACACCGTCACCGAGGAAGTCACCGGTATTGATATCGTCGCCGCCCAGATTAAAATTGCCGAGGGCAAAACCCTGGCCGAGGCGACAGGTATTGCCGCTCAGGCCGAGGTGCCGCTGTTTGGCCATGCGTTGCAAACCCGGATTACCACGGAAGATCCGACCAATAATTTCATCCCGGATTATGGCCGCATCACCGCTTATCGCGGTGCCACTGGCATGGGCATCCGGCTGGATGGCGGTACCGCCTATTCCGGTGCGGTGATCACGCGGTATTATGACAGCCTGCTGGAAAAGGTGACCGCCTGGTCCCAAACGCCGGAAGGGGCAATAGCCCGCATGGACCGGGCGTTGCGGGAATTTCGGATCAGGGGCGTGTCCACCAATATTGCCTTCGTGGAAAACCTGCTGAAACACCCGATGTTTCTGAACGATGAATACCATACCAAGTTTATTGATCAGACACCTGAGCTGTTTGAATTTCGCAAGCGCCGGGACCGGGCCACGAAAATCCTGACATATCTGGCCGATATCACCATCAACGGCCACCCTGAAACCACTGACCGGCCCCGCCCCCACGCCGAGGCGCGGGCCCCGCGCATACCGGCACAACGCTCAAAATACGGCGCACCCGGCACGCGGCAAATTCTGGATGATAAGGGGCCACAGGCGGTTGCCGACTGGATGGCGGTGCAAACCCGGCTGCTGGTCACCGATACCACCATGCGCGACGGGCATCAGTCGCTTTTGGCGACCCGGATGCGCAGCATTGATCTGATCAAGATCGCCCCGACATATTCGGCCAATCTGGGGCAGTTGTTCAGCGTGGAATGCTGGGGCGGGGCGACCTTTGATGTGGCCTACCGGTTCCTGCAGGAATGCCCGTGGCAACGGCTGCGCGATATCCGGCGCGCCATGCCCAACCTGATGACCCAGATGTTGCTGCGCGCGTCAAACGGCGTTGGATACACGAATTACCCGGATAATGTTGTGCAAAGCTTTGTTGCGCAGGCGGCCACCAGTGGGGTGGATGTGTTCCGGGTGTTTGACAGTCTGAACTGGGTGGAAAACATGCGTGTCGCCATGGACGCGGTGCAGGAAGCAGGCAAGGTCTGTGAAGGTACAATCTGTTATACCGGCGATATTTTCGATGCGGATCGCGCCAAGTATGATCTGAAATACTATGTGGGTATGGGCAAAGAGCTGCGCGATGCAGGGGCGCATATACTGGGTCTGAAGGACATGGCCGGGTTGCTGAAACCGGCGCAGGCGCGAAAACTGATCACTGCCCTGAAAGATGAGGTCGGGCTGCCGATCCATTTTCACACCCATGACACGTCCGGGTTGGCCGCGGCCACGGTTCTGGCCGCCGCGGATGCCGGGGTGGATGCGGTTGATCTGGCGATGGATGCGTTTTCCGGCGGCACGTCACAGCCCTGTCTGGGCTCGGTGGTGGAGGCGCTGAAACATACCGATCGTGATACCGGGCTGGATATCGGCGCCATTCGGGAGGTTTCCAATTACTGGGAGGCCGTGCGCCACCAATATGCCGCCTTTGAAAGTGGTATTGAGGCCCCGGCAAGCGAAGTTTACCTGCATGAAATGCCCGGCGGTCAGTTTACCAATCTGAAGGCACAGGCGCGGTCCCTGGGGCTTGAAGACCGCTGGCATGAGGTGGCCCAGACCTACGCCGATGTGAACCAGATGTTCGGTGATATTGTGAAGGTCACGCCGTCCTCCAAGGTGGTGGGCGACATGGCGTTGATGATGGTGTCACAGGGTCTGAGCCGCGCGGACGTGGAAGACCCCGAAACCGATGTGGCGTTTCCTGACAGTGTGATTGACATGTTGTCGGGCAATCTGGGCCAACCCCCTGGTGGTTGGCCTGCGGGCATCGTGAACAAGGTGCTGAAGGGCAAAAACGGCGATACCAGCCGCCCCGGCAAACATCTGAAACCGGTTGATCTGCAGGTCACGCGGGCCGAGATAACAGAACAGCTGGACGGGTTCAAAATTGATGGCGAAGATCTGAACGGCTATCTGATGTATCCCAAGGTTTTCATGGATTACATGGGCCGGCACCGTAAATATGGCCCGGTGCGCACCCTGCCGACAAAAAACTTTTTCTACGGCATGGAAGTGGCCGAGGAAATCAGCGCCGAGATTGACCCCGGCAAGACCCTTGAAATCCGCTGTCAGGCCATTGGCGAAACCAATGCCGAGGGCGAGGCCAAGGTGTTCTTTGAACTGAACGGTCAGCCCCGGGCCATTCGGGTAACCGATTACAAGGTCAAGGCAACAACCGCCGCCCGGCCCAAGGCAGATGCTGCGGACCCGAACCATATCGGCGCACCGATGCCCGGTGTTGTGGCCGGGGTGACAGTGCAGGTTGGCAGCAAGGTAAAACAGGGTGATCTGTTATTGACCATTGAGGCGATGAAGATGGAAACCGGCATCCATTCCGACCGGGATGCCACAGTGAAGGCGGTACATGTAAGTATTGGCAGCCAGATTGACGCAAAGGACTTGCTGGTAGAGCTGGAAACCTGAAGACTGGTTTCCAGTAGTTGCGATTGAAAGGAATTCCCGATGTCTGTTGTATCCCCGGTCTATGGCGGTTTGCTGGCGCTTTTGACTATATTTCTGAGCGTGCGGGTTTCACTGGCGCGGCGCGAGCATAAGGTTTCGGTGGGTGACGGCGGCAATCCAGCGCTGATCAAGGCGATCCGGGTGCATGCCAACGCGGTTGAATACATTCCGCTGGGGATCGTGCTGCTGATCCTGCTGGAATTGCAAAGCGGCGATCGCTGGCTGGTGCATCTGGCGGGTGGCGCGCTATTGTTGGGGCGTGTGTTGCATGCCTATGGGCTGGGGCGCACGCCGCAAATGGTTCCGGCGCGGGTTTACGGGGCTTATCTGACATTGTTTGCCATCACCGGGGCGGCGCTGGCGAACATATTTTACGCTTTTGGCTAGGGGCTGTTGACGATCACCACGCCGCACTGGTTTCCGCCCAAAATTCGTCGGTGCAAGGCAATTTGGCACCGTAAGGCTGGCCGCCTTGCAAGACAAATTAACGTCACATTGGCGAATTTTGGTGAAATCCCGAAGGGCTGCGACGAATTTTGCATCCAACGCACGAAATAGCCCTTCCGATCAGACGATCGCTGCAGTCAATTTAGCACGCTGGCCGCAATATTCGCTTTGCGCCAGTGCGACGTGGTGATCATCATCGGCCCCTAGGGGCGGTGCTTTAGCCACCATTCGACCGCGATCAGGTTGGGCACCCAGCACATCCATGCAACGAAAACCGATGCCTCGGTGTAGCTAAAACCGTTGATGATGAAAAACGGCAGGTACAGCCGCAGGGTGACGGCGGCGAATGTCAGGGCGAAAGACCGGATCATCCAGCGGCGATGCTGCGCAAACTGGCGTGCCCGGGCATAGCGCACGCCTTGCAGGGTGGTGAACAGCCATAAAACCGACAGCAGGCCAAAGCCCAGCTGTGTTGATATCCCGCCCGCGGTCCCGGTGGCAATCACCAGCCCGGACAGCCCTGCCACCAGAACGCTTAGGCCATAGGCCCGCCCGGTCCAGCGATGCAGTACCGGGTTTTTGGCCCGCAAACGCGGCATGTGTTGCATCGCCCCAAAGATCAGCGCCAGTGGGGCAAAGGACACATGCAGCAGGAATGCGAACCTGCGTGTTTGGATCAGGCCAATCATATCCGGAAACGACAGTTCCAGCCCCAGCGCCAAGAAACGGTACGAAAGCAGTGCGATCAGAAAGCTGAGGATGACCATCAGATAAAGCGGGGTGCGTGACAGGGTCATGGGGGGAATCCTTGTTAAGTTGACACTGTCAAGTTGCAGATAATATTGACAGTGTCAAGTTACCTGTTACCCTGCCCCGATGAACCAGCCCCCGACCGCCCCCAAACCGCACCACCATGGCAATCTGCGCAGCGCGCTTATTAATGCCGGGATTGAGCTGTTGGAACGGGATGGGCCGGATGGTCTGACATTGCGCAAATGTGCCCAGCTTGCCGGGGTATCCCACGCCGCCCCGGCGCATCATTTCAACGGGCTGATCAGTCTGAAGATTGCAATTATCGCCCGCAGCCATGAAATATTCGCGCGCACCATGCGCCAGCACCGCGACCGGGCAGATCCATCGGCGCAGGCAGGGCTTGAGGCTATTTGTCTGGGCTATGTGGCGTTTGCGCGCGCCCATACCGGGCTGTTTCATTTTATGTTTCACCCGCATGGGGAAATTCCCGATGACACCGATGCCACCACCCTTGGCGAATTGGAAGCTGCGTCAAACGCGTCCTATGAAGTTTTACACCGTGCCTGTTTGCCGTTTGCTGGGTCTGATGCTGAATGCCTGCGCATCGAAACAATGATCTGGTCGCTGGTGCATGGCTATGCGATGTTGTTTACCGGAACCGACGCGGCGCAAACGCCCGGTGGGGCTGTGCCCGAATTTTCGGCGATTTTGCCGAAACTGACCCCGGTGCGGTAAACTATTTGGGCGATGGCGCGCGGTTTTGCCAAACAAAACACAAATCGTTTGATTTTTCCCTTGCAGCATCGGGGCAGAGTTTATATCTGAGCCCTCACCCAATGGACGCGGGCGTAGCTCAGGGGTAGAGCATAACCTTGCCAAGGTTAGGGTCGAGAGTTCGAATCTCTTCGCCCGCTCCAAATTGGGACTTCAAAATCAGCACCTTTCGGGGTGCTTTTTTTGTGGCCGCTGGTTTTACAGTAATTCCGACAGCATTGCCGCAGCGCGCGCGGCACCGCCTGCTTCAACGGGTTTAAAATTGCGAGCTTGGGCCAGTTCCAGCACCATGGCCTGCGCGATCGCGTCCGGATCACTTTCGTGGTAAATCATCCGCCGCCCTGCCCCGTACTGGTCCAGCCGGTGGGCCACGTGGAAATTTTGTTCAAAATGGTTCCTTAGCGGGAAATACAGGAACGGTGTGCCGGCGGCGGTCAGTTCCATTGATGTGGTCAGCCCGCCCTGTATCAGCGCCAGATCGCAGGCGGCAAGGTGGTGGTCAAGGTCGGGGACGAAGCGGTGAAATTCAACGCCTGTGGGGAATTTGAAGGCTTTGGGGTCCAGCCGGGGGCCAAGCACCACGATCATACGCAGCTCGGGTATCGCGGCTTTGGCCATTGGGTAGGCATCCAGTATGCGCCGGATCAGATCACCACCAACGCCGGAGCCGCCAACGGTGACAAGGCAGATTTTTTCGCCCGGTTTGTAGCCGAATTTTTGTCGCAGCCCGGCTTTTTCACCAAAGCTGTCCGGGTGCTGGCCCAGTATATAGCCGCAGAAATCAAAGTGTTTTGGCACCCAGTCGCGCATATCAGGCAGGTCAGCTCCAAAACTGTGCGGGATGATATCGGACGGATTGCCAACAAAGATTGAGCGGTCGCGCAGGGTTGGGTGGGTTTCAACATGGCCGATCATTTCGGCGTTGTAATCGCTGGTCAGGAACGCCTCATGCGCGCCATTGTCGGGCATCGGCACCCAGCCGACAAAATCAGTAAGCCAGGCCATGGGGGCGCGTTTCAGGTCGGGGTGTTCGTGCCAGAAATGGTCCACATCCCAGGCTTCATCGGCGATGATCAGGTCGTATTTGTCACTTTCAACCGCGTCCTGAAATACCATGAAATTCTTGGCCAGTATTTCGTCCATATTACGGATCGCCTGAAACGCGTTCAGGTCATGTTCGCCGCTTTCTTCTTCTATATGTTCACTTTCATTGGCCAGTCGGGCGCTGTCGGGGTGGATGGTTTCGTTATTGGCATCCAGAAACCTTGTAACCGGGTCCTGGGCCAGCCAATCCACCTGCAGGTCGGGGTGTAAGGCGCGGAGTTCACGGGTAATTGCCAGATCGCGTCGGGCGTGGCCCAGACCGATGGGCGAAGACAGGTACAGTGCGCGTTTAGCGGGTTTACTGCGTCGGCGCCCGTTTGTTTTCAGCGCATCACCTGGTTTCCACGTCCCCAGATGTTTCGCAAGAAAGTCGCGCATCAGTGTGTTAAACTGCCCCGGAAAACGGGCGTGGGGGGCATGCGCCGCCTGTTCAAAAATAACCAGTTCGCCGCTGGTGAGTTCCGCAACTTTTTCGGATTTGATGACCGGTTGTTGCGCGTCATGCCGACCGTGGACGACCAGCATCGGACATTTTATCCGCTGGTAGTGCCTTTCCTCCAGCGGATAGTTTCCGTCATAAGTGCCGTCCCACTCGGCGGTCATGATCGCACCATTGGTTTGGCCGGACCAGGATATTGCATCCTCCAATTGTTTGGTCGAGTGGGGTTCTTTATGAACCTGTCCTGCGAAGAATTCGGCGAAATCTGGAAAGTTATCCTTCCAGTGCCCACGGTTCATTTTTTGCCACCCAATTGGATTTTCAACAGTGTTATCAAAATCCCCGGGTTTTCTATGGTCATGCCCCGGCACAAGATCGGTATTGGTGCCAATTATGATGGCAGCTTGCACGCGATCCGGGTGGTATGAAGCAAGGATTGTGCAGATCGGCCCGCTTAAAGAAAATCCGACAAGTATCGCTGATTTCGTATCGGTGGCGTCCATCATCGCCAACACGTCGGCAACGTAATGGCCCCTACCGTACTGATCCGGGTCTGTCGGGCGGTCTGATTTTCCATTGCCGCGCGGATCCCAGGTGATGCAGCGGAAATGATCCGAAAAATACGGGATTTGGGCCTTGTATCCGCGCGAATGGATAAAGGTCCAAGTGGGTACGAATAGGATCGTATGTTCCCCTTCTCCATAAATTTCGTAGTGCAGTTTGACCCCGTCGCGGTCTAAAAATCCCTTGGTATGTGGCGTGGCAGCGCGCATCAGGTTTCCCCTTATGTTTGATCTTCAAAATAACGAATAACGTGGCCAAACCGGCGCAGGGCGCGTCGCAGGGGCACGCCGCGATCTTCCCAGCCCAGCAGGATAAAGCTTTCCACCCCGACAAAAGCCGGGCCGATCAGGGCGGCGATGTCTTCCGCCTCAAGCGGGCCAAGTGAGCCTTGTAAAGTTTCAATCTCTTTCACCAGTTTCAGGTGCAGGGCGAACCATTCTGACAGGGTTTCGGTGACGCTATGGGCGATTTTCGGATTGGACCATCCCAGCGCCATCAATTCCTGAAACACCCGCACATAGCCGCTGTCGATATCTGCATCCAGATAGTCACAGGCGATGTCCCATTTTTGTGAAAGCGGAATGTCAGGGTCATCAAACAGCCGGCTTTGCCGACCAATGATCTGGCCTGTCATGTATTCGTAGAGCGCCAGCACCATGCCTTCCTTGGAGCCAAAGTGATAACGTATCTGGCTCATCTGAGTGTTGGCCGCGGTTGCGATGGCGCGGGTGGACAGGCCCGGATAGCCGTTGTCCAGCAACACCAATTTAGCGGCCTCGAGCAGGGTAATTTTGGTGGCGTCGAATTTTGGTTGGGTGTTTGGCATTGTCGGCTCCCTTACCGGTTATTAATTCGTTCGAACGAATTAGTCAACCGCCCGCTCGCACCACTGTGAAGTGTCAAAACAACAGAACGGTGTATGACTGGTTTAGATTTAGGGGGTCGCGGTATGAATTATCTGATCTTAGCGTTGTTGTTTTTGGCCGCACCTGTGTTGGCGCAGGAGCAGAAACCCAACCATTTGCTGGGGCAAGACAGCCCGTATCTGCTGCAACATCTGTATAATCCGGTGGACTGGTACCCCTGGGGGCCTGAGGCACTGGAGAAAGCGCGCGCTGAGGATAAGCTGATTTTTTTGTCGGTGGGGTATTCGGCCTGTCACTGGTGCCATGTGATGGAGGAAGAAAGCTTTCGTGACGAAGAAATCGCCGCCTTTCTGAACAAATATTTTGTATCAATCAAAGTGGATCGGGAACGCCGCCCCGATCTGGATGAGCAGTTTATGCTGGCCACCCAGACCCTGACCGGTGCCGGCGGCTGGCCCAACAGCGTTTTCATGACCCCGGAGGGCGGGCCATTTTTCGCGGGCACCTATTTCCCGCCAGTGCCGTTTCTGGATGTACTGAAGCAGGTGGTGGCGTTGCGCGAAAGTGACCCCGAACTGATTGAGGCAGAGGGTGAGCGGTTAAAACAGTTGCTGAGCCGCTATCTGACCTTCCGCGCCGAGGCGCTGGAGCTGACACCGGAAATGATCAACGATGCCGCCCGTTCGGTGCTGCCCGAGCTGGATTTCTTTTCTGGTGGGCTGGGGGTCACGGCGAAATTCCCGACCGAACCGCTGTTTTTGTTCCTGCTTGATCAGGCGCAACGCACCGGTGACGCGGAATTGCTGGAGGGTGTCACCACCATGCTGGACGCGATGATCATCGGTGGCATCCATGATCAGGTCGGGGGCGGGTTTCACCGCTATGCGGTCGATCCGGGGTGGCATGTGCCGCATTTTGAAAAGATGCTGTATACACAGGCGCTGACCGGGCGATTGCTGGTGCGGGGCTGGCAGGCCACCGGCAAGGCGTCGTATCGGCGGGCGGCGGAACGGCTGTTTGATTATGTTTTACGCGAGATGCAGGACGCAGGTGGCGGATTTTACGCCGCGCAGGACGCGGATTCTGACAATGCGGCCGGTGAATATGTTGAAGGGGCGTTTTACACATGGACCCCGGCGCAACTGGCCCAAATGGGCGCCGACAGTGAATTTTTGGCGGATGTGTTTCAGGTAACGGAGAATGGCGAATTTGACGGCAGCAACGTGCTGAACCTGCCTGATCTGGCCGAGGTGATGGCGCAGGGTCTGGGGCTGGATGAGGCCGGGTTTTATGCCCAGCTGGACCCGTTGTTGGAACGGATGCGCGCGCTGCGGGCGCAGCGGGCCGCGCCTTTGACAGATCGTAAAATCGTGGTCGGCTGGAATGCGGTGATGATTGCAACATTGGCCGAGGCGGCGCAGGCATTTGAGCGCCCGGATTACCTGCAGTCAGCGGCACAGGCAGCTGATTTTATTATGGAAAACATGGTATTGGATGGCGGGTTATCGCGCGTCAGTTTTGAAGGAAAATCGACCGTCGCCGGTCAGCTTGCGGATTATGCCGGGCTGGGGCTGGCGCTGGTGGCGCTGCAGGATTATTCACCTGATCCGGCGCAAAAGGCGCGCCGGTTGCAGCAGGCCGGGGCCATGGCAAACGAAATTCGCGCGCGATTTGGCAACCCGGAGAACGCGTTTCGGATGACGGAAACAGTTGACGGTATCAGCGCCATGATCCCGGTTGAGGATGGTGAGATCGCCTCAGGCAACGCGCTGGCGCTGGATTTGTTCGCGCGGTTGATAAAACGCCGGCAAAACCCGGAACTGGCGCTGGATACGGCGCGACTGGCGGCGGCTTTGTCCGGGTACGGCATGGATATCCCCAGCCAGAGGGCGACCATTCTGCGCGCGTCGCAGGATCTGGAATATGGTGAAACCGGGCCGGTTCGCTATATTGCCGGAGGTGCTGTTCGCATTGAACAAAAGCTGAACCGGGCGGCGAATACCGTGCGTTTCACACTGGAGGTGGCCGAGGGCTGGCATATCAATGCCCATGTGCCGCTGGAAGATTTCTACATTCCGATGGGGCTGACCATGGCCGGGCAACCGGTTGCTGCGGATGCCTACCCGGTTGCGGTGGTAAAATCACTGGGCTTTAATCCCAAACCACTGGCGCTTTATGAAGGTGTGTTCAGTGTTGAGGTGCCGGTAAGCGCCGGGGCGGCGATTATGACATTGCAGGCCTGTAACGACGAGATTTGCCTGCAGCCCGAGGAATTGCGATTTCAGCTGTGGTAGTTTTTGGCTTTAATCGCGGAACCGCAACCTTATGACGTTGACCGTGATATAGGGTATGCCGCCACGGTTCAGCCGGATCGGCTTTAGCGCGACTGCCTGTGGGTCAATGCGGCGCGCAACATCCATTAGACCGGGCAATGCTTTGTTTACATTGCCATTTAAGCGTGGATCAAGCAAGAGCGCCACGCCGGTTTCGGCCTCACCTTGCATAAAGTAAAAATGGTGTTTTGGATCGGACAAAACCCGTATCGGCCAGTTGCCCTGCAGACCGGTGGACATGAAACCCGCGGTGATCCAGTTGCGGGATGCGATCAGATCGACGCCCTGCAAATCGCCGCGTTCGGTGAGGATTTTCAGCATCGGGCTATAGTCAAACACGTCCTGTGTCTGATCCCAGGCCGGCGGTGTCGGGGACAGGAACCGGGTGAGGATACCGGTGCGGGTATGGGCCGCCAGAAGTGCCAGCAGAACCAGCATGGGCGCGCCAAACCCGATCAGGGCGGTTCTGTAGCGTCTTTGGCGTCTAAGTTCCAACTGCGCCAGAAACAGGCCGGCAAGGGGCAGTGCGAAAATCCAGCCGGGCATTGTCCAATGGGGAAAACTTTGGTTACTTATCAGGTATATGGCGTTGAAAGCTAAGATGGGTGCAAGCGCGATATACGCCAGCAAAACCTGTTCCGGACGCCCCGAACGCAGCCCGCGCCAGATGCCAATGATTGCCAGCATCAAAACCGGCGGCAACAGGTAGACCGCCTGCCCCAGCAGCATGGTTGCGAAATTTCCCGGGTTCAGGCCGTTGCCGGTGCGTGCGCCGTGGAAAACGAAAGACGCCCAGCCGTTTTGCATGTTCCAGAGCAGCACCGGCAGCAGGCCGAGCAGCCCGATCAGGGCGGCAAGATAGATGCCCGGTTGCAGGAACCAGCGGCGCCCTGCGGGTGTTGCGAGCATAAAAACAAGGGTTGCAACGGGGATCAGTGCCGCCTGGTATTTTGAGGCAAGCGCAACCGCCAGCCCGGCCCCGACATAGACCCAGTGGGCCAGGGGCACCGGCCCGGTTGATTTGGCGATCCGCACCAGCCAAAGCACGCAGAACGCGCTGCCGACGCTTAGGGGGCCGTCGGGCAGGACCGCGACGCCAGCGACAAAAAACATCGGTGAAATGGCATAGAGCACCGCCGTTAACAGCCCGGTTCGGCGGTTGCCGATTTCCCGCCCGATACCGTAAAGCAACCCCATGGTCAGGGTGCCGTATATCAGGGTGGGGATGCGGTAGATGAACGGGTGTTCAACGCCGCTTAGAATGGTGGCGAGAACCGGGGACCAGAAGCCCAGTGGCGGATGGTCAAAAAAGCTGAGGGAAAATTCCCGCGCTGCGGCCAGCATATAGGCTTCGTCAACGCCCAGCGGCAGCAGCAGCGCCAGCAGCGCGCGCGCGCCAAGTGACAGCCAGAGCACGCGCCAGAACCAGCGCAGGTCAGCTTTTTCAGCGCTGGTGGCGGAATTGGTCAAACCGAACAGCAAAGCAATTTCCTACAGGTTGTTTTCAGAAGGCTTTGAATGTCAGCGTGGTCAGTGAGCGTTCAACCCCGTCAATATCCAGCAGATTATCATTGATGAATTTGCCGATATCCTGATCATCCGGGATGTAGAGCTTCATCATCAGGTCAAAATTGCCGCTGGTTGAATAAAGCTCTGAGTGGAACTCTCGTGCCATGATATCATCGGCCACCCGGTAGGTGGTGCCGGGGCGGCATCTTATCTGAACAAATACGCATGCGGTCATGTCTGGCTCTCCTGCTCGGGTTGTTGCTTTGGTCATCGCACAAAGTCACGCCCGGCAACAATATCAAACTGCACCGATCTGCACGCTTGGCAAATTATCACCCATGACCCTATAAGGCGCAAGAATTCAAAGGCGGAGACCCAGAATGCGGACGGCAAAAATCACGCGCAAGACGGCCGAAACAGCGATTACGGTTGAGGTGAACCTTGACGGAACCGGTGACTATGACAACCAGACCGGTGTTGGCTTTTTTGATCATATGCTGGACCAGCTGGCGCGCCATTCGCTGATTGACATGAAAATCCGCGCCAAGGGGGATTATCACATTGATGACCACCACACGGTTGAGGATGTGGGCATTGCGCTGGGTCAGGCGCTGGCGCGGGCATTGGGCGACAAACGTGGCATCCGGCGATATGGTGAATGCCATCTGCCGATGGATGATGCACAGGTTGTCTGTGCGCTGGATCTGTCGGGGCGACCCTATCTGGTCTGGCATGTGGACATGCCAACGGCCAAAATCGGCGCGTTTGACACGGAACTGGTGCGTGAATTTTTTACCGCCCTGTCCACCCATGGCGGCATCACCCTGCATGTGGATATGTTGCACGGCATCAACAGCCACCACATTGCGGAAGCGGCGTTTAAGGCGGTGGCCCGTGCCCTGCGGCAGGCGGTGGAAACCGATCCGCGCAAAAGTGATGCGATCCCGTCCACCAAGGGCGCGCTTTAGTGCTGACAGTTCTGGTTGATTACGACAGCGGCAATCTGCATTCGGCGGCAAAAGCGTTTCAGCGCATGGCGGCTGAGGGCAATGCCGGGGATGTAATCATCAGCTCAAACCCAAAGGACGTGGCCCGTGCTGATCGCATCGTGCTGCCCGGTGACGGCGCATTTGCGGCCTGCAAACAACAGCTTATGGACCATACCGGGCTGTTTGATGCCATTGCCGAGGTGGTTCAGATTAAGGGGCGGCCGTTTCTGGGCATTTGTATTGGCATGCAGATGATGGCCAGTCGCGGGCTGGAATATGGCGAAACACCGGGGTTTGACTGGATTGGCGGCGATGTGGTTGCGATTGAACCGGCAGACCGCGCCCTGAAGGTGCCCCACATGGGCTGGAATGATCTGGTAATGGATCAGCCGCACCCGGTTCTTGCCGGGCTACAGACCGGGGATCACGCCTATTTCGTGCATTCCTACCATTTTCGCGTGGCCAGGCCGGCCCACCGGCTGGCCCATTGTGTATATGGCGGGGATATCACGGCCATTATTGGCCGCGATAATGTTATTGGCACCCAGTTCCACCCGGAAAAAAGCCAGGCGGCGGGGCTGCGGCTGATCGCCAACTTTTTAGGCTGGACGCCGTAAAATCCTTTCACAGG
>CAZETX010000049.1:0-17690 GCA_964514925.1 uncultured Marinosulfonomonas sp.
GCACCACGCTGGACGGTGAACTGGTGGTCATCCATGACGCTGATGTAAAGCGCACAACGGATGGCAGTGGTTTGGTGATTGACCAGACGCTGGCAGGTATCAAAGCGCTGGATGCAGGCGGGTGGTTTCGTGAAGGTGCCAGCGGTTACCGTGTGCCGACACTGGCCCAGATGCTGGAACTGGCCCGAGGTTGTGCAGGTATCTATATCGAAGTCAAACACGCGGACCCGGCCAGATTGCTGGATTTGGTGCGCGCCCAAGGCATGATTAAAAAATGTTTTTTCTGGGGATACGATATCGACGTTATGCGCCGATTGCGGGCGATGTCGGGCGATGTGATCCTGATGGCACCGCGCTGGATGTATAGCTCGCTTGAAGAAGCTGCTATGGCGTATAGCGCGCAGATCGTCGAGTTTGACGCGACTAAAGATGATCTGAACGAAGTGCCTCTTTGCAAAGTACTTGGAGTAAAATCAATGATTTACAGCCAGTCAGAAGATTGGGACGCTTTGGGTTCTTATCTTGCTCTGAAACCCGACATGATCAATCTCGACCGGCCTGACCGTTTCAAGATCCTTGTTTCCTACCCCGCGGTTCGTCGCCATTTCAAGGCCACGCAACGCCGGTGCCAGCATGGCGGGTGACGCGCAAAAACTGACCACTGTCACGTCGTTTGATGTGGCCAAAAGGGCAGGGGTTTCGCGCTCTGCGGTGTCGCGGGCGTTTACACCGGGCACAAGCATTTCGCCCGATACGCGCGAGCGGGTGCTGAAAGCTGCGTCTGAACTTGGCTACCGGGTCAATCTGGTTGCACGTGGTTTGAATAAACAACGTACCGATCTGGTGGGAATGATTGCCTCTGGTATGAATAACCCTTTCCGCTCAGAGCAGATTGATGCGCTGGCTAAACGCCTGGTGCGCGAAGGTTTTCGCCCCATGCTGTTTTGCATTGATGAGGGTATGGGCGAAGAACAGCTTTTGTCGATTCTGCTGAACTATCAGGTGTCCGGCGTCGTTATCACATCAGATGCGCCACCCAAAGAGATTTGCGAAGAATGTGCCCGGATGCAGGTGCCACTGGTGCTGGTGGGGCGCGGCGACGCGTTGCCGTTTGTCGACCTGATAAACGGGGATGATGCCAAAGGCGGACGTATGGCGGCCCAAGCCCTGTATGCTGCCGGCAGACGACATCTGGTGGTTCTGGCACCGGTTAAACCTGTGCATTCGGTCAGTGCGCGAATTGCTGCGTTTAATGAAAAGGCGAAAGAACTGGGCCTTGAAACCGAGCAAATAACACTGGAATCCCATGATTACGAAAGCGGAAGAGATGCGGCGGCGGATCTCGCTTTGCGCCGGGGCGATGCGCTTGGCGTATTCTGCCCCACGGACGTCTGTGCGCTTGGTCTGCTGGATACGCTGCGCACCCGCCATGGTGTGCGAATTCCTGAAGACATGAGCTTGATTGGCTACGATGATATTCCGCAGGCTGGCTGGGTATTTGCCAATCTTACCACTGTAAAACAGTCGGTTAATGATTTTGCCCGGGTCACGGTGGATCTTTTGAAAGAACGTATCAAAAACCCCGACGCCGAACCAAAGAGCGAAATTGTGGATGTGAAACTGATTTCAAGAGGAACGGTGTAGCGATGGGTGGATCAAACGATTCCGGGCTTGAAGAACGCTATGAATTTGCCCGCGCGCTTGCCCGACAGGTCGGGCAAGAGGCGCTGCGCTTTTGGAACGAAAATGGGACGCAGGGTCTGGGGACGCAAACCAAAGGTTTGCAGGATTTTGTGACCGTTGCCGACAAGGCGGCTGAAGATACCATTCGCTCAGAACTGGCGCGGATGTTTCCACAGGACGGGTTTGTTGGCGAAGAAACCGGTGGCACCCCCGGTTCCGCGGGGTACTGGGTGGTTGATCCGATTGATGGCACGGCCAATTACCTGCGTGGATTGCGCCACTGGGGTGTATCCATCGCCTTTGTGGCAGATGGCAAAACCCAACTGGGTATAGTGCACGATTCACCTTCGGACCGGCTGTACCACGCGCGGCTTGGCCATGGTGCTTATTGCGACGGCAAGAAAATCAGTGTTGCTCTTAATACCGACCCCCACGCTGCAATGGGCATCCTTGGGGCTTCGCGACGGACTCCGATTGAAAACTATTTGGGTCAGATCAGATCGCTGTACGACGCAGGTATTGAGCATCGTAAAATCGGCTCGGCAGCAATCGGGATTGTTCGGGTTGCTGAGGGTGTTGCCGATTTCTACTATGAGGGCCATCTAAATAGCTGGGATGCACTGGCTGCCGTTCTTATTGCGCAAGAGGCAAGCGCTGTCGCCCATGTACCGCCAATGGATGAATTTGTAACCCGGGGTGGGCAGGTTTTTTGTGCAACTCCGGCCTTGTCTGAATCTGTATTCGAATTGTTAGTGCCCGCATAATCCGTCCAACCATGACGCGCCATTATCCGTCAGTTTGGGAGCGTATGGCTGGGCCGGAAGGGCTTGATTTACCACGTCGCTTTCTCGCAGGGGATGGTGGTGGCACTGCTTAACAACTTGCAGGGACTGAGCTCTGCTCAGTTTTACGAAGTAAACCCCTTGAGATATGTGCGGATGAATTGTTTGGTACAACGGATGTTGGGAATTGAGCGCCTGACCTTAGGGTGGCCGGTTTATGTATTGGTGCTGAATTGCTGGGGCAATCAATGATCTACACGGAAGATCACGCAGCGGGTTCTGATCCCGGTGTGCGGTTGCTGAACAATGATAATTGGCGTGGGCATCGCCAAGTTGTTGAGCTTAGTTTGAGTTATCCGAACAGACGAATTTATCCGAATATATTTTCACACGTGATATCAAGCCAGATTGCAAAAGCAACTGATCTGGTGTGGTGATAAGAAATGGCGGAAAGTTGGTGACGGCGAGGTCGGAAAAATACACTGATCTGGTCATGGGCGGATAGAATCTGTTGGACGTGTCGCGGCGATCTAAAACGTCCCATCACGCGTTCTCGCCTTCGGGTCGGTTGTGCGAAACCTCTGCTGCATTATTCAAACCCTTTTGACGGCTATGCTCCAGCCCTGGCGCCAAGTCACATATTGCGCACCATATGAGCGTAATTTGTCCGATATCATCACCCTCGGCATGCGATATTTCTTCATCAGTTTGCGCAAGAAACGTTTAGCCGCCTTCGTGTTTCGGCGACTTGGCACCTGACCCCTGCAACAACGCCTTTGGAAAATGTTAAAGATCAAGAAACTGACAATTCAGCAACGCCGCACACTACATCAAAATCAAGCTGCATAGTCAATCTAGAGAAGGAGCAAAAACTTTTGCTAATTCAAACACTCCAGAGTTTCACATCATGTGACGACGGACAAACATTAGATCTAAATTTATTCTACATTACCCGCAGTAGCGGCAAATTGATGTGTTTGTGCCTAACTGTTTTCGGGGCATCCAACCCATCAAAGCCACACATCATCCTCTTGTTGTACTTACAAAAACCAAACCAAGTATGCCGAAATATGATACATTTACGGATTCATTGCATGTTGGACATGACTATGCCAATGATATCAAAGTGCTGGCAATTTGATGGCAATTTTTACTGTTGGTTGAATTGTGATTTTACCTCAAATTTGTGAATTGGGGAAATTCAAAATAGACCAACGGGACTGAATTGTCTTGGATGTTGGCGACAATATTGGGATACTAAATTTCGTCAGGCTGTAGTGAATTGCTGCGGTCGGATGCAAAAAAAGACTAAGGGAGAATATCAATGTCTTTGAAACATAAACTTGCTACAGGCTTTTTGCTTGCAGCACTCGGCGCCTCTGCAGCGTCGGCGCAAACGCTGGTCTATTGTTCGGAAGGATCCCCGGAAGGGTTCGACCCGGCACTATACACATCGGGCACAACGTTTGATGCGACAAGCCATCCGCTTTATAACCGGCTGACCGAATTTAAGGTTGGTACAACAGAAGTAATTCCCGGACTTGCAGAAAGTTGGGAAGTTTCTGATGACGGCATGACCGTCACATTCAAATTGCGCCGGGGTGTAAATTTCCACAGCAACGATCAGTTTACGCCTACGCGCGACTTTAATGCAGATGACGTAATCTTTTCGTTCGACCGTCAGGGAAATGAGGCAAACCCATATAACTCTGTTTCGGGTGGTACATGGGAATACTACGGCGGCATGTCGATGCCAGATCTGATCGGAAGCATTGAAAAGGTAGATGATTACACTGTTGTGTTTAATCTGACTCGCCCGGAAGCTCCGTTTATTGCAAATATGGCAATGGATTTTGCCTCTATTGTGTCGCAAGAATATGCTGATGTAATGATGGCAGCGGGTACGCCGGAAATGCTGAACCAGGCACCAATTGGAACTGGCCCATTCAGCTTCCAAGCCTATCAGAAAGACGCGGTAATCCGTTATTTGCGGAACGATTCATATTGGGGGAATGCTGCCAAAGTTGAAGCACTGATTTTTGCGATTACACCTGATGCCAGTGTTCGTTATCAAAAGGTGCAGGCGGGCGAATGTCATGTCATGGCCTATCCTAACCCAGCTGACATTGAGGCCATGAAAGCCTCAGACGATGTTGTCGTTATGGAACAGGAAGGTTTGAATGTCGGCTATCTAGCCTATAACACTCAGGTCGCTCCATATGACAATGCCAATGTCCGTCGCGCGCTTAATATGGCGATCGACAAACAGGCGATCATTGACGTTGTATTCCAGGGATCCGGCCAACCAGCCAAGAACCCAATTCCACCGACAATGTGGTCTTACAACGAAGCAAATATTGACGATATGTATGATCCGGAAGCCGCCAAAGCGATGTTGGCAGCCGAAGGCGTCACAGATCTGAAGATGAAAATCTGGGCGATGCCCGTGCAGCGGCCCTATAATCCAAATGCCCGCCGTATGGCCGAACTGATGCAAGAAGACTTTGCAAAAATCGGTGTGGAAGTTGAGATTGTTTCATATGAGTGGGGTGAATACCTGGCCCGTTCAAAAGAATTGGACCGCGATGGTGCCGTTCTGTTGGGTTGGACCGGTGACAATGGCGATCCAGACAACTTCCTTGCAGTTCTTCTGGGCTGTGACGGTGTTGGTGCATCAAACCGCGCACAGTGGTGCTATCAGCCATTTGAAGACCTGATCCAGCAAGCCAAGGTGTTGCCAACACAGGCAGAGCGTCAGCCGCTTTATGAGCAAGCGCAGGTTATCTTTAAGGAACAGGCACCCTGGGCAACTATTGCTCACTCGGTTGTATTCATGACCATGCGTCCTGAAGTTGAAGGTTATGTTGTTCACCCGCTGGGTGGCCATATCTTTAATCAGGTCGGGCTTTCACAATAGGCCGTATTTGATAGCGGGGGCGGCGCTTTTGGCGCCGCCCTTTGCACACCTCTACAACACAAATGCAATTGATATGACCCGAACACATGAAGTGTGCATCAAAGCATTTCCGATGGCTCGCGTCCTTGAGTTTTCAAATAAACAGTTGCACCGTGAAGGGTCCGGGATAGATATCCGACAACGGTTGTATCGCCCCCCCGCTCAAATATCTAAGGAACTAATGGTGCCTTTATGCTGAACTATTTTCTTAGCCGCTTATTGACATTCATTCCGACATTCATCGGTGTCACATTGATCTCATTCGGCTTTATACGTGTACTTCCAGGTGATCCGATAATTGTAATGGCGGGTGAACGTGGCCTGTCAGAAGAACGATATGCCGAACTAAGTGCGCAATTTGGTTTCGATCGACCAATCTATGTTCAGTTTTGGGAATACCTTACCGGGGTAATGCAAGGTGATCTGGGGACATCATTTGTTACTAAAAGGCCGGTATGGGATGAATTTTTCGCCCTGTTTCCTGCCACGTTAGAGCTTTCAATCTGTGCGATGATTTTTGCTGTGGCGCTAGGTTTGCCCGCCGGTGTCATTGCCGCAGTAAACCGGGGTAAATTTTTTGACCGGGCGCTGATGTCAACCGCGCTTATCGGGTATTCAATGCCAATTTTCTGGTGGGCACTTTTGTTGATCATAGTGTTTTCAGGGAACTTGCAGTGGACGCCGGTTTCAGGGCGGATTGACCTGCTTTACTACTTTCCCGACCCGACAGGTTTCATGTTGATTGATAGTGTTCAATCGGGCCAAAAAGGCGCGTTTACTTCGGCTGTTCGACACCTTCTATTACCGACGATTGTGCTTGGGACAATTCCGTTAGCCGTTATAGCACGACAAACACGCTCTGCGATGTTGGAAGTTTTAGGTGAAGACTATATCCGGACTGCCCGCGCCAAAGGTCTGTCGCCGGGACGGGTGAACGGTATCCACGCGCTGCGCAACGCGCTTATTCCAGTTATTACTGTAATAGGGCTGTCTGTGGGGACTCTTTTGGCTGGCGCAATCCTGACAGAGACAATTTTCAGTTGGCCAGGTATCGGTAAGTGGATGGTAGATAGCATTTTCCGGCGCGACTATCCGGTCGTACAAGGGGGGCTTTTGTTGATCGCCGTCATGGTCATGTTGGTGAACCTGACCGTCGATATGCTCTACGGTGTGATTAATCCTAAAATTAGGAAGCAATGATGAAAGATGCCGCAACTGTTCAGGCCGCAGCGGAAGAAAACCGCCCAGGGCGCCTGCGTGAGTTCTGGTTCTATTTCCGGGAAAACCGCGGCGCAGTAATTGGGCTGTGGGTATTTGTTGTTTTTGCATTCCTGGCGCTGTTTGGCCCCTGGATCGCCCCCCATGATGCAACCACACAATACCGCAGCTTCACCCTGCTGCCACCATTCTGGCAAGAAGGCGGCAGTTGGACCTATCCACTGGGTACAGACCCGCTTGGCCGTGACATGCTTTCCAGACTTATAGTCGGTGCCCGGTATTCCTTTTTTGTTGGTGTCGTTGTGGTTAGTATTGCTGCATCGGGTGGTATAATTGTTGGTCTGATTGCGGGATTCGCCCCCAAATGGCTCGATTCAATAATCATGCGGATTATGGACATTATATTGGCCTTTCCATCGCTTTTACTGGCCTTGGTGCTGGTCGCTATTCTGGGCCCATCTTTGACCAATGCGATGATCGCCATCGCGATCGTTTTGCAACCACATTACGTGCGTCTGACAAGGGCCAGCGTGATGTCCGAGCTGCAAAAGGATTATGTAACTTCCGCCCGTGTGGCGGGCGCCGGTATTGCGCGCCTAATGTTCGTGACGGTATTGCCCAATTGCTTAGCGCCAATAATTGTTCAGGCAGCTCTTTCATTTTCAACCGCAATTCTGGATGCGGCTGCACTTGGCTTTCTTGGAATGGGTGCCCAGCCACCAACACCGGAATGGGGAACCATGCTAGCAGAGGCCCGGGAATTTATTCTGCGCGCTTGGTGGGTCGTAACATTTCCGGGCCTGGCTATTTTGGTAACTGTGTTGGCCATCAATCTGATGGGCGACGGCCTGCGCGACGCACTTGATCCGAAATTAAAACGGAGCTGAGAAAATGCCATTACTACGCATTCGAAACCTCAGTGTTGATTTTTCCACAGCGTCGGGCCAGTTCCGCGCAGTGGATGCAGTCGATCAGGACGTTGGCACAGGTGATATTTTGGCCATTGTCGGTGAAAGTGGCTCTGGTAAATCTGTATCTATGTTGGCGCTAATGGGTCTGCTGCCCTGGACCGCGACGGTGACTGCGGATGAAATGTCCTTTGATGGGCACGATCTGTTGGTCATGGACCGGCGCGCACGGCGGCGGATTATCGGCAATGACCTTGCGATGATATTTCAGGAACCCCTTTCGTCGCTTAATCCTTGCTTCACCGTCGGGTGGCAAATTAAAGAATCGCTGCGTTATCATCTTGGGCTGAATCGCAATGCGCGCCACGCTCGTGCTATAGAACTATTTGAACAAGTCGGTATTCCGGATGCGGAAAAACGGTTATCCGCTTATCCGCATCAGATGTCTGGCGGCATGAATCAACGGGCGATGATTGCAATGGCAATCGCATGTAAACCCAAACTACTGATCGCGGATGAACCGACAACTGCATTGGATGTAACAATTCAGGCGCAAATACTTGATCTGTTGGCAGAGCTTCGCAATGAAACAGGAATGGGTTTGGTGCTAATAACACATGATATGGGCGTTGTTGCAGAAACGGCAGAACGTGTCAGTGTTCAGTATGCGGGTCAGAAAATTGAAGAACAGTCGGTGGGCCCATTGTTTGAAAAGCCGCGTCATCCCTATACAGCTGCCTTGTTGGATGCGCTGCCAGAGCGGGCAACAGAAAAAATGCTACCCACAATTCCGGGTGTTGTACCGGGGCAGTTTGATCGACCATTGGGGTGTCTGTTTTCGCCACGATGCAAACTTGCAAATGCGAATTGTAAAGCGTCATCGCCGAAACCGGAAAACACCGATACGGGGATGGTACGCTGTTTCTATCCCCTGGGTAACAGCGAAAGGATCGCATCATGACCGGCCATGTGGTGCAAGCGATCGGGTTGGAACGACATTATGAAATCAGTGCCGGTGTCTTTCGCACTCCCCATGTCCTGCGCGCAGTAGCTGGTGTGAATTTTGAACTTGCGGCGGGCAAGACTTTGGCTGTTGTGGGTGAGAGCGGGTGCGGAAAGTCTTCGCTTGCCCGGATGATCGCTATGATCGAAGAACCAACAGCCGGTACATTAAAACTTGATGGTAAGCCAGTGCTGCCAAGTGATTGGGCCGACCTACGAAGTTCCGTGCAAATAGTATTTCAAGATCCCTATGGATCCCTGAATCCACGTCAGCGGATCGGTACTATTCTGCAGGAACCACTGGTTATAAACCATCCAAAAATGGATGCGAAAATCCGTAATAATAAGGCCCGCGAAATGTTGCAACTGGTTGGTTTGCGACCGGAACATTTTGAGCGTTATCCACACATGTTTTCGGGTGGTCAACGACAGCGAATAGCCATCGCACGGGCCCTGATGCTGGAACCAAAAGTTCTGGTTCTGGACGAACCGGTTTCTGCTTTAGATCTTTCAATCCAAAGTGCAATTCTAAACCTGTTGTCTGAATTGCAGGATCGTCTGCAACTTGCATATTTGTTCATCAGCCACGATCTAAGCGTCGTGCGGCACGTCGCCGACGATCTGATTGTAATGTATTTGGGTCGAACTGTGGAAGCTGGCGCAAAAGATGCGGTTTTTGCTGCCCCTCGACACCCCTACACTCAAGCTCTGCTTTCGGCGACGCCGCGGGCGGAACCAAATGCAGAAAAAGACCGGATTAAGCTAACCGGCGAATTACCCTCGCCATTGTCAGTTCCGCCGGGCTGCCCATTTGCGCCCAGATGCTGGAAAGTTCAGCCAAGGTGCAACAACGAACAGCCGAAACTCGAAAAATTACCACACGGAGCAGCCTGCTTTTATGTTGAGGGAAACTAATCTGATTACTTCTCGAAAAATTGTAAAGTCGCCGCTACCCGTTAGAAAATTTCTTTAAACTCTCGGTATTGGCAGAACAGATTGGTCCCGTTGCGGTAGCTTGCCTGATTTTTGGATTGAGCACGCCCGTCTCACCCCCATCCCAAAATATGTCCTGAATTGCAGCTGCCGTCACCGAACTGGTAGATCTTCAGGTGGTCGAATAATTGCAATAGCGCTCAAGGCGCTTATGTTATTGAACTTTACGGTCTTAAGTGGTGCCCGGGGGCGGATTTGAACCACCGACACGAGGATTTTCAGTCCACTGCTCTACCCCTGAGCTACCCGGGCTTGGGTGAATGGTAAAACCATTCGGGTGGCGGCCGTTCTAGACTTGGGTTGCGCGCCTGTCCAGAGGAAAAGCTAAGTTTTCAGTGTGACTTTTTCGCTTTGTTCTCCAAAGCTTGCTCCAATTCGATCTCATCATCTTCATCAGTGGAGGCAACGGTGTAAGCGCCTGTTAACCATTTACCAAGATCAACATCAGCACAGCGTTTCGAACAGAATGGGTTGTACGTTTCTAAAGAAGCTTTTTCGCATATTGGGCAGATCATGTTGACAGGCTTTCACGGATTGGCAAACGCTCTCGTTTGCGCTGCAGCTCATAATGGCCAAGCGGCGTCCAGCCAACTAAGGCGGTCTCAACAGGGTCCTGCCGAAGGGCGCTGCGCAGGGCGTTTTCGAATTGTTTGCGATCCTTTTTGGGCATTGGTGCCAGATCAAGGGTGATCTGCCCGCCAAGGCCCCGCAGGCGTAGCTGGCGCGGCAGTTCGTGCGCGCAGGCAAGGTTGGCTTTTAACCCTGCCGCCATTGAGGTGTCAGCGCCGGTATTTACATCAACTGCGACCAGGGCACGTGTTGGTTCAATAAAAATTACCGCACCACCTTTTAGACTGACCTTCGCCACTGCTAACGCGTCGATCTGATCCAGTATACCGTGTTCCTCAAATGAGCCGTCATGACGGGCGATAATGTCCGGTTTTTGCCATTCACGCCAACCCCATTGATGGGGGTTGGCACCCTTCATCAGAAGGTATGGCGCAGGGCTTTCGTCTGACATCACATTTGTCGCAACTTCCAGCATGGCCACCACATCCGCGGTGATCTCTTCATCTGTTGCATCTGTTGACTGAGAGCGGGCAATAATGCCAAAATCCAGACCCGAAAGGGGAGCCGCGCAAATGGCATCCATTATTCGTAATTTTTCCCCATCTTCCTGAATTCGCCGGGAAATATTGATGCCGGGCGCCCCCGGCGTGACAATGATATAGCGACTTTTAAAAACAATTTTACGGCTTACGGGAATGGCCTTATGGGCCTCAGCGAAACCACTGACCTGCACCATTATTTCCTGTCCCGGTGCCAGGTTTTTACCCTGCCGAAGGAAGCCGTTGCCCCCCGGTAATCGCAGGATCATACCCCCTTGACCCTTCAGCGGGCGATCACAAATGGCGCGGAAAATTGTGCCCGGAACCGGTCCCATATCTGGGCCGGGCTCGACCAGAAAATCATCCAGTTTTCCGTCTACAATCAACGCCGCAGCTTGTCGGTCGTTCAGGTGATCAAGGGCGACAATGCAGCCTTTCATTGGGCACCGTTTACCGGGTATCCGGCGGCTGCTAAAAGGCTTGCGGTTTCGGCGATAGGCAAACCCATGACACCGGTGTAAGACCCTTGAATCCATGGGATAAATGCGCCAGCGGAACCTTGAATACCATAGGCCCCGGCCTTGCCTTGCCAGTCGTCACTGGACAGGTAGCTGTTCAGTTCAATATCTGACAGGCGCTTCATCCTGACCGTGGTGACAACGTCCTTTTGCCAGATTTTATCGCCTGATTTCAAGGCAATAGCAGTAATAACACTGTGGCGACGTCCTGACAGTTTCAACAAAAATTCGGCCGCTTGCGCTGCATCTGCAGGTTTGCCCAGAATGCGCCGGCCAAGGGCAACTGTGGTGTCCGCGCACAGTACCAATTCGCCCGTTTTGGCCGGAACTGCGTTAACCTTTTCAAATGCCATGCGGGCGCAGTAAGGGCGCGGAAGTTCTGATTTTCCGGGGGTTTCATCAATGTCGGGTGCGCGGATTTCATCGGGCACAACACCGATCTGCGCCAGCAATTCCAGACGCCGCGGGCTGCCGGACCCCAGGATCAGCCGCACGCTAAGTGCCTTATTTGAAACGATAATTGATCCGGCCCTTGGACAGATCATAGGGTGTCATTTCAACCTGTACCTTGTCGCCCGCCAGAACCCTGATCCGGTTCTTGCGCATTTTTCCTGCCGTATGTGCGATGATCTCATGGCCGTTTTCCAGCTCGACCCGAAACGTCGCGTTAGGCAGGAGTTCCTTAACGATACCGGGGAATTCGAGCATTTCTTCCTTGGCCATGTGGTCTCCGTCTTTGTTACACCTGCCAATTGCAGGCGCGGCTTAGATGCGCCCAAACGTATTGATTTTCAAGGGGTGTTTACAGATTTGGGCAATTCGTGAGCCGAATGCACGAAAGTTTAAAGACTGTACGAAGATATCTAACGCCTGTTTAAACTTTGTAACACGCTAAAAGGGGCCTGTTTAAACTTTGTAACACGGTTTTTTAGGCAATTGGGGGCGGAAAACAGCCATTTTGTTAGTTGCCTTTTTCCGTCGGCGGCCCGAACCGTTCGATCATTTTTGCACTGATCTGATCCCGGGTCTGGCGATAGCTGGCCAATTTTTCGTCGCGGCTTTCCCCCAATCCGGTGGGATCCATAATCGGCCAGTATTCCACCTCCAGATGGTAAAACCGGGTAAATTCCAACGCCTGTCGCTGACTGGCCGGGGACAGGGCGACGATCAGGTCAAACCCCGACAGGTCATCGCCCCATTGCTGCATTTCTTCAAAGGAACGCGACCGGTGGCGCGACAGTTCAATCCCCAGTTCTTCACAGACCGAGATTGCAAAGCCGTCGATTTCAAGATCATTTTTTACGCCCGCCGACTGAATATATGTTGTCTGGCCGTAAAACATTTTCATCAGCCCTTCGGCCATTGGGGATCGCACGGCGTTGTGGTCACAGCAAAACAGGACCGAGCTGGGAAGTTTGGTTGCCATGCCTAGCCGCCCCAGTGCAAAACGCAGATTAGGGTGAACAGGCGCCGCGCGGTATCGGTATCAACCACCGCCTTGCCTTCAAGACGTTCCTGCAGCACCCTTGCGCCTTCGTTGTGGATGCCGCGCCGCCCCATATCAATGGCTTCGATCTGACTGGGGGGCAGTTTTTTGACGGCGTCAAAATAACTTTCACAGATTTGAAAGTAATCTTTCACAACTTGCCGGAACGGGCCAAGGGACAGGTGAAATTCCCCGGCTTTGGCCCTAGATTTGGTGGTCAGATCAAACACCAGCCGGCGTTCACGGATGGCAAGGTTCAGGCAATAGGGCCCGTCCGGAACATCGCGGTCATCACGTTTGGGCAGATCAAAATTGTTATCTTCCAGCAGGTCAAAGATCGCGACTTTGCGTTCCTGTTCAATCTCGGGGGTTGGCGCGGGCAACCCGGCGTCGTCTATTACAATCTCAAACAGTTTTGACATTACTTGCGGCCGCCGTTTAGCCGATCCAGACGGGCGCGCACCGACAGGCCATGGGCCTGCAGGCCCTCGGACTGGGCCAGGGTTTCAGCGGCGGGACCGATTTGGGCCATCGCGGCTGGCGACAGTTTGGTGAGCGTGGTGCGTTTCATGAAATCAAGCACCGACAACCCCGAGGAAAACCGCGCTGAGCGCGCCGTGGGCAAAACGTGGTTTGGCCCGGCGACATAATCACCGATGGCTTCCGGTGTTTGGTTGCCCAGAAATATCGCCCCGGCATGGCGGATATTTTCCGCCAGTGGTTCGGGGTATTGCACGCAAAGCGCCAGATGTTCAGGCGCGACGCGATCCGACAGGGCCGCGGCTTCACCCATGTTCTGCACGGTGATGATGGCCCCATAATCCCGCCATGACGCCCCGGCGATGTCGCGCCGGTCCAGTGTTTCCAGCCGGGCGGTGACGGCGTCGGCAACCAGCACACCAAAATTGGCGTCATTGGTGATCAGGATGGATTGGGCGTTTTCGTCGTGTTCCGCCTGACTGAGCAGGTCCAACGCGACCCAGTCCGGGTCATTGTGCCGGTCCGCGATGATCAGAATTTCCGATGGTCCGGCGATCATATCAATGCCGACCTTACCAAACACCCGGCGTTTGGCGGCGGCCACAAAGGCGTTGCCGGGGCCGGTGATTTTATCAACCGGTTGCACCGTTTGGGTGCCATAAGCCAGCGCCGCAATCGCCTGCGCCCCGCCAATGCGGTAAACGGTTTTCACCCCCGCAAGTTCGGCTGCCAGCAGTACCAGCGGGTTGATCACACCGTCAGGTGTGGGCACACAAACGCACAGGTTTTCGACGCCCGCCACCTGCGCCGGAATGGCGTTCATCAGGACCGAGCTGGGGTAGGAAGCCAGCCCGCCGGGCACATAGAGCCCAGCCGCTGCAACCGGCGTCCAGCGCCAGCCAAGCGTGGCGCCACTGTCATCTTGCCAACTGGCGTCTTCCGGCATCTGGCGCATGTGGTAGGCGTGGATACGGTCCGCCGCCAGCACCAGTGCGTCACGGTCAGACTGGCTGACCTTCAGGCATTCATCGGCGATTTCTTCCTGGGAAAACGCCAAGGTTTCAGGGGTCAGTTCAAAGCGGTCAAATTTCGCCGTCAGTTCGATAACCGCGGCATCACCCCGGGCGCGCACATCGGCGATGATGTCGGCCACGGTTGCGTCCACATCCGGTGCATCTTCGCGTTTCTGGGCCAAAAGCGCGCCAAAGGCGGTTTCAAAACCGGCGTCTGTGGTGGAAAGAAACTGGGGCATCCGATATCTCCTGTGCAGGTGACATAACGGCAGGGTTGCTGCGGCTCAAGCGTTTTGGGTCGGATTAATCCTGATGGTTGGGGGCGCGGTGCGAGGGCGCGATATAGGGGCGGGTGACGTCGTTTAGCGTAAGTTCCAGCGTTTCCACGTCAATGGCGATGGCGCCGTCCCCGGCCAGCGTGACTTCAAGCCGGCCGGCGCCGTCATCACCGGGGGTAAATGACAGGGACAGCATGGACAGGATGATGTCGCTTTCGCCCCGGTCAACGCCCTGACTGGCGACGTTCAGCACATGTTCCACCAACAGCACCGATTGCACCCGTTCATAGTCGCGTTTGCGTTTCAGGTTGGGGTTCAGGTCTTCCCAGCGAAAGCGGTTGATCAGCAGGGCAAAGCGGCGTTTCCTGGTGTCCCATTTCATTTCAGCGATGGGGAACACTGCGTCCTGCACCAGCGCGCTCATGACCTGCAGATCATCGGTGTCCATGGCGATCAGGCGCAGCGGTTCGTCCTGTGCGTCCTCAAATTTGGCATCTTCAACCATCAGTTTTTAATCCGTTCAATATTGGCCCCGATGCCGCTGAATTTGCGCACCACATGTTCATAGCCGCGATCCAGATGGTAGACCCGGCTGACCACGGTTTCGCCCTGTGCCGCCAGCCCGGCAAGGATCAGCGAAACCGAAGCGCGCAAATCAGTGGCCATGACCGGTGCACCCTTTAGCTGATCCACCCCGGTGACGGTGGCTTTGCCGCCCTGCACATCAATCTGCGCGCCCATGCGCATCAGTTCCGGGGCATGCATGAAGCGATTTTCAAAGATGGTTTCGTCCAGCACGCTGGTGCCATTCGCAGTGCAGAGCAGGGCCATCATCTGGGCCTGCAAATCGGTGGGGAAACCGGGGAAAACTTCGGTTTTCACGTTCACGGCTTTGACGGGGCCGTTTTTTCGCGACACCAGCAGACCGTCTTTGGTTTCGCTGACCGATATCCCGGCCTCATCCAGTTTTTCACAAAACGCCGAGACCAGCGAAATGCGCCCGCCGATCAATTCAACCTCACCGCCTGCTATCGCCGGGGCCAGCATATAGGTGCCCAGTTCAATGCGATCCGCGATCACCGGATGGGTGGCGCCGTGCAGGCTGTCGACCCCCTGAATGGTGATATTGGCGGTGCCGTCGCCGTCAATCTGCGCCCCCATGGTGCGCAGGCAGGTCGCCAGATCGGTGATCTCTGGTTCACGGGCGGCGTTTTTGATCACCGTGGTGCCCTTGGCAAGGGTGGCGGCCATCAGGATGTTTTCGGTGGCGCCGACCGAGGCAAAGCGCAGTTCGATCACCGCACCCTTCAGGCCACCGGGGACTTTGCCGTGCAGATAGCCGTCTTTCAGTTCAATTTCAGCGCCCATGGCTTCCAGACCCTGAACGTGTAAATCCATGGGACGCGCACCGATGGCACAGCCGCCGGGCATGGACACCACCGCGTGGCCGTGGCGCGCCAATAGCGGGCCCAAAACAAGGTTTGAGGCGCGCATCTTGCGCACGATGTCATAATCCGCCACCGGATTTTCCGCCCCATGGCTGGACAGGGCCACCACCCGGCCATCCTGCAGGCTGGTCACTTCCGCCCCAAGGGATTGCAGTAATTCAGTCATTGTGGCGATGTCCGACAGGCGCGGCACGTTGGTCAGCGTCAGGGGTTCATCGGCCAGCAAAGTTGCAGGCATCAGTGTCAGACAGGCGTTTTTCGCCCCCGCAATCGGTATTTTTCCACGCAGTGCACCGCCGCCTTTTACCAGTATCGAATCCATGTTCTGCCCTACTCTTTTTCGCCAGCCGCATTTTTGCGCGCCCGTGCCTGTACCTTACGCCGCCCCATATTGGCCTTTAACGCCGCCTTCAACCGATCCTGCCGTTTATCGGCGGGTTTTTTTGGTTTTGACGGTTCGGTCTTGCTGTTCATGGGGCCTGTCTAGCGCAGGGTACCGGACGCGTCCAGAATACGCTTGCCGGATGGGCGACATACGCCTCCGCCGCCAGCTGACGCTTAAGGTTTTTGGGCCAGGGCTGTCACGCGTTTGTATATTAGGAGAAGCATATGATCGGATCAGTTTCAATGGATATGATTGCTATTTGCAGGGGGCCCTGACGGCACCAACCTGGCAACAGTGAACCATTGAACGCGCAGCGACCTTTTTGGAGGACCTGGTGGGCGCTAAAAATCAGGATACCGATATACCCGTTCGCAGTAACACGGCCCTAAAGGCGAAATGGCTTGTCCAATGTATGCGGTATGCGCGAATATATGGTGCAAGCTTTACAAGCAGCAGAAAATCAATTGTCCGCCCGGCAAATGCAGATTGAACATGCCGCGGGCGCAATGAACGGCTACCCCCAGAACCGGCGCAAATGCCTGCATATTGCGACCTTTTGCCGGCCTTACCGACGACATAGCCGGATTACTGGAGTTGAAATACAACGGCTTCTCAATACTTGGTGCCTGTTTGAACTGCCCCGCCAAACAGGCGTAGAATTTCGCTTGCCAGATGGGCGAATTGGGGCTACTCCGCCACCCACGTGATTGCTGCCGTAGCTCAGGGGTAGAGCACTCCCTTGGCAATGGGTGGGTCCATTCTAAATTGGTGTGTTTGAACATTGAGTTAGCAGGTGGCGGAAATTATTAGTATGGTATTAGTAGGGCGAATGTTCTAGAGCCTTGGATTTTATAGGCTGCTGTAGCTCAGTGGTAGAGCGCGTCATTGGTAATGACGAGGTCGGGAGTTCCATTCTCCCCAGCAGCACCATAAAATCCGATATTCCAGTAAAACCTTCTCTCAACACCAACGCACAAGCTTCTACTGGCCCAATCGACATAATCTCCCGAATCCTAATGGACTTGGACAGGAAGCACGTTTGTCTACACAGTGCTTGATCCCGGTCAAAGAGAACCCTTGCAATCAGTCTTTTGTTTCTTTCAATTTCAGGATGCGTTCGGAAATGCGTTCAACAGGGCCGCGTAACCGACCAACGTTGATATTTATATAACCGCCAGTCACATCAGCCGACGAACGGTGGTTAAGCAACCGTTTGGTCCTGTCACGGTTTAGTGCCGCTCCAAGTGCTCGTTTAAGCTACCATTCGTTCGAAAGCCAATGGGCTTTTCCAACCTAATGCCGAGTGCCTTCGGTGCGGATTGTAAAAGCCATTTATGTATTCGAAGATGGCAACTTCCACATCCCGGCGGCTTTTCAAGAATGCCGCCAGATCAGTTCTGTCTTGATGGTTTTGAAGAAGGTTTCCATCGC
>CAZETX010000050.1:0-17637 GCA_964514925.1 uncultured Marinosulfonomonas sp.
CTTTGAAGTCTGGCAGGTCGGCGCCAATGGCGGCGATTTGCTCTGCTTCCAGTTCTGCGATCAGGTTCATCTGATCCACTCCTTATATATGCTCACGGTTTATCCCGCGAAGTTTTGCGCGTCCTCATTGCTCTGCTTCTTCATCCGGGTCCATATCATGTGCTTCACAATAGGCCCGCCAGAGGTCAGGTCGTCGTTGCTTAGTCAGCCTTTCGGCCATTGCCCGTCGCCAGTCAGCTATGTGGCCGTGGTGCCCGGACAGAAGAATGTCGGGTATGTCGCGGCCCTGCCAGGTGGCGGGTTTGGTGTAGTGCGGGTGTTCAAGCAATCCGTCGGAGAATGATTCTTCAACCGTGGACGCCTGATTCCCGAGAACGCGGGGTATAAGCCGGACTGTGGCATCAATCAAGGCCTGCGCGGCGATTTCGCCACCCGTCAACACGAAGTCACCAAGCGAGATTTCCTGCATGTTGAATTCTTCCAGTACCCGTTCGTCCACACCTTCAAAACGACCGCAAAGAAGGGTGATACCGTCGGCCTGTGACAGGGATTGGGCCATGGCCTGGGTAAAGGGTTTACCCCGCGGGGAGAGGTAAATGACCGGCCATTTTGCCGGGTCTTTTGCGGAATCAACCGCGGCGTGTTCCAGTGCCTTGCCAACGATGTCAGCCCGCAGCACCATGCCGGCGCCACCCCCGGCAGGGGTATCGTCGACATTTTGGTGTTTGCCGTCACCAAAGGGCCGCAGGTCAATGGTTTCCAGCTGCCAAAGACCCTGGTCAAGGGCCTTGCCGGTGACGGATTCACCCAGAATACCGGGAAAAGCCGCGGGCAGCAGGGTGATAACGCGGGCTTTCCAGACATTTTCAAGGTCCGGGCGCATTTGCATCAGGTCGCGCGGTTTCCGGCTGGCAGTGATGGATTTGCGACCATGGGATTTGGCGGGTTTTCTCATTCGGTGCTGCCCTGTGAAAGCAGGTGGTCTTTGGTGGCCTTTAGCGTGGATTTTCGCTGACCACTGCGGTTAAGGCGCAGGAATTCCTGCTCCAGTTCGGGGCTTTGCCCGCGGTTGGCATGGGGTGCCGGGCGCAATTGTTGTCGTGTTATTTCAGGGATATCAAGCAGGTCGAGCAGGGCAGCGGCGGTGCCTTCGGGGTGGTCTGCGAAATCCTCGAGCCGGGCGATATAGACCGGCACCGGGGCCAGTGCTGTTGCAATTGTTCTGGCGTCACGTTCGGGGTCCGGGGGCGTGTTGAAACCGGCGCGGAATGTTTCAAAGTCATCCCTAAGGTGGATGGATCGCAGCAGGTGGCCATAGACACTGCGCAGCCACGGGCCCTGGGTGCGGGTGGTATAAAGGAACTGAATTTCAGTATCGGGGCCAAAACGGCGGCGCAGTTCAGTGACAATGACCCTGGCAAGTCGGATTGCGGTGTTTGACTGATCAACAATCAGGCGGCCGAAAATGTTGCGATGGCCCGGCATGACGCCGGCAAATGTTTCACGCGACAGGATGATCGCGTCGGCGGCTGGAACAGTTGACAGAAATCTGCGGAATGCGCGGCGAAACATGCGCTTGCGCCATGGAAACGGTCGCTGGGCATAGATGCGTGAGGTTGCGCCAACCTCTGGAAAGTCCTGATTCAGGAAAAGGTCAAAATAGGGCTGCAATATAGTGCGGTTCCGGGCCAGAAATTCCTGCAAGCCGGTGGTTCCGGTTTTGTGGAAACCGGCATGGACGATGACGCGGGTCATTTTGGAAACAGCCCGTCCGGCGGGTCGGCTATGATCCGCCCTGACGCCAGATCTACAGTGGGTATGCCTGTCAATGTGAACGGGAGCAGCACCGTTCCTGAGCTGTCAGGCGGCGTGACTTCCAGCAGATCACCGGCCCCGTGGTTTTGCACGTCTTTTACCCGGCCCAGTTCAGCCCCGCCAGTATCCAGGACTAAAAGCCCAATAAGATCAGTGTGATAGTATTCATCATCCGGCAGGCCGGGCAGGCGGTCACGGTCGGCAAACAGCTGTATTCCGCGCAACTGATCGGCTTGTTCTTTGGTTTTAATGCCCGATAACCGCACCGCAAATCCGTTTTTAACCGGGCGCAGGATTTTGACGGTAAAATCCTGCGCGCCGTCGTTGGTTTTAAGTGTGCCGTAGTCAGCGATGGCAGCCGGATCGGCGCAAAAACTTTTCAGCCGCACCTCACCGTCAACACCAAATGCGCCTGCGATGGCACCGACACAAATCAACCCGCTCATGGTTCCAATACCCCGATGCAGATGCCATTAACCGCAACGGCACCCCCGGCATCAAGGCAGCGATCGCTGAGTAAAAAACGATCAGCCTTGATACCAAGCCAAATACCTGCTGACAGGCTAGCGGCAATAAGTAGCTTGAACATATGTCAAACCTAACAGGGATGGGCGGCAGATTATTCTGCTGCTTTTTCTTCTTCTTTAGCGTCCTTTGCAGGGGCGTCATCTGCCTTGGCCTCTGCCGGGGCTTCCTGAGCAGCGACTTCTTCAACCGGTGTTTCTTCTACCGGGGCCGGGGCGGCGGCGGCTTCTTTGGCGGCTTCTGCCTTGTCAGATTTTTCCTGAGCCCGTTCTTTGGTTTTGGCGTGTGGTTCACCCTTTTTCGGGTTGCTGCGTTCTTTTTTGTCGATCTCACCGGCGGCTTCCAGCATGCGAGATACCCGGTCAGTTGGCTGGGCACCCTGGCCAAGCCAGTACTTGATCCGCTCAATGTCCATTTTCACGCGCTCTTCGCTGTCCTTGGGCAAGAGCGGATTGTATGTGCCGAGTTTTTCGATGAAGCGGCCATCACGCGGCATGCGGCTGTCAGCCGCTACTATGCGATAAAATGGGCGTTTCTTTGAGCCGCCACGGGCCAGTCTGATCTTCATTGCCATGATTTATTTCTCCTATTTCATGTGCAGTTGAAAGGGGTCTATCCCCTTGTCATTCCTTGTGTTTCTTATGGTGCCTGATGACTTCTTCGATGATGAAGTTCAGGAATTTCGTTGCGAATTCCGGGTCCAGCCCGGCGCGTTGGGAAAGTTCTGTAAGCCGGGCAATCTGCGACGCTTCGCGATCCGGGTCAGAGGGCGGCATGCCGTGTTCAGCCTTGAGCCGCCCCACTGACTGGGTCTGGTTGAACCGTTCGGCCAGTGTGTAGACAAGGATCGCATCCAGCCGGTCAATGCTGTCGCGGTGTTCTTTCAGGATGGTTGCGGCGTCGGTCATGTCAGGCCTTTCGGTTTGGGGTGGCGGTAGACAAGGCACGGCTTTTCAGGGCGCGGAATTCTGGCGTTTGGGTCAACGATTGCGCCTAACCGTTCGGCAAGTGCGATGGATCGGCTGTTTTCTGCGGTGATGTAGCTGACGGCGGTGTTCCAGCCGAGGGTTTGGAAAACGTGGTCAACCACCGCTCGGGCGGCCTCAAATGCGATACCGGTACCTTCCAGGGCTGGATTAAAAATCAACCAACCAATTTCGTTTTCCGGCCAGTCGGCCGGGCACCACGGGCCGACCGTGCCAAGACAGGTATCGTCGCCGGTACGGGTGATCGCCCACATACCGAATCCGTGGATTTCCCAGTGGCCGAGTTTGGTTGCAAAGGCACGCCAGGCAACGCCGAGCGTGTCCGGGCCGCCGATACCTTTGGCACGCTCCGACATAAAGAAATCTCGCGCCTGGGGCCAGTCACGCGGGGTCGGCCGGCGCAGGGTGAGGCGATCTGTTTTTAGAGTGGCGGTCATTTTGTCGCCCCCGGGAACGGGTGGCGGTAGACCAGTTCAGTGCCGTGGCTGACGTTTTCAAATGAATGTTCATAGGTTGCGCCCATGCGTTCGGCCAGAGCGATGGACCGGTCGTTACCGGGTATGATGTAGCTGGGGATCGCTGTGGTTTTGTAATTGGCGTAAATGTAATCACGGGCGGCCAATGCGGCCTCATATATGATGCCTTTACCTTCTGCGCCTGCAAATGCGACCCAACCCAGTTCAGCTTCGGGCCAGCCTTCGGGTTCCCAAAGGCCAGTGATGCCGTAGATGGCGTTGGTTTGGCTGTCGGTTATGGTCCAATAGCCGTAACCACGCAGCGCCCAGTGGCCGATATTGCTGGCAAACCAGCGCCATGTGCCATTGCGGTCTTCCGGGCCGCCAAAGCCCCAGGAACGGTCGGCGTCGGCGAAGAATGTGGCAAGTGGTTCAAAATCCTGCGGCTCGGGTCCGCGCAAGATCAGGCGGTCAGTTGTAAGGGTTGGGATGTTGAGGGACAGGGTCATGCGGGTGCCCCCGGTTCGGTGCGAGGCAGTACAAAGATATCACGCGCTACACCGTCGGGGAAGGTTTGCCGCTGGAACAACTTGCCGCCAAGGCGTTTGACGAGATTGCGGGCTGGCAGGTTTTGGTCACGCATGTGGGTTTCGACCTGCGGCCAGCCAAGCGTTTCATAGCCGTAGTCGATGACGGCGCGGCTGGCCTCGGTGGCGTAGCCCTGACCGCGCTGGTCGGGCATCAGCCACCAGGTGAGTTCGTGGCGGGGCCAGTCATCCGGGTGCACGAGGCCAGCGCCGCCGATCACCGCATCATCACCGGTGACAGTGATCAGCCACATGCCAAAGCCTTTGGACCAGTGGGCGATATCGCCGTTCAGAATGGTCTGGATTTCGCCAAGGGATGTTCTGGCGCGATATTTGCCGACCGTCGTGTCAGACACGGCATTAAATGCCCCATAGCTGGGCAGATCAGATATGGTTGGCGCACGCAGGGTCAGGCGATCTGTGGTGAGGGTTGGGCGGGTCATTGCAGCGCCCCCGGGGCTGGGTGGCGGTAAACGTCGCCGTTCGGTTCCAATCGCGCGGCGGCATCGTCGCGGGAGCATCCCATGCGTTCGGCTAGTTTGATGGAACGCTTGTTGCTGTGGTGGATATAGCTGACGAGCGTGGACCAGCCCAAGGTACCGTAGGCGAAATCACGGGCGGCAAGCGCGGCCTCGTGTGCGTAACCGCGGCCTTCGCATTTTGGGGTGACCATCCAGCCAAGTTCGCGTTCCGGGTAGACCGGCGGCTTGGCGAGGCCGACGAAGCCGACAAAATCGTCGGTCAAATTTTCGGCGACGGTCCAGTAGCCAAACCCGTGCACAAGCCAGCCGACTGTATCTGCACCGAACTCGCGCCACGCGGCGTCGCGGTCCAACGGGCCATCCATGTATTTGGCGCGATCCGAGGCGAAGATTGCGGCGTAATGCGGGAAATCTTCCAGCGTTGGTGCGCGCAGGGTCAGGCGGTCAGTGGTGAGGGTTGGGATGTGTAAATTCATTGATGGTGGCCCCGAATTTTCTGCGAAAATTCACAGGGGATCTTTCCGTGATTTTTCGCAGAAAAATCGTATGCTCGGTGACAATTCATTTCTTTTTACCGAAACCGGACAGGCCGGGGGGCAGGGCGCTGCCACCAAGGCCGGGCATGCCGCCGGGCATTTTATCCCCCAGCGCTTTGGCCGCTGCTTCCATTGCTGCCGGATCGTTCATGTCGGGCATGCCGCCTTTTCCAAGCATGCCTTTCATGGCCTGTTTGAGCATGCCACCTTTGCCCATTTTACCCATCTTTTTCATCATGTCCGACATTTGCCGGTGCATTTTCATCAGCTGATTAAGTTCCCGCACTTCCAGCCCGGCACCTTTGGCGATACGTTTTTTGCGCGACGCCTGTAGCAATTGCGGTTGCGCGCGTTCGCGTTTGGTCATTGACTGGATCAGGGCGATCTGGCGTTTGATGATGCTGTCGTCAAAGCCGGCCTTTTCGACCTTGGCGGCCATTTTCTTCATGCCGGGCATCATGCCCATGATGCCTTCCATGCCGCCCATTTTTTGCATCTGTTCCAGTTGTTGGCGCAGGTCGTTCATATTGAACTGGCCTTTCTGGAAGCGGCGCATCATGCGTTCGGCCTGTTCGGCCTCGATGGTTTCCTGGGCTTTTTCGACCAGCGAAACGATGTCGCCCATGCCAAGGATGCGCCCGGCGATACGTTCCGGGTGGAATTCTTCCAGCGCGTCCATTTTTTCGCCCAGACCAACGAATTTGATCGGTTTGCCGGTGACCGCGCGCATGGACAGGGCCGCGCCGCCGCGACCGTCGCCATCCATCCGGGTCAGCACGACGCCGGTGATGCCAATTTTGGCGTCAAATTCTTCGGCGACTTCCACTGCGACTTGCCCGGTCAGCCCGTCGACCACCAGCAGGGTTTCACGCGGGTTGACGATTTTGGAGACGTCTTCAACCTCTTGCATCAGGGTTTCGTCGATGTGCAATCGGCCGGCGGTGTCCAGCATGTAGACGTCATAGCCGCCCATGGTCGCCTGTTGCTTGGCTCGGCGCGCGATCTGAACCGGGGTTTCGCCCTTGACGATGGGCAGGGTGTCAACGCCGATCTGGGTGCCCAGGATCGCCAGCTGATCCATGGCGGCGGGGCGGTAGATATCCAGGCTGGCCATCAGCACCCGTTTGCCGCTTTTTTCGGTCAGGCGTTTGGCCAGTTTGCCGGTGGTGGTGGTTTTACCGCCGCCCTGCAACCCGACCATCAGGATCGGGGCCGGGGGGCTGTCAATTTTCAGCTCACCGGGGTTTTTATTGTCGCCGGCCAGAACATGTACCAGTTCGTCATGGACGATCTTGACCACCTGCTGGCCGGGGGTGACAGATTTGGTGACCGATTGACCGGTGGCCTTTTCCTGGATGGCTTTGATAAAATCACGCGCCACGGGCAGGGAAACGTCGGCTTCCAGCAGGGCCACGCGCACTTCGCGAAGCGCGGTTTTAATGTCATCTTCGGACAGGGCACCCTGTTTGGTCAGGCGATCAAAGACGCCACCAAGGCGATCTGACAGGTTCTCAAACATCATGCGGCCCCTTCGCCGGTTATTACAGGTGCCCCCAACATAGGTGGGAGCGGTTCAAACGACAAACGCACCAGTGGGCGCAACGCGCTGACTGGTGGCGATCCCGGGTCTGATCCGGGACAGGAAGTAATGTGACTTCCGGGTGTTGTGGCGGCTGCTAAAGGGTTTGGTGGGGGCTGTCAATCTTTGCTGTCGGCCCGTGGTCTGCCTGCACGTTTCGGGCCATTTAGGGCCATGCGGGTCAGCATGTCCTTCAACTGGGCAATCTCGGTTTCACTGAAGCCCTTCAGCATGATGTCATTGACCGCCTTATACAGGTTCAGAAGGTGGCTGTGATCGCGGGCCTTGTCGGTCAGGTAAATCCGTGCGGCACGTTTATCATGGCCGTCGACCCTGGTGGTGACCCACCCCGCATCACCCATGCGCCCGATGATCCGCGAAGCCGCCGGCGCATTGACGCCGTAATAGCTGGCGATGTCGGAAACACTCAGGCCTTCCTGACGCCAAAGTGCTGTCAGCACGACCCAATGTTGGAGTGTCAGGCCGTATTCGGCCAACAGCCCGCTTGACACCTCACTCGTGGTCCCGGTGGCCATGCCAAGATAGCGGCCGACTGAATCCAGATAGGGCGGCAATATTTTTCTCTTGCTCAATTTTAGCTTCCATGTAAATAGATTACGTGTAATGTAATGTCCAGTAAGAACTGGCAGATCAACCTACAGTGTCGAATCGGAGCTTGAAACCGTCAGTTCCAAAAATTTACAAACGGGAGACTTCCATGAAATATGCAGCAATAATCACCGTCCTTTTGGCATCCACGGGTGCAATCTGGGCCCAATCAGAGGGCGCAGAATTGGCCAATCTGGGCTTTGAATCCGCTGATCTGAACAGTAATGGCGTGGTGTCGCGCGATGAAATGATGGAGCAAGGTGATAATATTTTTGTCTCAATGGATGCCGACGATGATGGCAACCTAAGCTTTGATGAATTTTTTGGCTGGGATTTTGGGTTCAAAAATCTGGCCGAGGAAAAAGGCCGTGAACAGGCCTATGAAACAGCCCTGAAAATGGTTTTCAACATTTGGGATCGTGATGCTAACGGTTTCGTCACCAGCGTTGAGCAACGTGCCGGTGTGGCACGGGATTTCGTGCGCAACGATCTGGACGGGGATTATGCCCTAAGCCGCCCTGAATTTTTGGGTGGTTTCCTGGTCAATGTGGCGCTGCGCACCGCCCTGAAAGACGAGTAGCGACATGTCCAAAGGGGTGAAAATCATTCTCGGCTCGCTGGTTGTCTTTGCGGGTCTGCATTTTGGCCTGTCATGGGGTGAACAGGGCGTGCGGGCGATGATCGCCACCTATCTGGGCGGTGTCGCCCTGATCCTGATGTGCTGGGCCATATTAATTTCTGTGCGCCCCAGCCGTTGGGAAGACATGTTTGGCGGCTTGGACAAGATGTATCTGGTGCATAAGATGATGGGCGTCGCCATTCTGGTGCTGATCCTTGTGCATTTCTTCGCAATTCCGAAACTGGACATTGCAGAACGCTTGCCTGCGGAAGGTTTTGCGAAATGGGTTGGCGTGCCTGCGGGGCCCGTGGGGGTGATTACCATGATCCTGCTGATCCTGTCGGTGGTGATCGCGCTGAACCGCAAGATTTCCTATCAGAACTGGCTGAAACCCCATCGGTTGATGGGGGTTCTGTTCGGGTTGGCGGTGTTCCACATGCTGTTGACACCGACGCAGTTGTTCTATGGCAAATCGGTGTCGGGCATGGTGCTGTTTTTGGTGGGGATTGTTGGCGTTGCCGCCTATCTGTACCGGCAGTTTGTGCGCGAAAAACCCCGCCACGCCTATGCGGTGGAGGCGGTCAATACCCTTGAGAGAGCGACCGAGTTGGTATTGGCACCAAACGGGGCGGCAATGGAACACAAGCCAGGGCAGTTTGCTTTCCTGCGGATCAAGGAAAAAGGTTTTGATGAAAGTCATCCGTTTACCATTTCCAGTGCGCCGGGGGCGGACAGGCTACGGTTCACCACCAAGGTTCTGGGGGATTTCACCCGGCGCATCCGGGATGATCTGAAGCCCGGTGCTGTGGCGGTGATTGAGGGGCCCTATGGGCGCTTTGATATGGATATACCTACCCGCGCGCAGGTTTGGGTTGCCGGGGGTGTCGGCATCACGCCTTACCTGTCGGCCATCCGGGCAATGAAACCCGGCGATGATCGCGAGGTTCTGTTGATCATTTGCGTTCAGGAAACTGAACAGGCGCTGTTTCTGGACGAGATCAGGGACGTGTTCGCCGGGCAGGACAACAAAACGGTGCTGGTTCTGCAATCCAATGGGGGTGAATTTTGCACATCCGACCTGATTGCTGAAAAGTTGGGCGGGAGCCTTGGTGACCGGGCGTATTTCCTATGCGGTCCAAGGCCAATGGTTGACGGGTTGAAAAAGGGCCTGACCAAGGCCGGGGTGTCTGCCGATGCCATCCATAACGAGGCGTTTGAATTCCGCTAGGGCCGATTGACGACCACCGGACTACTAGGCATACAGGATTGGAAATATCATGAAAATCGCAGTTTATTTACTAGCCCTGCTTTGCACCGGGGCCTTGTTTGGTTTCTTCTTCACCATGTCGGTTTCGATCATGCCCGGGCTTGATCTGGCCGAGCCATATTCTGCACTGGTGGCCAATCAGGCGATCGGCAATGCCACCCAGCAATCGTTTTTCGCGGTGGCGTTGCTGGGCACGCCGATCACGCTGATTATCCTGTTGGTGCTGATGTGGCGCGCCAAACTTAGGGGCGAGGGTTCCTGGGTGGGCGGTGCGTTGCTGGCGTTTATCGCCATGATGGTGGTGACGCTGGCGCTGAATGTTCCGTTGAACCAGATACTGGATGCGTTGCCATTGACGACAGAAATCGAAGACCCGCGCGGATTGTGGCTAAGCTATTCCGTTGACTGGCAAAAATGGAACTGGTTGCGGGTATTGTTTAGTGGACTGTCGCTGTTGGCACTGGGTCGGGCGATGCTGTTGCATGGGGCTAATTCAGCCAGTCGTTGATGGCTTTGGCGGCGCGCTTTGAACCGCGCCCGCTGGTGTAGTAATGCGTCAGCGGGTGTTCCCCGGCGCTTTGGCCTTCCGGGATATGCAGAACCACCCGGTGCGTTGGCGTGTCGCCGCTGTTGGATGTGTCCACCGTGACGCCCGATATCTCGGACAGCGAATGGCGCACCGTGGAGCGGCCCCGCAAATTCTGACGCCGGATTTCGACCCAGCCTTCGGGCCGGTGAAACACCACCTGCACCCGGCGCACGAAGATGAACATGAACATCAGTGACATTGTCGCGCCGACGATGAACCACAATCCGCTTAAGTCTCCGGCCACCACCATGTTCAGGCCGATGGCCACCGAAACCAGAACCGCGGCACCAAGACCGATGCCAAGCAGCCAGGGGCGTTCTTCCACAATCAACTGGTTGGTGGTGTTCCGGGTGACTTTCATGGGGGGTTGATAGGGCTGTCATCGGCAACACACAATGGCGGGCATTAAATTATGCAGAGCGGCTGTCGGCGCGTTAGATTATTGGCCCTTCGGGCGGTGATGCCTCCGGCGGGGATATTTGGAAAAAGAAGAAAGGGAAGCCGGGTGCCCACAAAGGGGCACCCGTTGGGTTGCCTCAGCCCGGTGTGAGTTGGTCACGGTAGGAATAAGCGATGATGCCCGAGAGCAGGCCCAGTATCAGGGCCGGGATCATGGTGTCAGTACCCAGCCAGATAATATGGGACAACACTGCGCCGACCATGGTGGCTGTCAGCAGTGCCGCACCGAAAATCTGTTTGCCGGGCAACCAGAGCAGCGCAGCGCCGCCAATTTCAATAATGCCAGTGACATAACGGAACCACTGGCCAAAACCGATGGCGTCATAGGTGGCGACCATCATTTCGGCACCGGCCAGTTTGGCAAGCCCTGCGGCGACAAAGGCCAGGCTGACCAGCAGTTTGATACCGGTAAGGGCGTTTTTTCTGAAGGTGGTGTTCATGGTAAATTTTCCTTTTTGTGCGTTACATCACGCTGCAAGTTTCAGGTTCTGTACGGCCTGATAGGCCGATTTCAGGCTGGCTTCAGCATCCATGGCCAATTGGTCGGCGGCAATAAATGTTACGTCGGTGATGCCGATGAAGCCCAGTAGCTGGCGCAAATAGCCGGAGGCGAAATCATAGTCTGACCCCAGTGCCGTGCCGCCGGAAGCAATGGCGACAATTGCGCGTTTGCCGGTCAGCAGCCCAACGGGCCCGGTTTCGCCATACTGAAATGTTTCGCCAACACGGGCAACCAGATCAACCCAGGCTTTAAAGGCTGCCGGGACGCCGAAATTGTAGATCGGAACGCCAATGACAAGGGTATCAGCGGCGCGCAGTTCGGCAATCAGCGTGTCCGATTGGGCAAGGCGGGCGGTCTGGTCTGCGCTGCGGTCGTCTTTTGGGGTGAAGTTGGCACCCACCCATGCCTCATCTATCAGGGGCAATGCTGTGGCCAGATCACGGTTTATGACGGTTGCGTCCGGGAAACGACCGACGATGCGGTCGGTCAGGTCACGCGATACTGAGCCGGTACGGCGGGCGGATGCGTCGATGCGCAGGATTGTAGTGGACATGTGATTTCTCCTGTTTGGGTTGTTGCAGTAAATGTCGGCATTGCAAAAACAAACGCAATCTGTGAGATTACACATGTATTGTGCGAAATTGCACAGATTGACCAAAATCTGGACGGAATCATGGGCATCAATAGCTGGGATGAGATCCGCACGGCATTTCAGGTGGCGCGTATTGGCACGGTAAGTGGTGCGGCCGCTGAACTGGGGGTGCACCATGCAACGGTGATCCGCCATATTGATGCGCTGGAAGCCAATCTGGGCGTTAAACTGTTTCAGCGCCATGCCCGTGGCTATCAACCCACTGAGGCCGGTGAGGAGCTGTTGAAAACGGCGGCAGCAGCGAACGATCAACTGGCGCAAATGGTGGGTCGTATCATTGGCCGGTCCAGTGAGATCAGTGGTGAGCTGATTATCACCACGGTTGCGGGTTTGTCCGACGTTCTTGCGCCGGTTCTGACCCGGTTTCAGGCGGAGCACCCTGAGCTGCGCATCAGGCTTATGTCAGATAACAGGTTGTTCAGGCTGGATTATGGTGAGGCGCATGTGGCACTGCGCGCGGGACCGGAACCACAGGAGCCGGATAATGTGGTTCAGAAACTAGGCACTGTCAGCCCGTTTCTATGCGCCACCGAGGCCTATGTTACGCAATACAGGCGACCTGAAACCCTGGCAGATTTTGCAAATCACAAATTCATCGGCGCCCATGGGCCAAATCCGCGCGCGCCGTTTATGCGGTGGTTGCGCGATAATGTACCGGAGAAGTGTTTTACCTTTACCGCAACAGAGCAATCTGCCGCAGAGGCGCTGGTGCGAACCGGTGCCGGCATCGGGTTTATTTCAAACATGGAAGGTAAAGTGCCCGCAGGTCTTGTTAAGGTCTGGAAGACTGAACCTGAATGGGAGTCGACCCTTTGGCTGGTCAGCCATGTGGACTTGCATCGTACCCCCAAGGTGCAGGCAATTCTGAAAGCGCTGAAACAGGAAGCGGCCACGTGGCGGATGAATTAGGCGGGCGCGCGCGCCTGTCGGCTTCAAGGCGGGGTCATTTGGCGATGCTGCTGTTTTCTGCGGTGGTAGCCGGGTCGTTTAGTCTGGGGTCAATAGTGGCCAATCAGATTGCGCCGGTGGTCATCATTGCGGTGCGATTTGTTTTGGCGTCAGTATTGGTGGGGGCGGTCGCTGCCCTTTCGGTTGGAATACCGCGACGGGCCTTGGCCGCACCGTGGCGGTATCTGGTATTGGGCGGTCTGTTCGCAGTTTATTTCATATTGATGTTTGAGGGGTTGAAAACCGCACCACCTGTGTCGATGGCCGCGGTGTTTACCCTGACACCGATCATGGCGGCTGGTTTTGGTTGGCTGTTGTTGCGCCAGGTATTGACGCGCCGCATGGCGGGGGCATTGGCAATCGGAGCGGTGGGGGCCCTATGGGTGATATTCCGCGCTGATCTGGCAGCGGTGCTGGCGTTTCAGGTTGGAATTGGCGAAGTGATTTTTTTGGTTGGTTGCGTGGCGCACGCGGTTTACGCGCCATTGGTGCGCCGCCTGAACCGCGGCGAGGCGCCGGTGGTGTTTACCTTTGGCACATTGCTGGGTGGTTCGCTGCTGGTTGTGATCTATGGCTGGGGTGAAATCCGGGCGACGGACTGGGGGATGCTGTCGCCGATCGTCTGGATCACCATTGGATACACGACGGTGTTCGCCACGGCGCTGAGTTTTGTTCTGGTGCAATACGCAACGCTGCGGCTGCCCGCGGCCAAGGTGATGGCCTATACCTATCTGGTGCCAAGCTGGGTGATTGGCTGGGAATTGGCGCTGGGCAATGGCGTGCCGCCGGTACTGTTATTGGGCGGTGTGGCGCTGACGATGGTGGCGCTGTGGCGGCTGTTGGCGGAGGAGTGACGATTTTTCGCGGAAAAATCGGGGTTGGATGCCTCTGGCGGGGATATTTTTGAAAAGAAGACCGTTATTGCAACATTAAATCTGCTCTGACGATGTCCTTTGTTCGCCCAAAAGATCGCAGTATTTCGATGAACTCTGCGCGCTCAGGAATAAATAAGGTTGTCGATTTGAGGAGAACTTTCTGGCGGGTTTTCGGGGCGAGAAGTTGCCATTTCCCGAGTTTTCGATACGCGAGCCCTGCCATGATCTGTACAGGGAAATTGCCGAAACCGGGTTTCAACAGGACCCGTGAGCGAAACCGTTCAGACCCGGTATTTGCGGTGTTCGGACATTGCCATTTTTTTGCTAGCTGCAGGGCGTCTGGCACAGAAACCAAGATATCGATGTCGTTGATCGGGCCGGGATCAGTTCCGTGCAACGCGACCGCGGCGCTGCCGATCACCCACCATTCGTCGTGAGTGGATTGCAGGTGTTTGGCGTAGAGAGTCAGAGTGGACGCAATATCAGGGGTCAGTTGCATCAAGCTCGGTCTCCAAAAACCTTTCAAAACTGTCAAAATCCACTGGTTCAAACTGACCGAAACCCTGCATCCAGACTGAGGCAGCGCGCATTGCGTCCGGGTCCAGTTTGCACCATTTCACCCGGCCGCGTTTTTCCTGAAGGATCAGCCCCGCCCGCATCAGGACGCTCAGGTGTTTTGAGATGGCCGCCAGTGACATTTCAAACGGTTCCGCAACATCTGTAACGGCCATGTCGTCTTCCAGCAGCATGTGCAGGATGGCGCGCCGGGTCGGGTCGGACAGGGCAGCGAATATGGTATCAAGGGAGTGCTCCATAGCGGCGGTAATACCTGTGGCACATTAATCGTCAACCAGTTGGTTAAATATCTTCGGGGGTGGCAAATCTGGTTGCCGCGTCATTCTGTCTGAGGTCTTTGGCTTTTTCTTTGCAAAAATACTCATATAAAACAACATCTTACCTATGTGCGACGCGCCTGTAAGTCTGCTTGACTCTGATCCCGGCCATTCCTAGGGTCCGCCAACTGTCCAAGGGGCCAGAAAATGGTTGATCCTGCCGAAAAAGACCGGCTTGCGAAATTGCAAAAGCGGATTGATGATTTGAAAGGTGCGGAAGCACCGACCTCAAAGATGGAAGACCACCATTCGCAGGCGCATCTGGCCTGGCGCATGGTGATCGAGCTGGTGGCGGGGATCGTCATTGGGTTTGGCGTCGGGTACGGGCTGGATGTGCTGTTTGGTACATTGCCGCTGTTTCTGGTGTTGTTTGTATTGTTGGGTTTTGCGGCCGGGGTGCGGGTGATGCTGCGATCGGTCAGGGAAATTCAGGACGAAGCTGAAGGGAATTAGCAATGGCAGATCAGGCCACTGAAGCACCAAAGGCAAAGACCAAGTCGGTTCTTGGCCTTGCGTTATTTGCACTGGTTGCGTTGCTGTTCGTTGTTGGACTGGTCACCGAAACGCCGCTTGAGGGCCTGCAAATTCATCCGATGGAGCAATTTGAAGTGACGCCGCTGTTCGGGGGTGAACAGGTCAATTTCTACACCCCGACCAATGTGACCCTGTGGATGGCGCTGGCGGTGCTGGCGACGATCGGGTTGCTGGTGGTTGGCACCCGTGGGCGGGCGATCATCCCCAACCGTATTCAGTCGGTTGCCGAGTTGATGTATGGCTTTGTCTATAAGATGGTTGAAGACGTCGCCGGGAAAGACGGGCTGCGGTATTTCCCTTATATCATGACGCTGTTTGTCTTTATACTGTTCGCCAATTTCCTTGGCATGTTGCCCATGGCGTTCACCACAACCAGCCATATTGCTGTCACCGCACTTATGGCGATGGCCGTGTTTATTGTGGTGACCATCATTGGTATCGCTAAAAACGGTTTTGGGTTTCTGGAACTGTTCTGGATCAAAGCGGCGCCGCTGGCATTGCGCCCGCTATTGGCCCTGATCGAGGTTATTTCGTATTTCGTGCGTCCTGTCAGCCACTCTATCCGTCTTGCGGGTAACATGATGGCCGGGCACGCAGTGATCAAAGTATTCGCCGGCTTCGCGGGCGTTCTGGGTCTGGGCGCGGTTGCCCCGATCCTGGCAATCACGGCGGTCTATGCGTTGGAAACCCTGGTTTCCTTCATTCAGGCCTATGTGTTTGCAATTCTAACCTGTGTCTACCTGAAGGATGCGCTGCACCCCTCACACTAAGCCGGTCACGGGACATCATTAATAGCTTATTCCAACCTTGAAGGAGAATTCACATGGAAGGCGATATCGTACAAATGGGCGCATACATTGGCGCTGGTCTGGCCTGTACAGGCATGGGCGGCGCAGCCGTTGGTGTGGGCCACGTTGTTGGTAACTACATTTCCGGCGCCCTGCGCAATCCATCAGCCGCTGCTGGTCAGACGGCAACGATGTTCATCGGTATTGCGTTTGCCGAGGCACTTGGAATTTTCTCATTCCTCGTTGCTCTGTTGCTGATGTTTGCGGTTTAATCTTTGATTTGTCGTTACGACCGGGTGCGCTGACAAAATTGGCGCATCCGGTGTAATCAACACTCAAGGGGGATCCCATGGCATCTGATACAAGTTCGCATAACCTTGAAGCCGCGGGCGAAGCGGCTGAAAAAGCCGGCATGCCGCAGCTTGATTTTGCGTCATTCCCAAACCAGATTTTCTGGTTGGTGGTAACGCTGGTCGTGATTTATTTTGTGCTGTCAAAGGTGGCGCTGCCGCGCATTGGTTCAGTTCTGTCCGAGCGACAGGGCACGATCACCAATGATATTTCAGCTGCAGAAGATCTGAAGCAAAAAGCCCTTGAAGCCGAGGAAGCCTATAATCAGGCGCTGGCGGATGCCCGGGTTGAAGCCGGACGGATCGTGGCCCAGGCGCGCGCTGATATTCAGGGTGATCTGGATGTGGCCATCGCTAAGGCGGACGCTGAAATTGCCGCCAAGGCGGCAGAATCTGAAGCTGCAATTGGTGAAATCCGCAAAAACGCCCTGAAAAGCGTAAAGGAAGTTGCCAAGGATACCGCGAAAGAAATTGTTGCAGCCATGGGGGGCAAGGCGGACGCCAAGACCATCACGGCCGCTGTTGACGCCCGGTTGAAAGGATAAGGACATGAAAAAACTAAGCCTTATACTGATGCTGGCCGCGACCCCGGCCTTTGCGGCCAAAGGGCCGTTCGCGTCGCTTTACAACACCAACTACGTGGTGTTGCTGGCGTTTCTGCTGTTCGTTGGGGTTCTGGTTTACCTGCGGGTGCCCGGATTGCTGATGGGATTGCTGGACGCCCGTGCTGAGGGTATCCGGGATGAATTGAACGAAGCCAAGGCGTTGCGCGAAGAAGCGCAGACCATATTGGCATCCTATGAGCGCAAGCAACGGGAAGTTCAGGAGCAGGCCAACCGCATTGTAGAGCAAGCCAAAAAAGAGGCTGAGATTGCGGCGGCGAAGGCCATTGCAGATCTGAATGCTTCTATTGAGCGCAAGTTGGATGCGGCGCAGGATCAGATCGCGTCAGCCCAAGCCTCTGCGGTTAAGGAAGTGCGTGATACTGCCATTCAGGTGGCCGTTGAGGCGGCCGGTGAAGTGATTGCCAAGAAGATGAGCGATGCCGAGGGCAATAGGCTGATTGATGTGGCCATTGCGACGGTGGGCGACAAGCTGCACTGATTTAACTGACAAGTTTGATTTGAAAGCCCTGTTCTTTTTGAGCGGGGCTTTTTTAATGGGCGCGCCTGTGGCGCGATTTTATTGCTCTCTCCTGCTGGTCGTTCGGGGCCTGTCGCGAGAGCATTGTAAACAAAGGAAAAGCATTCGCCGGGTTGACTTGCTGCCCAATCGGGCACATATGGGCGCCAAGTGATGATCCGGCGCCGCGTGAGCAGCCGTCAGGAGGCAAAGTTAAGCCGTCCGACAGGATCATCAGGAATTGGTTCCCATTTCACGCAAGGGGTCCGGCGCTAATAGGCGGGCAAGGGGCAATTCGGCCCAAGGCTCAGCACAGGCGCAACCCTAAGTTAGCTGACCGTCATTTCTGGCGGGCAGTTTGTTATTTTGCGATGCCCTGACGGGTGTCGATTTGAAAGGATAATCCATTAATGGATTTTGATATGTTGGGGCTTCATCCCCGTCTTGTGGCCAAATTGGCCGAAC
>CAZETX010000051.1:0-15505 GCA_964514925.1 uncultured Marinosulfonomonas sp.
TTTGCAGAAAATGATCTGGGCATCACAGTGGAAGACCGCCAGTTGATGATCCGGGGCAAACAGGCAGACGACACGGAAAATCGTGTTTTTCTGCACCAGGGCATCGCAGCGCGCCAGTTTCAGCGCAGTTTCGTGTTGGCTGACGGTGTTGATGTCGCCGGGGCGACCATGGAAAACGGCCTGCTGCATGTTGATCTGAAACGTTTGCAACCTGAAACGGTTGTACAAACGATCAAGATCAATCAAACTGTCTGAAAGGGGCTAATCAATGGATCGAAAGATCAAATTTTCACAATACGGCTCTGATCGTATTGCTTATATTCGCCCGGTTGATTTGGCCGACCTACCCGCAGACATGCTGGATCAGGCCGACGCCGCCGATGACCTTTATGCGGTTCACGATGAAGACGGGCAGCGTCTGGCATTGGTGAACGGGCGTCGGTTGGCGTTCTACATTGCGCGTCAAAATGACATGTCCCCGGTGCATGTGCACTAGGCCACAAACAGCGCCGTGCCACAAACAGCGCCGTGCCACAAACAGGGCTGTGCTACAAACAGGGCTGTGTCGACAATTTGACGTCGCTGATTTTAGTTGAATTCTGTGGCGGGCAGTTACCGGCCAGCCACAGAATAAACTGCGTCAGTCTTTGATCAGCCCCATGCTTTCCAGCTTAAGAATGACCTGATGGGCACAGTTGTCCACCTCAACATTCTCGGTTTCAACAACCAGTTCCGGCGCCTCGGGAATATCATAAGGGTCTGAAATGCCAGTGAATTCTTTGATTTTTCCTTCACGGGCCAGTTTGTAAAGCCCTTTGCGGTCGCGCCGTTCGCATTCTTCAAGTGAGGTCGCAACGTGAACTTCGATGAAAGCACCAAAGCTTTCCACATCCTCGCGCACTGCACGCCGGGTGGTGGCATAGGGCGCAATGGGCGCGCAAATGGCGATGCCTCCATTCTTGGTAATCTCACTGGCAACATAGCCGATCCGGCGAATGTTCAGATCCCGGTGCTCCTTGGAAAACCCCAGCTCCGAGCTTAGGTTTTTACGGACAATATCACCATCCAGCAGCGTCACAGGCCGCCCACCCATTTCCATCAGCTTGACCATCAGCGCATTGGCAATCGTGGATTTGCCGGACCCGGACAAACCGGTGAAAAATACACTAAAACCCTGCTTGTGACGCGCCGGGCGGGTGCGCCGCAGCTCGGTAACTACCTCCGGAAAAGAAAACCATTCCGGAATTTCCAAGCCCTCTGACAATCGGCGACGCAATTCAGTACCCGATATATTCAGCACCGTCACATCGCCCTTTATCTCATCCGCCGCTTCATATTGCGCCCGTTCCTGCACATACACCATGTGTCGGAAATCGACCATTTCCGCGCCAATTTCATCCTGATGTTTCCGATACAGATCCTGGGCGTCATAGGGGCCGTAAAAATCGTCACCGGCTGAATTTTTTCCCGGTCCGGCGTGGTCCCGGCCAACAATGAAATGGGTGCAGCCATGGTTGGCGCGGATCAGCCCGTGCCAGACCGCTTCGCGCGGCCCGGCCATGCGCATCGCCAGGTTCAGCAGGCTCATCGATGTCGTGGCTGAAGGGTATTTATCCAGCACCGCCTCATAACAGCGAACGCGGGTAAAATGGTCCACATCCCCGGGTTTGGTCATGCCAACAACGGGGTGGATCAGCAAATTGGCCTGTGCCTCTTTGGCGGCGCGAAACGTCAGTTCCTGATGGGCGCGGTGCAATGGGTTGCGGGTCTGAAACGCCACCACACGGCGCCAGCCAACCTTGCGAAAAAATGCGCGCAGCTCATTTGGTGTGTCGCGCCGGGCGCGAAAATCATAATGCACGGGCTGTTGAATACCGGTGATCGGTCCGCCAAGGTAAATTGGTCCGGCTGTATTATGCAGATAGTTGACCGCCGGATGGGTGTCATCATCGGCGCCAAACACGCTTTTGGCTTCCAGCGCCTTGTCCGGTGTCCACTTATCCGTGACCGACATGATCGCCAGGATCACCCCTTCCTGATCACGCAGGGCAATGTCCTGCCCAGGCTCAACGGTTTCGCTGAATTTTTCTGAAATATCCAGATTGACCGGCATCGGCCAAAGCGCCCCGCCTTCCAGGCGCATGTCTTTGACAACGCTGTTATAATCAGCCTCAGACAGAAACCCCTTCAGCGGGTTAAAGCCGCCATTCATCAGTAATTCCAGATCACAAATCTGGCGCGGGGTCATGTCCCAGCTGGGCAGATCAGCGGCTTCCAGCTTAAGCTTCAGGGCACTGTCATAGGAGACAAATAATTCGGGGATCGGTGTTAAGTTTGGCGCTTGCATAGCTCTTGGCCTTCTGGCTGCTTATTTACTATTCTAATTATTCGCGAATAGCGCGCGATTGGGGCAAAATTCAAGCACCGATAGGCGAAATTGATGGAATTGGGGGGATCTTGCTTAATTTTTCAGGGGTTTAGCCCATCTGGTCTGGAACAAAGGCTTCCACCAGACCATTTTCCCTAAGACATGCCGCACCCGGTTCATTCCAGCGAAACAGAACCAGATGCCAACGGGTTGGCACCTTGCGGGACGGATAAATTATGCCATCCGCCCCGACATTGCGGGCGGCGTCACTGGCACGCCAGGAACTGGCCGACGATCCGCGCGCGCGCTCATCGCGCCAGTCTGCACGGGTTTCCTGTCCGCCAAGACCAAGCCCTGTGCTGGTTTCCAAATCACGGAAATCCAGCAAAGCCGTGCTTTCCAGGTAAAGCGGTACAATTACCCGCGGCGCATCACCCGGTCGATAATAGCTGTCAATTGCAACCCCCGCCGTCGCTCTTTCAGGTGAAACATATAGCGCGCGCTGCCCGGAATGGTGAAATCGCCCTTCCGGGTGGCGGGCCGGCTCAAGGGCATCCTGCACGCGGTCCTGAAACAGGATGCGATAGGTCCGCCCAGACCAGGAACATAGCTTTGGCGCGGTGCTAATCTTCCTGTTCCGACAAAAACTTTTCCGCCTCAAGGGCTGCCATACAGCCCATCCCGGCGCTGGTCACCGCCTGGCGATAAATGTAATCCGTCAGATCGCCGGCGGCAAATACCCCCGGAATAGACGTGGCGGTGCTGTCCGGCGCAGTTACTACATAGCCCCCCATATGGGTTTCCAGCACATCCTTGACCAGTTCTGATGACGGCGCGTGACCAATGGCGATGAACACGCCAGAACAGGCGATTTCACTGATCTCGCCGGTTTTTACGCCCTTAACCCGAACGCCCTCAACCCCCAGCGGGTCCTGCGTGCCAAACACCTCTTCCAGCTGGTGATCCCACAGCATTTCAATCTTGTCGTTGTTCATCAGCCGGTGCTGCAATATTTTTTCCGCCCGCAATTCATCCCGGCGGTGGATCACCGTGACTTTATTGGCAAATTTCGTCAGGAACAGCGCCTCTTCAACGGCCGTATTGCCGCCGCCAATCACCACCACATCCTTGCCCCGGTAAAAGAACCCGTCACAGGTGGCACAGGCCGACACCCCGAAACCTTTGTACTTTTCTTCGCTTTCCAGACCCAGCCAGCGGGCCTGCGCCCCGGTGGCCAGAATAATCGCATCCGCGGTATAGGTGGTGCCGCTGTCCCCTATGGCGGTAAACGGGCGGCTGCCCAGATCAACGCTTAAAATAATGTCCGGGATCACCTCGGTGCCGACGGATTTTGCGTGTTCTTCCATGCGGATCATCAGGTCGGGGCCCTGAACTTCGGTATCCCCGGGCCAGTTTTCCACTTCCGTGGTGATGGTCAGCTGGCCACCGGGCTGAATGCCCTGCACCAGAACCGGATCCAGCATGGCACGGCTGGCATAGACACCCGCCGTATACCCCGCCGGACCAGAGCCGATGATAAGTACTTTACTGTGTTTGGTTTCCGACATGTCAGCCCCCGGACTGTGATTTGTTCAATAGGGATATAAACACGGGCGGGGGTCGATGAAACCCCGGTTTCAAACCTGTGATCTAATATCGCATGCCCGCAGAACGTTTAACAATATTTCGCAATCGTGAAATTTTATTGCGCACAGGGGCGCGAAATTATACAAGTTGCAAATCATCTGCAGGAAACACCATGCCAACCAGTAAACTTGACGCCATCGACCGCCATATTCTGGCAGAATTACAGGCGAATGGCCGCATCACCAATGTTGAACTGGCCCGGCGCGTCGGAATTTCCGCCCCCCCCTGCCTGCGCCGGGTGCGCACGCTGGAAGAAGGTGGTTATATCAACGGCTATCATGGCAATGTGGACGCCCGCGCCCTGGGGTTTGAGGTGCAGGTTTTTGCCATGGTCGGTCTGCAAAGCCAGGCCGAGGCGGACCTGTCCAGATTTGAAGACCTGTGCCGGAACTGGCCGTTGGTCCGGGAATGCCACATGCTCAACGGCGAAGTTGACTTTGTGCTGAAATGTGTCGCCCCAGATCTGTCAAGCTTTCAGAACTTCCTGACCGAGGAACTGACCTCAGCGGATAACGTCGCCAGCGTTAAAACCTCACTGGTGATCCGCTGCGCAAAGGACGAACCCGGCGTGCCGTTTGATGTGCTGGAAACCCGTCTGCGTCAGGACCCCTGACGCAGACCAGAAGTTTACCGTTTATGGTTAAGCGGTCCAAAATCATCAATCGATTCCACATGCGGGAACAAATCGACGAAAAATGAATACAGCTCAGACGGCATTTTCATGTGGGGTTGTTCACCGGGGTGATAGCTTTCGGCCAGAATGCCGTTGGCCCGGATCAAATGGTGGCTGGCCAGCCCAAGGTGAAATACCCGTACTGGTGACACCAGATTGATGCCAATCACAGAATTTCCGTCGTCCAGCTGACCCAGTTGCTTCAGGGGTGAGCTTGAATTGGTCGCCAGAACACCGGGCAGAATTCGCGCTGCCGGGCCCAGTAACAGATCAGGTGTGCTGATATCATGCCCATAGCTGCCGTCGGTGACCCGAAACAGGCGGGCCGCCGGCACCCCAAGGTCCAGGTTTTGTGGAAACATGGTCATTGACCCGATCCACATCAGCTTTTGCAGGCCACCGTCGGCAGTGGCAATCTTATCGCCGGGTTGCAGATCTTCGATGGCAACATAGCCCTGATCGGTCTGGATCAGCGCGCCCTGTGCAAAGGCACTAAAGGCATTTTCAAACATCGGCATCGCCGGGGCCACGCGGGTTTCGCTCTGGGCCTCGCCGCTGCTGTCCAGCCACTCAATTTCATAGCGGCGGGTAACGACATCCAATTGTTTTGGTTTGATTGCAGATAACGCCTGACGATTTACCGTCCAGGCAGGTGTTTTAGCGGGATTAATCTTGGTGCGAACAATATAACTCATGAACCAGTCCTTAACAAACTGTCCACATCTGCGTTACGGCCCCCACCCAAGTGCAGAGGGACGTACAAGACTGCCTATGATGCGAACAAACAGTTAAGTCAAAATGTTTCGTAATTTAACTAAAATACGCAGCTAATCACGCTGCTGACCTACAATTTGTTTCCAAATTTTGTTCAAATTTGCCACAATTGGTGTTCAAACGGCGGGTAATCCGCACAGCTGCCTGCCGGTGCTGGTCCGCAAATCAGTCGTTGGTCTTGGCCCGCTCGGAACAGCGTTTGGCCCAGTCACGGCGATTGCCTGACAGTGCCCATGGCATTTTGTTGTCACTGGTCTTTGTGAATTCGATAGTGGCCTTCAGCCAACGTGGGTTCTTTTTCATGTCCTGCACCTCAAATTTCGCGGCTCATTTGGTGAACCGTCATTGCTCAGGGGAAATTTGACATAGCAGTTAGGCAGAGTTCGGGCAGAAATCAGAAAAAATCATCACCGCAGAAAAATTCTATTTCAAGGTGGTGGGTAGTCTATAAAACATATTGTAAACAGTGCCATAGCGAATATATTCGTCAGAATAGTTGCAATATTCAGCGCCAGCTTCTGGCCGAACAGGCCCAAACCGCCACATCACCGCCTTGATTGTTCTGGATTTCGAAACAATCCAAACGCAGCAACAGTCCTAAAGCCGGATCGCAGAAATCAGCCGCCCGTAATCTGCGTCACCGGCATGCACGCCGCGCCGGTAGGAATAAAACAAATCCGCCTCGCCATAGCTGCAATGCCCGGTCCACTCGGCCGATCTGATCCCGGCATCGCGCAACCGGTGCAGCCCGAAAGACGGCAGATCAAACTGATAGCGATCGCCTTTGCCATTGGCAAAGAACCTTGAATATTCCGCATCAACCTGCAGAAAATTCTCCAGAAACTCAGGTCCAACCTCATAGGCACGCTGGCTGATGGCGGGGCCGATGACGGCGACAATGGCATCCCGACTGGCCCCCAGCCCAACCATACTGTCAATGGTGGCGTGCAAAATCCCGTTCAGCGCGCCCTTCCAGCCGGCATGGGCCGCGCCCACAACACCGGTCCCTGCATCGGCAAAAAGCACCGGCTGGCAATCGGCACTTAATGCCGCCAATGCGATACCCGGCACCACCGTAACCATCGCATCGGCCTTGATCGCGCCGGGGGCAAACGGTTCAGTGACAATATGCACCTCGGTTGAATGTATCTGATGCAGGCTCAGCAAATGATCCGGGGCCACTTGCATCGCCTGGGCCACCCGCGCCCGGTTCAATGTCACCGCATCGCCCTGATCCGATGATCCGGGCCCGCAGTTCAAGCCCTCAAACACCCCGGACGACGCCCCGCCCTTGCGGGTGAAAAACCCGTGGCGCAGCGGGGCCAGACTGTCAGCGGTGATTATTTGCAGGGTCATGTTTCAAAACCGGGCGGTAGGGCTGCCCCGTTCTGATAAAGGGCAATGGCTTTGAACAGTTTCCCCATTTCCAGCGGGTGGGTCAATCGGCGATGGGCATCTTCGTGTGATTTCAGCTCATCACCCGCTAAACCGGCCGCCAGTTGCCCGGCGCGCAGCTCAATCCCCAGCCGGTTCAGCAGATCACCTTGCGGCACCATATTGCTCACTGAAACCCCGGCTGCGGCCATCGAAAGCGCCTCAAAATCCACATGTGCTGTCAAATCTGCCTGTCCCGGCTCGGCCAGCGGGCTGACCGGGTTGTGGTGTTTCACCGCCTGAAACGTATCGCCCAAACTGCGCCAATCGCCGTAATCCACAATAACCGCCACGCCGCCAAATGCCGCGATCCGCTCGGCCACAACTTGCACAAACCCTGCCGCCATGGGCCGGGTTTCCACGGTATCGCCGGGTTTTGTATCACTAATGCGATATTCAAGCGATGCAATCGGCGTCGGCCCGGACAGCCCGATTGACAGCTTCCCATCGGCCCCGGCAATCATATGTTCGCGCCAGCCCTGGTCGTCGCGGCTGAATTGCCGGATCGGTAACGCGTCAAAAAACTCATTGGCCACCAGAAACAGCGGTACCTGCGGCAGCTCGTCAATTCCGTCAATCCAGCTTACCCTAAATTCCGTCAGTTTTTCCCTTTGCCGTTCTCGCAAAGCAGGTGAGGCTTCCAGCAAAACCACGTCCATGGCCGCATGAAACCCCGCCACATTTGCGGTGGCCCGCAGGATATCGGCCATCAAGGTGCCGCGTCCGGGCCCCAGTTCCGCCAACACAAACCGCCCCGGCGCGCCCTGATCCATCCAGCTTTGCGCCAGACACAATCCCAGCAATTCACCAAACATCTGGCTGATCTCAGGCGCTGTTGTGAAATCCCCGGCCTCACCAAACGGCGCGCGGGTGGTGTAATAGCCATGTTCCGGGTGCAGCAGGCATTCATGCATGTAATCCGCCAGCGTCATCGGCCCGGTGGCAGCAATCCGGCGCAGCAGAATCTTTGTCAGTTCAGACATTACGGCGTCGGGACCAACTCCAAAGCGCAAGGCCAATCAGGATCATTGGCAAAGACAATAACTGCCCCATGGACAGCCCGATATTGGCGCTGCCAATGACATATCCCATGGGGTTGTCCGCCGATATAAACTGCGCATCCGCCTGCCGGAAAAACTCCACGAAAAACCGTGACGCACCATAACCAATCAGGAACATCCCGGTGATTTTACCCGGTTGTTTCAACCAGTTACGCTGCCAGGCCAAAAATAACAGCAGGATCCCCAGAACCAGACCTTCCAGCCCGGCCTCATATAATTGTGACGGATGGCGGCCACAAATCCCGGCTACATCCGGGCAAAACTGCGCCTGAATACCCGGAAACGCCACCGCCCATGGCACGTCCGTCGGCCGCCCCCACAGTTCAGCATTGGTGAAATTCGCAATCCGTCCCAGCATCAGCCCAACAGGCGTGGCAAAGGCCAGCGCATCGGCAATGGACGCCGTTGGCAGGCCATGGCGCCGGGTAAACATCCACACCGCCAGAATAACCCCGATAAAACCACCATGGAACGACATGCCGCCCTGCCAGACCTGTGGAATTTGCGCCGGATTGGCAAAGAAAAACGCCGGTTGATAAAACAGCACAAACCCCAGCCGCCCGCCGACGATCACCCCGATGATGATCCATGTCAGCAGGTCTTCCAGCTGGCTCGGGCTCATCGGGCTTTTGTCATCGGGCCAAAGCGTCGGGGCTTTCAAGGCGCGCAAAATCAGCCGCCAGCCAATGATAATCCCAGCAATATACGCCAGCGCATACCAGCGCAGCGCCAATGTAAAACCACCGATTTCAAACGAAAATAAATCAGGGCCAATGTTCGGAAACGGGATAATTGATTGTATCATGGGCAAGGCATGCTAGGGCCACTGACCGAAGTCAAGCTTGAGAATTGACGCAGCAGCCCCCATATGTTCACAAGGTTGCTACCGGAGGATAAAATGCAGACCCGAAACAAAATTCTTGATGATATTTCCCAGCTGATGACCAATGCCATGGGCGTGGCACAGGGCGCCAAGGGCGAAGCTGAAACCGCCATGAACAGCTGGATAGAACGCTGGCTGGCGGAACGCGACTTTGTCACCCGCGAAGAATTTGACGCGGTTCGTACCATGGCGCAAAAGGCCCGCGAAGAAAATGATACGCTTAAGGCGCGGCTGGACAGAATGGAAATGAAGCCTGCGAAAAAGCCTGCAAAGAAAAAACCAGCGCCCCGCGCCAAAAAAACCTGAGACACTGATCCCAAACCCGGCAACGCCCGGTTTTTGTCCACAGTCCCGCCTTGATTGTGGGGGACTCGGGGTGCTGCAACGGCGTTTTCGCGCCGTCAATCAAACATTGACCTTATTATGCAAAAATAGCGCTTTACAGATAAGGCGTTTCGTAACACCATATCTGGTAAGGGTCAGGTGAAAATACGCTGATCCTAGAGCAAGCAACCAGTTTTAGTGGGTCGAAGCATCCGCAAGGCTAACAGCATAAGAGGCCAGGCATGTCGCTATCCGCGCAGGATTTCCACAACGACGACTTACATCCAATTGATATCGTTGAACATTTGGCCGAACATCGCGACTGGGAATTTGACCGTGTCGCCGATGATCAGATCGCCATGTCGGTGGAAGGTCTGTGGCGGAATTATTCAATCACGCTGGCCTGGTCGGATCAGGACGAAACCCTGCGCCTGATCTGCACCTTCGAAATGGAACCGCCCAAGGATAAACTGCCCAAGGTTTACGATGTTCTGAACCGGGTGAATGATGCCTGCTGGACCGGGGGTTTTACCTACTGGGCGGCACAACGGCTGATGGTCTACCGCTACGGGCTGGTGCTGGCGGGGGGGCAAATTGCCGGCCCGGAACAGATCGACACCATGATCACCACAGCCGTTAAATCCGCTGAACGGTTTTATCCGGCGTTTCAACTGGCCGCATGGGGCGAACAAACCCCGGCCGAAGCCATGCAGGTCGCCATCGCCGAGGCTTACGGCCACGCCTGAAACCGGGCCCAAAATCACGCCTGAATCGGGGCCTGAACAGCACCGGTTTACACCCCCGCCATTGGCACGCTAGTTTCGCCCTGAAACGCCGATAGGGATCAATATGAACACCGAAATTATCAAACAACGCGGCATGGTACTGCTTGGCTGTGGTAAGATGGGCTCAGCCATGTTGCAGGGCTGGCTGAACACCGGTATTCCAACCCGTGCGGTTTGGGTGCAGGACCCGCATCCATCTGAATGGCTGCAGGGGCTGGATGGCCTGAACCTGAATGCCGGTCTGCCGGAAAACCCGGCCATTGTCCTGATCGCGGTCAAGCCCCAGATGATGCAATCCGCGCTGCCGGTTCTGCGCCCCATGGGCAATGGCAGCACGCTTTTCCTGACCGTGGCCGCCGGCACGTCGATCGCAACCTACGAAACGGCGTTGGGCGCTCAAACGCCCATCATCCGGGCTATGCCCAACACCCCCGCAGCCATCGGACAGGGCATCACCACCCTGATCGGCAACGCCAATTCAACCCCGGCCGACATGCAACTGGCCGAAGGCTTGCTGGCGGCTGTCGGGCAAACTGTCCGGCTGACCTCCGAGGCCCAGATAGACGCCGTGACCGGTGTTTCCGGCTCTGGCCCGGCCTATGTTTTCCACCTGATCGAAACCCTGGCAAGTGCCGGTGTGGCGCAGGGCCTGCCCAAAGAACTGGCAATGCAATTGGCCAAAGCCACCGTCGCCGGGGCCGGGGCGCTGGCGATGGCCTCTGATCAGACCCCGGGTCAGTTGCGTGAAAATGTCACCAGCCCAAACGGTACAACCGCCGCCGCACTGCAGGTGTTGATGGACAGCGAAACCGGTTTCCCAACCCTGCTGAACCGCGCCGTATCTGCCGCAACTAAGCGCAGTAAGGAATTGGGATAATGGCAGAAACCAGCTTTGAAGAATTTCTGAAAACCGACATTCGCGTGGGTCAGGTCACCGCCGCCGAACCCTACCCAGAGGCGCGGGTGCCGGCGATCAAACTCTGGATCGATTTTGGCGGCGATATCGGTGAAAAGAAATCATCCGCCCAGATAACCGCGCATTACACTCCGGCCGATCTGATCGGCCGACAGGTCATGGCCGTGGTCAACTTCCCGCCGCGCCAGATCGGCAAATTCATCTCCGAGGTGCTGGTTCTGGGCGTCCCGGACGCTAAGGGTGATATCGTCCTGCTATGCCCCGACGCTGACGTGCCCGTTGGCGGGCGCATGCACTGATGCAAAAACTGCTGATCACCCGGCACATGCCTGATGCCGTTCTTGCCGCCGCCCGGGCCCGGTTTGACGTCACCCATTATGACAGCCCCCACGCCATGACCCGCGCCCAAACCCGCACCGCGCTGCTGGAATACGACGCCATCCTGCCCACCCTTGGCGATCCATTTGATGCGGAAACCTTCGCTGATCTGCCCAATTGCCGCTGCAAAATGCTGGCCAATTTTGGCGTCGGGGTGAACCATATTGATGTGGCGGCCGCCCAACAGGCGGGCCTCACCGTGTCCAACACCCCGGGTGCGGTGACCGACGCAACAGCCGACATCGCGCTGATGCTGATGTTGATGGCCGCCCGGCGCGCCAGCCAAGGCGAAGCACTGCTGCGCTCGGGCAATTGGGCCGGATGGGAACCAACCCAGCTTCTGGGCCTGCACATGACCGGCAAAACCCTTGGTATCATCGGCATGGGCCGGATCGGTCAAGCCATTGCCCGGCGCGCCCATCTGGGCTTTGACATGGAAATTGTTTTTCACAACCGCTCAACCGTGGCCGATGCCGGGGTGGCAGCCCGGCATCTTGAAAACGCCAATGCCGTGGCCAGGGCCGCCGATATCGTCGTTGTCGCTGTGCCCGGTGGCCCGCAAACCCATCACCTGATCAATGCCGGCTTCTTTGCCGCGATGAACCCCCATGCAGTTTTTGTGAACATTGCTCGGGGTGATGTTGTGGATGAGGTGGCGCTGATAGCGGCGCTGAAATCCGGCACAATTGCCGGGGCCGGGCTGGATGTTTATGAAAACGAACCCCATGTGCCGGACGGTCTGCGCGCCCTGCCAAACGTCACGCTACTGCCCCATATGGGCACCTCAGCCCTTGAGGTCCGGCAGGCCATGGGCCTGATGGCGGTGGATAATCTGATCGACTGGTCAGCGGGCCGGGAACCGGGCAACCGCGTCTAGCCGCGCGGCCCCCCGTCACCAACGGCCTGACGCCAGTGTTTGCGACACAGCGACACATAGGTTTCGTTGCCACCGATCTGGACCTGCGCACCATCCTTCAGCACATTGCCATCATTGTCCTGTCGCACCACCATGGTGGCCTTCTTGCCGCAATGACAGATCGTGCGGGCCTCGCGCATTTCATCGGCCAGCGCCAGTAAAGCGGCGGAACCCGGGAACAATTCACCACGAAAATCCACCCGCAGCCCGTAACACATCACCGGCACTTTCAGATCATCCACCACGCGGGCCAGCTGCCAGACCTGATCCGGCTCTAAAAACTGCGCCTCATCCAGAAATATACAGGCCACGGCACCGCTTTTCAGCCGCGTCGTAATCATCGCAAACAGATCATCCCCCGGTGAAAACGTATCCGCATCTGCGCCAATGCCAATCCGGCTCTTGATCCGGCCGGTACCGGCGCGATCATCCAGATTGGCCGTCAGCAGATAGGTCTGCATGCCGCGCTCATGGTAATTATGGGATGCCTGCAAAAGCAGCGTCGATTTACCGGCATTCATGGTGGAATAATGAAAATACAGTTTGGCCATGGGCTGCACCTACATCGTTGTCCAGCCCGGTTTCAAGCAACTCAAGCCAAAAACACCCGTAAAAACGGGTCAGGCCCGCCGAAATTGAAACACCCTAGGCCACGGGCCGAAGCCCTGGGGATGGAAATGGCCTTCGGTTCCAATAACAGCGGACCCATTACAGTGCCGGTTACCCGGTCCCGTAAGCGACGGCGGAAAAGAAACCTTCCCCACCGGATGCCGACGAAACGATGCCAGCCCAACTCATTAACCCCCAACCCTGGGGCCTTTTTACAATGACATTTGCAACTCCTGGTATTAATGGGAAAGATAGTGGTGAATTCCCCATGTTCGGGAATTGTATGATTGGGGTGGTTATGACTGCACACGGTACTTATCTGAAACAGCACACTGAAGCGCTGGTGAAGGACGTCGGACTTGAAAAAGCCTGTGAAATAACGGGAAAATCAAAGGCAACGCTTGGTCGATACTATTCTGACCTGCCTGAGCATGCGGATCGATTCATGCCGATCAGTGCCGTGGCAGAGCTGGAAAAAGTCTCAGGTTACCCCCACGTCACCGGTGCATTGGCCGAGCTTAAGGGAATCACTTTTTCCTACGAAACCGGCACAAAAAACTCAACCGGTGGCAACGGTGTCACCTCTGACGTTATCGCCCTCAGCCAGCGTTTTGCCCAGTTGATGTCAGAATATCACCAATCCATTGAGGACGGCATCATTACCCTGAATGAAAGCAAACGCCTGTTGCGCGAAACCCAGGCCATTCAGCAGGTGCTGCTCAGCATGAAACTCAATCTGGAAGAAGAAGCGGTGTAGCCTTCAGAAAAACACCCGCTGGATGAACCAGAATGCCCCGACAACGGCAATGCCCAGTGAAATGGGCTTTGCAATTACATCGCTGTACCACGGCTTTTTGCCAAACCAGTATCCCACCGTCAGAAACGCCGTGCTGATGATCGCCAGCTGGCCAAATTCCACCCCCAGATTAAACCCGATCAAGCCGGTGAAAAACCGCGTCGGGTCCAGCCCGATATCCCCCAGAACTGAGGCAAAGCCCAGCCCGTGCAGCAAGCCAAAACCAAACACCACTGCCGTGCGCCAGGGCCGCAATTCGCTCTGCAGAATGTTTTCCACCGCCACATAGACAATTGACGCCGCAATCAGCGGCTCAACGATTGACGCGGGCACAGAAATAACCCCCAGCGCCGCGCTGGCCAGTGTCACCGTGTGGGCGATGGTAAAGGCCGTAACCTGGGTCAGGATCGGGCGCAGCTTGAGGGAAAAGAAAAACAGCCCCAGCACAAACAGAATGTGATCCAGCCCCTTGGGCACAATGTGGATAAAGCCAATCTTTATATAATCCAGAAACGCCACCAGCCAGGTTTGGCGCGCACTGCCGGTGCGGGGCAGGGGCGCACTTAGCTCACCGCCGGTCAGATAACCCGAATAACCGTCTTCGCTGTCCAGAACCTGGCGCACCACCAAAGGCCCGTTTTCGGATTGCCAGCCAAATACCACATCGCTGTTATCATTGGGTAAAGCCGCCATTAGAAACAGCACACTTTCGCGCGAAAGTTCCAGGTTGCCAACCTCGGGCACCTGAATATCCACGATCTCCAGTTCAACCCGCTGTTCCCCGGCATTCAGGGTAATACCCTTGCGTATGTCGGGCCAGATTTTGCGCAGCGCCACGTCCAGCTCGGCCGATCCCATGGCGCGAAACCGGTCATACAGCTCAGCCAAAGGTGAGGCATTGGTATCCTCCAGCTCCGTCAGATCCAGCCCGGCCACCAGCGATTCCAGCGTCAGTTGCATTTCAATCTCAATGCGGTCCGCACTCACCGTCAGGTCGGCAATGGCGGGCCTGATTTCATGGGCGCGCAGCGGGTTAAACCCGGCCAGCAACAACATAAACGTGAGCATAAACAGGCTTGACAGCCGCCCCGCCAATAGCCGCTTATGGTGCGATAATGTAGGAGAGTGAATACCCATGAAATACCTGTCCGGACTGATTTTGTCTTTGCTCATTAGCACGTCCGCCGCCCAAAGCCATGAGTTTTGGATTTCCCCGGAAACCTATCAGCTTAACAGTGGTGAAAATATCGTCGCAGCGGTCCGCAACGGGCAAAAATTTTCCGGTGGCCCGTTCAGTTTCCTGCCCCAAAGGTTCATCCGGTTTGATCTGGTACAGGGCGAAAACGTGGTACCGGTTGAGGGCCGGATCGGTGACCGCCCGGCGCTCAATATGGCGCCGCCAAATGATGGGCTCTGGGTCGTGGTCCACCAGACCAAAGCCAGCAAAATCACCTGGAAAGAATGGGAAAAATTCGCCGGTTTCGTTACCCATAAGAAACTTGGCAATGCGCTGGTTGAACATTTTGAACGTGGCCTGCCGGAAACCGGGTTTAGTGAATCCTACACCCGCTATGCCAAAGCACTGGTGGCCGTTGGCAATAGCGATGGCGCCGATAACAATGTCGGGATGCGCACCGAATTTATCGCCCTGACCAACCCCTATGTGGATGATTTAACACAGGGTTTCAGCGTTCAGGTACTGTTTGAAGGTGCCCCGCGCGTGGATGCTCAGATTGAAATTTTCGCCAAAGACGCCGCCGGTGAGGTAACGGTTTCCACCGTCCAGACAGATGCCGATGGCCGCGCCACCCTGCCGGTTCAACCCGGTGTTGAATACCTGCTGGACGCGGTGATTTTGTTGCCGCTTGCCCCCGGGGATGATCCCCGTGATCCGGTTTGGGAAAGCCTCTGGGCCGCCCTTACCTTCAAAACCCCCGGCTA
>CAZETX010000051.1:15605-17302 GCA_964514925.1 uncultured Marinosulfonomonas sp.
AACCCCCGGCTAGCCCTACTGCCCCAGCGCCTGACCCAGATCATCGATCAGATCGCCCACGTTCTCAATGCCAATGGAAATCCGTAACAGGTTTTCCGGGATGCCGGTATCCGGTTCAATGGTCTGGCGATGCTCCACCAGACTTTCCACACCCCCCAGTGATGTGGCGCGCAAAAACAGCTGCAGCCGCCCGGCCACACGCAACGCCTCGGCGCGTCCACCCTGCACCAGAAACGACATCAGATAGCCAAAGCCCCCCGACATCTGCGCCGCCGCCAATTCATGGCCCGCAAACCCCGGCAATCCGGGGTACAGCACCGCCTCAACCCTCGGGTGATCCTGCAAAAACCCGGCGATCTGCATCGCGTTGTCGCACATCCGCTCAATGCGCAGGGGCAGGGTGCGCATGCCCCGGATCAGCAACCACGCCTCAAACGGCCCGATGATGGTGCCGCCGTCATCCCGCTCGGTCCGGATCGCGCCCCATAGCGGCGTTTCAGCGCCCGTGGCCAACACGCCGCTCATCACATCCGAATGCCCGTTGATCGCCTTGGTTGAGGAATGCATCACCAGATCCGCCCCCAGTGCCAGCGGCTGCTGCAGGATCGGCGTGGCGGCGGTACTGTCCACCAGCAACACAGCACCTGCGGTTTTGGCGGCCCGGCTGGCAGCGGCAATATCCACCAGCTTCAGCCACGGGTTGGACGGGGTTTCCACCAGCACCACATCGGCGCGCCCCGCACCGCAAGCCTGCTCCAGCAGCGCTGCATCACTGGCATCAACCTCACGCAGGTCCACATCCCGCCGGGCACAAAAATCCCTGATCCACTTGCTGGTGCCATGGTAAATGCCCGACTGTATGATCGCCGCGCCGCCATTGGGGATGCTGCGAAACACCGCCGCAATCGCCGCCATGCCCGACGGAAACAACAGCGCATCCGCCGCGCCCTCCAGCTCAGCCAGAATGCGCTCCGCCGCCACCCCGGCCTGATTGTGATAGCGCGCATAGGAATATTCCCCGTTCAGTAGCGCATAATCCGGGCCCCGCTTAAACGTCGTTGCCGGCTGGATCGCAGGCACCACACCGCCACTGGCCGCATCAAACGCCCCTGCCGCCTGCGCCGCCACCGTATCTTTATGTCGTTTAACCATGCGCCCCTCGGCCCCCATCAGCAATTCCGGTTGGGGGCCAATCTCGCGCCAAAACCGCGCCGGTTCAAGCCCGCTTCATCTCGGCAATCTGGCGTCGGGTTTCTGCCTCATCGCGCGCCCTGGCGGCCATCAGCACGTCCACCTCATGGCGTTTGCGCGTCGCCGTGATCCGCATGGTCACAACCGTGCCCACCCCCGCCACCACCGCCAGTGCAAAATAGACCGCAATCAGCCGGGGCAACCACGGCAGTACCGCTGAGATGCCCAACAACGCCACAAACCCCGCAACCGCGCCCACCAAAAACCCCAGCCGGGCCGGATCCAGATGGGACGGGTTGTGGATCTGAAGCAGCAGACCTTCTTCCATTGCGTTGCCGGACATGGCGCAGGGTTTCCTATGTTGGGTAGTGACAGGCTAGCGGCAATGCCGCGCATTTGGAATACGCCTCGCGGGGATGTGACGGGGTTCGAGCCGAAAAAGAAACTGTCCGGGGGACAGTTTCAGGCGAGAACGGGCGGAGCCCCGGAATGGTCCGGGCGCTGCC
>CAZETX010000052.1:0-16436 GCA_964514925.1 uncultured Marinosulfonomonas sp.
TTGGCCAGAACCGGCCAAATGGCTCGATCACTGTGGATGCCGGAGCATTCGCGCTATCTGTTGGTGGAAAACGGGGAACAGGTTGCTGAATGGCCGCGGGTGAATGGCCGGTAGCCGGCTTGAAAACGGTCAGTAGAGTTTGCTGTTTTGATTAGTAAATTGATGTTGGCTCACCAAATTGCGGATTGCTTGAATGGCTGCACTGTGGGACTTTGCTGCCGTTGCCGCAATACCGCACAAGCACTATATACTCATTCTATATGGTGTTGATTGGGAAAGTTGAATGCAGCAAAAGATAGGTACTTCTTTTCAATCGGAAGAGGTCGTCGACCTCTATCTCTACCGCCCTCCATACCCCCAAGAAATATACGATCTGATTATCAGGCACTCCCCCAACTTTGGCAGTATTCTGGATTTGGGGTGCGGGCATGGCAAGATCGCGAGACCGATGTCACAACACTTCAACACAGTCACTGCGATAGACCCATCAGCAAACATGATCACCCTCGGAAAATCCCTCGAATTTGGAAAAGCGAGAAACATTAAATGGGAAGAAAGCTATGCGGAAACTGCTCAATTAATCGGTCAGTACGACACCGTCGTTGCCGCCCTTAGTATCCATTGGATGAACCATGAGGTTCTCTTTTCTAAACTGTCTAAGCATCTGAAAACGCGCTATCTGTTTGCGATCATTGAAGGCGATGGCGCTCATAAGCCTCCTTGGGAAAGCGACTGGCAAACCTTCTTGTCAAAGTGGGTGCCAAAGCTTACCGGAGAACCGCTTCACGCAAACAAGGATCGCTCTTTCTTTGAAAAATACCTCGATTTTGTCGATGTGAGCGGAACGTATGAAGTTGTTTCAGAGCCGTTCCACCAGAGTATCGAAGACTTCATTTTGTGCCAACATTCGCGCGATACTTTTGCGATTTCAAAGCTGGGTAGTGATCTCGGGAGCTTTGACAGAGAGCTTAGAGAGATTTTGTCCCCCTTTGTGAACATGAATGGCGATTTAGAGTTCCAAAGCTCCACTAAACTGACCACAGCCACGATCTAACAAATGAATAGGGAACTATTCGCAGTTGGGGTTTTTGCGCCCGCAAACCTGTGTAGCTCTGGGCTCATACCGGACATACGATGCGAAACGCACAAAGGTCCGCAGAGGTCAAATTCTGACTTTCAGTGCGGGTTGTGTGAATGTTCGTCCTGCTTTTGCAACGGCAAGGTTAAATGACCTGAATGTTAAAGCCTGGTAACTATTAGGTTTGTAAATTAATGAAATCAGCGGCTTATAGATTTTTCTACGGCAAGCCCGGTTGATCTGTCGCACCACCTACACGCAAGACTTAACCTACAAACGCCTTTTCCACGACGTAGTCGCCGGGATCAGAATTGGCACCTTCGCCCATGCCAAGCCCTTCCAGAATGTCCTTCATATCGGCATTGAAGCCCAAAGAGCCACAGACCATGGCGCGATCTGTATCCGGGGTGATTTCGGGCAGGTTCAGGTCTTTATAGATTTTGCCAGAGGTCAGATTGTCGGTGATCCGGCCCATTTGGCGGCTGTTTTCGCGGGTTGTGGTCGGGTAGTAGACCAGCTTATCGCCGATAAATTCGCCGATCAGCGGGTCATTGGGCAGGCTTTCGATCAGGTCTCGGCCATAGGTCAGTTCAGCGGTATCGCGGCAGGTATGGGCCATGATGATCTGGTCGTAATTTTCATAGGTTTCGGGGTCGCGCATCAGGCTGGCAAAGGGCGCGATGCCGGTGCCGGTGGCAAAAAACCACAGCCGTTTGGCCGGGGTCAGGGCGTCATGCACCAGTGTGCCCACGGGTTTGGGGCGCAGAATGATTTCATCGCCGGGTTTGATGTGTTGCAGGCGGCTGGTCAAAGGGCCGTTCGGCACTTTGATTGAATAGAACTCAAGCTCTTCATCCCAGGAAGGTGAGGCGATGGAATAGGCGCGCAGCAGGGGTTTGCCGGTGGGACCCATTAGCCCGATCATGACAAATTCACCCGAGCGGAAACGCAGGGATTGCGGCCGTGTTACCCGGAAGGAAAACAGGCTGTCAGTATAGTGGCGTACCTGTGTCACGGTTTGACTATCGGGTAATGTCGGGGCCTTTTTGGCGGAATTATCGTTCACGTGGACCTGTTTGTTCATCTGTTTTAAGACGGCAAATTGCCGGTTCCTTTACTTAATGTGGCATGTGGGGCGATGGAAGCCTAAAGCGCGTGGCCCAACCGCGACTGATAGTCATGGTCCCGCCAGTTGGCGCGGGCCTGCCAGTGGGGCCAGGGTTGGCGTTGGGCCAGTTGGTCGGATATCTCTACCTCATCAAAGCCAGCGCGCCGGGCCATGGCGTATTGATCGGCAATCAACTGGCCCGTGGCCCGCAGCCGGCCTGTGTAGCCCAACCGGCGCAAATGACGGGCAAGTGTAAAGCCGCGACCATCGGCAAAGCTGGGAAAATCAATGCGGATCAGGTGGGTGTTTTCGGGCACCGGACCCAGACCATTTGGCAAAGTATCCGGCGCAATATCCAGTGCCGGGGTGCCGGGTGCGATGACATCGCGGTGAAACCCGGTGTCATTTACGATGAAACTCATGGTGGGGTGCCCTGTGTTGCTGGGGGCGCCGGAATTTCTGGAAAATGGATGCCGCATTCGGTTTTTGCGCGCCCGCGCCAGCGCCCGGCGCGGGGGTCTTCGCCGCTATAGGTACGCGAGGTGCAGGGGTGGCAGCCCATGGATGTGTAACCAGCCGCCAGCATTGGATGGCGGGGGATGTTGTGGGTTTCAAAATAGGCCTGTACCTGTTCAACAGACCAATGGGCCAGCGGATTGATTTTGATCCGACTGGCGCCGTCCGCTTCAAACAGATCAAGGTTTTTCCGGGTGCCACCCTGAAAGCGTTTGCGCCCGCTGATCCAAGCCCCGTATCCCGTCAGCGCCTGTTCAAGCGGTTGGGATTTACGCAGGTTGCAGCAGGCGTCGGGGTTTTTGCGGTGCAACAATGCCTCATGGTCGCGGGCAAACAACGCCTTACGGTCGGGGCGGATCAGCTGCACATTGCTTAGGCCAAGGTGGCGGGCAAGGCTGATCTGATAGGCTAGGGTTTGGGCGAACAGCAGTTCGGTGTCCAGAAACAACACCGGCAGGGCCGGGTTAATCTGCGCCACCATATGCAACAGCACACCGGCATCCGCACCAAAGCTGGACACCAGAGCGACGCCACCAAAATGGGGGGTGTCAAGGGAATATTTCAGCACTTCTATTGCGTTATGCGGGCTGAACCGGTGGTTCAGTTCGGCAATTGTGTGACCTGCGGCGGCAAAAGTGGTGTCATGCAGCATGGGCTTGATCCTTTACCGGATAAAGCGCTGCCACGAACGGTTTTTCGCCCAACCGGCGATAGGCCTGTATGAAGGTTTCGCGCCGGTTCTGGCGCAGGCCAAGGTAGGCCATGATCAGGCGCTCAATGGCCGGAACTATTGCGTCATAGGCAAAACCCGGACCGGCGCGCTGCCCGATGACAAAGGTTTCACTGCCATCACCACCAAGGGTGATCTGGTAGTTTTCAACCCCGGCGCGATCCAGTCCGAGAATGCCGATATGACCAACATGGTGGTGTCCACAGGCGTTGATACAGCCGGAAATCTTGATCTTAAGCGGGCCGATGTCATGTTCCAGTTTCAGCTGGTCAAACCGCGTTGCAATTGCGGTTGCCACCGGGATCGAGCGGGCGGTGGCAAGGGCGCAGTAATCCATGCCCGGACAGGCGATAATGTCAGAGATCAGACCGATATTTGCGGTGGCCAGCCCTGCGGGTTTCAGGGCGGCATGCAGGGCGGGCAGATCGGCTTGGTGGACATGGGGCAGGATGATGTTTTGTTCGTGGCTGAAGCGCAGTTCACTGTGGCTGTATTTGTCCGCCAGATCGGCCAACAGGCGCATCTGATCAGAGGTGACGTCGCCGGGGGTTTGGCCGATGGCTTTTAGCGATACGGTGACGATGGTGTGGTCGGCCACTTTGTGTGCGGTGGTGTTGGTGTCTGACCACGATCGGAAAACCGGGCCATTTTGTTCATAACTATCAGATAGTTTCGTTGTTTTATTGATGTAGTCAGGTGGGGTAAACTGCGCCATGATTCGGGCCAGAATTTCCTGGTCTGCACCGCGAAAATTCTGGCGAATTTTGGCAAAACCAGCTTCTACAAGGTCCTGAATTTTGTCGAGCCCATGTTCGTGAACCGTGATTTTAATGCGGGCTTTGTATTTGTTATCCCGCCGTCCAAGCAGGTTGTAGATGCTGACCACGGCTTGGATATAGGGTAACAGATCGCGATGGGGCAGAAATTCTCGCAGGGTTTTTCCGACCATGGGGGTGCGGCCCAGACCACCACCGATAAACACTTTAAAGCCCAGCTGACCATCGCGGTTTTTCAGCAGCTGCAAGCCGATATCATGGGCGCGAATGACGGCGCGGTCGGCGGTGCTGCCGGTGACAGCTATTTTGAATTTGCGCGGCAGGAACTGAAATTCCGGGTGATCGGTGGACCATTGGCGCAACAGTTCAGCGGCCGGGCGGGGATCGGCCAGCTCATCCGCGGCAACACCGGCAAAATGGTCAGCCGTGACATTGCGGATGGTGTTGCCCGAGGTCTGGATGGCGTGCAGGCCAACATCGGCCAGCGCGTCCAGCATGTCGGGCACATCGGTCAGGCGGGGCCAGTTGAACTGCATGTTCTGGCGGGTGGTGACATGGCCATAGCCCCGATCCCAACGATCGGCGATGCTGGCAAGCGCGCGCAGCTGATCGGCGCTGAGGGTACCATAGGGCACGGCGACGCGCAGCATATAGGCGTGCAGTTGCAGATAAAGGCCGTTCATCAGGCGCAGGGGCTTGAATTCATCCTCGGTCAGGCTGCCGTCGATACGTCTGGCAACCTGTGCGCGAAACTGGACGGTGCGGGTGCGGATGAAATCCGTATCGAAACTGTCATACTGGTACATTTTTGCGGGCCTCCTGTTTACCATGGTGGTAGTTTGACGGGCCACGGGCGCGGGTGATGTCGCGAAAATGGCTGGGTTTTGGGCCCAAGGATCCGCTGACGGCATCGGCAAGGTAGGGGCCAACAATGTCGGGCTGTCTTTCGGCCTCTAGCAGGCGCAGTTGGGCGTGGGCCTCATCTTGTATCAACTCGGCCTGATGGTGGTTGGGGGACCATTGATCAGTGGGGGTTAGGTAAATCACCTCGCCATTGATCAGGGCATTGGCGGTGATCACTTTGGGGCTGAAAGGGCGGGCCATGGCGGAAGTCCTTTTGACGTGTCAGTATCCCTTGATTGTAGAATAATGTTCTGTTTAATTGCCATATCCTTTCGCAACTAAGAACGTATGTTCTGTGGTGCAGAGTATTGGACAGGTTTGTTCTGTGAACAGAAGGAAAATGGAATGCCAGCATTAATTGATGCCACTGATCGGAAAATCCTTGCAGAGCTGCAGCGCGATGCCAGCCAGTCATTGGATGAAATTGCCCGTAAATCCGGGTCTTCCAAGACCCCGGTTTGGAATCGGATCAAGAAAATGAAGGCCGCCGGGGTGATCGGGCAGACCACGGTTGTACTGGACCCGGAAGCGCTGGGGCTGGAGGCCTGTTTCTTTGTATTGGTCAAGACCAGTGAACATGAGGCCGATTGGCAGGCGGATTTTCTACGCGCGCTGCAGGCCCGCCCGGAAGTATTGGAGGCGCATCGGCTGGCCGGGGATATTGACTATATTCTGAAGGTACGGGTGGCCAATGCGCGCGCCTATGACGTATTTTATCAGGCGCTGATATCTGAGGTTAAAATATTCAACGTCACCGCGCTGCTGTCGATGGAGGAAATCAAATCAACCACCATGTTGCCGCTTTAAGGTATCATTGTTCCCTAAATATCCCCGCCGGAGGCTTCAACGGCTGAGGTGTAGCGCCTCAAGCCCGTGGAAGTGATAGGTTGGCGCATATCGCGGGGTGTCGTCTAATTTCAGATTTGGCAGGCGCTGGAACAAAATTGGCAAAGCGGTGCGCATTTCCAGACGGGCCAGGGGCGCGCCGATGCAGAAATGCACACCGGCACCAAAGGCAACATTGGTCTGGATAGTTCGCATCGGGTTGAATGTTGCGGCATCATCCCAACGCGCCGGATCGCGGTTGGCCCCGGCCAGAATGCAGGCGACTTTTTCGCCCTTGCGCAGGGTGTGGCGGCCAATTTCAATGTCTTCATAGGCCCAGCGCTGGAACATATGAACCGGGGCGTCAAAACGGATGATTTCTTCCACGGTCTTGTCAATATTTTCCGGGGTCATCCAGTTTGGATCAAACCCGGTTTTCAGCATTGCCGATACGCCATTGCCGATGCTGTGCACGGTGGCTTCGTGGCCGGCGTTGAGCAGCAGGATACAGGTTGAGATCAGTTCGGGCGTGCTGAGGCGTTCACCGTCTGCTTCGGCGGCAATCAGGTGGGTGATCAGGTCATCCGCCGGGCGGGTGCGCCGGTAGGTAATGTATTCCTGCATGAATTGGGAAAAATCCCCGGCGGCGTGGGCGGCTGCGCGTTCCATTTCACGGCTGCGTCCAGCCTGATACATGCCGACGATATCGTGGGACCATGCCAGCAGGTCATCGGTGCGGCTTTCGGGGATGCCCAAAAGGCGAGCAATGATGATCACCGGCAGTTTCTGGGCGAACACCGGAAGCAGGTCAATATTGCCGCCGGGCATTGCGTCAATCAGTTGATGGCAGAGGGCTGTGATTTCGGGCTCTAATCCGGCAATCCGACGTGAGGTGAAGGCGCGCAGGACGAGGCCGCGTAGCCGGGTGTGGCGGGGTGGTTCCAGTTCCAGAAGGGAATGATCCTCAACCGCCCAGAACGCTGCCTGATGGGTGGGTTTTTCGGGTTCCTGACCTTTGGGTGCTTGGCGCCCGAAACGGCGATCTTTCAGGATGGCCCAGTTGGCGGCGTGGGAAACACTGCAGGGCAGGCCAAATTCCTGCCAGTAAAACAGCTGGTTACCGCTGGCGCGGGCGGTTTCGTAAAACCTGTAAGGGTCCTGTACGAAGCTGTCATCGGTTGGCGATTGGGAAAAGGATTTCACGGCTGTTTGCTTTCAGTTGGCTTTGGCCAAGTGTCAACAAACCGTCTGGGAATGGCAAGGGTTGCACCGGGCAAATGCGCCCGGTGCGGATGTTTTATTTGGAAGTATCCAACGGGCAAGTGCCGATACCCAGAATCGAATAGACCGGGCAGCTGCTGATCAGCGAGGTGGCCAGCGGGATGATCCCGATGAGCAACCAGTTGCGATAGCTGGCATCCGGCAGCAGGAAAAAGCCGGCCAATAGTGCGATACCAAGGACGGCGCGCAGGATACGGTCAAGGGACCCCATGTTTTTCTTAAGCATTTTATCTCTCCTAAGATGTTGATGGGGGTATTCTACCTTAAGATTTGATTAATCCATGTGACATGGTCACATTGCGGTATCGTCGGACAAATAACGCAGCATGTCGGCGTTTTTGATGGTCACCCGGCCCCGTTCACGGTGGATACAGCCCCGTGTTTCAAGCGCGTCAAGACGCCGCGAGATGACCTCACGGGCGGAACCGATGGCGGTGGCCAGATCAGCCTGGGTGATGTGCAGGTTGCCGGAAGCGTCAGATTGTTCCAGCAGGTAGCTGGCCAGCCGGGCCTCTACTTTTTGAAAGGCGACCCGTTCCAGCAGGTGCATCATTGATTGCATGCGTTTGGCAAAGGCGGTGAAGACGAGGGCGCGAAAATTGGGCGAACTGTCGATCAGATCCAGAAACAGGTCGCGGGGCATCAGCACGACCTGCGCGTCGGTTTCTGCGATGGCTTCGCCGGAATAGTCTTCCCCGCCCATCAGGCCCAGGGTGGACTGAATGCAGGATTGTCCCGGTTCAACCCGGTAAAGCAGGATGTCGCGCCCGGTGGGGCCGATCAGGTTGACGCCGATTTTGCCTGTCAGGACGATGACATAGCCCTTGACGCTATCACCGGGGCGAAACAGGATTGTGCCCTTTGGCACCTCTGCCGGGGTCAGTTGGTTTAACCTCTGGCGCGTTTCTGGTTCAAGTGTGTCCAGACCTGATGCGTCAGATGTCCAGCTCATCCGCGGCCACGCGCCTCAAACCTTGGCAGCATGGCGGAAAAATCCCGCCCCTTGCCGTCTTCGGTTTCCACGAATGTTTCATATAGCGCCGTTGCCGCCTGGCCCATGGGGGTGTCGGCATCAACTGCGGTTGCGGCCTGTTGTGACAGGCGCAGGTCTTTCAGCATCAGGTCGGCGGCAAAACCCGGCTGGTAATCATTGTCAGCGGGCGAGGTCGGGCCGATACCGGGGGCAGGGCAATAGGCGTTCATGGTCCAACTATACCCCGATGAGGTGGAGACCACATCAAACATTTTCTGCCGGTCAAGGCCAAGCTTGTCGGCCAGAGCGAATGCCTCGCAGGTGGCGATCATGGTGACGCCGAGGATCATGTTGTTGCAAATCTTGGCTGATTGTCCGGCCCCTGCGGCGCCGCAATGCACCGCCTTTTGGCCCATGATGTCAAACAGCGGCTGGACTTTGGCAAACCCGGCTTCTGTGCCGCCGGCCATGAAGGTTAATGTGCCACCCGAAGCGCCGCCAACGCCACCCGAAACCGGGGCGTCCAGTGCCAAAAGGCCGGCTGTTTCGGCCAGTTGGGCCACGGTGCGGGCACTGTCGACATCGACGGTTGAACAATCAAGCAGGGCTGCGCCCGGTTGCATAACAGGGATGATGTCGGCGGCCACGGCGCGCAGGATGTCGCCATTGGGCAGCATGGTGATCACCACGTCGCGCGATTTGGCGGCGGCAATGGCGCTATCGGCGCGGGTTACGCCATTTGGACAGGGGGTCGCCAGGTCAAATCCGGTAACGTCATGTCCGGCTGCGGCCAGATTGGCGGCCATGGGGGCGCCCATATTGCCCAATCCGATAAATCCGATGTTCATTTCGGTTTCTCCTGTAAATTCAACGCGTTCTCGCCCAAAGGCATCAGCATTTTACTGATCTCATATGGGCGTACATCTTGAATGGTGTCATGTTGCCAGTTTGGGTTGCGGTCTTTGTCAATAATGGCGGCGCGGATGCCTTCGATAAAATCACCATGTTCGGCGGCGCGAAAGGTGAAGCGGTATTCAAGATCAAGGGCGCGTGTGATGTTTTCTGTGTTGCGGATACGGTGGATCATTTCGATGGTGCAGGCCTGTGACAGCGGGCTGTGACGGCGCAGGGTTTTCAGGGTGGCTGCGGTAAAATCATCCGGCGTATGGCTGAGCGAGCGGATGATATCGGCCATGGTTTCACCGCCAAAATGGGCGTTGGTATCGCTTTGCAGATGTTGCAGGGGGCTGTCGGGGGCAGGCTGTGCGATTTCGTCGATCAGGTTCGGGTTGCCGGATGTTTCAAGCGCCCGGATGAGTTTGGGCCAATTGTCGCGCGGGACGAAATAATCGGCAAATTCAGCGAATATCGCGTCACCCGGACCCATGCGGGTGCCGGTGGTACCCAGATATTCCCCCAGCCGCCCCGGTGCGCGCGACAAAAGCAGGCTACCACCGACATCCGGCACCAGCCCGATGCCACATTCCGGCATGGCGATCTGGCTGTTTTCACAGACGATCCGGTGCGAGCCGTGGCAGGATATGCCGACGCCACCGCCCATGGTGAAACCCTGCATGAAGGAAATATAAGGTTTTGGAAAATTATAGACCTTGGCATTGAGCCGGTATTCATCAGCCCAGAATTTTCGGCCATAGGCAAAGTCGCCGCTTGCGGCGGTGCGGTACATTTCAGCAATATCGCCGCCGGCGCAAAACGCTTTTTCACCGGCCGCGTCGATGATCACCAGCGCGACTTTGTCGTCCTGCGACCAGTTGTCCAGTGCGGTCTCAATTGCCAGACACATGTCGTATGTCAAGGCGTTCAGCGCATCTGGCCGGTTCAGGGTGATCCGCCCAGCAAGCCCCGTGACGCGAATGTCAATGTCACCGTTCATGGACGGTTTGCCAGCAATGAACGGGCGGTGATGACGCGCATAATTTCATTGGTACCTTCAAGAATCTGGTTCACCCTGAGGTCGCGCACGATCTTTTCGATACCGTAATCGGCAAGGTAGCCATAGCCACCGTGTAGTTGCAGGCACTGATCGGCTACGCGACTGGCGACTTCGGTGACGAATTTTTTCGCCATGGCGCAATGGGTGACGGCATCGGGTGTGTTCTTGTCAAGCTTGCTGGCGGCCTGCCTGAGGAAAATACGGGCGGCCTGCAGTTCAATTTCCATGTCAGCCAGCCTGAATTGCAGGGCCTGCAACTGATCAATGGGTTTTCCAAAAGCCTGACGCTCGCCCATGTACTTAAGCGTCGCGTCCATGGCCGCCTGCGCTGCCCCCAGCGAACAGGCAGATATGTTCAGCCGGCCACCGTTTAGCCCCTGCATCGCATAAGTGAACCCTTTGCCGGGTTCCCCCAGCAAATTGTCGGCCGGAATGTTGCAATTGTCCAATTGTACCTGGCGTGTGGGTTGGCTGCGCCAGCCCATCTTATCCTCGAGCGCGCCAAAGGACAGGCCCTCACTATCTGCCTCTACTATCAGGGCAGAGATACCTTTTGGCCCGGCCGCGCCGGTGCGGGCCATGACGATATAGGCGTCGGAATATCCGCCACCGGAGATGAAGGCCTTGGTGCCGGTCAGGGTGTAACCTGTCTTGGTTTGACTGGCTTTGGTTTTGAGCGCCGCCGCGTCAGATCCGGAGCCGGGTTCTGTCAGGCAATAGGACAACAGTTTTTCCATGGAAAGCGCGGCGGGCAGTAGCGATTGTTTGACGCTATCAGTGCCGAACCTGTCGAGCATCGCAGCGCACATATTGTGGATCGAAAGGAATGCCGCCACTGAAATGCAGGACCGCGACAGGGCTTCAAATACCAGGGTTGCGTCAAGACGCGTCAGGCCAGCACCGCCACTTTCTTCGGATACGTATAGCCCGCCAAACCCAAGTTGAGCCAGCTTTGGCCAAAGATCACGGGGGATGTTTGCGTCCTGATCCCACTGTCGTGCAAACGGGGCGATATATTCTTCGCCAAAGGCGCGGGCCATATCGTAGATGGCGGTTTGCTCTTGTGAAAGTGTGAAATCCATTAGCCTGTATCCCCTTGGAAATGAACAAGCGTTTAATTAATCGAAAATGTTGCTTTAATCAACTGATAAGTCGCTAAAGATCAGCGCGAAATTCCTCAATTAGATGTTGAACGATGGCACAAAGGGCGGAATGTTTGTCAGCACCGGCTTCAAGAGCCCTATTATATATCAAACGCTGGATATCTGCGGCGGTTCCGTTTTTGACCAGAGCGTCGGTTGCCGATATCTCAGCAAGGCAATCCAGCGCTTCGGCGTCCTGTTGGATTAGTTCCTGTAATTCGGCAACGATGTCGTCAAAACCGATGATCTGGCGCTGGCCAAAGTCAATCATACCTTCGGATACGCCATAGCGCTGCGCCCGCCAGCGATTTTCGGCGATCAGAAACGTATCATAGACCCGCCAGCGCTGGTTGTTTCTGGCCAGCCGCCACAGCATGCGGGTCAGGCATTGAAAGGTGGCTGCCAGTGTTAATGTGGTTTCCAGCCGGGGGGATGCATCACAAATCCGGCTTTCAATTGTGGGGAATTTTGCGGAGGGCCGCAGATCCCACCAGATCTTTGAGCTGTCTTCAATTAGTCCAAGATCCACCAGAACCTGAACCGAGCGCTCATAGCTGGCCCAGCTGTCCAGCTCGGGGGGCAAGCCGGTGCGGGGCAGGTTATCAAACACCGTCAGACGATAGGAATTCAGCCCGGTATCGTCGCCCTGCCAGAACGGCGATGAGGTGGACATGGCCAACAGGTGGGGCAAGAAATATGTTAGCTGGTTCATCAGGTCGATGCGCATATCGGCATTTTCAATGCCCACATGGACATGCATGCCGCAGATCAGCATGCGACGGGCAACGCCGCCCAGATCCTTGCGCAGGGTGTTGTAGCGTTCACCATCAGTGTGCTGTTGGTCTTTCCAGTCAGCAAACGGATGGCAGGAGGCAGCGATCGGGGCCAACCCGTGGTCAGCCGCGTGTCTGGCGACGGTCGAGCGCAAATGGCGCAGATCATCGCGGGCATCGCCAATTGTGCGGCATATGCCGGTGCCAACCTCGATCTGACATTGCAGAAATTCCGGGCTGACCTGTCCCTTCAGATCGGCGATACAGGCATCCAGCATGGCCTTAGGCACATGGACCAGATCGCAGCTCTGGGTGTCCACCAACAGGTATTCTTCTTCAATACCAATGGTGAAGGCAGGTTCTTCTATCCTCATTTTATCCCCCCGCTATTTACGGACAAAAGCAGGAAGTTGATCTTTGATCAAGAATTATAGGGTCTATGTAAGTCTGCCGGCGGGAATATTTGATAAAGAATTATGTTTTTTCTTTGCCAAATACTCCCGCGCGGAGCGCGAAATCGCCCGCAGGGCTTATCTAATGGCACCAAAGGTGCCTCAATCGGATCAGTCGATGGCCTTAAAGTGGAACTCTCCACCTTCTTTGATGCCTGATGGCCAGCGGGAGGTCACAGTTTTGGTCCGTGAATAGAATTTGAACGAATCCGGTCCATGCTGGTTCAAATCGCCAAACATGGATTTTTTCCAGCCGCCAAAGGTGTGATAGGCCAGCGGCACCGGAACCGGCACGTTGATCCCAACCATGCCGATATTGATGCGGTTGGCGAAATCACGCGCTGTATCACCATCACGGGTGAATATCGCGGTGCCGTTGCCGTATTCGTGGTCCATGGCCAGCGCCAGCGCTTCTTCATAGGTTTCGGCGCGCACTGTGGACAGGACCGGGCCGAAGATCTCGGTCTTGTAGATGTCCATGTCGGTGGTGACGTTGTCAAACAGGTGGGCGCCAACAAAGAAGCCATCTTCATAGCCCTGCAATTTGAAATCGCGATTGTCCACCACAAGGGTCGCGCCCTGATCAACACCGGACTGGATCAGGCCCAGAATGCGGTCCTTGGCGTCCTTGGTGATCACCGGTCCCAGATCCACATCATCGCCACCGGTATAGGGCGCGATGCGCAGTTTTTCGATGCGGGTGACCAGTTTTTCGATCAGCTTATCTGCGGTTTCCTTGCCAACCGGCACCGCCACGGAAATCGCCATGCAGCGTTCGCCTGCGGCCCCGAAACCGGAACCCACCAGCGCGTCCGCCGCCTGATCCAGATCGGCGTCCGGCATGATGATCATGTGGTTCTTGGCCCCGCCAAAGCATTGCGCGCGTTTGCCGTTGGCAGTGGCACGGGCATAGATGTATTGCGCGATCGGGGTTGAACCCACGAAAGACACACCCTGAATGGTGTCATTGTCCAACAGCGCATCCACGGCTTCTTTGTCGCCATTAACTACATTGAACACGCCCTTTGGCAGGCCCGCTTCGACGAATAATTCACCCAGTGCCATGGGCAGGGACGGATCACGCTCGCTTGGTTTCAGAATAACTGAGTTACCACAGGCCAGCGCCGGGCCGACATGCCAAAGCGGCATCATGGCCGGGAAGTTGAATGGCATGATTGCCGCGACAACGCCCAAAGGCTGGCGCATGGAATACATGTCGATACCGGGGCCTGCGTCGCCGGTGTAATCGCCCTTCAGCAATTCCGGGGCACCGATGCAATATTCGATGACTTCCAGACCGCGCTGAATGTCGCCCTTGGCGTCGGGGATGGTTTTGCCGTGTTCACGCGACAAAAGTTCCGCCAACTTGTCCATGTCCCGGTTCAACAGGTGCACCATGTTCATCATCACGCGGCCGCGTTTTTGTGGGTTGGTGGCCCCCCATGCGGGTTGCGCCGCGGCGGCGGTGGCAACGACGGCGTCCATTTCAGCAGTGGAAGCCATCGGGCACTGTGATTGCACCTCACCAGTGGCCGGGTTGAACACATCAGAAAACCGCCCCGAAGTGCCTTTGATATACGCGCCATTTATAAAGTGGTTGAGTTCCTGCATCTTTTTCGCTCCCGGTTTGAATTTTTTATAGAGTAGCCTTGCAAAATTGAATGTAAAAGGGTCAATTGCTCAAAATCGTTTTGCAAAAATATAGGCATGATGTGGATATTCAGTGGGACGACATGCGAATTTTCCTGTCGGTGGCACGGCTTGAAAGCCTGTCGGGTGCCGGTCGATCGCTAAAACTGGACCCGGCGACAGTGGGGCGTCGTGTTGGCCGGCTGGAGGAAAACCTTGGCAGCAACCTGTTTGTGAAATCCCCCCAAGGCTATGCGCTTAGTGAAGCCGGGCAAAGGTTTTTGGCCCATGCAGAACGGGCCGAACAGGCGATATTGCTGGCGCGGGAGGATCTGGGTGGGCAAGGCGGGTTGTTGAGCGGTCAGGTGCGGATCGGGGCGCCCGACGGTAGCGCAAATTACCTGCTGCCGCAGATCTGTGCCCGTATCGGGGCAGACAATCCGGGGCTGGATTTGCAAATCGTGGCGCTGCCCAGGGTGTTCAATCTGTCCAAACGCGAGGCCGATATGGCCGTCGCCCTTAGCCCACCGCAAACCGGCAGATTAAGCGTGCAAAAAATTACCGATTATCGCCTGCATCTTGCTGCAAGCGAGAAGTATCTGGATAAGTCTGATACTATTAAAGAAGTAGGAGATTTGGCAAACCACAGAATTGTTGGCTATATCCCCGATATGATCTTCGACAAGGAATTGGATTACCTTAGCGAAGCAGGGGCGAAGCAGGTAAATATCGCTTCAAACTCTGTCTCAGTCCAAATTAACCTGCTGCGACAGGGGGCGGGGGTTGGCGTGATCCATGATTTTGCGATGCCGTTTTGCCCGGAACTAAGGCTGGTTTTACCCAATGAGATAAGGTTGAAACGTAGTTTCTATCTGATACGGCACATGGATGATGGTAAAGTCGCCCGGCTGAACCATATTGCCGATCTGGTCATCAATGGAATTCGACTGGAAGTTGCCCGACTCGAAGCTGTGCTTGACAGAACGCGCGCTGGACGTGACCCTATGATCACAACCACGTCATAAAGGAGTGTAAAATGCTTGTCCGCCAAATACTTAACGCAAAATCGGCTGAAGGCGTGGAAACCATACCACCCGGCACGACCGTCGCGCAGGCCGCAGAAAAGCTGTCCAGTCTGCGCATTGGCTCGCTGATTGTTTCAAAAGATGGCGATACAGCTTTGGGGATTTTGTCGGAACGCGACATCGTTCGGGAGCTGGGTAAGAAGGGCCCGGGTTGCATGGGTGAGACTGTAGACACTTTGATGACGAAAAAGCTGGTGACCTGTTCGCAGGACGAAACCGCGGACAGTGTGTTGGAAAAAATGACCGAAGGACGGTTCCGTCATATGCCTGTGGTGGCTGAGGATGGTAAGATGGTCGGGTTGATTTCCATCGGTGATGTGGTCAAGGCGCGTCTTTCTGAACTGGCTATGGAAAAAGATGCGCTTGAAGGCATGATCAAAGGTTTTTGATACAGTGCTATCGTTTGACTTGCATTTCCTGTTGCATTGGGATTGCGTTGACTTGAATTACGGAGCGAATTTCTGATGCGCATTGCCCTTTACCCCGGTACGTTTGACCCGCTGACACTGGGGCATATGGATATCATCCGGCGTTCATTTGCGCTGGTGGACCGGTTGGTTATTGGCGTGGCGGTGAATGCTGATAAAGGCCCGCTGTTTGATCTGAAGGAACGGGTGGCGATGATTGAGGCCGAATGTGCGGCCCATGCCAGTGAGTATGAAACCGAGATTGTGGTGCATCCGTTTGACAACCTGCTGATCGATTGCGCGCGGGATGTCGATGCGACATTGATCATTCGTGGCCTGCGGGCTGTGGCCGATTTTGAGTATGAATATCAGATGGTTGGCATGAACAGGGCGTTGGATGCATCGATTGAAACGGTGTTTCTGATGGCCGATGCGCGGCATCAGGCGATAGCTTCAAGGCTGGTCAAGGAAATCGCCCGGCTGGGGGGGGATGTGTCAAAATTTGTGACGCCGGATGTTCTGACAGCGCTTAGTGCCAAATACGCCGGAAAAATCTAGGCCCCTGTTCTTACTTTTTCCGTGAACGTATTATCGGAATCATCCAAATCATGCAGGAAGCGGTCCAGATGATACTACCCAGAACAGTCAGGGTATCCCCGGCCCGCAGGCCGACCACAACAAAAATCAACCCCGCAAGGATAAACCCTACGAGGCCGATTATCTGAAAGTTGTCGTCTTTCATAGCCTGCGCATCAGATCAGTTTCCCCATTGCCACCGCGGTATCGCCCATGCGGTTTGAGAAG
>CAZETX010000053.1:0-16229 GCA_964514925.1 uncultured Marinosulfonomonas sp.
TTCCTTTGCAAAAGTGGCTTCTCGCTATCTACATGCTCACCAGCGCCCGCAAGGGCATCCCAAGCACCCAAATGGCGCGGGAACTTGGTGTTACACAGAAAACTGCATGGTTCCTTGCACAGCGCATCCGCGAAACTTGGTTGAAAGATCAAGGTAACAACGACATGGGCGATCATACCCAAGTTGACGAAACATTTGTAGGCGGCAAAGAAAAGAACAAACACGCCAATAAAAAACTTCACGCTGGCCGTGGCGGTGTTGGTAAGGCCGCCGTTGTCGGAATGCGCGACCAGCACAAACAGGTTCGGGCAATGCCAATTGCAAACACTAAAGCAGCAACGCTTAAAGGCTTCATTCGTGATAATGCGCCAGTTGGTGCAACGGTTGTTACCGATAATTTCCCCGCATATCGGGGTCTAGCCCGTGAAGGGTTTACCCACCTGACTGTTAATCATTCCGTTGGCGAGTATGTCCGCGACAAGGCCCATACGAACGGCATAGAAAGCTTCTGGGCGCTGCTAAAGCGCGGCCACTACGGTATCTACCACTATATGAGCGCGAAGCACTTGCACCGGTATGTGAATGAATTTTCGTTCCGCCATAACACGTCACAAGCTGGCACTATGGCGTTCATTAACATGACAATTGACCGGATGGATTTCAAACGGTTGACCTATAAGGAACTGATCAATGGCTGATAAGAAAGACAACATAAAACCTATAGACGGGTCTTTCGATGATGTGGTTGGCAAGATAGTTAACCCCGCACCCCCTAAAGGCAATAATTTCAAATACTTAGGTGCCGTTTCGGCCAATTATCCCGCACCCCAAGTTCAGATACCCTTAGACTTAGGCATTCAAGTTGAGAAAAGTATCAACGGGATCGAAATGGGGGTCCTTGAAAATGGGCTGCCGTATCTGACCCAATCAGGGTTGGCGCGAATGACGGGAGCCGCCAGAAAGACCATTTTTGAGATCACAAAAGTATGGGAACAGGAATACAGTGAGCAAGTCGTTGGGAGTGGCCGAAACGGTTTTTTGAAGGAGTATCTTTTCAAGAACGGATATACCGAACCGACTTTGTATATGGAACTGCAAAAGGACGGATCGACACACTACGCCTATCCAGACATTGTGTGCATGGCGCTGCTTGAGTACTACGCATTTGAGGCGAAGAATCCCATTCCTGATGCAATGACCAACTACCGAAATTTAGCGCGTTTCGGCCTTCAAAAATTCATCTATGAGGCGCTAGAGTACACTCCAGAAGACAAATGGAAGTACTTCAATGATCGAGTTTCTATCCTTCAAGGGAGCGCCCCAGCCGATTATTTTACTCTTTTTTCTGAAACAACTGGCCTATCGGTTGATTTGATCAATGCAGACTTGCCGGTGAACGATAAAACACTGCCTGATATTAGTGTTGGCATAGGGTGGGGTAAGCTTTGGACGAGCGCGAACCTGGCTGACAAGTTCGGCCCTCGCGTAAAATACGAACACAACTATCCATCGTATTATCCACAATCTGCCAGCAATCCTCAAACACCGTGGGCATATCCCGATGAGGCTTTGCCGCTATTCAGGCGCTGGTTTAGAAATGAGTATTTACCAACAAAATTTCCTCGTTATATTTTGACGAAAGCCAAAGTACTAAAGGGCGGTACGTTGGAGGCCGAGAAAATAGCCGCCCTGTTTGATCAAAAAATGATTGATGGATGAGGCCCAATATATAGTCAAAATCACGGAACGTCCCGTGAACATTCCTAACAGTAGAGACATGTGGACTCGGTATTGGGTGCGTGTTAAATGGAAAACGCAGACCGGAGGTCTAGTCCGATCTGCGCTAACTTAAACGCCGTTATGGGGCGTGTGGTGTTATATAACGAGTACTTTCTAGCTTCTTAATTTTCGCACTGCAAGCCCCATGATGGTTCCCCATTACGAAAGGAATCAAAATGGGTATCACAGACGACGACAAAAATTGGGCTTGGGATCAAGCCCCAAAGGTTCGCGGCAAAAGTCCAGATTTGTATCGCCGCGACGAGATGGGCAACGAAATATACAAGCCCTCGTATGGCCTGCAAGGCGATAAAAGTTGGGAAATCGACCATCGCAATCCGGTAGCCAAAGGCGGTACAGACCATCGCCGTAACCTGCGCGCACTTCAAACGAAGGCAAATCGTGACAAGAGCGATACTTAGTCGCCGAGATTCATCTGACGAAAGTTTTGGTGGATGCCTACACAAAGGGCTTCTTGGACCTCGCGGTCTGAGAGGCCTGACACGCCTAGGTGGTATCCCTCATCTGACTTAGTGATTATTATTGCGCCGTCATGCCCATGCTGCCGGGCAATAGCTAGTGCCATCTTTTTAAGTGGAATGTTATCCATTTCTGCCTTGGCTAGTTAAGTATATAGGCCCCAAAACAAAATTAGCCGCGCCGCCGCCACCAGTGCTGTCAGTCGGATCAGCCATTTGAACAGCGCAATATTAATGTATTTCAAAAACCCATAGCCCAGCACCGCCCCCAGCACGATCACCGGCAAAAACATCAGGTTCAGCATCAGCGTACCCTTGCTCACCAGCCCCAGCGATATGGCAAACGGCAGTTTGGCCAGGTTCATCACCAGAAAATACCAGCTGCGGGTGCCGACAAACTGGGCTTTGCTCAGCCCCATCTGCAACAGATATATGCCAAATACCGGCCCCGCCGCATTGGCTATCATTGACACAGCCCCGGCAATCATACCGATGACCACAGCCATCAGACGGCCCCGGGCAAAACGCCTGATAACCTCACCCAACCCCAGATCCATCACCAGCATCGCCAGTATAATAAAGCCGATTATACGCTCAAACCGCAGATCGGGCAGGGCCCACAGCACGGCCGAGCCCATAACAACCCCGACAAATGCCGCCGGCATAAGTGCCAGCAATATCCCCCACTGACAGGATCGCCGGTAATACAGCACCGCCATGATGTCCGCTGCAATCAGCATCGGCAGCAACACCCCGGGTGAGGCTTTGCCCGGGATCGCCAGCGCCATCAGCAACACCGCCAAAATACCAACCCCGCCCACCGAGGTTTTGGTAAACCCCACCAGAAATGCGGCCAGCCCGATGTATACTAAATGCAGCGTGGAAATATCCATGCCACTGGCTGGCAGAAAACCGCGCCGGACAAAAGCCGTCAACACCCCTTAAAACGAAAAAACGACGGGGCCCAGGGAGGAGGACACCGTCGTTTCTATCAACGCAACACCTGAACTCTGGGAGGAATAATCAGGCGGCGTATCTGGTTGGGCCAATATTGGCCCGGATTAACAGCGGCGACGCAAGGGAGGTCACGTCGCCGCTTTACATCGGATGTTCCCAGGGAGGAGAGGCATCCGAATTCGATTAACTACCGATCAAAAGCTGCCGCAAATGCGATGGCTTTGATGTTGTTGCGGGCAATGCCCAGATCGTCCAGCTCACGTGTGCTCAATGCGCTTAATTCGCGTACTGTCTGACGGGCAAGACGGTTTTTTGAAATGTCTGCGAACAGGCCCTTGAACAGGGATGAAATCCGGTCTGCGAAGTCGATTTCGATTGTATTCACTGTGTTTACGTATGTCATCTCGTGGGCCTTTCTATCGGCTGAAAACTTTAAAAGCATCATTGCTTCCTTGGCCCCTACATACGCCTGAACTGCGCCACTACAATCCGGTGTTTGATCAAACCCGATATGCACAGATTGCATGCCTCGTCTGATGCGATTGGTCGCGGGCCGGTTTAATTATCACGCTTGTTCTTTGGTTAAAAACAACGCACATAATACCCGACAGAAAAACTAAGGTGATATGGATGGCTATCTCTGACACAGCAATTATGACCGAACTGGCAAAGATCGAAATGCCCGGCGGCAAGAACCTGATGACCAGCGACATGGTGCGGGCATTGCAGGTGGACGGTGACAAGGTCTCGTTTGTCATAGAAGCGCCAACTCCGGAACAGGCCGGGCAAATGGAACCCCTGCGCGCCGCAGCCCAAAGGGCGGTGGAAAGCCTGCCCGGTGTGGCCTCGGTTTCTGTGATCCTGACCGCCCACGGCCCCGCCGCGCCAAAAGCCCCGCCACCTGATCTGAAAATCGGCGGCCACCCCAAACCACAGGACGGCCCGACCCGGGTGCCGGGTGTGGCCAAAGTCCTGGCGATCGCGTCTGGCAAGGGCGGGGTGGGTAAATCCACCGTATCCTCAAATCTGGCTGTTGCTTTGGCCCGGCAGGGCAAAAAAGTCGGCCTGCTCGACGCTGATATCTATGGCCCCAGCCAGCCGCAGATGATGGGCGCCCATGATCGCCCCAAATCCCCGGACGGCAAGATGATCATTCCGCTAAAGGCCCACGGCGTCACCCTGATGTCCATCGGGTTGATGACCGACCCCAATCAGGCGCTGGTCTGGCGCGGCCCGATGCTGATGGGTGCGCTGCAGCAAATGCTGGGGCAGGTGATGTGGGGCGAACTGGACATCCTGATCATCGACCTGCCGCCGGGCACCGGTGATGTGCAACTGACCCTGTGCCAGAAAACCGAACTGGACGGTGCATTGGTGGTGTCCACCCCGCAGGATGTGGCACTTCTGGATGCCCGCAAAGCCATCAACATGTTTGAGATGCTGAAAACCCCGGTTCTGGGGCTGATCGAAAACATGTCCACCTATGTCTGCCCAAAATGTGGCAACGAAGAACACATCTTCGGGCAGGGCGGCGTGCGCGCCGAAGCCAAAAAGATCGGCGTGCCGTTCCTGGGGGAACTGCCCCTGTCACTGGATGTGCGCGTCGCCGGCGATGCGGGTGTGCCGATCGCGGTGGGCACCGGACCAACGGCGGACGCCTATGCCAAACTGGCGGCTCAGTTGATCAAGGACGGCATTGCCTGAGTTGGTCAGGCGTCGCGGCTCTGAAAGGGCGATACGGTGAATAAATTGCTGCCCTACGGACGGGGCGGCTTTTCAGAAATGCGGTCCTGATCTTTCCTGCCAGTTACGGGGATGGTGGATCGGCGGCATCCCTGACATATTCAAGCAAGTCACCTGGTTGGCATTGCAAACTGTTACAGATGGCCGCAAGCGTGTTGAACCTGACACCGCGCGCCTTGCCCGATCTCAGCACCGAAAGATTCTGCTCAGAGATACCAATTTGTGCGGCAAGCTCACGAGATGTCATCTTCCGCTGCGCCAATGCCACGTCCAGTCGGACGATAATCGCCATGCTAAATTACCTCCTGATGGTCCTGCCACAGGGATGCTCCCAATGCGAACGCGTGCGACATGAAGGTTGCAAGAAGCGCGGCAAACGCCGTTGATATCTGGGCTGGTCCAAGGTTAATCCCCAGCGCGCGCTGACCCGCAGGAAAGTGCCAGGTGGCGATGACCGTGCCAAACATATGCGCAAGGATACCCCAGATCAGCATAAGCCATAGAAAGCGCGCTGCACGGTTTGCCGCCGCGCCTGCCGCTTGTATATCGACCGCCTTCAGCGCTGAAAACACGTTGCGGCCGTACTGTATTATCGTCACCCAAATGCCGATCTGAACAAGAAGAATCGCGGTTAATGCATAGCTTTGCCAGGCACGCAGGCTCACATCTCCATAACCAACGCCAGCCGCCAGGAATTGACCGGTTTTTTGCGGTTCCACTATCAGCACCACGATGAACCCCGCGACCGCTACCAGCAGCACAACCAGGATCAGCAAAAGGACCCGCCCAAGTAGATTTGCCGAGCGCAAGAGGGGGTCTGTTTCGACATTATTCATTTTTTAAACCTATACATTCATGTTTAACATTAATACATGTATGTTATACGAGTAGTTCAAGGAGATCAAATACTATGTTTAAATCCACTTTTTTCGCCATGGCCGTCGCTGTAACGGTATCCGGTTGCGCCAATTTATCCCCGGCAGGGCTGATTGCAGCATCCCGGCTGGATCCGCTGGAAACAGCGCCAGCCGATATCTCTATTGCCATCAGTGTCCCGGATGCGCTCCGTTTGCAGAACGGCGATGCAGACTTTGAATTATCGTTTCTACCTGACGAAGATAACCCGGATCAGACCGTTATGACGAAAGTACAACTTTCATTGCAAGCCGATCTTGCAGGGCCGCGACATGCCGAACCGGGTGAGACGATTTATGTGTTTGGCTTCTCTCCCAAGGCCGCAAGCCAGCTATCGGGCGCGCAGGAAGATATCAAAGCATTGCGTGCGCAGGGTATAGACGGCAAAGGATCGCTTAGCGTCAATATAAGCGGCGGTTGTCTGACACGGCCTTTAACGGATGGCCTGCCAGTTGCCACTTGGTTGCGCGTAGCAGCAGATGCGCAATACATTCCACTTACCAACAAGACCGATCTTTTGCACGTTCTTGACCCAGATGAGACAGATCTGCTTTTGCAGGGATTTTCGCCTTGCTAACCTCCTGATCGTCGACCTGCCGCCGGGTATCGGTGATGTCCACCTATGTCTGCCCGAAATCTGGCAACGAAGAACACATCTTCGGGCAGGGCGGTGTGCGCGCCGAAGCTGCCAGGATGGGTGTCCCATTCCTTGGCGAACTGCCCCTGTCACTGGCTGTGCGCGTCGCCGGCGACAGCGGCACCCCCATTGCCGCCGGTTCCGGGCCCGCCGCTGATGCCTATGCCAGGCTGGCCACGGATATTATGGACAGGGGCATCGTCTGGGCACCTGCATCCCACATTAAGCGCCGCAAACCCGACCCAACAGGCCGGGTTCCCGCGCCGGTTTGCTGATTGCCCGCCGATTACCGGCCATCCGCCCGTGATTCTGCCCCTGTTCCCCGGCAGTTGCCAATTTCTCAGGCTGCCCTGACAGCCTGATCTGCCGGTTTGTTGCGCAATTTTGCAACGGCCCATGCCTCTGTTGCAAAAATCCGCCTACTTTTGCCTAAAACCCAACACCGCCCCTCTCATCATATTTCACACCACATTTTGTGGTGCTTCCAGACCCGCCCACAACCCATAGAGAATGGTGGGAAGTTCGATTGGTGGGCGGATGACCTGGCGTCAGGGTTTCCCAATTATATACAGAAAAAAACGGCATTTTTTTCTTGATGTGTCATGAAGTGCCAGATATAACCAAATCACTAAGAAGGCGGGCAATAGGGGCAACGACCCCGAATTCTCCCAATAAAAAGCAGGTTTCATACAGCTGCCCGCCTTTTAATACGAAGACGATGAAGACAACGAGATCCGGCGCGCGGGCGAGCAGACATCCCCCCAGGTGGCGCGCGCAGTCGGACATACCCCAGAAATGGGACGAGGGCGGCGGATTGGGCAGTGGCAGCAGCTCAATCCGCCGTTTCCATTTCTAAGGGACGAATGAAGTAAAACAGTGAAGAGAGGCCGCAGGGCAGACAGTGGCACGTAGTTTCCGAGGCAAATATCCACAAAAGATGGATGTTAAGGGCAGGGTATCGGTCCCCGCCCGGTTTCGCCGTGTGCTTGAGGCAGGTGACCCGGACTGGAAAGATGCCGTCGCCGATGGTCAGGCCGATGCCCGCGCCCAGTTCACCATCGTTTACGGTGAACCCGACCAGAAATTCTTTGAATGTTACACCGTCGAAACCATCTATGAGGTCGACGATATGATCGCCGAGATGTCGCGCGGCGATGACCGGCGTAAAGAACTGGAAGACCTGTATCACTTAAATTCAGTCGAAGTTGAAATAGACAATGACGGCCGGGTGATGCTGACCAAGGATTTGCGCGCCAAACTGGGTCTGGAACCCAAGGAAATGCTGCTGTTCACCGGCTCCGGTGACACTTTTAAAATCTGGAAAACCTCAACCTTTCAGGCCGAGCAGGACGCCCACACCAAACGGGTCGCCGCCAAACGTCCGGAAGGCTTTGACGCCCGTTCCCATCTTCCCCCGCGCAGAAGACGCGCAGAATCCGAGCCAACCAAAGGCGAGGAATAGCCAATGGCTGCTGCTGCCGCTGCGGGCCCCCCTGATCACCCCCATATCCCGGTATTGTTGCGCCCGCTTCTGGCCGCCGTGGCACCGGTTTCCGGCATCTGGCTGGATGGCACATTTGGGGCCGGGGGCTATGCGCGCGGATTGCTTGATGCAGGGGCTGACAAAGTCATCGGTCTGGATCGTGACCCGGCTGTGTTTGACATGGCCGCGCACTGGGCCGGTGATTACGGCGCGCGCCTTGAACTGGTTCAGGGCACCTTTGGCAATCTGGATGACATCGCCCGGGATCTGGACGGCATCGTGCTGGATATCGGCGTTTCTTCCATGCAGATCGATCAGGCCGAACGCGGCTTTTCCTTCATGCGCGACGGCCCCCTTGATATGCGGATGAGCCAGAGCGGCCAAAGTGCCGCCGATCTGGTGAACAACGCCGATGAAGGCTGGCTGGCGGACATGCTTTACCACTACGGCGAAGAACGCGCCTCGCGCCGGATCGCCCGCGCCATTGTCAGGGCGCGCACTGAAAATCACATTGAAACAACCCTGCAACTAGCTGATATTGTTGCCAAATGCCTGCCTCGGCCCAAGCCGGGCCAATCCAACCCCGCCACCCGCAGTTTTCAGGCCTTGCGGGTCGCGGTGAACGATGAATACGGCCAGCTGGTCTCAGGCCTTGAGGCAGCAGAACGCGCCCTGAAACCCGGCGGTAAGCTGGCTGTGGTCAGTTTTCACTCGCTGGAATCCCGGATAGTGAAACGGTTTTTTCAGCTGCGCAGCTCCATGGGCGGCGGCGGCAGCCGCCACGCCCCGGCCAAAGCAGACGAAATCCCGGCCTTCACCAAAACCAGCAAAGCCATCGCCCCGGATGCAGATGAACTTGCCCAAAACCCGCGCTCACGCTCGGCCACATTGCGGGTGGGCACCAGAACAGACGCGCCCCACGCCCCGGTTGACCGCGCCGCTGTGGGCCTGCCGGGCCATAAAATACTGGGGAATATGTAATGCGTTCAATGATTTATGTGCTTTCCGCTTTGGCCGTCATGGGGCTGGCCTTTTGGGCCTATCAGGAAAATTACGAAACCCAGCAGGCCCTGCGTGATGTGGACAGCCTGCAGGGCGATATCGGCGATCTGCGCGAAGAACTTGGCGTGTTGCGCGCCGAATGGGCCTATCTGAACCGCCCCGACCGTTTGCGCGAACTGGCCGACATCAATTTTGACCGCCTTGGCCTTCTGCCCCTGTCGCCGCGCCAGTTTGGCCGGGTTGACCAAATCACCTACCCCACCGCCATACTTGCCCCGATCACCAACGCCGTCGACGTTGTCGGCACAATTGAGGCCCGCCAATGATCCGAACCCCGCTCCGCCCGCTTGCCCGCATCCTGTCCGCCCGTCAAAACGGCGAAAACCCCGACGTGATTGAGCGTGAAAATATTCGCCTGCGCCATGAGGAAATGCGCGACGGCGAACGCGAACGATCCGAGGGCCGCCTGCTGGTTCTGGGCGCGTTCTTCCTGTTTGCCTTTGTCACCGTCGGCGTGCGCATGTCGGCCCTTGCCGCCACCGACCCGGTGGAACCGCGCGCCTCGGCCAGCCGGGCCGCAATCAACGCCCAGCGCGGTGATATTGTGGATCGTAACGGGCGCATACTGGCCACCAACCTGATCACCAATTCACTTTACGCCCAGCCCCCGCTGATGACCGACAAAGAAGGCTCAGCGCGCGAACTGGCGCGGATATTCCCGGACCTGAAACAGGCCGAGTTGTTGGAAACCTTCAACAGCACCCGTAAATTCCTCTGGATTAAAAAACGCATAAGCCCGGAACAACAACAGCTGGTGCATGATATCGGTGACCCCGGCCTGCTGTTTGGTCCGCGCGAAATGCGGCTGTATCCCAACGGTAAACTGGCCGCCCACGTGCTGGGGGGCTCTGGTTTCGGGCGCGAAGGCGTCAATTCCGCCGAAGTCATCGGCGTCGCCGGTGTCGAAAAGACCTTTGACGATTACCTGCGTGATCCGGCCACGGGCGGTGAACCGCTGCAACTGTCCCTTGATCTGACAGTGCAGGCGGCGTCCGAACGGGTGCTGGCGGGTGGCATGAAACTGATGAACGCCAAGGGCGCGGCTTCGGTGCTGATGGATGTGCAAACAGGTGAGATCATTTCAATGGTTTCCCTGCCCAACTTTGACCCAAACACCCGACCCGTCCCGCTTACCGAAGGCTTTGCCGCCGACAGCCCGCTGTTCAACCGTGCCCTGCAGGGGCTTTATGAACTTGGGTCGGTTTTCAAACCCTTCACCATCGGTCAGGCGCTGGATATCGGCATGGTGCAAACCGACACGCTGGTGAACACCAAGGGGCCACTTAAATGGGGCAAATTCACCATCCGTGACTTCCGCAACTACGGCAATACAATGACTGTAACCAAGGTGGTGGTGAAATCCTCCAATATCGGCACCGCCCGCATCGCCATGGAAATTGGCGCCGAACGTCAGCAGGATTTCCTGCGCAGTCTTGGCCTGTTTGAACCAACGCCGGTTGAAATGGTCGAAGCCCACGGTTCCAAACCGCTTTTGCCGCCCAAATGGTCTGAACTGTCCACCATGACGGTCGCCTACGGTCACGGTATCGCCGTCAGCCCGGTACATCTGGCAGCAGCTTACGCCGCCATGGTCAATGGCGGTACCCGCGTGACACCAACCGTGTTGAAACAAGACAGCGTCGCCCCCGGCCCACGGGTTATATCCGCGCAAACATCCCGCCAGATTTCCTCAATCCTGCGGCAGGTTGTCACCGAAGGCACCGCCAGTTTTGGCGAAGTGCAGGGCTACAATGTTGGCGGTAAAACCGGCACTGCCGATAAACCCAAGGAACAGGGCGGCGGGTATTACGATGATAAGGTCATCGCCACATTCGCCTCGGTATTCCCGGCCGACAATCCGCGCTACGTGCTGGTGGTCACCCTGGATGAACCGGTTGAAACCTCCGGCACCGAACCCCGGCGCACGGCAGGCTGGACAGCTGTGCCGATAGCGGCCGAAATGATCCGGCGAACGGCCCCCTTGCTGGGCTTGCGTCCGGCAATTGAACCTGCCACCCCGGATGGGATAGTACTGACCTCAAATTAGACGCGAAAACGGGCAATGTTATGGCTGAGCGGGCAACAACAACATCACTGGCCGCCCTTGGCCTGACCGCCCTTGGCGGGCGCGAAGCGCAGATCACCGGCCTGTCGGTGGACAGCCGTGATGTGCAACCCGGCCACCTGTTTATCGCGCTTCCCGGCACCAAAGTGCACGGTGCACAATTTGTTACCTACGCCCTGCGCATGCAGGCTGGTGCGATCCTGACCGACCGGGCAGGGGCCAAGATCGCCAACGCCGAAATGCAGGCCGCCGACGTGCCCCTGATCATCGCGCAAGACCCGCGTCAGACGCTGGCTTACGCCGCCGCCCTCTGGTTTGGCACCCAGCCCGAAACCGTGGTCGCCGTCACCGGCACCAATGGCAAAACCTCAGTGGCAACCTTCCTGCGCCAGATATGGATGACGCTGGGCCTGTCGGCGGTCAACCTTGGCACCACCGGGGTGGAAGGCGCGCAACAGGCCCCACTGGCCCACACCACACCTGAACCCATCACCCTGCACAAAACACTGGCAACATTGGCGCGCGCCGGTGTCACCCATTGCGCAATGGAGGCATCGTCCCACGGGCTGGCCCAGCGCCGCCTTGACGGGGTGCAGTTGGCCGCGGCTGCCTTCACCAACTTTTCCCAGGATCATCTGGATTACCACGCCACGTTCCAAGACTATTTTACCGCCAAAATGGGCCTGTTCACCCGGGTGCTGCACGCCGACGGGGTCGCGGTCATAAACCTTGATGATCCCCGTGGTCAGGAAGTCGCTGACTATATCGGTGACCGCGGGCAGGACCTGATCAGTATCGGGCGCGGGGCGGCGGCCAACCTGCGCATTGCCGGTCAGCGCTATGACGCCTCGGGGCAGGATCTGCGCTTTACCTGGAACGAACGCCCCCAGCAGGTGCGCCTGAACCTGATCGGCGGGTTTCAGGCCGAAAACGTGCTGATCGCCGCCGGGCTTGCCATCGCCACCGGTTCTGAACCGGCGGATGTTTTTGCCAGCCTTTCCGGCCTTCTGACGGTGCGGGGCCGCATGCAACTGGCCGCCACCCGCACCAATGGTGCCTCGGTTTTCGTTGATTTCGCCCATACACCTGAGGCAATTCACACCGCCCTGCGCGCCCTGCGCCCCCATGTTCTGGGCCGCCTGATCGCCGTGATCGGGGCCGGGGGCGACCGCGATCCACTTAAACGCCCGCTGATGGGGCAGGCGGCGGCACAAAACGCCGATGTGGTGTTCGTCACCGATGACAATCCCCGCTCAGAAGACCCGGCCGTGATCCGCAAACAGGTGTTGCAGGGCTGCCCGGAAGCAACCGAGGTCGCAGACCGCGCCGAAGCCATCCTGCGCGGCGTTGACGCCCTGCAACCCGGTGACGCGCTGCTGATCGCCGGCAAGGGCCACGAAACCGGCCAGATCGTCGGCGATGATGTGTTCCCGTTTGATGACGCCGAACAGGCCAGCATCGCCGTCACCGCCCTTGACGGGCTGCTCACATGACCCCGCTCTGGACCTCACAGGATGCATTGGCCGCAACCGGCGGCACGGTCACAAATCGCTGGCAGGCCAGCGGTGTTTCCATCGATACCCGCACCTTGCAAACCGGTGACCTGTTCGTCGCCCTGCAAGACACCCGCGACGGCCATGAATTTGTTGCACAAGCCCTTGAAAACGGTGCCGCCGCCGCGCTGGTCAGCCACATTCCACAGGGCCTGCCAAAATATGCACCGCTGCTGATCGTTGATGATGTGCTGAGCGCCCTTGGCGATCTGGCGCGCGCCGCACGCGCGCGCACCAATGCCCGCATTGTCGCCGTCACCGGTTCCGTGGGCAAAACCTCGACCAAGGAAATGCTGCGCACGGTTCTAGCCAAACAGGGCAAAACCCACGCCGCGGCCGACAGTTACAACAACCACTGGGGCGTGCCCCTGACACTGGCGCGCATGCCGGCTGATACCGATTTTGCGGTGATAGAAATCGGCATGAACCACCCTGGTGAAATCGCCCCGCTTGCCAAAATGACCCGCCCCCATGTGGCGCTGATCACCAATGTCGCCGCCGTGCACATGGCCGCCTTTGACGACCTGAACGGCATCGCTGCGGAAAAGGCCGCGATCTTTGACGGCTTGGAAACGAACGGCACCGCGATCATCAACGCAGACCCCGCCACCGCCGATATCCTGATCAAAGCCGCGCAAAAACAGGGCGCGCAGCTGATCAGTTTCGGCCCTGACCCCGGCGCAACATTCCAGCTTGTAACCGCACAACTAACCGATGACAGCACCATCATTCAGGCCCGCCACGCCGACGATAAACTCCTGTTCAAACTCGGTGTTGCCGGTCGCCATTTTGCCCTGAACGCGCTGGCCACCCTTGCCGCCAGCACTGCACTTGGGGCCGATATCACCATCGCCGCCCTTGATCTGGCCGGATGGTCGCCGCCGCCGGGGCGCGGCGCACGCGAGGTCATAGCGCTTGATTTCGTCGATACCCACCTGACGCTGTCCCTGCTGGATGATGCCTTCAACGCCAGCCCGGTCTCCATGGCCGCCGCGTTAGGGGTTCTGGCCGCCAGCCAGCCCAAACCACCCGGTTCTCGCATCGCCATCCTTGGCGACATGCTGGAACTTGGCCCCGGCCAGACCCAACTCCACACTGATATCGCCGGGCTGACCGCGCTGGAAAACATTGACACCATCCACTGCGTCGGCCCGCTGATGGCAGCACTCCACGCCAAACTCCCTGCCACACAACAGGGCCGGTGGTGTGAAACCGCCCGCGAAATGGCCGCCTGCGCCCACACCCTGGTCCACGCCGGGGATGTGATCCTTGTCAAAGGTTCCAAGGGCTCCAAAGTCAGCCTTGTTGTTGACGCCATCCGAAATCTGGGCCATCCGCAGGCACAGGAAAAACCCCGAGAATTTCCCCGTGAATTGCAAGGAACCACATAGATGCTTTATTGGCTCGCAGAAATTTCCGACGGCGGCGCGTTCAACCTGTTTCGCTACATTACCTTCCGGGCCGGGGGCGCATTTTTCACCGCCCTGATCTTTGGTTTCATCTTCGGGCTGCCCCTGATCAACCTGTTGAAACGCAAACAGGGCAAGGGCCAGCCGATCCGCTCGGACGGCCCGCAAAGCCACATCCTTGAAAAGGCCGGCACCCCGACAATGGGTGGTGCGCTGATCCTTGGCGCGGTGCTGGTTTCCACCCTGCTCTGGGCGCGGCCCGACAATCCGTTCATCTGGATGATACTGTTTGTCACCGCCGGGTTTGGCTTCATCGGGTTTCTGGATGACTACAGCAAAATCACCAATAACAGCTCCAAAGGCGTGTCCGGCAAGGTGCGTTTCGCCGCTGGTCTGGTGATCGCCGGCATCGCCGCCTATTGGGCGTCAATGTACCACCCGCCTGAACTGGCCAACCAGCTGGCCCTGCCGATCTTCAAGGATACCCTGATCAACCTCGGCGTATTTTTCATCCCGTTTTCCATGATCGTCATCGCCGGGGCGGCCAATGCCGTGAACCTGACGGACGGGCTTGACGGTCTGGCCATCATGCCGGTGATGATCGCCGCCGGGGCGCTTGGCGTCATCGCTTATGCCGTTGGCCGCGTCGATTTCACCGAATACCTTGAGGTGCATTACGTCCCCGGCACCGGGGAGATCCTGATCTTCACCGCCGGGCTGATCGGCGGCGGGCTTGGTTTCCTGTGGTACAACGCGCCCCCCGCGGCGGTGTTCATGGGCGACACCGGCAGCCTTGCCCTTGGCGGCGCACTGGGCGCCATCGCCGTGGCCACAAAACACGAAATCGTACTGGCCATCGTCGGCGGCCTGTTTGTGGTCGAGGCCCTGTCCGTCATCATTCAGGTGCTCTACTACAAGAAAACCGGTAAACGAGTGTTCCTCATGGCCCCGATCCACCACCATTTTGAGCAACTCGGCTGGAAAGAACCCCAGATCGTCATCCGCTTCTGGATCATCTCGCTGATCCTCGCCCTGATCGGGTTGGCGACACTGAAGATACGGTAGGCGAACACGCGCCAACTCTACCCTTGGTCCGTGCCCGCACGGGCCGCGCCTGACCTTCCCCCCGGGAAGGCGCATTGCACGGTCTCGCCTTTTGTTACGGTTTGAGTGTGCTGTACCGTTGCACATAAAAACACCGCCCCGACGCCTCCCCAAGGTCAGGCGCGCCCCGGCTCATTGATCCTTGCGACATTTGCCCAATTATGGGTTAGATGGGGATAAGGGTTAATCGGCGGTGATTTTTGATTGAAGTAATTTCTGAATGGGCGCGATGGGTTTGGGAAGCGTTTGGCAGCGAGGATACGCGCGACCGAACTAATGCCATTGTCGGTGTTGTGATGGCAATCCTCGCTTTGTCGGCAGTGGCATGGGCAATCATTAAATTCCTTGTCGCCCCATTTTTCAGATCAAAGCCCGACAAACCAAAACCGCCTATTGGCGCCGACCACAACATCCTGACGAAAGAAACCCTTGATGAACTCTTGGAAGGTCGAATTGAAAAGCGGTTGGCAGAGCAGGCGACAACACATGGCGATGAACGATCCAAACTGCAAAGTGAGATTGACGCCCTGAAGAAACAACGCCGAAACCTTGACGCCGTATTGGAAGAAACAAAGTCCACCAACAAAGATTTGCTGGAAACGCTTACCCGCGAAGGCAACTCCCTTGGCGCCGACAAACTTGAAGCCGCCCGCGCCGCCCTTGCAACCGGCGACTATTCCGCCGCCGACAACCTGTTCGCCGAAATCGAAGCCCGGGATGCATTGGCCGTGCAATCCGCCGCCCGCGCCGCCTACGCCCGCGGCGAGATTGCCGAAGCCGAGGTCCGCTGGGCCGACGCAGCGGAACACTACGCAAGGGCAGCGGGGCTGCAGCCTGATTTGCAAAACCTGTTCAAAGCCCGTGAATTTGCCTGGCGCTCAGGCGACCACGCCGCTGCGTTGCGATTTGGTGAACAAGGATTGGCAATGGCGCGAAACGGTGACGATAAGCTTGAAATCGCCCGGTTCCTCAACGAACATGCCCTGACGCTAAAGGCTACCGGTCACTTGGACGACGCTGAACCGCTGTATCGTGAGGCTTTG
>CAZETX010000054.1:0-4659 GCA_964514925.1 uncultured Marinosulfonomonas sp.
TGTTGGATTGCGCATTTTCATTTCAGTCTCCCAGTTGTGTGGTTTTCAGGCGCGATTTTCCGCCTAATAAATCTAGCTAAGCATTTTTTGCACACGTGTGCAATAAGATTGAAATCTGTATCCGAAATTGACCGGCCGAATATTTTCCGCAATTATAAGAAACTGGTTCTGTCGCGAACTTTTATCTTTTGACTGCGCAGCACACCGCACCAGGTAGCCCCGAACTTTGTACCGAAACAAGTTGGGCCAGTAGCGGAATTCCCTTGCGGATTGGGTATTGCCAAGTTGTTTGCTCGTCGTGCTCGTACTATGCCAAAAATATAAAACCACGGAACCATATGCACATCTAAAGGGCTTTCGCTATCCTCGTGAAATCATTGCTTACGCAGTTTGGGCTTACCATCACTTCGCCTTGAGCACAGCTGATGTTGAGCATCTGCTGGTCGAGCGGGGCGTAGCTGTAAGCCGGGAAGCAATCCCGCTGTGGGTAAATCGCCTTGGCTGCCATTTTGCAAAGCGCATTCGTAGAGATCGCCCGCGACCAAACGATAAGCGGCAATTGGACGAGGTCGTGATCACGATCCGTGGCAAGATGTATTGGCTGTGGCGGGCGGCTGATGCGAATGGGGATGTGCTTGATATTCCGGCGCAAACCCGCCGAAACGCAAATGCTGCAGGGCGGTTCTTTCAACGCTTGATCTCCCAGTTTGGCGAACCACGTGTGGTTATCACCGACAAATTATGCAGCTGCATAAAGCCCGTCGGTACACTAGTGTGTGGGGCCGATCACCGCGCCCATAAAGCCATAAACGTAAGCGATCGAGGATTCGCGCAGGCCGACCCGAAAGCGTGAGAAAGTCTTTGGGCGATTTAATTCACACAGGCAGGTCGAGATTTCTATCTGCCATGACCAAATCAATCTGATCTTTCGTCCTCGCCGTTATTAAATTACCGCAATTTTTTACCGCAACGCCCGCAACAATGCTTTCAGCTTATGGACAGATTACACGACTGGAAGGCCGGAACGGAATGTAGGTGCGACATAGTCGCCAATCGGGTTTCTGCAATTGGCCAGAAGCTTTACGACTGGAGCTTATGACTGAATCCAGCAATGGATGGCCCCTTCATCTCAATTGAAAAGCCAGGTCGAAATGGCGCGCGATAGGCACCATTTTCCACCACACACGGGTCAACAAAGTGTTCATGCAGGTGGTCAACAAATTCAATCCTCTTACTGTCCTTTTCACCGCTGATCGCCACAAAATCGATCATCGACAGATGTTGTACATATTCGCATAGTCCGACCCCGCCAGCGTGGGGCCAAACCGGCAGCCCGTATTTCGCGGCCATTAACTGCACCGCCAAGACTTCGTTCAATCCGCCAAGGCGGCAAGCATCAATCTGGACGATGTCAATGGCACCACCTGCGATGAACTGCTTGAACATGATCCGGTTTTGGCACATTTCGCCGGTGGCCACTTTGATCGGTGCCACAGCGCCACGGATGGTTTTGTGCCCGGCCACGTCATCAGGGCTGGTGGGTTCTTCAATGAACAGCGGACAGGCGAATGCCAGTGCATTGACCCAGTCAACGGCCTGATCCACTTCCCACATCTGGTTGGCGTCGATCATGATGTTCATGTCTTCGCCAAGAACCTCGCGCGCGATTGTCAGGCGGCGGATGTCGTCCTGTAGATTAGCACCGACCTTGAATTTGGTGTGGGTAAACCCGGCATCGCGGGCTTCCTGGCACAGGCGGCGCAGTTTATCGTCGGAATATCCCAGCCAACCGGCAGACGTGGTGTAGCAGGGGTAGCCTTCGGCCCTAAGTGTGACGATACGTTTGGCTTTTCCCGGTTCGGCCTTGCGCAGCAATTCCAGCGCCTCATCGGGTGTTAGCACATCGGTAATATAGCGGAAATCCACTAGTTTCACGATGTCTTCTGGCGACATTTCCCCGACCAGTTGCCAGACAGGTTTGCCAGCCTCTTTGGCCAGTAAATCCCAAATGGCGTTGACCACAGCACCGGTGGCCAGATGAATAGCACCCTTGTCGGGGCCGATCCAACGCAGTTGGCTGTCACCGGTGATATGACGCCAGAAGCGGCCCATGTCATCGCGCACCCAATCCAGATCAAGGCCGACCACCAATGGGCGCAGTGCCTCAATCGCGGCCACACAAATTTCGTTACCACGGCCAATGGTGAATGTCAGGCCATGCCCCTGATGATCGCCATCGGTTTCCAGCACGACATAGGCGGCCGAATAGACCGGATCAGGGTTCATTGCGTCCGAACCGTCAAGCCCGTCTTTGCTTGGGAACCGAAGGTCGTGGGTCGTCAGGCCGGTAACTTTTGCCACTAGCCAGCCACCACGTTTTGGGTTTGTACGCCCAGGCCTTGGATGCCGAGCTCGATCTTGTCGCCAGGTTTCAGGTAGGTTTCAGGCTTTTGCCCCATGCCGACGCCCGGCGGTGTGCCGGTGGAAATCACGTCGCCCGGTTGCAGACTCATGAATTGCGACAGGTGGCTGACCACATGGGCCACGCCGAAATGCATGGTATTGGTGGAGCCGTCCTGATAGCGGTGGCCGTTCACCGCAAGATACATCGCCAGATCTTGCGGATCGGCGACCTCGTCCCGTGTCACCAGCCAGGGGCCGATCGGGCCGAACGTATCGCAGGATTTTCCTTTGACCCATTGCCCGGAACGGTGCAGTTGAAAGTCACGCTCAGACAGGTCGTTGACCACGCAGTAGCCCGCGACATGATCCAGCGCGTCGTCTTCGTCGACATATTTTGTGTGTTTGCCGATGACCACGCCCAACTCGACCTCCCAGTCGGATTTGATCGAATTGCGCGGGATTTCCACAGTATCATTGGGGCCCATGATGGCGGACGTTGCCTTGAAGAATATCACCGGTTCGGCCGGTAATTCCATGCCCGCTTCGGCCGCGTGATCTGCATAATTCAGCCCGATGCAAATAAATTTGCCAACATTGGCGACACAGGGGCCGAGGCGGGGTTTGCCAGAAACTACCGGCAGATCAGCCACGTCCAGATCGCGCAATTTGGCAAGCACATCGTCACTGATACTGTCGCCCGAAATATCGCCGACGATACCGCTCAGATCACGGATTGCGCCGTCACTGTCCAGCATGCCGGGTTTCTCCTGACCATCGGGCCCAAAACGCAAAAGTTTCATAGTGTTTCCTTTTAGATTGCCCAGCCGCCATCGATGGCGTGGGTTTGTCCGGTGGTAAATCCGCTTTCGTCGCTGGCGAGATATAACGCCAGCGCTGCGACCTCATCGGCTTTGCCGACGCGTCCCATTGGTTGACGGGCGATGAAATCTTTCAGCGCCTGATCATAGTCACCGGTGGCGCGCAGACGGTCATGCAGGGACGGGCTGTCGACGGTACCGGGGCAAATGGCGTTGCAGCGAATACCCTTGGTGACGAAATCGGCGGCAATGGCCTTGGTCATGCCAATCACCGCCGCTTTGGATGCGCAATATACGAAACGGTTTGGCACGCCTTTGATGCTGGACGCCACGGACGACATGTTGATGATCGAACCGCCGCCATTATCCAGCATTGCGGGGATGGCACCGCGACACAGGCGGTACATGGCTTTGACATTCAGGTTGAATGAAAAATCCCAGCAGTCTTCGTCACATTCCAGAATACTACCCGCCGCCACAAACCCGGCGCAGTTGAACAACACGTCCAGCGGGCCGGTGGTTTTCAGTGTAGCAGTAACTGCATCGCCGTTGGTCACGTCCAGTTTCAACGCTGTGATCCCATCAATCGCATCAAGCTCTGCCAAAGCCGCTTCATTGATGTCACTGGCAAATACCTTGGCCCCTTCAGCGGCAAACATTTCTGTTGTGGCGCGGCCGATGCCCTGCCCCGCCGCGGTGATCAGCACAGTTTTCCCGGCCAAACGGCCCGATTGTTCAGTCATGGCTTTTCCTTCATTTCCACCAGGTAAATATGCTCGGCGACCAGGACCACTGCATCGTTCTGGTTCAGCACTTCAAGATTCTCAATCACCTGCCCCTTGCCGGGGCGTTTGGCGTCGGGTTCCTTGCGCGAAATCGTGGTGCGGGCACGGATGCTATCACCGATATGCACCGGACGCACGAAACGCAGCCGGTCATAACCATAGGAAAACGCCACCGGGTTGATCGCATCGGCAGTCATCCCGACGCCAATGGCGAACACCATGGTACCGTGGGCAATGCGCTGGCCAAATTCCTGTTTTTTGCAAAATTCAGCGTCCATATGGTGGGGAAAGAAATCACCGGTATGCCCGGCATGAACGACAAAATCTGTTTCCGTGATGGTTCGACCAAAGCTTTCGCGGCTGGAACCGATTTCATAGTCTTCAAAATAGGTGGTTTGCATGTGCATGTCAGGGTTTCCTTGCGAGCGGCGTTGCCGGTGTTGCGTTGCTTTCATAGGCGGCTTCGACCAACGCCATCGTGTGCCAGGCATCTTCGACAGACGATATTAATGTGTCTTCTTCCCCGGTTACAAAGCACTGCAATTGCGCCATCCGGTTGCCAAAGCTTTCGGTGAACCATGACCCGCTAAGACCAACGGTTTCCCAGCCATCGCCGGTGTTTATTTCCAGAATATCCGGTTCGCCCTTGGGGT
>CAZETX010000054.1:4759-16148 GCA_964514925.1 uncultured Marinosulfonomonas sp.
GTTTCCCAGCCATCGCCGGTGTTTATTTCCAGAATATCCGGTTCGCCCTTGGGGTAATCAAGGTTGACGCCAAGCTGAACATAGGCCGCGCCTTTGGTGCCGCAGATGCGAAATTCGCAAGCCTGATGTTTTCGCCCAAAACTGTGGTTGTGATTGATCGACAAGGCGCACCGCACCCGGTTACCATAATCCAGTATCGCCGCTGTTCTGGTATTGGATGTGGGTTCATTTGGATGACCAAGGGTTTTTGCATGCACGCCCTTTGGGTTGCCCAGAACAGAGCGCACGAAATCCAGATAGTGGATCGAGTGCAGCAGGATTTCCACCCTTGGCAGGTCACGCAAAAATTCCCACAGACCCCAAGGTGTGTCCAGTGCCAGCCAGGCGTCAAAATCAACGACCTCACCCAACAACCCCTTGTCGATTGCGTCGCGCAAGGCCAGCATCATTGGAGCAAACCGCAGTTGAAAGTTCACCGCAGCCCTCAGATCGCGGTCGCGACAAATGTGCAATATTTCAGTCGCCCCGGACAGATCGCGGCCCATGGGTTTTTGAATCAGCACAGCAGCGCCATTTGGCAGGGATCTCAGAATACTGGCATGGGCATCGGGGGGTGTTGCCAGATCAAAAACCACACCTGTTTGCGCTGCTGCTTGTTGGGCAGTTTCATAGGCGATAAACCCATGCTTTTCGGCCAGCGCGCTGGCTTTAGTGGTATCGGGATCATAAATCCCCTGAACCGTAAATCCGGCCGCTGCATATGCCGGAATATGCGCGTCGGTCACAATCGATCCGGCCCCGAAAATTACAATCGGGATCGGTGTGGCCGGGCAGGGCCATGTTTGAGCCAGCTCAATCATAGTGAAAGACTTCTTGCATGCTTGCCCACCATTCACCTTCGCCGCGCGGTTCCAGCGGGGTTTGGCAAGGCGCGCAGACATCCCACCATTTTTGGGTTTCCGGGTCGGTCGCCATTTTCGCAGCATCCGCCGCAAAATCTGTGCCGTGGTATTCAAAATAGCTGAATAACAGGTTTTCCGGCTCACGCAGAAAAATCGAATAATTGCGAATGTTGCATTCACTTATCTTGGCCAGAACACCGGGCCAGACGTTGGCATGCAGGCGCTTATATTCGGTAATCTGGTCCGGTTTTAGCGCAATAACGCTTCCCATTCGTTGCATGGGCAGCACTCCTTATTCTGCGGCTGTACTAAGGGCGCCAACTGTTCGGTATTTGATGGCAGCCATGTCCCAGTCAATTCCGATTCCCGGTTCTGTGCTTGGAAACGCCCGGCCGTTTTTGATCTTCATACCCGTGCGGGTCAGGCTGCCCAACTGCGGTATGTATTCAAGCCACGGTGCATTTGGGATAGCGCAGACCAGACTGACATGTAGTTCCATAAGGAAATGTGGGCAGACCGGAATAGCATGGGCCTCAGCCAGATGGGCGACCTTGATCCATGGGGTGATGCCGCCGATACGGGCAACATCGACCTGTATAATTGAGGCCCCGCCAGTGACCAGATAATCCTTGAACTGACTTAAAGAATACATGCTTTCGCCAACCGCGACCGGTATCGATGTACCGGCAGCCAACAGACTGTGTTCGGTCACGTTATCGGCGGGCATCGGTTCTTCGAACCAGGCTATATCAAATTCTTCCAGCATACGCGCCCGACGTTTCGCCTCGGCCAGATTAAAGGATTGGTTGGCGTCCACCATAATATCGTAATTTGATCCAACCGCATCACGCACCGCCTTTAGACGGGCGCGGTCTTGGGACAGATGCGGTCGCCCAATTTTCACCTTGGAACCGGAAAACCCCTTGGCCTGTGCGTCCAGCGCGTCGGCCACCAGATCATCGGTTTCGATATGCAACCAGCCACCTTCAGTGGTGTACATCGGCACTGACTCTTTTGCCCCGCCCAGCATCCGGTACAGGGGCAAACGCGCGCGTTTACAACGCAAATCCCAAAGCGCAATATCAATCGCGGCCAGCGCCAGTGACGAAATGGCGCCAACGGCCGTCGCATGGATGGAAAACAGCAGATCACGCCAGATGCGGCCGATTTCTTCGGCCTCTTGCCCAACCAGCTGATCAATCAGATCGTCCCGCAGCAATGCCATTACCGCTGAACCGCCCTGACCAATGGTATAGCAATAGCCCAGCCCGGTTACCCCATCAGCGTCAATTATCTGAACAAACGGGGTCTGCTGACTGTCAAAGCTTTGAATGGCATCGGTGCGCTGCACTTTGGGTTGCAGATCAACCATGAATATTTCAACAGATGTGATCCGGGCCATGGCGCTACCTCAGGCTTTGTTCGGTTTTGGCGTCGAACAGGTGGCAGCTGGCCAGATCCAGATGGAATGTCAGCGTTTCACCGTCCGCGACCGGGCGCGGTTTCAGCATTTTCGCCTGCACTTCCTGACCGGCAAAGCGGGTGTATAGCAGGGTTTCAGTTCCCAATGGTTCTGACACCACAACCTGCATTTCAATGGGGGGTGACTGTTCTTCCAGTTCAAGCGCGTGGCCTTCGGGCATCAGGTTATCGGCGCGAAAGCCCAGGATGATTTTTTGGCCGACGGTAACGGACTTGGCAAAGCCTTGGGGTATTGGCAACTTAACACCGTCCGCAAATTTCATCTGTCCGCCATTAGTGATTTCACCGCTCAACAGGTTCATCGGGGGGGAACCGATGAAGGTGGCAACAAAGGTGTTTACCGGGCGTTCAAACACCTCGGTCGGGGCGCCCTGTTGTTCAATATAGCCGTCGCGCATGATCACGATGCGGTCGGCCAAAGTCATGGCCTCCACCTGGTCATGGGTCACATAGATGATCGTCGTTTTGATTTTCTGATGCAGTTTTTTGATTTCCACCCGCATCTGGGCGCGCAGTTTGGCATCAAGGTTGGACAGGGGTTCATCAAACAAAAACACATCCGGGTGGCGCACAATGGCGCGACCCATGGCGACCCGCTGACGCTGGCCACCGGATAGGGCACCGGGTTTGCGATCCATGTAATCCTGAAGGCTTAAAATGTTGGCGGCTTCATCAACGGATTTGGTGATTTCGGCAGCTTCTTTGCCAGCAATTTTCAGGGAAAACCCCAGATTTTCACGCACCGTCATATGCGGGTAAAGCGCGTAGTTCTGGAACACCATGGAAATGTTGCGATCCCGCGGCGGCATATCATTCACAATGTTGTCGCCAATGCTGATGTTGCCGCTGGTGATGTCCTCTAGCCCGGCAATCATCCGCAAGGTCGTGGATTTACCGCAGCCCGATGGCCCCACCAAAACCACGAATTCATTATGGGCGATATCCAGATCAATGCTATGAACCACTTCCAGTGGGCCATACTTTTTCACGACATTTTCTAACAGCACTTGCGCCATGGTTTAGCCTTTCACGCCGCCGAAGGTCAGCCCGGCAATTAGATGTTTTTGTACAAGGAATGTCAGGATCAACGCCGGGATGATCATAAGTACTGCCAACGCACACATTCCACCCCAGTTGATGGTAAATTCCGAGGTGAAATCACGCAAGCCGACAGGCATGGTTTTGGAAAAAGTTGAACGCGTCAGCTGACTGGCCAGCGCGTATTCGTTCCATGATGTCAGAAAAGCAAACATGCCAGCCGACGCCACCCCGGCACGGGCCACGGGGAATTCCACCTTCCAAAATGCCTGCCACCGCGTGCAACCGTCAATTTCGGCAGCTTCGGCCAGATCCGGCGGGATTTGCCGGAAAAACCCATCAATCAGCCAGATGGTGAACGGCACATTCATAGCCACATAAACCAAAATAAGGCCCACATGGGTGTCAATCAGCCCGGTTTTGGCCATGACGATGAACAGCGGCAATGACAACGCCACACCGGGAACGGCCCGTGTAAGCAACAACCCGATAAAGATTGCCGATTTGCCTTTGAAACGATAGCGCGCAAAGGCGTAGCCCCCGGCCATCCCGATCAACAGGGCAATCACTGTGCTGGTGACGGAAATGATCATGGAATTTGTAAAGTACTGCAGAACAGGCACACCGCCTTCACCTGCCCCGCCAAACATGGCGCGGTAGTTATCCAGGTTCAGCCCGCGCGGGATCCATACGGGCGGCTTGGCCATGATATCTACGGTTGGGCGAAAGGAATTCAGCACGATCCACAGGCCCGGAATGCAGATGATTGACATCGCGATGAACAGAGTAACATGGCGCACCCCGGCGCCAATGCGCGTGCGAATGCGATGCTGGCGATTGATATCCATTGCCATTGCCATCACCCTGCCATCCCAAGCTCTGCCCGTGCGGCGTTAAGTTTACGAAAGAAAAAGATCGTGAAAAAGATTGCCATAAAGATCGACACATAGCCCATAGCGTTGGCGTAGCCCATTTTGGCGTCCACATATCCGGTGCGCCCGATCAAGGTCCAGAGCAATTCCGTGCGCCGGGCAGGGCCGCCATTGGTCATGATGTTTACAATGTCATAGGCCCGCGCCACATCCAGAGACCGGATCGCCAGCGCAATATAGATGAACGGCATCAAAAACGGCAGGGTGATGTGGCGAAAGGTCTGCCAGGGCGTGCAGCCATCAACCTTTGCAGCCTCTAACGGGTCCTGCGGTATGGAGAACAGCCCGGCAAGAATCAGAATCGCGAACACGCTGGTAGATGACCACATTTCGGCGAATATTATCGAAAACATCGCCAGTTTCTGATCCACCAGCCATGGTATCGCCGTCGTCGATAGCCCAAGTGATTGCAGGGCGTTGTTTACCAGACCCACATTGTCATTGAAGATAAACTTGAATTGAAACCCAACCAGGATGGGCGAAAACATCATTGGGAACATCATTATCGTGCGCAAAGTGCGCTGGCCGCGTGTGACCTTGCTGACCAGCAGGGCCAGCCCGAGACCCAGTAGCATTTCAAGATTAAGGGCGATGGTCAAAAGCAGCACCGTGCGCCCAAAGGCCGCCCAGAACACTGAGCTTTTAATAGCCTTTTCGTAGTTGAACGTCCCAATCCATTTATACAACGTTTCCGGCCGGGTCAGCTTGTAGGGTGTAAAGCTGGAATACAGCGAAAACAGCAAAGGGATCAGAACCACCGCTGTCAAAATCAACAGGGCAGGAAAAATCAGAACAAACCAGGGGGGCAGCTTTTTGCGAAACATCAGCGTGACTTTTCCGTGGATTAATTTGGGGGCGGTTATGACGCCGCCCCCGGTCAAAATGGTTTACGGACAGGTGTTAGTATACACCGTTTTCCTGCATCATTTCATCTACTGCGTCAGCTGCATCCTGCAAAGCTTCATCAACTGTCTTGTCGCCCAGAATTGCCGCCTGAATTTCAGGAAAAATCAGGTTGCTGGCTTCAATCCAGTATTCGGTTTGTGGAACCGGAAATGCATGTTTCGCTGCTTCCTGGAACACTGCCAGGGTTTCGACGCGATATGCATCACCGGCGGCTTCGGCCACCACGTAGTCCCACACGGCGGTACGTGTCGGCAGTGATCCACCGGCGCTTTCCACCTTTTGGCTTTCTTCACTTGTCAGGAAGGTCACAAGCGATGCCGCAGCTTCCTTGTTCCCGCAGTTTTCGGTAACCGAGAAACCGTGATGTCCAGACCAACCGGTGCGCAAGCCACCACTGCCCATTGGTTGTACTGCCAGGCCAACATCGCCGGCTGCTTTCGAGCTTTCAGGGTCGTTGAAATACCCAGACCAGCCCGGCCAATCCAGATTGATCGCAATGGTGCCAGATGCGAAACCCGCACCCAGTTCGTCCCAAAGATACGACGTTGTACCCGGAGGAACAGCACCTGCTTCGTAAAGGTCCTTGAACCAGTTCAGCGCCTCGCGGCCTGCGTCGCTGTTAAAGGCAGGCGTCCAGTCGTCGTTGAACATTTTGCCACCATTTGCCACGACCATTTCATAGAAACGACCCGAAGCGCCTTCGTCTTTACCGGCAAACTGTGTGCCGTAGAAATTTGGTGGATCAGCGAAAAAGATCGCCTGATCTTTGAATTGGTCCAGCGTATCCGGTGGTGCCAGATCATAGCCATACTCGGCTTTGAACGCCGCTTGGCGGGCCTCATCAGCGTATAAAGATTTTTGGTAATAAAGTGCTGAAACATCAAATTGAGCGCGTGGCAACATCACCAGCTTGCCCTGGACGGTAGACGCAGAAATCATTGCCGGTACAAAACCAGCAATATCAGCCGCATCCACATATGCCGTCAGGTCAATATACAGGTTCGGGTATTGGGGTGCGAATGAAGAATGGTTTGAACCTACGCACCAATTTGTTGTCCCGGCCGCAATGTCCGACTTGAATTCTTTGTCCAGTTCAAAGTGGTTCTTCTTTGAAATGATATCGACTGTGGCGCCGGTTTCGGCTTCCCATTCAGCGATACGGGCATAGAGTGCCTCATATTGCTCGCCGCCGATTAGTTTGGCCTGAATGGTGATCCCGTCAAATGCTCCGGAAAACGCAGGCATTGCCGCGCCGATCGCCAAGCTGGTCGTCACTGAAAGTAGCGCCAGTGTGTATCCTTGTTTCATAGTATCCTCCCTGAAAATACGTCTATTGCGTGCAGTTCTTGCTGGTACTGTTTTGCATATAAACTTGACTTTCATATTTAGTCAATCTCTTATTCGCTTGTCAACAGGAGCTAAACCCATGTTTTTTGACACCCACCTGCACCTTATTTACCCGGATCGTCTGGATTATCCCTGGCTGGAAAATGTACCGGCATTGAACCGGCCCAACACCATTGAAGACTATATATCAGTCGCCCGCAGGCTCGGGATTACCGATTGCCTGCATATGGAAGTTGACGTTGCCGACGCCAGTATCCGCGACGAAACGGTAATGGTGCAGGATATGATGGCCGTTAAAAACAGCCCTATACGCGGTGCCATTTCGGCGTGTCGGCCCGAGCGAAATGACTTTGCTCAATTCGTTGAATTGGCGCAGTCTTCCCCGACCATCCGGGGGTTTCGCCGGGTTTTGCATGCGGTACCGGATGGCGTTTCGCAAACACAGGTATTTCGCGAAAATATACAACGACTTTCCGGTACGGGGTTAACATTTGATCTTTGCGTGCGGCCCGATCAACTTTCGATTGCGGGATCACTGGTAGATCACTGTCCTGACGTGATCTTTATTTTGGATCACTGCGGAGTACCGGATATTTTAGGTGGTGTGTACACGTCTTGGGCAGAAGGCCTGTCTGAATTAGCAAAGCGACCCAATGTAACCGGCAAAATTTCCGGCCTTATCGCCTATGCTGACCCTGACACCTGGGGGCTGGATGATATTCGCCCATATTTTGATTATACGGTCTCCAGCTTTGGCCATAACCGGATCATCTGGGGCAGCGACAGCCCGGTTTGTAATCTGGGCGGCGGCTTGGAAAGCTGGGTGGCGGCAACCCATGCTTTGACCCAAAACTGGTCGGCATCCGACCGGGCCGCGCTTTTTCGCGATAACGCCCACGGTGTCTGGAACACAGAATAGTCTAACAGAAATCGTTCAGTTTCCAGTTTTCCTGTGCTAGTTGCCAGAAACATTGAAATCGGGGAGCGATTAATTGAGCAAGGGCAGCGAGAAACCGATGGAAAAATACAGCGCGCCTGCGTTGTCCAAGGGGTTGGATATTCTAGAGCTTTTGGCAGGCCAAAGTGATGGCATGAAAAAGTCTGAAATTGCCAAAACTCTGGATCGGTCGGTAAGCGAAATTTTTCGCATGCTGGTTGTCCTGGCGGACCGCGGCTATGTCAGTATCGATGATGCCAGCGAGCAATATTCTCTGACGCTGAAAATGTTTGAAATCGCCCACAAAAATCCACCAATTAAACAGCTGACAAATGTTGCCGTCGGTTCGATGGCGGGGCTTGCGGACCAGTTGAACCAGTCAATTCATCTAGCGGTTTTATATGGTAGTAATATTCTGGTTGTTGCCCAAAATAACCCGCCAGGGAACAACGTGACAAGCGTGCGTTTGGGCGCGCGCGTTCCGGTCATTTTGACGGCGTCAGGTGCCGTGTTGACCAGCCAAATGAGCCAGGAGAGTCGGATTGAAATTTGCAAGAGCATCGATTCAGCTACCCCAGACCAAATAAAGAATTATGAAATAAATGTGCAGCAGGCCGCAAACAGTGGTTTTTGCGTCAGCGCATCTATGGTAATTGCCGGGGTACAGAATATTTCGGTGCCGATCTTTGACTATTCTGGTCGGATCGCCGCCTCTTTGACTATCCCTTATATTCAGCGTCTTATAGCCACCAATGATCCGGATTTGAACGAAGCAAAAAATGCGCTGGTCGAAGCCGGAAAAAAAATCTCTGCCCAATTGGGCGCCGGTGTAAATGGCATGTCGACCGGCCCAAATTAGCCTAGCATTTTCTTAGTATTCTGAAGCGCGCCAAAAACCGTTTGGTTGTGCTGCCCCAAAGATGGTGCGGCAATCGGGGTTTTCAGGGTCTGTCCGTCAATACGCAACGGCGAACGCAATGCATTCAATTTGGTATCCGGGTTCCGGCTGATTTCGTGTTCGAAGTCCATTATTGTGTAGGCTTCGCTGGCGCGCAACTCGGCCCAGTTCAAAACCTCGGAACACCAGATATCGGCGGGCTGCAAGACAGCCAGCCAATTGGCGGTAGTGCCGGTTTTAATACGGGTGGCCAGCGCCGATTTAATATCATCTCTTTGTGCCATCATAGCCTCGGTATCATCGTAATACTGTGCCAGCCCCTGAACACCCAATAGTTCACAAAGTGTTTGTAATGACGGCGTCATCGCCAATGCCAGATATCCATCGGTGGTCTGATAAACACCGTAGGGTGCGCCAAGGTAGGCATGCGCACCGTTTACTGCACTGCGCTCAGGCAGGCGGTTTCCATCATTTAAGTGGGTGGTCAGTACTTCGAACTGAAAATCAACCATTGCCTCAAGAAGGCTGGTTTCGATCCGTGCCCCGCGACCATGGATGCCACGCCCGACCAGTGCGGCCAGGATACCCTGGGCCAGCGCATTGCCGGCCATCATGTCAGCGACCGCCAAACCCATAGGCATTGGCGGGTCATTCCGCCCGCCGGTCAGCCACAACGCGCCGGAACGCGCCTGCGCCAGCAAATCTTGGCCCGGTAGATCCTTCCAGGGCCCGTCTTCGCCATAACCCGAAATAGACCCGTATATAATGCCTGGATTGATGGATTTCACATCGTCGTAGCCAAACCCATGGCGTTCAATTACGCCGGGGCGGAAATTTTGGATCATCACATCTGCGGTCCTGATCAGGTCTTGCAATCGCGCCCGGTCATCCGGGTTGCGCAAATCGGCGGTTATGCTTTCCTTGTTTCGATTGATCGCGTGGAAAAGGGAATTGTCGCCATCAATATCAGTGTCTGAAATGTAAAGGTTTCGGCACAAATCACCCACACCCTGACGCTCGACCTTTATGACCCGCGCTCCAAGATCTGCCAGTTTCAAACTGCATAGAGGCCCCGATAGGAACTGACTGAAATCCAAAACCGTCAGGCCATTTAGCGGACGATTATCCTGTGGCAGCACCTTCATTTTCGGGTCTCCTGATAGATTAGTTCCAACTGAGCAAGTGCTATGTCGATAGGGACCTTGCGGCTGATGCATGCATGAACAGCAGCGCCCCCCAAATCCTGAAACCCCATATACCCATCATAACGTGGGCGCAGCCATGAGGTATTCAATGTCGCCCGGGTGTTGCGAAAGAAATCGTTTGATGCAGCGTTGCAGACATCGCTATCCCATGCAGCTGCATGTGCTGGTTGACCGCCCGCTTCAAAGAACAGCCCAGACTGACACTCGGCCCCGGCAATCCAGAACGCGTAATCAGCGGCTATGTCACGGTGTTTAGAAGCGGCAGAAACAGCGATGCCTGTACCACCAATAATGGTGCCTTGGGGGCCGTTACCGTCAAGGCCCGGTGCATTCGTAAACCGGATAGGATACCGGCAATAATTTTCGCGGCTGTAATTTGTATAGCCATAGCCAAACGGCGCATAGGCGGGTGCAATGATTGTGCCGCCCATCCAATCCAGTATGCCAATGGGGTCAAGCGTCAAACATTCTGGCGACATCAGGGCCGTGATTTCGCACAGTATTTCCAGAATTTCCCGGCCGTTGTCCTTAGCGATGAAACGATCCGGGTTTTCGGCGATCCGAAACCCCAAATTGCGGGCCATCCCCATGAAAGTCATCAAAGCATTAATCGGGATCAGCGCAAATGCCACCCGTCCCGATCTGGCCAGTTCAACAACACCAGCCCAGTCCCCCGGCGCGTGGTCCAACAGATCAGGGCGATACGCTGCCACCGGAGTCGCGGCATCGATTGCCAACGCCCATTGGTGACCTAAAAATTCATATGATTGATGCGAAGGGCCGACCGAGTTAGCAGCAAGCTGTGCCAATTCCAGTTCCCGCCCCAATGTGTCCAGTGCCAATAATTCTCCGCTGCCAACGACCTCCCCTACATGGGGGTGATCAATGACCATCAGATCATAATCACCGGCCATTTCACTGATGGGGTGATCGGCAAATGCCTGAAGTGGGCGTTTGCCCCAGATGATTTCAACGCCAGGGTGATCCCGGGAATACTGGGCCGAGGTTGCAACCATAGGATCAAAGCCACGGCTGTGATCCCACGTCATCCCCCGCAAAACGATTGAATTTTTCAAATGCCTATCCTGCCGGGGTGGTGCTGATCGTACTTGGATCGCGGTACAGTGCCGTCATCAGATGTTCACAATAGAGTGCCAGTTTACCTTCGCCTTTGTAGACAGAATAGCTTACCCGGACTTTACCCATTGTGTCGGATTTCGGTTCTTTCCCCAGGTTTTCCCGGATCGTGTAGATTGTGTCTCCGATAAATACCGGAGCGATAAATCGTAATCTATCATAACCGTAGGAAAACGAATTCAGGCAGTTGGTCGCTGCCAACCCCAGACCGTAAGAAAACACCATTGCACCGGCCACAAGTCGCTCGCCAAACAGCCCCTCTTGTTCGGCAAATTCTTTGTCAGACACATAAGGGTGGTGATCCATAACCAGACTGTTGAAAAGCATCGCCTCGCCTTCAGATATTGTGCGCCGGATGGAACGGATTTTATCGCCAGGTTCAAAATCTTCATAGAACCAGTTTTCAGAATTCCATACAGCTACTTTGGCGTGTTCTTCCGGCAGCCCAGGCAATCCACGCGCATGAATGCCAATATCTGCCATGAGAATTCTCCCGGTACTTGTCTAATATTATGCTCTACGTAATGTTTTATATATCAAACGCTCATGTATATGTAAAACGTATTATTTTGAAGCTAAAGCCCAGCGGACATCGTCAAGTTGAC
>CAZETX010000055.1:0-16145 GCA_964514925.1 uncultured Marinosulfonomonas sp.
GGCTGCGGCCAATTCACTAGATGCGGTGGCGGACCGGGATTTTGCGCTGGAGTTTCTGGCGGCTTCAACGATTTGCGCCATGCATTTAAGCCGGTTTGCCGAGGAACTGGTGATCTGGAGCTCAGCGCAGTTTCGGTTTGTGGCTTTGTCGGATCGGTTTTCGACCGGGTCATCCATCATGCCGCAGAAGAAAAACCCGGATGCGGCCGAGTTGATCCGCGCCAAGATCGGCCGGATCATGGGGGCCATGGTGGGCTTGTTCACGGTGATGAAGGGTTTGCCGCTGACCTATTCCAAAGACATGCAGGAAGACAAGGAACAGGTGTTTGATGCGGCTGATAATCTGATGCTGGCACTGGCAGCGATGACCGGGATGGTGACGGATATGGCGGCCAATCAGGATGAATTGCGCAAAGCGGCAGGGGCCGGGTTTTCAACCGCCACCGATCTGGCCGACTGGCTGGTGCGCGAGCTGGGCCTGCCGTTTCGCACCGCACATCATATCACCGGAACACTGGTGGCGCTGGCGGAAAAACAGGGCTGTGATTTGCCGGATTTAACGCTGTCGGACATGCAAAACGTGCATTCTGAGATAACAAATGCAGTTTTTGAGGTGTTGGGGGTTGAGAATTCGGTGGCATCACGCACATCCTATGGGGGGACGGCACCGGATCAGGTGCGCGCCCAGATCGCCCGTTGGAAGGAGAAATTGCCATGAAGATCACCATTCTGAGTGTCATTGCCGCATTCACGCTGGTGGCGTGCGGGGCGGATGGCCAGCCGGTCACCCCGAAATACAGCACCAAAACCACCATCGGTTATAATTCTGTCACCGGGCCGTTCAACAGAACTGTCTTCAGCGTTGAGATTGGCCATTAGGCATGTCTGTTTTGCGGATGGCATATCTGGTGCTGACCGCGTGCGGGCTGGTGTATTCCGGGTATATCCTGTTGGGATTGTTCGGCGATGGCGGGCTGTCATGGGCTGAATTTATACGGCACCGCTATGCCAACCCGGCGGGGGCGGGGCTGTATTGGGATCGTATCATCCCGGAAACCGCCCTGATGATCTGGGCGTTTGCTGAGACCCGGGTGCGGCGCAACTGGCCGGCGTTTTGCATCATTCCGCTGACGTTTGTTTTTGGGTTGGTTTTTGGTTTTCCATTGTATCTGTTTTTGCGGACACGGCCGGTTAAGTGAGCATAAACGCTTGTTTTTCCAGATCAGCCGGGTATTGCGGGTAAGGGCCTGTTACGCGGGCGCGTATGCTAAGTGGGGCCTGAGATGGATCATTTTCTTTATCGTGAAGGCAATTTGTTTGCCGAGGATGTGGCCGTGTCGCAGATTGCGGCGCTGGTGGGTACACCGTTTTATTGCTATTCGGCCGCTACCCTGACCCGGCATTACAAATTGTTTGATGAAGCATTGGCAGGCACAGAACATCTGGTGTGTTTCGCGATGAAATCCAATTCCAATCTGGCGGTGATCAAGCTGCTTGGGGATCTGGGGGCCGGGATTGATGTGGTGTCGGCGGGGGAATACCTGAAGGCGCGCGCGGCAGGTGTGCCCGGCGAGCGGATCGTATTTTCCGGCATTGGTAAAACGCGCGAAGAAATGCGGATCGCGCTGGAAGGTGGCATTCGCCAGTTCAATCTGGAATCTGAGCCGGAAATGGTGCGGCTGAATGCGGTGGCGCTGTCGCTGGGCATGGTCGCGCCGGTGACCATCCGGGTGAACCCGGATGTTGACGCCAAAACCCATGCCAAGATCGCCACTGGCAAGGCGGAAAACAAGTTTGGCATTCCGATCAGCCGGGCACGCGCGGTGTTTGGCGATGCGGCAAAGCTGCCCGGTCTGGATGTGGTGGGCATTGACGTGCATATCGGCAGTCAGCTGACCGAGCTTGAACCGTTTGAGCAGGCTTACGGTATGGTTGCTGATCTAACGCAGCAATTGCGCGCGGATGGCCATGACATCCGGCGGCTTGATCTGGGGGGCGGGCTGGGCATCCCCTATGAGCGTTCAAACACCGCGCCACCCTTGCCGGTTGAATACGGTGAGATGATCAAACGCACTGTCGGGCATCTGGGCTGTGAAATTGAAATTGAACCGGGGCGGTTGATATCAGGCAATGCCGGTATTCTGGTCAGTGAAGTGATTTACGTGAAACAGGGGGAGGATCGCCAGTTTCTGATCCTTGATGCGGCGATGAATGATTTGATCCGCCCGGCGATGTATGAGGCGCACCACGATATTGTGCCGGTTGTGGAACCGGTGGCGGGTGCTGAAACCGTCAAATATGATGTGGTCGGGCCGGTTTGCGAAAGTGGCGACACATTCGCCAAAGACCGCGATATGGTGGGGTTGAAATCCGGCGATATCGTCGCGTTCCGTTCTGCCGGGGCTTATGGCGCGGTGATGGCGTCTGAGTATAATTCACGCCCGCTGATACCGGAGGTTCTGGTCAGTGGTGATCAATTCGCTGTCATACGGGCGCGTCCGAGCTATGATGAGATGATAAAGCGCGATAGTATCCCGGCGTGGCTTTAAAACCGCATGTACCGCCCACATCTGTAGGTTTGGATGACCGAGAAGAATAGCATAGCTAAGGCAACCCTTGGCCGGTTGCGACGCCCACTGGCATTAACCCGGAGCGGAATGGTTGCCGAACGGGTGACGCAGGCGTTCTGGCCGTTCATTTCTGTGGTGTTTGTGGTTCTGGCGGCGCTGATGTTTGGGCTGCAGGATAGCCTGGCCCTGGAAATTGCCTGGGGCGCTGTGGTTCTGTCGGTATTGGCCGGGATTGTGACATTGATCTGGGGGCTGCGCCGGTTTCGCTGGCCGGGCCGCGCGGAGGCGCAGGCGCGGCTGGATGCAAGCCTGCCGGGGCGGCCGATTGCAGCGGTTCTGGATGAGCAGGTCATCGGTGCCGGTGATCCGGTATCGGAAGCGGTCTGGAAGGCCCATGTCCGGCGGATGGCGGAACAGGCGCGTAATGCCCGCGCCGTGGCCCCGGATTTGCGGGTGGCAAAGCGTGACCCCTATGCGTTGCGCTATGTGGCGACGCTGGCGCTGGTGATGGCGGTGCTGTTTGGGTCTTTCTGGCGGGTGGCAAGTGTTTCAGATCTGGTAACCGGCGGGCAGGCTGCCGGTTATGGTGGCCCGACATGGGAAGGCTGGGTGGAGCCCCCGGCCTATACCGGCAAACCGTCGATTTATCTGGCGGATGTGACGTCAGATGATCTGAGGGTGCCGGTGGGCAGCCTGCTCACGCTGCGTCTGTATGGTGAAATCGGGTCGCTGACGGTTGCAGAGACGGTTTCGGGGCGCACCGGGGATATTGGCAGTGTGGCCGAGCCGAGCCAAAGCTTTGAGGTGAACCAGTCGGGCATATTGGAAATTGGCGGTGAGGGTGGCCGCAGTTGGGATATTACCGTGACGCCGGATGCGCCGCCTGCGGTGGAGCTGGGGGACGAAATTGAGCGTCAGGCCTCGGGTGAAATGCAGCTGCCGTTCACGGCAAGCGATGATTACGGGGTGATATCGGGCTACGCGGAACTGGAGTTGGATCTGGGGGCGGTGGACCGTCGGTTTGGATTGGTGGTGGCACCGGAACCCCGAGAGATGATCACGCTGGATTTACCGATGCCCTTTACCGGCGATCGCCGGGCAATATCCGAGGTTCTGGTGGAGGATCTGGCCGGGCATCCATGGGCCGGGTTGCCGGTGAGCGTGACGTTGTTTGCCCTGGATGCCGCCGGCAATCTGGGGGAATCGACGCGGCAAACGATCACGCTGCCGGGGAAAAGGTTTTTTGATCCACTGGCGGCTGCCATCGTTGAGAAGCGCCGCGATCTGCTGTGGAACCGGGTGAATGCCGGGGATGTGGCGCAGGTATTGCGGGCGGTCAGTTATTTGCCGGACGGGGTGTTTGATTCGCAAACCGCCTATCTGAAACTACGGGTTGCCATCCGCCGTTTAGAGGCGAATGTCGCCTATGGGGTGATTTCAGAAGAGTTGCAGCGGGAAACCGCGCAGGTTTTATGGGACATTGCGGTGGAACTGGAGGGCGGCAATCTGGAGAACGCGCGCCAGCGGTTTGAACAGGCGCAGGAGCGTCTGGAACAGGCCATGCGCGACGGGGCCAGTGACGATGAAATTGCCGAGCTGATGGAGGAACTGCGTCAGGCGATGCAGGATTACATGCAGTTGCTGGCGCAGGAACAAAGTGGTCAGCAAGATGAACTGGCCGAAAATCAGCAAAGCCAGGAAATCACCGGTGAGCAGTTGCAGGAAATGCTGGACCGGATACAGGAACTGATGGAGCAGGGCCGGATGGCCGAGGCTCAGGAGTTGATGGAACAGCTGCGCCAGATGATGGAGAACATGCAGGTGACCCAAGGGCCGGGTGAGCAAACCCCAGGCCAGCAATCTTTGAGCGATCTGACCGAAACCCTGCGCGAACAGCAGGGGTTGAGCGACGAAACTTTTAGTGATTTGCAGGAACAGTTTGGCGAAGATGGTCAGGACGGTGAGGATGGTCAGGACGGTGATCAGGGCGATCAGGGTCAGGATGGTCAACAGGGCGAACAGGGTGATCAGGGCCAGCAAGGACAACAGGGCCAAGAGGGCCAGCAGGGTGGCCAACAGGGTCAACAAGGCGGGCGCGGTCAGGGCGGTGAGCAGGGGCAGGGCCAGCAACGGGGCGAGGGTCAGGGGCGCGGTAATGGCGATAATCAGGGGCAAGGGCTGGCACAACGCCAGCAGGCTTTGCGCGATCAGCTGAACCAGCAAATGCAGAACCTGCCCGGTGGTGGTGGCAAGGCCGGGGAAGCGCTGGACCGGGCCGGTCGCGCCATGGACGGCGCCGAGGACGCGCTGCGCGGGGATGATTATGCCGGGGCGCTGGATCGTCAGTCTGAGGCGCTGGAGGCATTGCGCGAGGGCATGCGCGAGCTGGCGGAAGAAATGGCACAACAACAAAATCAGCGCGACGGGCAGCAGGGGCAGACCTTTGGCCAATCCCAGAACCAGAACCAGCGCGACCCGCTGGGGCGGGATACGTCCGGTGCGGGACGCGCCGGTACGGACGAAGAATTGCTACAGGGCGAAGATGTTTACCGGCGGGCACAGGAGTTGCTGCGCGAAATCAGACGCCGGTCTGCCGATCAGGAACGCCCGACGTTAGAATTGGATTACCTGAAACGTCTGCTGGACCAGTTCTAACTGGATTGTTCGCCGCTTAATTGGGCCAATAATCCGGTCAATTTATCGACAGCGCCCAGCATCAGATTATCCAATGCACTGCGCAGGGCATCGACCCAATCAACATAACTTGCAAGCGCGGAGGAGGTGAACGGCATGGCACCCGAAATTCTTGCTGCAAACACGTAGATCAGGGCCAGTATTGCAAAAATTGCGATGGCCAGCAGAAAGCCGCGTCGGAAACCGGAACGGCGTTGGATCTGCACTGGTTCCTCAACCGCGGCGGCCGCGGCGGCGGTGGTTGAGGCGGCAAGTGTCGAGTTTATTTCTTCGATGTCCGGTAACAAATCTTTGCGTCGGCCGTCGTGTTCAGTGCTGCTGTTCAGGTCAGCGGAACGTTCCATTGGATTTTGGGCCGCGCCCGCTGCATTTTGGTTCAGACCTAAATCTGGCTGAATTTCCAACCCGCCGGCTGAAGGGGCACGCTTCGCTGCCTCTTGCTCAGCTTCCTGGCGCAGAATATTTGCGACATTATCGTCAAGCGGCTGACGTTTCGGCGCGTCGGGTTCTGTTTCGGGATCGTTTACAGAAGTTTCTTCTGTTTCGCTTTCCTGTGACTGATCGGCGGGCTCTTGTGTTGGTTCGGCGTGTTGTTGATCAATCGTTTGAGGTGACTCAGCCTGCGTTTCGGGTTCTTCGGCCACTTGACGCGCGTTTCGCTGAAACCAGGTATGGCCGCAATTCGAGCACTGAACATCGCGTCCAGCATCGGGGATGACCGTGCTGTCGACCTCATATTGGGCGCCGCAGTTTGGGCAAATCAATCGCATTTTACTACCTCAATACCATAATCACTGGTCAGATTTTTAACTGACACGTTGTTTTGTTGGCAAATAGCCATGTTTTTCCGGATTTTTAGCAAAGGAATGCAAACTTTCCAAGCAATTGCGTGAACGCCGATTGAAACAATCCCACGCCTGAGGCAAAACTGTCGCGGCAGCATAAGGGTAATATTCCGTGATTGAACTATCAGATGTATCCTATGGGTATGACGGCGGTGAATTGTTGGCGGGTGTTTCGTTACGGTTAAAACCCGGTTCGTTTCATTTTTTGACCGGGCCGTCGGGGTCTGGGAAGACAACATTGCTTAAGCTTTGTTATCTGGATTTGCAGGCCACCGCTGGCGGGATCACGTTTTTTGGCAAAGACGCCAAGGCGATGAGCCGGGATGATATTGCCCATACACGGCGGCGAGTCGGGGTGGTGCATCAGGATTGCCGGTTTTTGGACCATTTGCCCCTGTCGGAAAATATTTCGCTGCCTTTGGAAGTGTCAGGGAAGGAAGATGACGGGGCGAACCTGCGGGAATTGATGACCTGGGTTGGATTGTCGGACCGCGCCGATGCCCTGCCACCGGAGCTGTCAGGCGGGGAGCGGCAGCGGGCGGCGCTGGCGCGCGCCGTTATCATGTCACCGGATGTGATTATTGCCGATGAGCCGACGGGCAATGTTGATTGGGAGATGTCTGAACGGCTGTTGTCGCTGCTGATTGAGCTGAACAAGATGGGCAAGGCGATTTTGGTGGCGACCCATGATCTGGCGCTGATCCGGGCCGCCAAGGCGCAGGTTCCCATTCGGGTGTTGCGCATTCGCGACCGGCAGGTGCAGTCGGCGGGGGCGGATTTATGAATAAATTGCCCTTGAAACTGCCGTTTAACATGCCGGAAATTGTCTGGGAGTCCAATGCCGACCGGGTTGTGCCGCCGTCCGGGTTTACCGCGCGGCTGACGCAGTTTACCGCCGCGACAATGGCGTTTCTGGCGGTGTTTGCGCTGGCCCTGTCGCTGGCCACCGGGCGCATTGCGGATCGCTGGGCGTCCGAGCTGGCGCGCACGGCAACCGTGCGGATTTCGGCACCAAGTGACCAACTGGATTTACAGGCCAAAGCGGCATTGAAGGTATTGCTGGCCACCCCCGGGGTGAAATCCGCGCGCATTCTGGACGAAGCTGAAGAACGGGCCCTGCTGGAGCCGTGGTTTGGCCCTGATCTGCCACTGGACAGCTTGCCCATACCCAAGCTGATTGAGGTGATCGAGGAGGGGGATGGCGTGGACAGTGCCGGGTTACGATTGCGGTTGCAGGCCGAAGCGCCCGGTGCGGTGGTGGATGATCATACCCGTTGGCGCGCGCCCCTGATCAGCGCGGCAAATCGCCTGCGGTTACTGGGGTTTGTGGCAATCCTGCTGATTGCAGCGGCAACGGCGGCAATGGTGACATTGGCGGCAAATTCGGCATTGGCGGCGAACGGGCAGGTGATCCGGGTGCTGCGATTGGTGGGCGCGCGTGATGTTTACATCGCCCGGGCCTTTGTGCGCCGGTTTACCCTGCGCACGGCTGGCGGGGCGTTTGTGGGCACTGTTGTCGGCGTGTTTGCCGTTATGGCGCTGCCGGGCGCGTCCACGCAGGGTGGGTTTCTGACCGGGCTTGGGTTTCAGGGGGCAGAATGGCTGTGGGTATTGCTGGTGCCGCTGCTGGCCGGGGCTGTGGCGTTTCTGGCAACACGGTTTGCGGCGTTCCGGACACTTAGGGGGATCACCTGATGGGCAATGCTGTTCAGTGGCTGCGGTCGTTGATTTTCATCATTCAGATGTATCTGATGATGCCCTTGATGGGGTTGGTCTTTGTGCCGGCGGCATTGATTAACAGGAGTGCGGTTTACACGTTTGTGCGGACCTATGCGCGTTATGTGCGCTGGTCTTTGGGCTGGATCACCGGGTTGAAAACCGAGATCAGGGGGGAAATCCCCGGGGATGAGGTATTGATCGCCTCAAAGCACCAGTCATTTCTGGATGTGGTGATGATTGTCAGTGTCGCCTGGCACCCGCGATTTATCATCAAGCGGGAATTGCACCGGTTGCCGATATTTCGGTTTTTCGGCAGCCGCATGGGCAATGTGCCGGTGCGCCGGGGGGACCGGGGCAAGGCGATTAAAAAGATGAAGGCGGATGTGGAAAGCGGGGCCAGCCTGCCGGGGCAGCTGGTGATTTATCCGCAGGGCACGCGCATCGCGCCGGGTGTGGTGGCGCCCTATAAGATCGGTACCGGGTTACTGTATGAACAGACCGGGCAGGATTGTGTGCCGGCGGCGACAAATGTCGGGGTGTTCTGGCCAAAGGCCGGCATCATGCGCAAGCCCGGAACAGCGGTGCTGGAGTTTTTACCAAGGATTGAGGCCGGTATGGAGCGAGAAGGTTTTATGGCGCATTTGCAGGATGTGATCGAAACCAGATCAAATGCACTGATGGCTGAGGCCGGGTTTTCAACGGGGGGATCGGATGAAAATAATTGAGGATATCGCGGCGCTGGAAGCGATTTACGGGGAGTCTGATCCGGCGTCATATCGTAAGGTCGCCACGCAGATGACACCGGCCTATCGCGACTGGATCATGCGGTCACGGTTTTGCATATTGTCAACGGTTGGCCCGGAAGGCACTGACGCCACCCCGCGTGGGGATGATGGGCCTGTGGTGCTTGAGATTGATGAGAACACATTGGCCATGCCGGACTGGCGGGGTAATAACCGCATGGATTCATTGCGTAATATTGTGAATGATTCACGCGTGTCGCTGATGTTTATGGTGGCCGGTTCGAACAACGTGGTTCGGGTAAACGGGACCGGTAGTATTACCATAGACGTGGAAATGACCGGGCGGTTTGAGCGTAAGGGACTGGTACCGCGTTCGGTGGTATTGGTGCAAATTCAGGAGATTTATGTGCAATGCGCGCGGGCCCTGTTACGGGCGCGATTGTGGAGCGATGGTGACCAGAGCGAGGGTCTGCCAACGGCCGGGCAAATCGTATCAGAAATGACCGGGGGCGAGATGGGTGGTGCGGGTTATGATCAGGCGTGGCCGGCGCGGGCGGCAAAGACGCTGTGGTGATCAGTCGGTTTTCCGGGCGTTGAATTTGTCCAGCACCACCCCGGCGCGAATTTCGGCGCGCCGGATGCGAATTGCTGTCAGGAAAGTTTCCTGCAAGGTTGCGGAAGAGGCGCTGATGGCTTTGGCCATCAGGTCAATTGCGGTATTGTCATCCAGGTTTTCGGGATCGTTCAAAACCTTTTTGGCAAGGTCGTCCGCGATACCTTCGAGGTAAGTCATATTATGTGTCCTTGGTTAAGCGGCCAGACCCTTTGAGCCCATATCCAGATATTTTTGCCGCCGGTCCTTGCGCAGCTGATCGGCGGATTTCTTTGACAGGGTTTTTAGGCTTGCCTCAATTTCCCGCCCGACAGAAGCCATGGTGGCAGCCCGGTCGCGCTGGGCGCCGCCAACCGGTTCGGGAATAACTTTGTCGGCGATGCCAAGGTTTTTCAGATCCTGAGCCGTCAGGCGCAGGGCCTCGGCGGCTTCGCGCATTTTTTCAGAGTTCTTCCACAGGATGGTGGCGCAGCCTTCCGGGCTGATCACCGAATAGGTGGAATGTTCCAGCATCACCAGCCGGTCGCCGGTGGCAAATGCGACAGCGCCGCCTGAGCCGCCTTCACCAATGATGACGGAGATCAGCGGCACCTTTACGGCCAGACATTTCTGGGTTGAGCGTGCGATGGCCTCGGACTGGCCACGTTCTTCGGCGCCTTTGCCGGGGTAGGCGCCGGTGGTGTCGACCAGCGATATGATCGGCAGATTAAAGCGGTCGGCAAGGTCCATCAGGCGGATGGCTTTGCGGTAACCTTCCGGGCGGGCCATGCCGAAATTACGTTCAATTCGGGTTTTGGTGTTGTTGCCCTTTTCATGGCCGATCACCATAACCGGGGTGCCACCGATGCGCCCCAGACCGCCCATGACGGCCAGATCATCGGCAAAGTTCCGGTCCCCGGCCAGCGGGGTAAATTCGGTAAAAAGCGTTTCGATATAGTCTTTGCAATGGGGCCGGTCCGGGTGGCGGGCCACCTGACATTTGCGCCATGGCGTGAGGTCTTTGTACAGATCCTTGAGCATCGCCACGGCTTTTTTATCCAGCGCCGCGGCTTCTTTTTCGACATCCATTTCTTCATTTGCACGGGCTAGGGCGCGCAGTTCTTCGGCTTTGCCTTCTATTTCAGCCAGTGGTTTTTCAAATTCCAGATAGTTCTTCATCAAAGGCTCCGGTTGCGATGTCGTGGCCTATATATGGCGGCAGCGACCGGGTATTGCAATGCACCAGACGCGCGGGTTTCATTGGCTTGAGTTTGCCCCTATCAGGGGATGAAAATACCAATATGCCGGGGGCCAGATGATAACGGGTGACGAAATAAAAGCAGCGCAGGCGCGGGTGCAGGGTTATGTGCGTCAAACGCCGATGTTTGAGCTGGAAAACGGGGCGTTGTTTGAGAGCGGTCACTGTTGTCTGAAGCTGGAACATTTCCAGCATACCGGGTCTTTCAAGGTGCGCGGTGCGTTTAATTCACTGTTGTCCAGCGGCAAGAACACGGCGGGGGTTGTGGCCTATTCCGGCGGCAACCACGGGGCGGCGGTGGCCTATGCGGCAACCCGACTGGGGATGAAATCAACAATTTTTGTGCCGGATTTTGCCGGGCCTGTAAAAATTGGCCGAATGGAGCATTTCGGGGCGGAGGTTCGGGTGATGGATGCGCCGGCTGCGGAAATTGTTGCGGCTTTTCAGGGTTTTGCCCGCGAAACCGGGGCGTTGCCGGTGCACCCCTATGATGATGCGCGTGTTTTGGCCGGGCAGGGAACACTGGGTCTGGAGATGGACGAGCAGATGCGCGGGATTGATACGGTTGTGTTGTCTGTGGGCGGTGGTGGATTGCTGGGGGGGATCGGATCGTGGTTTGGCGACCGGGTGGCTATCATTGCGGTGGAAAGTGAAGGCACGGCAACGCTGGCGACGACACTGGAAAATGGCGCGGGGTCTGAAATTATCCCGACCGGGGTGGCGGCAAGCGCGTTGGGGGCGGGATCGATGGGGGTATTGCCGATGCAGGTGGTGGCCAGCACCCGGACACAGTCGGTCACGGTGTCGGATCAGGCGATTATTGCCGCCCAGAAACTGCTGTGGGAACGCACACGCATCATTGGTGAGCCGGGGGCGGCTACCGCGCTGGCGGCGCTGACATCCGGGGCCTATGTGCCCGAGGGGGATGAGCGGGTTTGCGTGATTGTTTGCGGTGGCAATGCCCAGCCGGGGTGGTTTCTGGATTAGACATTTGCGGCTGGGCACGGCACGAATTTTTTGAAAAATTCGGGATCAACGGCTGACCGGGTCAGCCTTTGATCAGTTCGGACTGGCGCACGATCACCTCTGCCTGTTTGATGCTGGCGATGTCCACAAGACGCCCTTTATAGACGGTGGCACCTTCACCATTGGCTTTGGCCTGTTCCATGGCGGCGATGATTTCGCGGGCTTCTGTGACCTGTTCTTCTGAGGGGGTGAATACATCATTGGCCAGCGCGATTTGTTTGGGGTGGATGGCCCATTTTCCGACCATGCCAAGGGTGGCCGAGCGGCGCGCCTGGGCGATGAACCCGGCGTCATCGCTGAAATCACCAAACGGGCCATCGACGGGCAAAACCCCATGGGTGCGACAGGCCGCGACAATGGCGGTCTGGGCCCAGTGCCATGGATCGGACCAGTGTTTTTCACCGTCCCGGGCCATGTAATAATTTTCCTGAGTGCCGCCGATGCCGGTGGTTTGCATGCCCATGGAGGCGGCAAAATCGGCGGCGCCAAGGGACATGGCGGTCAGGCGCGGGCTGCTGGCGGCTATTTCTTCGACATGGGTGATGCCGGCGGCACTTTCGATGATGACTTCAAAACTGATGGGTTTGCGCCGGCCCTTGGCGGTTTCAACGGCTGTTACCAGTGCATCGACCGCGTAGACATCGGCGGCGCAGCCGACTTTGGGGATCATGAACTGGTCAATGCGGTCGCCGGCGGTTTCCAGAATTTCCACCACGTCGCGGTACCAATAGGGGGTGTCCAGCCCATTGATGCGAACGCTCAGGTATTTATTGCCCCAGTCGATATCGTTGATGGCGGCAATGACGTTGGTGCGGGCGGCATCCTTATCACTGGGGGCAACCGAGTCTTCCAGATCCAGATTGATGACATCGGCGGCGCTTTTGGCCATTTTCGGGAACAGTTCTTCGCGCGAACCGGGGCCAAACAACTGGCAGCGATTGGGGCGGGTGGGCGCGGCGGGCTGCAGGCGAAAGCTCATTTCATCGGTCCTGATATAAAATTACGCGAATTGTTGGTGGTGGGTTAGATTATTGCTTGAAGATCGGCAAGCAGGATTGTCGGTGGTATTATCGCACGGTTGGGCGACCCTGGAAGGGGATTATTGCGGTTAATCTTTTAGCTGGCGAATTAACCTGCGAATAATCTGGATTTATTCGAATAATCTATTAACATTTACGGATATTTATGTGAATTACGCGATCAAATTTTTCGCCGAATCGTGAAATAAGGCGACTGAGTTTTTCCTTGGGGGCAGGGCCATGATTAATACACCATATCTTTTGTTTCTTGGCGATGCGCCGGACCAGTTGGCGGCCAAGGTGGCGCAGGGCATCAGTGACTGGCGACCGGAGCAATCGGTGGGGCAGTTTCGCTTGCCCGGCTGCGGCGCGGATGTGGGCCTGGGCGACATGACACTGGCCGAGGCGAAGGCGGCAGGGGCCAAGACGCTGGTAATCGGTGTGGCGAACCGGGGGGGTGAAATATCGGCGGCCTGGCGCGCGGTGCTGGTTGAAGCGCTTGAAATGGGCTTTGATATTGCCAGCGGGTTGCACAACCTGTTGCGCAATGAGCCGGAACTGTATGCGGCATCCCAGACCCATGGCGGTACTTTGCATGATGTGCGGGTGCCCACGGCGGCCTATCCGATTGCAAATGGTGTGAAACGCAGCGGTAAACGTGTGTTGGCTATTGGTACGGATTGCTCGGTTGGGAAAATGTATACCGGTTTGGCGATGGATGCCGAAATGAGCAAACGCGGTTTGAAATCGACGTTTCGCCCCACCGGGCAGACCGGTATTCTGATCACCGGTTCCGGGGTGCCGCTGGATGCGGTAATTGCCGATTTCATGGCCGGGTCGGTGGAGTATCTGACCCCGGATAATGAGGCGGATCACTGGGACCATATTGAGGGGCAGGGCAGCCTGTACCATGTGTCCTATTCCGGGGTGACCATGGCGCTGATCCATGGTGGGCAGCCGGATGCGCTGATCCTGTGCCATGAGCCGACGCGCACCCATATGCGCGGGCTGCCGGGGTATTGGTTGCCGTCGCTGGCGCAATTGCGCGACACGGCGCTGCCGATTGCGCGGGTTGCCAACCCGGCCTGTAAGGTTGCGGGAATTTCGGTGAATACCCAGCATCTGGGCGAGGCCGAGGCGCTGCAATATCTGGCCGGGGTTGAGGCGGAGATGGGCCTGCCTGCGGTTGATCCGTTTCGCCATGGGGCCGGGCGGCTGGTGGATGCGTTGTCCGAAATTTAGGCGCTGGTGCCGGTGGTTAGGTTGCAAGCCTCCGGCGGGGGTATTTTAAGAAAAGAAGAAAGTCAGGGCATGGAAATATCGGTGACGCGGGATGTGTTTCGGCTGGCTGAGGTGTTTACCATTTCGCGCGGATCGCGGAGCGAGGCGAAGGTGTTGACGGTGCGTGTTGCTGATGGCGACAGGCAAGGATGGGGCGAATGTGTGCCCTATGCCCGCTATGGGGAAACGCTGGAAAGTGTTACGGATCAGATAGTTGAGCTGCCTGCAGATATAACGCGTGCGCGGTTACAGGAGCTGTTGGAACCCGGTGCTGCGCGCAATGCGGTGGATTGTGCGCTGTGGGATCTGGAGGCCAAGCGCACGGGCAAACGGGTTTGGCAACTGGCAGGATTGGATGCGCCGGGGCCGGAGGTGACGGCGTTTACCCTGTCATTGGCCGAGCCGGCGGCAATGGAAAAGTCAGCCGCCAAACAGGCGCATCGCCCGGTATTGAAGATTAAGCTGGGCACCGAAGATGACATGGCCCGGCTGGAAGCGGTGCGTCGGGGGGCACCGGATGCGCGCATCATTGTGGATGCCAATGAAGGCTGGAGTGCCGAGATTTATACCGAGCTGGCCCCGCATCTGATCCGGCTGGGGGTGGCATTGGTGGAACAGCCCCTGCCCGTCGGGGAGGACGGAATGCTGGGCGAAATAGCGCGACCATTACCGGTTTGCGCCGATGAAAGCTGCCATGATCGCGCATCACTACCGGGGCTGAAGGGTAAATATGATGTGGTCAACATCAAGCTGGACAAGACCGGCGGGTTGACTGAGGCATTGGCGCTGAAAGCCCAGGCGATATCAGAGGGTTACGGCATCATGGTGGGCTGCATGGTGGGGTCATCCCTGGCGATGGCACCGGCGGTTCTGCTGGCGCAGGGGGTGGCGTTCACCGATCTGGACGGACCGCTGTTATTGGCGCAGGACCGGGAAAAGCCATTGCAGTATGATGACGCCGGGGTGCATCCGCCGATTGCGGAAATGTGGGGATGAGCATGGACCATGCGATCGTCTGGGACTGCGAATTCCTGACCAATGAAGGCGCACCATCACGGTTCTGGTGTGGCCCGAGCGACCCGGATCAGGTTCTGGTGCAGCTGGGCGCGGTGCGCTTGTCGCTGGTGGGTGATTTTGCAATCGGTGACAGTTTTAGCCAACTTGTAATACCGCGCATGCGCACGGGCGGGGTCTGGCGACTTGATACGCACTTTACGCACCTTACCGGCATCACCGAAGCCATGCTTATGCAGGACGGCGTGGAATTGCCCGAGGCGCTGGCAAGATTTGATGCCTTTTCCGGAGGTGCCGCATTTTGGGCCTGGGGACGGGATGAATACCAGGCTTTCGCTATTTCCTGCTATCTGGCCGGGTTTCAGCCGCCGATACCTGCGACCCGGTTTGGTAATGCACCTGTTCTGCTACTGGAAGCGGGTGTTCATCACGATGAGATCGTGGCCCTGCGCAGCCCGGCACTGGCGGCGCATTTTGGCGTGGCCGATCCGGCCGGGCGGGCACATAATGCGGTTGATGACGCGCGTTCTGTTGCGCTGGCGTTGGGGCAACTGCTGCGCGGGGGGCGTCTTAAGGCCGATGACCTTGTCCCCCATGGGCCCGGGTTTGATAGGGCTTGACCTTTTGCCGCCACCCCTAGAAAACACGCAAAAAAGGAAGCTGACATGGGCCGGACAGTATATGTGAACGGTGAGTATTTACCCGAGGAAGAGGCGACGGTTTCGATTTTTGACCGCGGTTTTCTGATGGCGGATGCTGTTTATGAAGTCACGTCGGTACTGGACGGGAAACTGATTGCATTTGCCGGGCATGCCAAGCGGTTGAAACGATCCCTTGGCGAGTTGGATATTGCCGAGCCGTGCGAAACGGACGCGTTGCTGGCGATCCACCGGGAACTGGTGTCGCGCAACGGCATTGATCAGGGGCTGGTTTATTTGCAGGTCACGCGGGGCAATCCGGGGGACCGGGATTTTGTTTTTCCTGACCCCGCGACCACACCGCCGACGATGGTATTGTTTACCCAGAATATCCCCGGCCTTGCTGAAAACCCGGCGGCTAAAAAAGGCATGAAAATCATATCGATAGACGATATTCGCTGGATGCGTCGGGATATCAAAACCACGCAGTTGTTGTATCCGAGCATGGGCAAGATGATGGCCAAGGCCGCCGGTGCCGGGGATGCCTGGCTGGTGGAGGATGGCCATGTGACCGAGGGCACCAGCAACAACGCTTATATCGTAAAGGGCGGCAAGATCATCACCCGGGAACTGTCGACGGACATATTGCATGGCATCACCCGCAAGGCGGTGCTGGCCTATGCGCGCGAGGCGCAGATGGTGGTGGAAGAACGCGCCTTTACCATTGAAGAAGCACAGGGCGCGGA
>CAZETX010000056.1:0-15727 GCA_964514925.1 uncultured Marinosulfonomonas sp.
CCTGTACGCACCAGTCTTGCCACAGATAAGAATGGCGCCGCCGCGTGCCGAAATCAGCCAGGCGCAACCCGTCAAGATCACGCAGTTTTTCGACTTTTTCCCAGAGCCTTGTCATGGCGCGGGCGTAGAGGATTTGCAGTTCAAAGCGGTCCATTTTGTTGATCACGGCGCGGCCGCGCAGTTCCATGATGATGGCCAGCGCCGGGATTTCCCACATCATGACTTCGGGCCATTTGCCTTCGAATGTCAGTTCAAACTGGCCGTCGCGTTTTTCAAGGTGGTAGGCGGGCAGGCGGAGGTTTTCGAACCATTCCATGAAGTCGGGGCGAAACATCTGGCGTTTGCCGTAGAAGGTGTTGCCACGCAGCCATGTGCTTTCGCCGCGGGACAGCGACAGGGAACGCACGTGGTCGAGCTGTTCGCGCAACTCGCCCTCGTCGATCAATTCGGCGATGCGAATGGTTTTCGTGCGGTTGATCAGGGAAAATGTGACGTCGGTGTCGGGGCGGTTGCGGAACACCGACTGGCACATCAGTAGTTTGTAAAAATCGGTGTCAATCAGGGAACGGACGATCGGGTCGATCTTCCATTTGTGGTTATAGACCCGGGTGGCGATGTCCATTTGGGGTGTTCCTTATTGGTGGTCAGGCCAGCGTTACGCCGGATTTGACCATGGTTTCCTGTGCCGAGGCTAGTGAGCCGTCCATATCAATTGCGCGACAGGCGGATTGCAATACGGTGGTGGTGTAGCCAAGGCGGGCGGCGTCGATGGCCGAAAAGGCGACGCAGAAATCGAGGGCGAGGCCGACCAGCGTCAGCCTGTCGATATCGCGGGTTTGCAAATAGCCGTGCAGCCCAGTGGGGGTGGTTTGGTCATTTTCAAAGAAGGCGGAATAGCTGTCAATTTGCGCGCGGTAGCCTTTGCGGATGATCATGTCAGCGCGGTTGCTGTTCAGGTCGGCATGGAAGCGGGCGCCGGCGCTGCCCTGCACACAATGGGTGGGCCAGAGCACCTGCGGGCCATAGGGCATGTCGGTCATGCTGAACGCGCTGCGGCCATCGTGGTTGGCGGCAAAAGAGGTGTGGTTTTCCGGGTGCCAGTCCTGGGTCAGGATGACGCAAGCGTAATCAGCCATGAGGGTGTTAATTGGTGCGACGATCTGGTCACCACCCGCCACGGCCAGCGCGCCGCCGGGGCAAAAGTCATTTTGCACATCGATCACGAGCAAAGCGTGGTTGCTGGGCTGCATTTTGTTATTCCTCCGTCCGTTGCTCACAGTTACAAAGGCCGGGTGAGCAGGTCAACAACCTGCCTGTCCGGTCAATATATGAGATTGCGCGTGAACGATACATCAGAAAATACCGCCGGCGGCGGGCTGCAATTTGAGGATGGCGCGCGGCACCGGGACTGGCTGCGGGGGCAGGCGATTTCACTGCTTGAGTTTTTTCAGGCCGGGGCAGTACATCCGCTGGGTGGATTTTATGCGTTGGATGGGTTTGGCCGCCCGTTGCCCGCCGGTTCAGGGCCCCATGGTGAGGTGCGGAATTTACACGATACCACAAGGATGGTGCATAGTTTTGCCATCGGCCACAGGCTGGGCCTGCCGGGGGCCGCGAATGTTGTCGATCATGGAATGGCGTTTCTTTGGTCCACGCACCGGGATCAGAAAAACGGCGGCTATTTTTCGGCCGTGAACGATACCGGGCCGGTGGTGTCTGATAAACCGGCCTATGGGCATGCATTTGTATTGCTGGCGGCGGCCTCAGCCAAGATGGCGGGGCATGCCGATGCCGATCGATTGCTGGCGGATATTTCCGATGTCCTGACAACCCGGTTCTGGGATCAGAATGTGGGCGCGACACAGGAAGAATTTAGCGCCGACTGGCAGCCTGTCAGTGACTATCGCGGCCAAAACTCGAACATGCATCTGTGCGAAGCCACAATGGCGGCATATGAGGCAACGCAGGATCAGGCCTATTTGAAGATGGCCAACAGCATTGCCGATCTGATCATCAACCGCAATGCCGCCAATCTGGGATGGCGGGTGGCGGAACATTTTGACAGTAACTGGCAGGTTGATCTGCAGTATTCGGGCGATCCGATGTTTCGCCCCCGCGGCGTGACGCCGGGCCATGCGCTGGAATGGAGCCGGTTGTTGCTGCAGCTTTGGGAACTTGGCGACCGCAAATTTGGCTGGATGAAACCGGCGGCTGAACACCTGTTCAGGGTTGCTGTTGCAACCGGCTGGGACAGCAAGGCGGGCGGGTTTTTCTATACGCTGGATTGGGATGACATGCCGGATCAGACCAGCAAATACTGGTGGCCCTGCGCAGAGGGTATTGGTGCAGCGGCGGTTCTGGGTATGGTTACCGGCGATCCGCTGTACCGGCAATGGTATCAGAAAATCTGGACCTACACTGACCAGAATTTTATTGACCACGAAAATGGCGGCTGGTGGCCTGCCAGCCGGGCGGACCGGGCCAGTGGGCAAAGGCAGGTATTTACCGGAAAACCGGATATTTACCATGCGCTGCAGGCCTGTCTGATCCCGGTTTTGCCGGTGAAAAGTGGTATCATGGCCGGGCTGGGCTAATTCCGCGCCAACATTGGCGAACGTCCAAATGTCGTTGCGGTCCACCGCCTTTTCGCAGTATTGCACGGCCCATGTACACCGTTGCTGCACTTTATCATTTTACCCGGTTTGAAAACCCGGCTGCTTTGCGCGGGCCATTGCTGGAAATCTGCCGTGCCAATGGTGTCATGGGCACGTTGCTGCTGGCGCGCGAAGGCATCAATGGCACCATTGCCGCAAATCGCGCCGGGATCGATGTGGTATTGGGGCATATCAGGGGGCTGCCGGGATGTGCCGGGCTGGAATGGAAGGAAAGCCGCGCCGAGAATGAGCCGTTCAACCGGATGAAGGTGCGGCTGAAAAAGGAAATTGTGACGCTGGGGCAGCCGGATGTGGACCCGACCGCGGCGGTGGGGCGCTATGTGGAACCGGCCGACTGGAATGCGCTGATCAAATCCCCGGATGTGGTGGTGATTGACACACGCAATGACTATGAGGTGGCGATCGGTACGTTTGACGGCGCCGTTGACCCCAAAACCAAATCGTTCAATGAATTTCCCGCCTGGTGGGAAGAAAACAAGGACCGGTTCCACAATAAACGCGTGGCGATGTTTTGTACCGGCGGTATACGCTGTGAAAAATCCACCAATTATCTGATGGGGCTGGGGGTTGAGGACGTGTTTCATCTGAAGGGTGGCATCCTGAAATATCTGGAAGAAGTGCCTGCGGCGGACAGTAGCTGGCAGGGGAATTGTTTTGTTTTTGATGCGCGGGTGTCGGTGGGGCATGGGCTGGCCGAGGGGCCACATGAGCTGTGCTATGCCTGCCGGATGCCGATAATGCCCGGGGATAAGTTGCGCGCCGAGTATGAGCACGGGGTTTCATGCCACCAGTGTGCGGGGCAAACCACGGAGGGCGCAAAGGGGCGGTTTCGCGAGCGTCAAAAGCAAATCGCATTGTCCGAGGCACGGGGTGAGCGCCATATCGGTGGTTGAATTGTTTGCAGTTATTTTGGTTTAGGGACAGCGTAATGGAAAATCAGCCTGAAATAGTAACCAGGGCGCTGGCCTACCTGTCTGAAGGTTGGCTATTTGCATTGGGTTGGCTGAGCAGCCCGGCTGCATGGTCACAATTTGCGTTGCTGCTGGTGGCGTTTGGTCTGGCCCTGATCACCAGCCGCTGGCTGTCGCCAAAGCTGAAAACGCTGATCAGCCCACCGTCGGAACAAACCCACATGCTGGCAGTTTCCCGGCGGTTTTTGCTGATCTTCCTGCCGCTGTTGTTGCCGGTGCTGGCCTATGGGTTTACCGCCATTGGTGAGCAGGTCACGCGATCATTGTTTGGCAGTGGTGCGGTGATTGCCTTTGGTAAGCGGGTATTTCTGCTGTTGGCGGCGCGGGCACTGGTGCGCGATATTATTAGTGATCCGTTCCTAAAGCTGTTGGGGCGCTATGTGCTGATGCCGGTGGTGGTGCTGTACGCGCTGGGCCTGTTGGGCCCGGTTCAGGAACAGCTGGAAGCCGCGACGTTGTCACTGGGGAATATTTCGTTTTCAATCATGTCGCTGTTGCGGGGCATCATTGTTGGTGGTGTACTGTTCTGGCTGGGGCGCTGGTCAAACGATCAAAGCCGTAGTTTCATCGGCAAACAGGAAGAACTGCGCCCGGCGACGCGGGAACTGGCCACCAAAGCCATTGAGTTCGCGATATTTGGCGCAGCGTTTCTGCTGTTGATGAGCATCATGGGTATCAACCTGTCGGCGCTGGCGATCTTTGGCGGTGCGATAGGTGTCGGGTTGGGCTTTGGTTTACAAAAGATCGCATCCAATTTCATCTCCAGCGTTATTCTGCTGCTTGAGGGGCAGGCAACAGTTGGGGATTATGTGGAGCTGGACGGCGGTGAAGCCGGAACCATTGTGAAGATGGCAGCGCGGGCGGTGACGCTGGAAACCTTTGACGGGCGCTGGATACTGGTGCCGAATGAAGATTTCATCACCACACGGGTGGTGAATTATTCTGACAGCGGCTCTGCCACCCGTTATGAAGCGCCGTTTTCGGTCAGCTATGATACTGACATAAATCTGGTGCCCGATATCGTGGAAGCAGCGGTTGCCAAACATGCCGGCATTCTGTCCAAGCCCTACCCGCCGGATTGTGAGCTGCGGGGCTTTGGCGACAGTGGCGTTGATTTCGCCGTTGAGTTCTGGGTGAACGGGCTGGATGATGGTGAAAACAAGTTTAGTTCAGACGTGCTGTTCCTGATCTGGAACGCGCTGAAAGACAACGATATCGAGATCCCCTACCCGCACCGGGTGGTCGAGATTAAAGGCGCGTTGCCAAAGGGCTGACCACAGGGTCAGGCCAATTCACAATCAATAGTAGCTTGTCATCCGGTAGCCGCTTGCAAAGTGCAGCCTTGCAAGAGTCACTGGTTTTCCTTCCCACCAGGTTGTGCGTTCTGTGGTAAAAATTGAGCTGCCGGTTTGCAGTTGTAAATATTCAGCGGTGGTTGCATCCGCACTTGAGGCAAAGAAACATATTTCGGCATTGGTGAACGGAACCTTGCTTACCAGCCATTCGTTCGGACTTTGCCGGGTAAAATCAACTTTTTTTGCAGCTGGAACCGCGTCGCAGTTAATCCATCGTTCTTCATATTGAAAAGCAGCGCTACCGGCGTAATGCATACAGCGAACATGGTTTATCCGGGTGCCGGCCTTAATGCCCAGCCGCGATGCCAGCCAGCCTGGTGATGTTATCTGAGACTGCGAAATCAGATTGTAACGGTAGCGCGCGCCGGTTTTTTCTATTTCATCGCGCACAAGCGGGATTTCAAAACGCGCGCTTCTGCGGGGGGACATCAGAACACGGGTGCCTGCTTTGCGTTTACGCTCAACCAGACCCTCGGCGGACAATTCACCAAGTGCACGATTGACGGTTGTGCGGGCACAGTTGAATTCTTTGGCCAGCGACACTTCGCCGGGAATTAGTGCGCCGGGGCCCCAGGTGCCGTCATGGATGCGGCCTAATATTTTTTGTTTAATTTCCCTAAAACCGGTTCTGCGTGCAGGTGTCACTGTGGTGCCTTTATGTGCATTTTTAATCACGATAGGTGCATTGTAATTCAGTTTCAGAGGAAATGCAGGCGTTTTGATTATAGCTGTGAACAAATTTCCCGGATTGCGATCTTATATCGCGGTATGATTTTTTCACGATTTTTATGCTGTCCTGAAATCACGCAATGGCGCCCCGCCGACCAGACATCTGTTACCACTTTATCATCGGCCGCAAACACCAGCCCGTCAAACAACTGTTCGGGCGCAAGTGCGCACAGGCTGGTTGCAGAGCTATCAATGGCCAGCAAATCAGCCAATGCGCCGGAGGCAATTGTACCAGAGGATCGCCCAAGGGCTTGCGCGCCGCCCCTTGCCGCCCCGAGATACAGGGTTTGCCCAACTGAACCATTGTCATGCGTCAGAATATTTCGTGACAGATCCCGCAGACGCTGCGAATATTCCAACATGCGTAGTTCTTCGGTCAAAGAAATACGGACGTTTGAATCAGACCCGATCCCAAAAGCACCGTTTGCCCTAATGTAGGATGGCCCGTTAAACGGGCCATCCCCCAGATTTGCTTCTGTGATGGGGCAAAGGCCGGCAACGGCACCGGAATGAGCCAGGGCCAGAGTTTCATCTTCGGTCATATGTGTAGCATGTATGAGGCACCAGCGATCATCAACCGGAGCATTATCCAACAGCCAATTAACAGGCCTTGCCCCCAACCATTCCTGGATATGGCTAACTTCTGCAAGCTGCTCAGAAATATGAATATGGATTGGATCATCCGGGCGCATTTGCTGGACCAAATTCAGCCCTTCGGGATCAATGGCGCGCAGCGAGTGGGGGGCAACGCCCATGCGCGCATCATCCGGCAAGCCCTTGAATGCAGGGGCGGCGTTTTCAAGGAGGTTGGCAAAACTGTCCGGCGTATTGCCAAATCGAAGTTGCCCCCCCACCAGAGGGGAGGTTCCCGCGCCACCATAGCTATAGAGCACTGGCAGGTGGGTCAGGCCAATGCCTGTTATCTGCGCCGCTGTGAGAATGCGATGTGTGGTTTCAGCAGGGTTGTCATAATTCACACCACCCGGTTGATGATGAACGTAGTGAAATTCACCCACTGAAGCATATCCGGCTTCCTGCATCTCCATGAAGGCCAGGGCTGCGATGGCTTCAATATGATCGGGTGTCAGGTGATCAAGGAAGCGATACATCAAGGTTCGCCAGGACCAGAAACTGTCCTGTCCGCTGCCACGATATTCAGTCATGCCTGCCATTGCGCGTTGGAATGTATGACTGTGCAGGTTTGCCAAAGCGGGTAAAAGCGTATCAACCTGGGTGTCTGTGTTTTCCGCTTTTGAGTTTACTTTAATCGTTTCAATACGGCCGTCCGCCAATGTTATACGAACCCTGTCAGCCCAGCCCTTTGCCAGAAATGCCCGTCTTGCAAAAATCACGATTATCCTCCAATTAATTGTATGGACATAATCGGAACTCTTCCATACATTATTGATATCTGCAAGGCTAACAGGTGCCGTCATTACGCAAGAATACAATCTTCTGGAGAACCTGACGCTGGCACAAATGACGACCGGGGGCGCTGCCTATGGGCTGGTCGAAAACGCCGCTATCATCATGAAGGGCGAAACTGTTCATTGGACGGGCGTGAAGGGCGCGGTACCTGACACGTTCAAATCCGCCCGGCGCCATGACATGGCCGGTCGGTTGGTGACCCCTGCGCTGATAGATTGCCACACCCATGTGGTGTTTGCTGGCAACCGTGCGCAAGAATTTGAGATGCGTCTTATGGGGGCGAGCTATGCAGAGGTGGCCCGTGCCGGGGGGGGCATAAATTCAACCGTGAAGGCCACCAGAAACGCCAGTGAAGATGAGCTGGTGGATCAGGCATTGCCCCGGATTGACGCGCTGATCAATGAAGGGGTCAGCACAATTGAGATCAAATCGGGCTATGGGCTGGATCAGCAAACCGAGCTTCGCATGCTGCGCGCGGCCCGGCGAATTGGTCGGGAAAGACCGGTAAACATTGTTACCAGCTTTCTGGGCGCCCATGCGGTTCCACCCGAATACACCGACCGCGCAGACGCCTATATCGACGATGTTGTTATCGCAACACTGCAAGCGGCCCATGCCGAGGGGTTAATCGACGCGGTTGACGGGTTTTGCGAACACATCGCTTTTTCGCGCAGGCAAATTGCACGGGTATTTGATGCGGCCCAGACGCTTGCGTTGCCGGTGAAACTGCATGCCGAGCAGCTTTCAAATCTGGGCGGGGCCAAACTGGCGGCTAATTGTGGGGCGCTGTCTGCAGACCACCTTGAATATCTGGATGAAAGCGGGGTCAGGGCCATGGCCGATGCCGGCACGGTTGCGGTTTTGTTGCCGGGCGCATTTTATACGTTGCGCGAAACACAATTACCGCCGCTTGAGCATCTGCGCAAACATGGTGTTGCGATTGCATTGGCAAGTGATTGCAACCCGGGTTCGTCACCTTTGGCGTCGCTACTATTGACCATGAACATGGCCGCGACCCTGTTTCGCATGACACCAGAGGAAGCACTGGCCGGTGTGACACGTAACGCCGCACGTGCACTGGGTTTACATGACCGCGGTGTTATCGCCCCCGGTAAACGTGCCGATTTTGCGGTCTGGGATGTTTCACATCCGGCCGAGCTAACCTATCGCATTGGATTTAATGCACTTAATACCCGTATTCATGGAGGCAGAATTTGACCCTTCTGACGATAGTGCCCGGCAATGTCACATTGGCTGAACTGGAGCTGATTTACCGCGAAGAAGCCGGTATCAAACTGGATCGCGCCTGTCGCCCCGCTGTTGAGGAAGCGGCAAGACGGATCGCTAAGGCCGCAAAGGGGCAGGCCGTCGTTTACGGGGTGAATACCGGGTTTGGCAAGCTGGCCAGCGTTAGAATTTTGTCTGAAGATACCGAGACATTGCAACGAAATCTGATTCTCAGCCATTCCTGTGGTGTGGGCAAACCGATCACACGGCGCCACGCCCGGCTGATGATGGCGCTAAAGCTGATGTCATTCGGGCGGGGCGCATCGGGGGTGCGATGGGAACTGATAGCGTTGATTGAAGCAATGCTGGAGCGCGGCGTAACACCACAAATTCCGGCGCAGGGATCTGTTGGTGCGTCGGGCGATCTGGCGCCGCTTGCCCATATGGCATCGGTTCTGATTGGCCAGGGCGAAGCCGAATATGACGGCAGCATCATGCAGGGCGGTGATGCATTGCGCGCCGCCGGTCTTGCGCCGATCGTACTGGGTGCAAAAGAAGGCCTTGCCCTTATTAACGGTACACAGTTTTCAACGGCTTTCGCGCTTTCCGGCCTGTTTGAAGCGCAGCGATTGGCGTTATCCGCTCTGGTAACCTCGGCGTTGACCACTGATGCAATCATGGGATCTACCGCCCCATTGCAACCAGAAATTCACGCGTTGCGTGGCCATGCCGGGCAGATCGAGGCCGCAGCAGTGATGCGCGATATTCTGAAAGGCTCGGACATTCGCGAGAGCCACCGGGACGATGACGCCCGTGTGCAGGACCCCTATTGTATCCGCTGTCAGCCACAGGTCACGGGCGCGGCGATTGATGTATTGCGGCAAGCTGCCCAAACGCTAAGGATCGAGGCCAATGCCGCAACCGATAACCCTTTGGTTCTGGTGGATACTGATATGATCGTGTCGGGTGGTAATTTCCATGCCGAACCGGTTGGGTTTGCCGCCGATATGATCGCCCTTGCGCTGGCGGAAATCGGCGCGATCGCCCAAAGGCGCGTGGCCTTGATGGTTGATCCGGTTATGTCATTTGGCCTGCCAGCATTCCTGAGCCCCAATCCCGGGTTAAATTCGGGCTTTATGATTGCCGAGGTAACGTCGGCCGCCCTGATGAGTGAGAATAAACATCTGGCCAACCCATGTGTGACCGATAGCACGCCAACAAGCGCCAATCAGGAAGATCATGTCAGCATGGCAGCCCATGGCGCCCGGCGTTTGGGGCGGATGGTTGATAATCTGGGCCGGATACTGGGTATCGAGCTGCTCTGCGCCGCACAGGGGGTTGAATTTCGGGGCCCTCTGACCACAAGCCAGCCTTTGCGTGCGGTTATTAAATGCCTGCGACAGGATATTGAACCCCTGGGTGATGATCGTTTTCTTGCCCCGGATCTGGAAAAATCGGCCCGGCTGGTTCGGGGGGGCACAATCGTGGACGCAGCGGGCCCGGCCGTTGCGAAATTTTGGGCATGACGCCGGTCAAGATCACCAAAGGAGACAGCCCGCTGATCCTTGGGCAACCCCATGGCGGCACCTATATTCCCGATGAAATCGCAACCCGTCTGAACCCGCGCGGCAGGGGGCTGGACGATACCGACTGGCATATCAACCGGCTTTATGACGGGCTGATTGACCGTGTGAATGTCGTTGAGGCGACGTTCCATCGCTATGTCATCGACGCCAATCGCGACCCTGATGGGACATCACTTTATCCGGGGCAAAACACCACCAGCCTGTGCCCGATCACAGATTTTGACGGCCATGATATCTGGCAAAAAGGCCAGGCCCCCGGCGCCGATGAGATTGACGCACGACGCCTTGCCTATCATGCACCGTATCACAGGGCCCTGGCGGATCAGATTGAGCGCGTAAAAGCTCGTTTCGGATTTGCAGTGCTGTTTGATTGCCATTCAATACGTTCGGAAATTCCGTTTTTGTTTAATGGCCGGCTTGCGGTGTTCAGCATCGGGACCGATGGCGGCACGACCTGTGCGGCAGAGATTGAACAGGCCGTTGTGGATGTCGTATCCGGTGCAGATGGGTTTAGCCATGTGCTGAATGGGCGTTTCAAAGGCGGCTGGACCACGCGACATTATGGCCGGCCACAGGCGGGGTGCCATGCCATTCAGCTGGAGCTGGCGCAGCGCGCCTATATGGATGAAGCCGCGCCGTGGAGCTATCGCGATGACCACGCTGCAGGTTTGCGCCCGCAGCTGTCGGCCATCCTGAAAAACCTGACCAATCTAGCGCTTACCGGCGCATTTGCCCAAGGACAATGACATGAACGATCGTAAGAATACCCGAGACATTTATCCACCGACCGGCCCGGAGATCACAGCAAAATCCTGGCAGACCGAAGCCGCGATGCGGATGTTGATGAACAACCTGCACCCTGATGTGGCCGAAAACCCCCATGAACTGGTTGTCTATGGCGGCATCGGCCGCGCCGCCCGCGACTGGCAATCTTTTGATAGCATTGTCTCAACTCTCAAGAACCTAGAGGATGACGAGACCTTGCTGGTGCAGTCTGGCAAGCCGGTTGGCGTGTTCAAAACCCATGAAAATGCGCCCCGGGTATTGATCGCTAATTCCAATCTGGTGCCCCACTGGGCAACTTGGGACCATTTCAATGAACTCGATCAGAAGGGTCTGATGATGTATGGTCAGATGACGGCCGGGTCGTGGATTTACATCGGCTCGCAAGGCATTGTTCAGGGCACCTACGAAACCTTTGTTGAGGTCGGGCGCCAGCATTATAACGGTGATCTGACGGGAAAATGGATTTTGACGGGCGGTCTTGGTGGCATGGGCGGGGCCCAGCCTTTGGCCGCGGTGATGGCCGGTGCCTGCTGTCTGGCAGTTGAATGCAACCCCGACAGCATCGATTTCCGACTTCGGACAAAATACGTCGACGAAAAAACCGAGAGCCTTGATGAAGCGCTGGATATGATCGCGGGCTGGACCAAAGCAGGTGTGGCCAGGTCGGTCGGGCTGTTGGGCAATGCCGCCGATGTTTTCCCCGAATTGCTGCGCCGTGGTATCCGCCCGGATCTGGTGACCGACCAAACCAGCGCACATGACCCGGTGCACGGATACTTGCCCCAGCGCTGGAGCATTGCAGAATGGAAAACCAAACAGGAAACCGCCCCGAAAGAAGTTGAGATCGCTGCGCGAAAATCCATGCGGGCACAGGTTGAGGCAATGGTGGGCTTTCATCACATTGGTGTGCCGACTGTCGATTATGGTAACAACATTCGTCAGCGGGCCTTTGAAGACGGGCTGGAAAATGCCTTTGATTTCCCCGGGTTCGTACCCGCCTATATCCGGCCCTTGTTTTGCCGCGGTATCGGGCCGTTTCGCTGGTGCGCGCTTTCCGGTGATCCGGAGGACATTTACAAAACCGATGCCAAAGTCAAGGAGCTGGTGGACGATGGCCATTTGCACAACTGGCTGGATATGGCGCGCGAACGCATTGCCTTTCAGGGACTTCCGGCGCGTATCGCCTGGGTCGGGCTTGGGGTGCGGCACAAGCTGGGGCTGGCGTTTAATGAAATGGTTCGCAATGGCGAACTGAGCGCACCGATCGTAATCGGGCGCGATCATCTGGACAGTGGTTCGGTCGCTTCCCCGAACCGGGAAACGGAATCTATGATGGATGGTTCAGATGCCGTTTCGGACTGGCCAATGCTGAATGCATTGTTGAACACGGCCTCGGGGGCGACCTGGGTTTCACTTCATCATGGTGGCGGCGTCGGCATGGGTTTTAGCCAGCATGCCGGCATGGTCATTTGTTGTGACGGCACCGAAGAAGCGGACCGCCGCATCAAACGGGTTTTATGGAACGATCCGGCGACCGGCGTTATGCGCCATGCTGACGCTGGCTATGACATTGCAAAGGACTGTGCACGTGAAAACGGGTTAAATTTGCCGGGGATTCTATAGGATACGCGGACGGAATTTCTACGGGCAAAAACATGCGATCTGGGCGCAATGTCACAGCGCCGCTGATTGCAACAAAACGCTGGGCGTATACGGGTAAATGGGAAACCTGAAATGCCCCAGCAATAGGCACATATGCAGTGCTTTTGGATGATGGTATGGTGGACAACCAATTGGGGCAAAGTATAAACACAACCCGGAAAGATTGTATTTTGCAGCGCGTGAGCGATCAGAATACCACGCTGAACGAACATATCGAGGTGGTGATGATCCACTTCGAATGTAAAAGACCCGGGGTGAAAAATGAAGGCATGGCACTGTGGAAAAAGTACCGATCTGGATGACCTGATCTTACAGGACATGCCCCGCCCTGAGGGCGAGGTGGTGATCCGGACGCGCGCCGCTGCTGTCAATTTTTCAGATCTGTTGATGGTACAGGATGAGTATCAGATTAAACCGACCCGTCCGTTTATTCCGGGTCAGGAAATCGCTGGCGACGTCATCAGCGCGCCTTACAATAGCGGGTTTTCCAAAGGCGACCGGGTTACATGCAAAACCCCATGGGGTGGATTTGCCGAACAGGTTTCGGTGTCGGCCAATATGCTGATACGCATACCTGCTGATCTGCCATATACGACAGCAGCAGCATTGCCTGTTTCCTACACCACGGCGATGGTGGCGCTGACAGAATGTGTCGTACTGAAACCATCAGATACAGTTCTGGTCCACGCCGCATCGGGTGCTGCGGGTTTGGCAGCCGTGGAAGTAGCCCGTGCCATGGGTGCGCGGGTGATTGCCACAGCAAGCAGCGCTGAAAAACGCAATATTGCGATCCTGCATGGGGCGGAACTGGCAATTGACTATACCGCCAAGGATTGGGTTCAGCAGGTCAAAGACGCTACAAATGGTGCTGGTGCCAACATCATTTTTGATCCGGTTGGGGGCGAAATCGGGGAAAATAGCCTGCATGCGATTGCCCGCAATGGCACGTTGTTAGTGGTTGGTTTCGCTTCCGGAAAAATAGCCAATTTCCCCGGGAACCTTTTGCTTCTGAAACGGGCCGCGGCCAAAGGCGTCTATTGGGATCACGAAAAAGACCCGGAGATGCTTGAGCGCTGTACCACCCAAATTATGACAATGCTGGCACAGGGGAAACTTAACCCGGAAATTCAGATATATTCGGGTCTGGATGCATTACCTGACGCTTTGACCGATTTGCGTAATCGGCAATCAATCGGCAAATTGGTCCTGAGCTTCTGACTTTTTCTTGGCTCAAATACTCGCCGCGCGCAGCGCAAATCGCCCAAAGGGCTAAAAGAAATGCGCCAAAGGCGCTCAATTGGATCAGAAATCCAGATTTTCCACGCTCAGGGCATTTTGTTGGATGAACTCGCGCCGTGGTTCCACGACATCTCCCATCAGTTTGGTGAATATGTCATCGGTTTCGGCCAGATCGCCAATCTTCACCTGCAAAAATATCCGCGCCTCCGGGTCAAGCGTGGTTTCCCAAAGCTGATCCGGGTTCATCTCACCCAGGCCTTTATAGCGCTGTAACGTCAGGCCTTTTTCGCCTTCGGTCAAAACTGCGCGCAATAAATCTGAGGGTCCATGAACCACAATTTCGCGGTCTTTGCGCGACAGTTTCGCCGGGTCGGAATAAACTTCACGAGTGTCCATGGATATTTCGGACAGGCGGCGGGCTTCGCCCGAACGCAGCACCGCACCGTCAAGGGTTCGGATCTCTTCCACACCGCGCAGGATACGGGTCAGGCGAATGCCGTGATCCTGGGTGATGCGCCCGGCCCAGCCCTTTTCGTATTCTACGGCCACGGAATCCAGCCGCTGGGCGACCCTGTCGGCCACGGCCTGCAGGTCTTTGTCGGCCTTGCCCGGATCAAACGCCCCGGCAAGGGCGGCCTGTTCCAGAACGTGGCGCGGATAATGGGTGGGGAACGCATCCAGTATGCGTTTGAAATTACGCGCGCCATCAATGACGCGGGACAGATCCGCGCCGGCCAATTCTTCGCCAGACGGCAGTTTCAGAATAGCGCCATCAACGCCCATTTCCACCAGATAGTCATCCAGTGAACCCTGATCTTTCAGGTAAACCTCTGATTTTCCACGGGATACTTTGTAAAGCGGTGGTTGCGCGATATAGAGGTATCCGCCTTCAATCAGTTCCGGCATCTGGCGGAAGAAGAATGTCAGCAGCAAGGTGCGGATATGGGCACCATCCACGTCGGCGTCGGTCATGATCACAACTTTGTGGTAGCGCAGTTTGGAAATATCAAATTCATCCCGGCCTATGCCGGTGCCCAGCGCGGTGATCAGGGTGCCGATTTCGGCAGAGCCCAGCATCCGGTCAAAGCGCGCCCGTTCGACGTTCAGGATCTTGCCGCGCAGGGGCAATACCGCCTGATTATGGCGCGAACGGCCCTGTTTGGCGGAACCGCCGGCTGAATCCCCTTCCACCAGAAAAATTTCGCGTTTCGCCGGGTCACGTTCCTGACAATCGGCCAGCTTACCGGGCAGAGAGGCAATATCCAGCGCCGATTTCTTACGGGTCATTTCGCGGGCCTTGCGGGCGGCTTCGCGGGCCAGTGCGGCTTCCACCATTTTGCCGACGATCATCCGGGCCTCGGTTGGATGTTCTTCAAACCATTCGCCAAGTTTTTCGTTGACCAGACCTTCCACCGCAGGGCGGACTTCGGAGCTGACCAGCTTATCTTTGGTTTGGCTTGAAAATTTCGGGTCCGGCACTTTGACTGACAACACGCAGGTCAGACCTTCGCGGGCATCATCCCCGGTGAAGTTGATCTTTTCCTTTTTAGCGAGGCCGGAAGACCCTGCATACAGGTTCATGGTTCGGGTCAGGGCGCCGCGGAAACCAGCCATATGGGTGCCGCCGTCCCGTTGCGGGATGTTGTTGGTGAAGGGCAGCACGTTTTCGTGGTAACTGTCGTTCCACCACATTGCCACTTCGACGGTGATGCCATCTTTTTCGCCGGTGAAGAAAATCGGTTCCTCCAGCATCGGTACTTTTGATCGGTCAAGGTAGCGTACAAATTCTTTGACGCCGCCATCATAATACAGGTTGGCTTCCAGTGGTTCGACCGGGCGTTCATCGCGCAGGATGATGCGCACACCCGAATTCAGGAAGGCCAGTTCCCGCAGTCGGTTTTCCAGCGTCTTGAACACGTATTCCCGGTCGGAAAATGTATCCAGCGTGGCAAGGAATTTGACCTCGGTGCCTTTTTTGCCGTTGGCGTCGCCCACCACTTTCAGATGTTCCACTGTGTCGCCGTGTTCAAATCGGGCCACATGTTCTTTGCCTTCACGCCAGATGCGCA
>CAZETX010000057.1:0-14940 GCA_964514925.1 uncultured Marinosulfonomonas sp.
GCTGGGGATATGTGAACCCCAGTCCACCGGTATTGGTGGCGATTGTTTTGTGCTGCTGAAACCGCCGGGCACTGAAGATGTGGTGGCGCTGAATGGCTCGGGTCGTGCACCTGCCGGGTTGAGCGCGGCGGCCATGCGTGATGCGGGGCTGGCAAGTGTGCCGCTCAATGGCCCCGAGGCAGTAACCGTACCCGGGGCAGTGGATGCGTTTTGCCGCCTGTCACAGGACTGGGGCAAATTGGGAATGGCCGAGAGCCTCGCCCCGGCGATCCATTATGCCCGCGAAGGGGTGCCTGTGACACCACGTACCGCGTTTGATTGGCGGGCTTCGCAAAAATTTCTGTCGGGTGCCGCCCGGCAATTCTATCTTCAGGATGACAAGCCCTATGATATTGGCGGATTGTACCGGCACCCGGTGCAGGCCGACGTGCTGGAACGCATTGCCCGCGAAGGCCGGGCCGGATTTTATGAAGGCGAAGTGGCGGACGATATGGTTGCGTCATTGCAGGCGTTGGGAGGGGCCCATACTTTGCAGGATTTTGCCCACACGGCCTGCGAATATACCACCCCGATAACCGGCGACTATCACGCCACCGAATTGATCGAGCATCCGCCCAACGGTCAGGGCGCCACGGCGATCTTGCTGGCCAATATTCTGACGCATTTCGATATCGCCGGGATGGAGCCGTTTGGTTCGGCGCGGGCACATATCGAGGCCGAGGCCACCAAGCTGGCCTATGACGCGCGGGATCGTTTCATTGCCGACCCAGGGCATGTGCAGCGGCTGGATCACATGATCAGCCCACAGACGGCGGCGCGACTGGCCGGGCGGATCGATCCTAAACGCGCTATGGCCGACCCTTGCCGGGTCGGCGCAGCGGTTCACAGTGACACGGTTTATCTGAGCGTGGTGGACAAGGACCAGATGGCGGTGTCGCTGATCTATTCGATCTACAAGAGCTTTGGTTCAGGAATAGCGTCATCTCAGTTCGGGGTGCTTTTTCAGAACCGCGGCGGCGGATTCACCCTTGAAGAAGGCCATGTAAACGAGGCCGGGGGCGGCAAGCGGCCCATGCATACGATTATTCCAGGCATATTGCGGCAAGCCGGGCGGATCGTGATGCCGTTCGGGGTGATGGGCGGGGCCTATCAACCGGTGGGGCATGCCAGATTTCTTTCCAACAGCGTTGATTTTGGCATGGCGCCGCAGCAGGCCATCGACGGGCCGAGACTATTTTCAAAATTCGGTGAATTACGGGTCGAGCGCGGATATAGCACGTCCGTCGCGCAAGATCTGCGCGATCTGGGGCACAATGTAGTGATCCCGGCCAAACCTATCGGCGGGGCGCAGGCGATCCTGATTGATCACGATCGCGGCGTGTTGCAGGCCGGGTCCGATCCGCGCAAAGACGGTGCGGCTATCGGGTACTAGTTCAGCTGGAACTGAAGCGGGTAAAGCCCGTCTTCAAAATCGCCAAACAGGTCCGGCAGGTCCGGGTGATCCACCGGGCGGCCGGAATAATCAGCCTTCAGGTTTTGCTCGGACACGTAGGCGACATAATAGCTTTTGTCATTCTCGGCCAGCAGGTGATAAAACGGCTGATCCTTTGGCGGGCGCGCATCCTTGGGGATGGCCGCATACCATTCGTCAGAGTTTGAAAATTTGGCGTCGACGTCAAATACAACCCCGCGAAACGGGTGTTTACGATGACAGACGACCTGTCCGATGTGGTACCTAGCGCGTGTTTTCAACATTTGTTAATTGCCCCTTACGATGTTGATATCGCGCGGGGCGGAACCATGTCCACGGGGATTGCGGAAACAAACTGTGGTGTATTCACCGACAGTGCGGTTGATGATTCAACATAACTATCAGAAAACAAACATTTAAATGCAGAAATTACTGAACAGAAAGGGGCTGTGCCGGTAAAATACCGGCCAAATTTTGCCGAAATATTAACAATTCTTAATAAATACCGCCGTCCATTGATTCCAATCCATGATCAATATTCCGCTCAAACATCTATTTGTGAATGACTTTAAAATTTTAAGCGTTCACCTGGGCCCCTGAATTGGGTATTCTGGTGAAAAAAGGCCAGAGGCACATGAGCAGATTTTCACGAACAACGACGTTGCTGGCGTTTGTCGCCGCCTGCGGCAGCGCAAATTATTCGGCACCGCGCAATCTGGACAGCGCCTGCAGTATTCTGGATCAGCGCCCGACCTATCAAAGGGCGATGGAACGCGCCCAGGACCGTTGGGGCATCCCGGTTAATGTGCAGATGGCGACGATCTATCAGGAAAGTAAATTCATCGGCAACGCCCGCACCCCCTACCAATATGCGCTGGGGGTGATCCCGATGGGGCGGCAAAGCTCTGCCTATGGCTACAGTCAGGCGCTGGATGCTACATGGGATGAATACCGCCGCGATACAGGCCGGCGCGGCGCACGGCGCGATGACATTGGTGACGCCACCGATTTTATTGGCTGGTACATGGCGGAAAGCACTGAAGAGCTGGGGATATCTAAAACCGATGCCAGCAATCAATATCTGGCCTACCATGAAGGTCGCGCCGGGTTTGCCCGGGGCAGTTACAGATCAAAGTCGTGGTTACGCCGGATTGCAGGTGAGGTGAATGCGCGTTCTGATCTGTATGCGCGCCAGCTGGTGCGCTGCAGCTAGGCCGGTACCGGTGATCTAGCTGTCAAAGCCGCGGTCTGACATTTCTTTTTTGATGTCGAATAATTGGTTCAGCAAGCGGCCGCCCTGACTGAATTCCCCTAAAATTACTGTGGTGCGTTGCCCGGCACCGTCGGTGACGATCCATTGGCGCAGGGTGACAGGGTTTGCGGTGAATACCAGTTCGATTGAGCCGTATTCCGGGTTCTTAGGATCCTGGGCAATTACCGAAGTTGTCGGGCCGTCTTCGGTGTGGCCGATGACCATTCGTTCGCGGCTCAGGTTCACGTCTTTGGCCAAAATCAGGTATAGAGGGGTGCGCACCAGCGGAAAACGCTCAGGCGGTTGGTTGGATTTGGCGTCAAATACCGCGACCTGACCTTTGCTGGCCAGAACAAGGCTGGCATCGGGTGGGTTATATTCAAAGCGAATGCGGCCGGGGCGGCGGATCAGGATTTTACCGGTTGAAATAGTGCCATCGTCATTGATCTGGGTAAATTCCGCCTCGGCGGTTTTCATGTCATTGAAATAGCCGGAAATGGCTGCAAGCGGCAGCTTTTCGGCGGCGGCCGGGGCAACCAGTGACAGGGTTAATATCAGGGCCGGAACAGGGGCCAGCAGGGTGCGAAAAATTTTCATGGCCCTAATTTAGTCCTTAAACAGCGGGTTCACACCCCCACATCGCATCACAAAGCAGAGAACCGCCGGTTAATGCTGTTCGGGGATCAGAATTTCACGTTTACCGACATGGTTGGCCGAACTGACCAGCCCGGCATCTTCCATCTGCTCCACCAGACGGGCGGCTTTGTTATAGCCGATCGCCAGTTTGCGCTGGATATAGGATGTTGAGCATTTGCGATCCCGCGCGACAATGGCAACGGCTGTGTCATACAGCGCGTCTTCGCCGTCGGTATTGCCCCCCAGACCCAGCACCAGATCAATGTCGCTTTCAGCATCACCTTCCGGGCCATCAACCACACCACTTACATATTCCGGGGGCCCGGCGGATTTCAGGTGGTTGACGATTTCTTCAACCTCCTCATCGGACACGAACGGGCCGTGAACGCGGGTAATTTTTGCACCACCTGCCATATACAGCATGTCGCCCATGCCCAGCAGTTGTTCGGCGCCCTGTTCACCCAAAATGGTGCGGCTGTCGATTTTACTGGTGACCTGAAATGATATCCGGGTGGGAAAGTTGGCCTTGATGGTGCCGGTGATCACATCAACGCTGGGGCGTTGTGTGGCCATGATCAGGTGGATGCCACTGGCCCGCGCCATTTGCGCAAGGCGCTGGATGCAGGCCTCAATTTCTTTGCCGGCCACCATCATCAGGTCGGCCATTTCATCAACAATCACCACGATATAGGGCAGCTTTTCGGGCTTGAATTCATCTGTTTCAAACACCGGTTCACCGGTGGCGTCATCAAAGCCGGTCTGCACAGTGCGGCTGAACATTTCGTTCTTGTTCAGGGCGTCCTGTACCCGGCCATTGAAGCCTTCGATATTGCGCACGCCCATTTTGGACATCTTGCGATAGCGTTCTTCCATTTCGCCCACCACCCATTTCAGGGCAACCACGGCCTTTTTGGGGTCGGTCACCACCGGGGATAACAGGTGCGGAATGCCGTCATAGACACTGAGTTCCAGCATCTTTGGGTCAATCATGATCATCCGGCAATCTTGCGGCGTCAGCTTATACAGCAGGCTTAAGATCATGGTGTTTATGGCCACCGATTTACCCGAACCGGTGGTTCCGGCGATCAGCAGGTGGGGCATCTTGGCCAGATTGGTGACAATCGGGTCACCGCCGATATCCTTGCCCAAAGCCAGCGGCAGGTTCATGTTGCTGTCGCCAAAATCCCGGGCTGCCAGAATTTCGCGCAGCATGACCTTTTCGCGGTGTTCATTTGGCAGCTCAATACCAATGACCGAGCGGCCCGGAACGGTGGAAACCCGCGCCGACAGGGCCGACATTGAGCGCGCGATATCATCGGACAGGCCGATTACCCGGCTGGCCTTGAGGCCCGGCGCCGGTTCCAGTTCATACATGGTGACAACCGGGCCCGGGCGCACCGACACGATTTCACCTTTGACGCCGTAATCATCCAAAACCGATTCAAGCATGCGGGCGTTTTCTTCCAGCGCTTCATCGGAAAGATGCTGGCGTTCAACCACCACAGCGTCCCCCAGCAGGCTGAGGGGCGGTAGTTCGTGGGCGATTTTTCGTTCTTCGAATTGCAGTTTTGGCTGGGCCTCGGCGCGGGCCTGCCGGGATGGCTGCACTGTCTTGCGCGGGGCGTGTTGCACCACCTTTTTGGCGTCCGGCATCGGTGGGATCGGGTTTTGATACATGGCTGGTTCATCGCCCAGTTCAAAGCCCGAAGCCGCGGATGCCACAGGTTCAATGGCCGGGGACTGTTGCAGGATCATCGGTTTGGGGCCACGCGGATGGCGGGCGCTGACCAGGGGTTCGCTGCGCTGTGCGGCGCCGTGGATAAGTGTTTTATTGGTCACGCGGTTTTTGATCACCTGGGCAATTTTGGCCTTAATCGCCGGATCACCAAAATCTTCGGCCATGTGCAGTTCGGGTTCCGGTACTGTTTCGGGCACCGGTGTGCGTTTCAACAGTGACGGCAGGCGTGACAACAGGCTGGGTTTTGCTTCGGGTGCCTGCAGGGTTTCCCCCAGAACCGGGGCGGTAAAGGTGGGTTCAGCGCGCAGTACCGCATCGCCTGGTGCCTGTGTCGTCAGCGGGCGTTGCACCATGGGTTGCGGTGGTACCGGGCCGGCAACGGTGTGGGCCATTTGCATATCTTCCTGCACCGCGCGTTTCATTTCATTGCGTTCAACCCGGTTGGCACGCAGTTTGCGCGCCGCCATCAGGGAACCAGACGCGCCCATGCCCAACAGGCGCATCAGGCCAGCGTAGATCACGATAACGCCAAACAGCAAAAACCGGCCAATGCGGGCCAGTTCGGCCCGGGTAAAGCCCAGCACAAGCACCGCCATGGCCAGTGTTGCCAGAGCCATGATCAGGGACAGGATCTTCAGCCCCAGTGTCGCCTTCACCGGCAAAACGCCCAGAATTGCCCCCAATACCGTGTCACCAAACAGTCCGCCAAGGCCAAAGGAATGGGTCCAGTCGGCACCGGGCACGTGGGTGGACATGTAAATTGCCGCCAATGCAATGGCGATGGGGGCGAAAATCAGCCGGGCGATGGCACGTTCTTCACCGATATGGGCGACAAAACGCACGCCCCATGTGGCCAGTACCGCCACGATGCCCCAGCCGCCAAGACCAGCGATAACAATTATGGTTGAGGCAATGGACGCCCCGAACCGGCCCAGCAGGTTTTCAACACGGGCGTCGGTAACCGACAGCCAGCTGGGGTCATTGGGGGTGTAGGACCCTAACATGACGCTGAACAGCAGGGCTGTAATCAACAGGGCAAAGCCCACCAGCTCTTTTCCCCGCCGTTCAAGCAGTGCCTGTGTGGCGCGGTCAAATAGGGGGTCACGCTGTTTTGCCTGATAGGTTGCCATTAATTCTTGTCCTTACCCGTATAGGCAGTCGCGGATTTTAATCAGCCCGCGCTGCATTTCGTCACTTGGGGCCACCAGGGCGACCCGAATATATTTCTGACCGGGGTTGTCCCCGTCAATTTCCCGGCTGAGAAAGGCCCCCGGAAGGGCCAGCACGCCGGTTTCAGTCCAAAGTTTCACCACCGCTGTTTCGCCGTCACTAACCGGCAGCCACAGGAAAAACCCGGCTGTGGGGGCGGTGTAACCCTGAATACCGGCGAAAATTTTATCCGCCGCTTCGAATTTCTGCACGTATTGCGCGCGGTTTGCCGCCACATGGGTTTCATCCGCCCAGGCGCGCTGGGACACATGCTGCAGGGGCAGGGGTATTGGTGCGCCACCATAGTTTCGCAGGCGTTTCAGCCGGGCGATGCCCTGCGCCCCGCCGGCCACAAAGCCAGAGCGTAACCCCGGCAGGTTTGAGCGTTTGGAAAGCGAATGGAAAACAAACAGGCGTTCCGGGTCAGTGCCGCTGTCTGCCGCCACCTCCAGCGCGCCGGTTGGTGGGGTGTCGCGGTAAATCTCGCTGTAACATTCATCGGCAAACACCCGGAAATCGTGCTTTTCGGCCAGTTTCAGCAGATCGCTCAGATATTGACGGCTGGCCACGGCCCCCTGTGGATTGGATGGGGAACAGATGAAAGCAATTGCCACACGGTCCAGAATATCAGCGCCAAGTGATTGATAATCCGGCAGAAATCCACTTTGCTGGGTGGCCGAAACATAATGCGGCACGGCCCCTGCCGCCCGCGCACCAGCCCCGTAGGCCTGATAAAACGGGTTCGGGATCAGAACGATGGGTTGCGCGCCCTGTTCGGTTTTTTCCGGGCACAGGGCAAGGCAGGCGTTGAACAGGCCTTCGCGGGTGCCGGTCAGGGGCAGGATGTCGGTATCGGGGTCAAGCGCCACGTTAAAGCGTCGGGTTAGCCAGTCGGCGATGGTGCGGCGCAGTTCCGGGGTGCCGTCATTAGGCGGGTATTTCCCGAAACCTTCGGCATGGCGGCTGATCACTTCGCTGACCCAATGGGGGAACGGGTGGCTTGGCTCACCGATGGACATACGGATGACATCGCCCCCCGCCGGGTGGGCGTTAACAAGCCTCCGCAAGCGCGGAAACGCATATTCTGGCAGGTTCGAAAACCGCTCGGGGAACACCATGTCTGCCTCTGTGACGGGGTCATTAACGCCCCGTTTCACCCATGGTTACCGGTTGTTTGCGTCTGGGTCCAGAAAAACGCTGCAATATTCGTACTTTAAGGGGCAGAATTGTTGCTTTTAGGCCAATGCCGCCCCGGCGGCGGCGCCGATGCGCAGCAGGCGCTCCTCAGAATGGGGGGGTGTGAGGAACATGATCCCGGTTGAAGGCGTGCCTGCGGGCAGGGTTAACGCCGCCGAACCCATCAGATTGCCGATGCGGGTGTTGCGCAGGGCCAGCAGGTTTTCCGACAGGTAATAATCGTCATCCACGGCCAGCTTTTCAATAACCGGTGGCAGTGACGCCGAACTGGGCATGATCACCGCGTCATAGCCCGCGGTGGCCTGCGCCCAATCGGCCCGCAGGCGTGTCAGCGCCTGCCATGCGGCGACATATTGCACACCGCTAAACGCCATACCTGTTTGAAAACGCGCCAGAATTGCCGGGTACATCAGTTCTGGTGCGGCCTCAATTTCGGTTTGCCATGTGGCGTAGGCCTCGGTTGAAAACAGCGCCCCGGCAAGCGCCATTGCGGTTTCCACCCCGGCAACCGTGTGGCGTTCAACCGTTGCACCGGCGGTTTTCAGGCGCTCAACCGCATGCACGAAAGCCGCCAATGGCTGCTTGCGCACATCGTCCATGGCAACGTTATCAAGGATCAGAAACCGCGCGCCTTTCAGGTTGGCACCGGTCAGATCAGGCGCCCTGCCGCCGCCCAGTGCCGACAGCATCAGGGCGGCATCTTCAACCGTGCGGCATAGCGGGCCCACCGTGTCAAAATGGGCGCAAAGCGGCACCACGCCCTGCAATGACAACCGACCAGAGGTGGTTTTCAGCCCCACCAGATCATTCCAGACCGCCGGAATGCGCACTGAACCGCCGGTATCAGAGCCAACAGCCACCGGGGCCAGATCAAAAGCCACCGAAGCCGCCGCGCCCGAGGATGAGCCACCGGCAACACAATCGGGGAAATTCACCGAGGGCGGGGTTTGGGTGATCGGGTTATAGCCCAGCCCGGAAAACGCCAGCTCTGACATGTGGGTCTTGCCCAGACAGACCAGCCCGGCCCGGGTGGCATTTTGCAACACCACGGCGTCGGTGTCGGGCACACGACCCTTCAGCAGGGCCGAACCCGCCTCGGTTGCGATTCCGGCGGTATCAAACAGGTCTTTCCAGGAAACCGGCACCCCGTCCAGGGCAGATTTGCGCGACCCTGCGCGGGCGCGTTTGGCGGCACTTGCGGCTTCCGACAACGCGCGTTCATTGGTGGTGCGCGCATAGATCCGGGGGGCCAGCGGATGTTCGGCAATGGCCGCCAGATAGCACTCGGTCAGGGCCAGCGGATCAATATCACCGGCCCCGATGCCGCGTCCCAGATCGGCGGCCGACATTGTTAACCAAGCATTGCTCATTTCAGCGCCCCTCAAAATCTTATTCGACGGTAGCGACCTTGGCGACCATGGACAATCCCGTTGTGAACAAGATAATTGCGCCATGGCACATGACAGCGACATTCTGATAGCAGGCGGCGCGCTGAACGGTTCGGTTCTGGCGCTGGCTTTGGCCAATGCCGGTCTGACGGTCAGTGTGATTGATCCGGTAACCGGCGCTGAACAGGGGGCGGATGAATTTGACGGGCGGGGCTACGCGCTGGCGCTGACGTCGCAACAATTGCTGAAGGCCGTTGGCGCATGGCAGGATATAGAACAACACGCCCAACCCCTGCTTGAGATTAAAGTCAGCGACGGGCGTGCAGGTGAAGGCGCATCACCCTTCGTGCTGGAATTTAATCATGCCGAGATTGAAGAAGGCCCCATGGGCTATATGGTCGAAGACCGGTTTTTGCGCCGGGCTTTGCGGGCAAAAATTGCTGACCATGGCGGGATTACCCTGATTGAAGGCAGCTCGGTTGTGGATCAACGCACCATGCCGGGGCAGGTGCAGGCGGTGCTGGCATCGGGCCAGACACTGGGTGGTGCGGTTCTGATCGGTTGTGACGGGCGGCGTTCACAAACCGCCCAGCGCGCCGGGATCAAGCGTACAGGCTGGGATTATGGCCAGACCGCACTGGTCTGCGCCATTCAGCATGAACTGCCCCATAACGGTATCGCGCATCAGTTTTTCATGCCGCCGGGGCCGCTGGCGATATTGCCGCTGCCGGGCAATCAGTCTTCCATTGTCTGGACCGAAAGCCATGCCCAGGCGGCGCGGATCAACGCCTTGAACGACGCGGATTATCTGCAGGTTCTGCGCCCGCGATTCGGTGATTTTCTGGGGCAGATATCGCTGGCCGGGGCGCGGTTCAGCTATCCGCTGAACCTGACACTGGCCAATTCATTTGTTGCCGAACGTATCGCATTGGTGGGGGATGCGGCCCATGGGGTGCACCCGATTGCCGGTCAGGGGCTAAACGCCGGGCTGAAGGATGTGGGCGCGCTGGCCGAAGTACTGACACTAGCCAAACGGCGCGGCGAAGATATTGGCCGCGCCGATGTATTGGCGCGCTATCAGCAATGGCGCCGCTTTGACGTGGCGACGCTGGCATTGGCGACGGATGGCATTAACCGGCTGTTTTCAAATGATAATACACTGGTTCGTACCGGGCGCGATCTGGGGCTGGGGCTGGTCAATGCCTGGCCGGAATTGCGCCGGTCTTTTATCCGCGAAGCCGCCGGGCTAACCGGCGACCTGCCAAAGCTGATGCAGGGGCGTCAGATTTAGCCCGGAAACCTATTCCAGCACGCGGGCCTCATCCACCAGTAAAACCGGGATGCCGTCGCGGATCGGAAACGCCAGATTGGCGGGTTTTGACACCAGCTCTTGTTTGTCGGGATCATAGGTCAGGGTGGCATGGGTCAGCGGGCAGACCAAAGCCTCAAGCACTTTGCGGTCGGTGGTGACTGCATCGCTCATTGCATGACCTCATCGTTTTGGCCGCTGCGTCGGGCAAATTCCAGCAAGGTTGCTAAAATCGCGCGCCGCTCAGGCAGGGTTTCGGCCTCAAGCAATGCCTGTTTGTCTTCCGGGTCAAGCGGGCACAGCATGGACAGCGAATTGATCAGCATTTCATCATTCGCGCCCTGCAGCGTTTCCCAGTCGGTTTCCAGATCCAGCGTGCTGAAATACTGCCTAAGCTTTTCCATGAACCGGGCGCGTTCAAAATCCGGGTCCTGTTCGCCGGCTTGCAGATCACGTTCAAACCCGTCCCAGCTAACGTCACAGCGGATATAGGGGGTAAAACCCTCATTTGTTTTGGTGATGGTGAAACGGGAAATACCCGACAGGGACAGCATATAGCGCCCGTCATCGGTTTCCGAAAATGAACTGACGCGCCCGGCGCAGCCGATATTGTGCAGGGCCGGGGGGTCTGAGCCGGGCAGGGGCTGTATCATGCCGATCAGCCGGTGCTGGGTTTTCAGCACATCGTCCAGCATGGCCAGATAGCGCGGTTCAAAAATATGCAGCGGCAGACGGGCGCGCGGCAATAACAGCGCCCCCGGCAGCGGAAAAACCGGGATCGTATCAGGTAGGTTTGCCGCATTAAACATGGTCTAAACCCTGCCCAGCCTATGGGTCAGGAGAATATTAACGACGAAAGCCTGCGCCGTCCATTCAGCGCAATCGGGTCCTGTGGGGTCAGGGCGTCAAATATGGTGAACAGCTGCGCCTTGGCGGCGCCTTCGTTCCAGTCTCGATCGCGGCGGAACAGATCCAGCAATTGATCAACTGCTGCATCGGGTTTGCCGGCAGCATGCAGGGCGCTGGCCAGATCAAAGCGCGCCTGATGGTCGTCAGGTTTGGCTGCAACGGCCGCTTCCAGATCGCCAATGGGTCCGGCATCCGCGGCCTGCCGGGCAAGTTGCAATTGGGCGCGGGCGGCTTCCAGTTCGGGGGCATTTGAAATTTCTTCGGGCGCGCCGTTCAGTATCGCCTCGGCCTGATCCAGATCATCCATGGCGATATGGGCGCGCACCATGCCGCCGTAAGCGGCGGCGTTGTTGGGTTCTTCGCCCAATATGGCGGCAAATGTCTGGGCGGCGTCCACAGCCGCGCCTTCGGTCAGCATGGTTTCGGCGGCTTCAATCGCTTCTGACAGGCCACCGTCCCCGGCCAGTGCGGCAAGTTTATCGACAAAGGTCTTGATCTCAGATTGCGGCACCGCGCCCTGAAATGCATCCACCGGCTGGCCGTTGTGAAAGCCGTATACCGTGGGGATCGACTGCACCTTTAGCTGGGCGGCGATTTGCTGGGCCTCATCAACGTTGATCTTGACCATGCGCACCTTGCCACCGGCGGCTTTGACCGCGTCTTCCAGCATCGGGCCCAAAGTTTTACACGGCCCGCACCATGGTGCCCAGAAATCAACGATCACCGGCACCTCTTTTGAGGCTTCGATCACGTCGACCATAAATTCGGCTTCGGTGGTGTCCTTGATCAGATCGGCGGTTGCGTCGGGGGTTTGGCCGAATTCCAGCATGGTCATGTCCTTGCAGCGGTTTATTGTTGCTGGCTAGATGGCCCATTGGCCGGGGCTTTTCAAGGGAGCAAGCGGTTTTGCCACGGCTTTCCTCAGTAGTCGTGGATATGTTCCAATGCGACCGGGGAATTGGCAAAACCACGCAGGGTTTCGGCCAGATCAGTTACTTTCAGCGATATCAGATGGCGCATGTCACCGTAGCCTTGTCGTTTAAAACTGAACAATGCGCCGGGCAGGGGTTCGGGCGATATTGCCGTCAGCATGATATCGTCATTGCCGGCAATTTCCACAAACTCGGCGCCATTGCCCGCCAGCTGATCCAGAATATTTGTCAGCGCCCGGTAGCGCGGGGTTTCAATTACCAGCCCCTGGGGGTGTTGTTTGATTATCTCTATACCCTTGATCTGCAACAGATCTTGGCGCGAAACGCCGTCAACCACCATGCGCAGACGCAATTGATCGGCGCCAACTGACGCCACCGCACTGGCGATCAGCCCGGCATATTTTGCCTTAATGCCATATTCCAACCCCAGCGCCAGTGCGCGTTCCCGATCCCGAAACCCATCGGTTTGGGCGGCCTTCAGCGCGGCAATGTCGCGGTTAAAATCCCAGTTATACCACGGCACCTGTTGCAGGAATTTTGCGTAATCAGCCGCCTGTTGTGCAGACAGACTATCCAATGGTGAATGTTGCGGCCCCCGTATCAGGGTGGCAATGCGGCCCAGGGTTTCTTCGTAAAGCGCCTTCATCGCCAGTTCGGCGGTGAAACTGACGCCGATGGTGTAGATGGTCTGCTTGGAATTCCAGTTAAAGCCACCGTGCCGGGCCGACACCTCAGACAAAGCGCAAAGCGATGTCCAAAACCCGGCAATGCCCGACAGGAACCGGTAATCATGGGGGTCACCCTGTTCAATCACCCGGGCGTAATCATCATAGGCATGCACGATGTGCCATTCCGGATAGGTCAGATAGCTGCGCGCTTCGGCCCGTTGCCAGGTGGCATCGCTGATAATCGGTGTGTAGGCCTGCGCCTTGCCGCTGCCCCGGCAGGCGGTTTCGATCCAGATGATCGGGCTGGCCAGCCCCAGCACCAGCAACAGCACTGTCAGGGTCAGACGTTTCAGCCATTTCCGCACGAAACCCATCAGCGCCGCCCCAGAAACAACCCGGATAACAATGCGATGCCGCCAAGGCCGATATGGGGGGCGTTGGCAAATATCTTGAAGGTAAACGCCAGATCCAGCACGCCGTTATTGAGGATGCCAAGGTCCAGATAACCCGATCCGGTGGCCAGCCCCAGCAGGCCATCGCCCAGATAAACCGCGCCAAACCCGATCAGGAAAATACGCGCCGCCCGGTGGGAAATTAACGCCCCGGCCAGCGCCCAAAGCGCCGATACCAGATGCAGCCCGTCATCATAGATATCCAGCGCGAAGATGCCAAATGCCAAGCCGTCCGGGTCCACCAGACCAGGGATGTAGTTCAGGCTGGCGGCGCCCAGCAGCGCCCCGAAATAGCCCAGCGATATTTTCTGAAGCAAACTCATAGCGCCTCCAAATAACTGTCCCACAGGTTGTTACGGAACCGCAGTTGCGGGTCAATCGCCCGTTTTGCGGCAACGAATTCGCCGGCGCGCGGATAGGCGCGCAGTAGTTGATCGACGCTCGCGTGGGGTCGGTAGGGCAGGTAATAACTGCCGCCAATGCCGATAATACCTTCGATCAGGGCGTGGGTCATGCGGGCCATGTCGGCCTCACCCCGCGCGGTCATTTCCTGCGAAAACGACATGACGGCGGCGATGCGGGGAACGCTGGCATAGGCCAACAGGCTTTCATTGTCGGTATTTATGAAACGCAATGTGACGTTCAGGAATTCCTGATAGGAGGCCGGGATCACATCGCGGCACACCTGCAGGAAATCGGGGAACCGATCGGGTGCGACGAAATATTCATGCAGGATATCAACCCGGTTTGGGTCACCATCATCCAGCGTCACCACCGGTTCATTGATCAGGGAATTGCGGGTGGACGCCCCGGCCAGTCGCGGCGCCAGATCGGTTTCGGTCCACCAGCGCACACGTTTCATCCGCTCATTGCCCAGCTGCGCGCGGTAAATTTTCGCCCCGGCCTTTGACATGAAACCAGATCCGGCAGCGGCGGGCAGATCGGCCTGATCTGAGGCCGGCCGATAGCTGATCATCAGCGCATCGGCCATGAAATTTTCCCGGTCCACATTCAGCCGCCCATAGGCCATGGTCACGGTTTTGTCCTGCAAAACCTGCATAAACGCGGTGCCCAGCTGTTCACCGGGCATCTTTTCAAAGCTCGGCTCAAGGCGCTGGTTTTGGACCATATCCACCTCAATCTCAGTGATCAGCCCAACCAACCCATAGCCCCCCATGGTCAGATTGAACAAATCACGGTTCTGCTCACGGCTACAGCTTACCAGCTCCCCATCCGCCAGCAGCATCTGAATTGACCGCACCGTCGCCCCCATCGGGCCATAGGGCACCGGCCAGCCATGGGCATTAACGCAGAACGTCGCCGCCACGCCGAAATCATGGTTGGATTGCATCACAGCCGGGGAAAACCCCCGGGGATCAAGGGCGCTGACCACATGGTGCCAGCGGGCACCGGCATGGGCGCGGTAGGTTTTGTTGGCACTGTCCAGCTGCACCAGCCCGTTGTCAAAACTGATGGCGTGGCCACCCCGTGGAATGGCCTGCCCGCCCATGGAATGGCGCGCCGCGCCGACATTAACCGGCCGGTTTTCGGCAGCAGCGTCTTTAAGTTCGGCGCGAAGTGTCGCGATCAGCGTGTCACCGGGATCGTCTGTCAGGGTGATATGTTTGAAAATCGGGGTTTTTGACATGCCGCTGATGTCGTTCAGCGTGCCGTTGCTGGCCACGGGTTGCAGGCTGCTTGTGCCGTCCAGCACCGGGTTGGATGATTTCAGATAGCGGCTGCCGGTCACACCGATGGCCGCACCTGTACCCAATAACA
>CAZETX010000058.1:0-13837 GCA_964514925.1 uncultured Marinosulfonomonas sp.
TGACGTTAAGGTTGTTTCTGCCGGGGGGCTGGTGCGGTGGTATCTGGACCGGGCGCGTCAAATTCAACGCTAATTACCAAACTTCATCTGTCTAAAGCCCCGGATAATTCAGCTTGGTTTCCACAATATACTGCGTATTGGCTGCCATTATGGAAACATTCGGCCTGAATTATTCCAACCATCCCTGAACCGTGGTCAAAGTCGCTTTTTTGCCGCTTTTACGCCTTGCTTGCCGTATTCTGTTCCAAATCGAGCCACAGTTGGGGTGGGCGAGAATTAAAGGCGCATCCCTGCCGGTATTTTAAACTTCGGGTAATTAGTAGGTGCAGTATGTTATTGGTATCAGAACAAACAAGAACCCAAATCAGCAATAATCCCCCGGTGCGCCAGCGGCGGTTAAAAGCCTTTCAGGCTTCTGAGGACGGTTCATTGATTATCTTTTCATTGTTCCTGCTGATCATGATGTTGATGATCACCGGCCTGGCCATTGATCTGATGCGTACCGAAATGAACCGCACCCAATTACAGGCAACGCTTGACCGGTCGGTGCTGGCCGGTGCCAGCCTGACCCAGACACTGGATTCCAAACTGGTGGTTCTGGATTATTTTAATAAGGCCGGGTTTGGTGATCTGATCACAGCTGACGACATTAGTGTGGTGCAGTCGGCCAATGGTAAAACAGTGTCCGCTACTGTCTCAACAGATGTTAAATCGTTTTTTCTGAACCTTGTTGGCATCGATTCATTAAGGGCGCCTGCGGGCGGTGTCGCGCAGGAAAGTGTGACTGATGTGGAAATCTCACTTGTGGTGGACACATCCGGATCAATGGGGCGGATGTCTTCCAGTGGCAATACAAAAATCGAAGACCTGCAGGATGCGGCCAAAGATTTTGTCTATCTTATGCAATGTAATCCCGATGCGGAAAAACCCTATGACGGGGTTTGTACGATTAGCCCTGATAAGGTATCCATTTCACTTGTTCCCTACAATGAGCAGGTGTTGCTGGGTGAAACGCTGATCCAGCAATTCAATACGACCGAAGAACAAACCCAATCCAGTTGTATCGATTTTGAGGCGTCAGATTACAATACGATCCCGGTTGAGCTGGACCCGTTGGTGGCCGATCCAATAACAGGTATCTCTGACCTGAGCCCAAACCTGCGGCGCAGCGCCACCATTGATCCCTGGAGCTGGCTGGACAGTGCATCCGACCGCAGGCGCACCTGCAGCCCGAATACCAATCGCGCGGTTTCGGCCTATGAAAACAGCTATCAGGATCTTGAGCTGGCAATTGATGCGCTATACGCCAGTGGCTACACATCCATTGAATTGGGAATGAAATGGGGTTCTGCCCTGCTTGACCCCGATTTTCGCCCGGCCATTACCAACCTTGCAAGCAATCTGGGCGTTGTCAGCACCGAATTTCTGGGTCGGCCGTTTGAATACCGTCAACCCGACACTAAAAAGGTTATTGTGCTGATGACCGACGGCAAGAATACCACCCAGCATATTGTGCGCGATGGTTTCCGTGATGGGGCATCCCCATTTTACCGAAACGATGGTACCGGACGCCATGCCGGGCATGTTTCGGTGTATGACGCGGTTTATGGTGATTATTACTGGGAGGAACACGGCCAGTATCGTTCCTACCCCGAAGGCAATTCCAACGCCACGCAACTAAGCTATCCACAATTCTGGGATGCCTACACATGGGATTATTATCAGGGTGTCGCCGCCGCTGCATCTTTACCAGGCGCTGTTGATCAGGTGTTTAATTCAGCAAAAGACGACCGCCTGGAAGCCATGTGTGACGCCGCCAAGGCGCAGGGTATCACTGTGTTCACCATGGGGTTTGAAACCTCTACCGCATCCTCATTGGTGATGGAGGCCTGCGCTTCGACACCGTCGCACTATTACGATGTCGATGGCACAGATATCGCTGATGCTTTCCAGTCAATTGCGCGCAATATCAATTCGCTGCGCCTGATTAACTGATCTTCAGGCCGCGCCCTGCGCTGGCTTGGGGGCAGTTTTGGCGCGGCGCGGTTTAATCCGCGTCGCCAGCAACAGGACGATCACGATCAGATAGAGCATCGGTTCAATCTGCCAGCCCTTGCGCAACCAGACAAAATGCACGCCGCCAAGGATCACCGCCGGGTAGGTCAACAGGTGCAGTTTGCGCCAGACCAGCGGGCCAAGTTTGCGCAGGGATTTGTTGTTTGAAGTGACCGCCAGCGGGATCAGCGCCAGAAAGCCAATCATGCCCATTGTAACGTAGGGGCGTTTCACGATGTCTTTCCAGACCGCCGCCGGGTCCTGTACATCCAGCACCAGCCAGACAGTCAGGTGAACGGCCACATAGAAGAAAACCATCAGGCCAAGCGCACGGCGGTATTTGATCAGATTGATGCCCGTGAAGTTTCGCAAAGGCGTAATGGCAAGCACGACAACAAACATCTGCAGGGCAAAACGGCCCAATTCCTGTTCCAGCGCCTTGATGGGTTCGGCACCCAGGCCGCCGGTGAAACCCTGATAAAAATCCCAGACCCCCGGCAGCACGCCGAGAAAGTAAATAGGCCAAGCCGGGACCCGGCGCAGGGCGCCGTTTATGTTTTGCGTCATTGTCATTGTATTCTCCTTTAGCGCGCGCCCTGAGCCGGATTTAAGACCGGATCAGGGGCTTGCCAATTTATCTTTAGAAAAACTTTTTCAGGTCCATGCCGTCATACATGCTGGCAACCTGTTCGCCGTAACCGTTGAATATGTCCGTTGGCACACGCTTGGAAAACAAGCCGCCGCCGATCGGGCGTTCAGTGGCCTGCGACCAGCGCGGGTGGTCAACATCCGGGTTCACATTGCTGAAGAAGCCGTATTCACGGGCGTTTTGTTGCTGCCATGTATTCAGCGGCTCCATCGAGACCAGTGAGATGCGTACAATGGATTTGATCGATTTGAAGCCGTATTTCCATGGCACCACCAGACGCAGCGGCGCGCCGTTTTGCTTGGGCATTTCTTCGCCATACAGCCCGGTTGCCAATATGGTCAGCGGGTTCATTGCCTCATCCAGACGCAGGCCTTCAACATAAGGCCAATCCAGCAACGAGCGTTTCTGGGCGAACATTTCTTCCGGGCGCACCAATGTTTCAAAACGCACGTATTTGGCGCCACTTTGCACGCCGACACGCGACAGCAGATCAGACAGTTCAAAGCCAACCCATGGGATCACGGCCGACCAGCCTTCCACACAGCGTAGCCGGTAGATGCGTTCTTCCATGGTGACACCTTTGGTGATGTCGGACAGGTCGTAATTGCCGGGGTTGTCCACCATGCCGTCAATTTTAACCGACCACGGATCGGTGGTCAGGACATGGGCGTTTTTACCGGGGTCGGCCTTATCGGTGCCGAATTCGTAAAAGTTATTGTAGGTGGTGACGTCCTTGAAACTGTTCGGCTCCATATCTGTCGAATATTGGCTGGGCACAGTCGCAATTTTAGCAAAGGCCGGGCCGGCAATGCCCATGGCGACCGCGCTGGCCATCAACTGGCGGCGGTTCATATATTTCGCCTGAGGGGTGACTGCCGAGTATTTCAGTGTGTTTTTCCAACGTCCGGACATTGTTCGCTCCTGTGATTTCCGCTTTAGCATTCAATATCTGAGGCTTCATTGAAATCAAAACAAACCATTCTCACGACATTGTTGGATATTGAAACCTGCTCACGGGGGTGTGATTGACATTATCAACAGGCGCTGGCCTTTTGGGGGAAATGTTGCAATCCGGGGAAAGAGATGAAGGTTGCTCTTGTTACAGGTGCCGCCCGTGGGATCGGGTTGGCGACCACCAGGTTGTTCCTTGAACAGGGGTGGCAGGTGGCGATGGTTGATCGCGATGCTGATGAGCTGGCCCTTGCAGCCGGACAGCTTGCCAACGTCCAGCCGATTGTTTGCGATGTGTCTGACCCGGATCAGGTGTCGACGATGATTGAAGACGTGGCTCAGGCGCTCTGCGGTATTGATGCTTTGATCAACAATGCCGGTGTCGCGGATTTTGGACCCATCGAAGAAACTGATTTCGCCCGTTGGCGCAGGGTGATGCAAACCAATCTGGACGGGGTGTTCCTGTGTTCGCAGGCCGCCACCCCTGCCCTGAAAATATCCAAGGGTGCGATTGTAAACATCGCTTCTATATCCGGTCTTCGGGCATCCACCTTGCGGGTGGCCTATGGCACCTCAAAGGCGGCCGTGCGCCAATTGACGCTGCAACAGGCGGTTGAACTGGGGGAATATGGCATCCGCGCCAATTGCGTGGCCCCCGGCCCGGTGCGCACCAAACTGGCGATGGCCGTGCATACCCAGGAAATAATTGACGCATATCACGATGCAATTCCGTTAAACCGCTATGGTTCTGAGCGCGAGATTGCCGAGATGATTGTATTTTTGTGTTCCGATGCCGCCAGTTATGTCACCGGCCAGACCATCGCGGTGGATGGCGGGTTTGAGGCGGCCGGCGTCGGGCTACCGGCATTGCGGGAACAATAGTCAGGCGTTGCCGGGGCTGACAAACAGAAACGCCGCACGATTTTCCTGTACGTAATCTGAAAGCAGTTTTAGCGGGTTGGTTGCGTTCAGCCGGGCGTCAAAGTCCGCAAATTTCGGGCTAAGGCGTTTCATCAGGCTTTGACGGCTGGACAATTCAAACGGCGGTGAACCACCGGCACGCAGCGCGGCACCGGACAGGATCAGAGCATTTTCACCGGCCCCTATTTCACGCAGGCCGTTTTGGGCGGTTTCCCAGAGGCTGCCGGTGGAGTTGTAGAAAAACTGCCAATGGCCGCCGTTTTGGGCGTCGTTTACATACCAGACAACGGCGTGCGCTGCGCGTTGTTGCGGTGAAAAATGCGCGATCGAGGCGTGGAAGGCGGCTTCGCCTTCGGACAGGTTCATCGCGTCGTTTATTGGGCGCACAATATCCCATAAATCGCCGTTACCAAGAACGCATTCATCAACCGATGCGCTTGCGCGGGGTGTCGGCGTTGCGGCCATTGCCGCGGTTGGTGGCTGTACAACAAATCCGGTCAATTTGGTCATTCCCAGGCTATCTAATGGCTTCTATTGACCTAGCGTTAGCCGGGAATTTAGGCGCAAATACGGCCCGCGCATGGCAATGCAGCAAAGTAATGGGTCATGCAATTTGAGCAGCGAAGATCCGGGTTGAACTGCAGAGCCAGTATTATTTTAGCATTGCGGCGGTATTCGTATCTTCTAATTTAGGGGCATGGCAATTTTTCCTGAGGCGCTTAAAAACACCGAAATTCGCCGACTTTTGCTGGCCCAATTGCCCGCAGATTTCGCGGATTGGCTGGATTTTGTTGCCATAGGCGCATTGCTGGCATTTACTTGGAACGCGCAGCCCTATGTGTTCGCCATTCTTGCCGTTGCAATGGGTTTGCCATACCTGGTTGTCGGCCCGTTTGCCGGTGTTCTGGTGGACCGCGCCAATACAAGAACCGTGATGATCTGGAGCAACGTTGGCCGCGGTCTGGTAACCGCATTGTTCTTTCTGGCGCCGGACTGGCCGGTTTTGCTGGCCCTGATTGCCGCACGCAGCACCGTTGACAGCTTTTTTACTCCGGCTAAGCAATCAGCACTGCAAGCCCTGACCACTAAGACAGACAGAACCAGCGCCAATGGTCTGAGCCACGCGATCAACCAGGTCGCGAAAATAGCCGCCCCTGCCCTTGGCGGCTCATTGCTGATCTGGCTGGCACCGCAGTTTGTGTTTCTGCTCAATGCCGGCGTTTCATTTGTTGCGGTGGTGTTATTGATACGTGTAGCACCAATGCGGCCCGTGCTGGCGGGCAAAAACAGCACGTCGGCTGGAATGTTCCAAAGCGTCAGGGACGGGTTCACAATGGTATCGGGCAATCCCATTCTGAAATCCGCGCTTTTTATGATGGCGGCGGGTTATTTTGCAATGTTTCTGTATGACACGCTGATCGCGCCGTTAACGCGGGATATGGGGTATTCCCAGACTGATCTGGGATTGGCACTGGCCTCGGTTGGTGCCGGAGGTGTGTTTGGGGCGATCCTGATGGGCATGTCCAAAGGCATGGGCCGGCCATTTATCTGGATAGCGCTTGGGTCTTTAGTATCGGGGGTTGTGGTTGCGGGCCTTGGGGTTTTCGAATTGTCTGGCCTGCCCGTGTCGCGCCCGATATTTTTCGCAGCCTTTGGGTTGCTGGGCATTTCATCGGCAATTTCCGTTGTGCCGTTCAGGATTGTCATACAGAACACCGTGCCAGAAAACTCAATTGGCCGGATCACAGCGCTAAGTGAAGCGCTAAACACCTTTGCCCTGCTGTTTGCGCCCTTTATTGGCGCCGGGATCGCGTCAGTTACATCCATTGGTGGCGCGTTCGTTTTCGGCGGGCTTTTGATGTTTGCAATTGCGGCCTGGGCGTTATCCGTGAAAAGCCCGCCTAAAACATCTGCAATCCAGTAGGTTTTCAATATGCAAAAGGGCCCCGCCATTTCGGCGGAACCCAATTCGCATGCCACCGGTTTAGTGAACCGTTGCGTCATCCGGTTTTGCACGGTTACTGGTGGCGATAACATCGCCGATGATCAGCCCGTCAGCCCCGGCGCTGACCGTGACGGTCTGGCCTTCTTCGATATCACCGGCCAGCAGCATTTCAGCCAGCGTGTTCTGCAGATCGTTCTGCATCACCCGTTTCAGGGGTCGTGCGCCGTAGACCGGATCATAGCCCCGATCCGCCAGCCAGGTTTTGGCGCTGTCGTCCAGTTCCAAAGCAATACCGCGTGCGGCAAGCCGTTTGGTCAACAGGCCAAGCTGGATATCGACGATGCCGTCCATGTCGCCACGCGACAGCCGGTCAAATATGATGATCTCGTCCAGACGGTTCAGGAATTCCGGCCTGAAATGCGCTTTGACCGCATCCATCACGTCACGTTTGGCGTCCGATGCATCGGCGTCTTGCGGCAGCTGGCTAAGGGCCTGCGCACCAAGGTTGGAGGTCAGGATGATCAGCGTTTGCTTGAAATCCACGGTGCGCCCCTGCCCGTCGGTCAGCACACCGTCATCCAGCACCTGAAGCAGCACGTTAAAGACATCCGGGTGGGCTTTTTCGACCTCATCAAACAACACCACCTGATAGGGGCGCCGGCGCACCGCCTCGGTCAAAGCGCCGCCTTCGTCATAGCCGACATAGCCCGGAGGCGCACCGATCAGGCGGGCCACCGAGTGTTTTTCCATGAACTCGGACATATCAATGCGCACCATGGCGCTGTCATCATCAAACATGAATTCGGCCACGGCCTTGGTCAGCTCGGTTTTGCCGACACCGGTGGGGCCAAGGAACAGGAAACTGCCCAGGGGGCGGTTTTCATCGTTAAGCCCGGCGCGTGCCCGGCGCACGGCATTGGCAACCGACGTCACGGCAGTGCGCTGGCCAATGACCCGGCGGCCAATTTCGTCTTCCATGCGCAGCAGCTTTTCACGCTCACCTTCCAGCATGCGGGAGGTTGGAATACCGGTCCAGCGTTCCACCACTTCGGCGATCTGTTCCGGACCAACAGCGTCTTCCACCAGTTTGGTGTTTTCTACGTCTTTGGCTTCTGCCAGCTTTTTCTCTAGTTCCGGGATCACACCATAGGAAAGTTCCCCGGCTTTACCCAGATCACCCTCTCGTTTGGCCTGATCCAGCAAAGCGCGGGCCTGATCCAGATGTTCAGTCAGCTCGCGCGTCCCTTCCAGCTTTTCACGTTCGGCCTGCCACTGGGCAGTCATTTCCGCTGATTTCTGTTGCAGGTCGGCCAGTTCTTTTTCAAGCTTTTCCAGCCGCTTGACCGAGGCCTTGTCGTCTTCTTTCTTCAGCGCTTCGGCTTCAATCTGTTTTTGCAGGATGTCACGGTCCAGCGCGTCCAGTTCTTCGGGTTTGCTGTCGACTTCCATGCGCAAACGGCTGGCGGCTTCGTCCATCAGGTCGATGGCTTTGTCGGGCAGGAACCGGTCGGTGATATAGCGGTGGCTAAGCGTTGCCGCCGCCACAAGGGCAGAATCGCGGATCTGAACGCCGTGGTGGAGTTCGTATTTTTCCTTGATGCCGCGCAAGATTGAAACCGTATCTTCCACCGTTGGTTCGGCCACCAGAACCGGCTGGAAACGCCGCGCAAGGGCCGCGTCTTTTTCCACATGTTTGCGATATTCATCCAGCGTGGTTGCGCCCACGCAGTGCAACTCACCCCGCGCCAGCGCCGGTTTCAACAGGTTGGAGGCATCCATGGCACCGTCCGCCTTACCGGCCCCGACAAGCGTGTGCATTTCATCAATGAACAGGATCACTTGGCCAGCAGCGGCGGTGACTTCGTTCAGCACCGCCTTCAGGCGTTCCTCAAATTCTCCACGGTATTTTGCACCGGCAATCAGCGCCCCCATATCCAGCGATAACAGTTTTTTGTTCTGCAGGCTTTCGGGCACGTCACCATTGACAATGCGCAGGGCCAGTCCTTCGGCAATGGCGGTTTTACCCACGCCGGGTTCACCGATCAGCACCGGGTTGTTCTTGGTGCGCCGGGACAGCACCTGCATGGTACGGCGAATTTCTTCGTCGCGGCCAATGATCGGGTCAATCTTGCCGGCGGCAGCCTTTTCGGTCAGATCCTCGGCATATTTTTTCAGCGCGTCATAGCCTTCTTCGGCGCTGGCAGTATCGGCGGTGCGCCCCTTGCGCACATCATTGATGGCGCCGTTCAACTTCATCGCCGTGACATTACCGGCATCCAGCGCGTCCTTTGCCTTGGATTTCACCACTGCCAACGCGGTTAGAATCCGTTCCACCGGAACAAATGAATCTCCGGCCTTTTTGGCAATTTTTTCGGCCTCGATCAGAACCTTCGAAGTTTGCTGGTCCATATATGTCTGGGCAGCGTCACCGCTGACTTTGGGGATCTTCCCCAAGGCCAGATCGACAGCCTCAACCACCTGACGCGGATCGCCACCGGCAGCAGAGATCAGGTTGCTGGCCAGGCCCTGTTCATCATCCAACAGCGCTTTCAGTAAATGTTCGGGGGCAAGCTTTTGATGGTCTTCGCGCATCGCGATTGTCTGGGCAGCCTGCAAAAAACCCTTTGACCGATCAGTGAACTTTTCCATGTCCATCGGGTGTCTCCTTCTAATAAGCGCCCGTTCATCAGATGCCCGCTTATGCAGCACATCCCTTATATGGGCCTTAACGCATAAATGGGTTCTCAACTGATCCACTTCAAGCCCCGGATACCCTATCTTTGTTCCGGAAATACCCCCGCCGGAGGCCCGCCCGAGCCCCGCAAGGGCGAGACATAATAATGGCCCGCAGGGCCGCAATTTGCTAACCTCCTGAAAAAAGGAACCTCCCCATGCGATCACTGACCGAAATCCGCGCCCGCACGCCTAAGCGGGAAATCTTTCGCGGTCAGGCACAACACGCCATGATTGCAGCACTTCTGACCATCGGTGCCTGCTCACTTTTGAACAGCACCGGTGGAAAATTCCTTGGCCTAGACACCAAATCCTGGATCGTAGCCGCCATTGCCATTCCGCTGATCCACCAATCCATGGTGGCGGTGGTCTTTCGTGCGCAGCTGCATCTGAACCTGATGGTACAGCTGTTTGGTAAGCAAGCCCTGAAGGTTTGGGGGGCGATGTTCCTGCCGTTTCTGGCGCTGAGGCCGATCACGGTACTGATCGTCGGGCTGGCGGATGCCGGTTCGTTGTCCGGTGATCGTTACCTGCAACTGATTGCCGGGGTTGCCCTGATGATCCCGGCAATTTGGGGCATGCATTCGGTGATCAAATATTTCACCATAAACCGCGCATTGGGGGGGGATCATTTCTATGATGAATATGCCAATATGCCGATGGTGGATCAGGGAATATTCAAATACTCATCCAATGCCATGTATTCCTTTGTGTTTCTTGGGTTTTGGGGGATAGCACTGTTGACCGGGTCCTGGAATGCGCTGGTGCTGGCGCTGTTCAACCACGCCTATATCTGGGTGCATATGTATTGCACAGAAGAACCGGATATGCGGATTATCTACGCCGAACCCTGACCCTGTGCGTTTTCTTGTTCCCGAAATTTCTGCTTCAGTCCATGGTTTCCCGCCGTCAGCTCTCAGACGCCGCGCGCAACCCCGTGCCCATGGTCACAAAACTCAGTATACTGCAATGTTACGTCCGCATTTTCAATGTTGAGAACCCCGTAGGCCGGGGCCTCTGGCGCGGGCGCAAAACTGTTCCAGTCCCAGGGCGGCATTGGCGGCGGGGCCTGATACAGAACCGAGCGCATGGTGGCAAAGGAAACGCCGTTGATCACCCCGGTTACCGGGCGGTGTACATGGCCGATGAACAGGTGTTTCACGTTTGGGTATCCGGCAATCAGCGCCAGAAATTCCGCACCCTGTTCCAACCTGATTTCATCCTGCATAGGCAGGCCAAGCGCCATCGGCGGGTGGTGCATGAAGATATAGACCGGCTGGTCCGGATTTGCCGACAGCGCGGTATCTAGCCAGCCCATGCGTTCGCGGCAAAATTCGCCTGCGCCAGAGCCGGGTTTAAGCGTGTCCAAAAGCAGCAACAGAGCACCATCTATCTGCAGCTGATATTGCCAGTGGTCAGGCATCGGGTTTTTGGGTCGCTCAAACACTTTGGCAATTTCTGCGCGGTCATCATGGTTGCCCAGCATCAACAGACATTCAATATCCATGTGCGCAAGCTGTTGCTTCAGCGCCCGGTAGTCCGCAGCGTTACCTTTGTTGACCAGATCACCCGATATCACGCAATAGGCCGCATCCCGTTGGTGCCGGTTAATGTGATCCACAGCCGCTTGCAGGCGGACCCGCGGATCGTGCCCGGCAACGGTTTCATCACCCGCTAGGAAATGCAGATCAGACATCCAGATCAGTTTGGTCATGGTTTTATCCTGTTCATGCGCGGCCATCTTGCCAGTGGGATAGCACCACCGTAAGACACTTAAAACATGCAGGATCGCAAAATGTCCAAAGACCAATTGATCGTCGCGCTGGATGTGCCGGACGCGCTGGCGGGGCTGAAGCTGGCTGAAACCATCGGCGATGAAGTATCGTTTTACAAAATCGGGCTGGGCATGTTGACCGGCGGCGGGCTGGCGCTGGCAAATGAGTTGAAAGCCGAGCACGGCAAGCGCATATTTCTGGACATGAAGCTGTTTGATATCGGCGCAACGGTTGAGGCTGCGGTGCGCGGGCTGGCGCAGTTTGATCTGGATTTCCTGACGGTGCATGGCGACCCCCATGTGGTGCGGGCCGCCCGCGAAGGTGTGGGCGAAAAGGGAATGAAAATACTGGCGGTGACGGTTTTGACATCATTGGATCGCGGTGATCTGGACGCAGCGCAGATCAAAGACGGGTTGATCCCTGATCTGGTGATTGAACGGGCTGGTCGCGCCTTTGACGCCGGGGCGGATGGTGTCATTGCCAGCCCGCAGGAAGCGGCATTGATCCGGGCCCTTCCCGAAGCGACTGGCCGTCTGATTGTCACCCCCGGCGTGCGCCCGTTCGGGGCAAACCTGGGGGACCAGAAACGCGTTGCCACCCCGGCGCAGGCCATAGCAGACGGGGCTGATCACATTGTGGTGGGGCGCCCGGTCTGGCAGTCACCCGATCCGCGCGGAGCGGCGCAGGCGATACAGGCGGAACTGTCCTCGGCCCAGGCGCGACAGCCAAATCGCTGAGCCGGCGAGCGCCGGATTCACACCATCTTTAATTAGTGCTACCATTGAGCACCGGGATATTTTTGCCCGTATTAAAACAATATTTCAAAAGGAAACTTTTATGGCAAACTCTAAAAAACACGCCGGGAAGCTGCAGGAGGATAACAATGAACTGGTATCGTCCTATTTAGAGGTTCGAAAATCAATCGGGCTGATCGGGATTTCTTTGCCGGTCTTTTTGATCCTGTTTAGTCTGTTTGCAGAGCGCAGTGGCCCCAAGGCCTCTATCAGCGCCTATTTTTATTCCGGCGGGCGGGAAATATTGGTTGGCAGCCTGTTTGCCATTGGCGTCTTTTTGTTTGCCTATAAGGGGTTTGATATGGATACACGCAAACCCACCGATAAGCTGGTGGCCCGACTGGCTGCTATCGGGGCGGTTGGTATCGCCTTTGCGCCAATGGACTGGGCGAAATCCGGGGCAGAAATTCAGCCGATTTGTACCTGGCTGCAATGTTCGCTGCCCGGTGTATCAAAATATCTGCATGGTGCATTTGCGGTGCTGTTTTTTGGCAGTCTGGCGACATTCTGTCTGGTGAATTTTCAGCGCAGTGCCCAGGGCGCCACACCGGACGCTGAAAAACAGTTCAGAAATACGCTATTTCGTTATCTGGGGTATATCATTGTTATCTGTACTGCCGCCTTTGTAGCCGGCTCGGTTCTGGATATTGGCGGGGCCTTCATCTTTTGGGCGGAAACGATTGCTGTTGTTGCTTTTGGTCTTTCATGGATCATCAAAGGTGAAGCGATTGAAGGGTCCATAGTTAGATTAATGGCGATGCGCGGCTAAGTGGCAGACGCCCCGCGGCCGCTGCGGTTTTATATTGGGCCAGTATTTGGTTTTAGCTTCAACCACCCTGTTCAGTTTGTGGCGTCAGAATGCCGGTTTGGATCGGCGATGGCGCGAAATGGGTCCGGCCCGGCGCCATCGGACCGCCGACCGATCAGAGACCTCAGTGGTCGTTGATGTCCTTTTTCCATATTTTCACCTGCCCTTTGCGCAGCCCGAATATCTTGCGCAGGGCCAGCCAAGCCAGCAGAGAAACCAGCGCAAAGACCAGTATCATGACCTGTAGCGAGCTGCCCAATACCCCCAGCGCAATCAGCACGCCAATGGCCAGCGCGCCGATGGAAAACCCCAGCAGCACAAAGGCCGGTGCGATCACTTCCAGCACGCCAAGGGCGATGCCCCCGACGACCCAGACCCACCATTCCTGCCACAACATTATTTGCGCCCCTTGAGCATGTTGAAGGCTTCGCCAAAGGCATCCAGTGCAGCTGTTGGGATAACAATGGTTTGTTTACCCTCACCGGCCCCAAGGGCGATCAGCCCTTCAACCTGTTTCAGGGCAACCTGATATTGCGCCGCTTCCAGACCATTTGCAGCAATGGCCTTGGCCACGGCTTCGGTGGCGTAGGCCTCGGCATCCGCAGATATCCGGCGGGCCTTGGCTTTTTGTTCAGCGGCGTAGAGTTCCGCATCGGCGTTCAATTCCACTGACCGCTTGGTGCCTTCGGCCTCGGTTACCTGAGCACGTCGCGCCCGTTCGGCGTTTAGCTGCTGCAACATGGCTTCGCGCGTCGCCTGATCCAGATTAACGTCCAGAATTTCGGCACGGGTCACTTCAATGCCCCAGTCATCCACCGCCTGGGCCACCTGATCCTGAATTTTCGATATCAGCTGCTGGCGGTTGGATTGTACCTCGTCCAGCTCCATTTCGCCAATACCGGCACGGACAATACCTGCCACAGTGGTTGAAATCGCCGCGTCGACGTCACGGATACGATAAACTGTCTTTTCAGGTTCCAGAATGCGGTAAAACACGCTGGTTTCCACCGAAACAAGCACGTTATCAGAGGTGATTGCATCCTGAGAATGCGACGGCAGCTGGCGTTCAAGTACCGACACTTTGTGGCGTACACGATCCAGAAACGGCACGATAAAGTTGATCCCCGGCCCAAGAACCGCGCGCAGACGCCCAAAGCGTTCCACCACATATTTTTCCGATTGCGGTACGATGCGCACGCCCAGAAA
>CAZETX010000059.1:0-13222 GCA_964514925.1 uncultured Marinosulfonomonas sp.
TTAAACCACCCGGTCCACCATCATTTTCTTGATCTCGGCAATGGCTTTGGCCGGGTTCAGGCCCTTTGGGCAGGTCTTGGTGCAATTCATGATGGTATGGCAACGGTAAAGCTTGAACGGATCTTCCAGATCGTCCAGACGTTCACCGGTTGCTTCATCGCGGCTGTCTTTGATCCAGCGGTTGGCGTGCAACAGGGCTGCCGGTCCAAGGTAGCGGTCCGAATTCCACCAATAGCTGGGGCAGCTGGTGGAACAGCAGGCGCACATGACGCATTCATACAACCCATCCAGCTTTTCGCGGTCTTCGATCGACTGTTTCCATTCCTTGGCAGGGCGGTTGGTCTTGGTTTCCAGCCACGGCATGATGGAAGCGTGCTGGGCATAAAACTGTGTCAGATCCGGGATCAGATCCTTGACCACCGGGGTGTGGGGCAGCGGGTAGATTTTAACGTCGCCCTTGATCTCATCCATGCCGTAGATACAGGCCAGCGTGTTGATGCCGTCGATGTTCATGGCGCAGGATCCACAGATACCTTCGCGGCAGGAACGCCGAAAGGTCAGGGTCGGATCAATTTCATTTTTGATCTTGATCAGCGCGTCCAGCACCATCGGCCCGCAATTGTCCATATCGACAAAATATGTGTCGACCCGCGGGTTTTCACCATCATCCGGGTTCCAGCGATAGATCGAAAACTTGCGGCAATTGGTGGCGCCATTGGCGTTTGGCCAGGTTCTGCCCACCCGTACACGACTGTTTTTAGGGAGTGTTAATTCAACCATGCCCCTACCCTTCCTTGACTGCGTTGATATGAGCAGCACGGTTTTCTTTGCGCACCACAAGTTTCAATGCTGACCAGATATCATCCACCGCACACACTTTAACGTCCACCAGAACGCCGGTCAGCGCGCGATTTCGGATCACATCCTCAGTTACATCTGTCGGCACTTTAGATGCCTTTTTAGGCCAGGATATCCAGATCATCCCATCTGGTTTAATCCGATCCCTCAGGCCATCCATCGACGTATTCACAGTGGCGGCGCTATCGGTAAACAGGTGAATATAGTCAAGGTGGTTACCCTTAATATTCGTCCATTCGCCAACCGCCTCTACTGCGAAAAAATCACGCGCGTTGGTCAGATTCTGCTGGCTGTCAGGCAAGCCAATAAACGCCACGTTCTGCCCGTCTTTCAGGCCCAGTTTTCTGGGCAGTGGAGTGCCGGAATATCCTGCTTGGGGCACGATCAGTACACCCGTTCCTTGGGCGCGATCTTTTTCAGATCAATGCCGCCATTGGCCTTGGTGGTCAGCGGTTTCAGATGCACATCTCGGTAGCTTAGTTTCACTTTGTTGCCGCTAACCTTTGCCAGGGTATGCTTGCGCCATTTCTTATCATCACGTTTTGGATAATCTTCATGGGCGTGGGCGCCGCGGCTTTCTTTGCGCGCCTCTGCCCCGACAATGGTGGCCAGTGCGTTTGGCATCAGGTTGGTCAGTTCCAGCGTTTCCATCAGGTCGCTGTTCCAGACCAGTGAGCGGTCGGTGACGCTGATATCATCCAGTTTCGCCGCCACTTTGGTCATCTTCTTAACGCCGTCGGCCAGTGTCTTATCGGTGCGGAACACGGCCGCGTCTTCCTGCATGGTTTTCTGCATCTCAAGGCGCAGATCGGCTGTGGGCACCGCACCTGCGGCATTGCGCAGCCCGTCAAACCGATCAAGGGCGGCGTCAATTGAGCCTTTGTTCAATGTGTGATTGGCCGAGGCCGGATCAATGATCTGCCCAGCGCGGATCGCCGCCGCCCGGCCAAATACCACCAGATCAATCAAGCTGTTTGACCCAAGGCGGTTGGCCCCGTGAACAGATGCGCACCCGGCTTCGCCCACGGCCATCAGGCCCGGCGATATCGCGTCATGATCTTTTGTGGTCGGGTTCAACACCTCACCCCAGTAATTCGTCGGAATACCGCCCATGTTGTAATGCACCGTCGGCAGAACCGGGATCGGTTCGCGTGTCAGGTCAACCCCGGCAAATATCCGTGCGCTTTCGGATATCCCCGGCAGGCGCAGCGCCAGTGTTTCGGGGGGCAGATGGCTGAGGTTCAGGTGGATATGATCCTTGTCTGGCCCGATACCGCGCCCTTCGCGGATTTCCAGCGTCATGCAACGGCTGACGACATCGCGCGACGCCAGATCCTTATAGGTCGGCGCGTAGCGTTCCATAAACCGCTCGCCCTCAGAATTGGTCAGGTAACCGCCTTCACCGCGCGCGCCTTCGGTGATCAGCGTCCCCGCCCCATAAATCCCGGTGGGGTGGAACTGTACAAATTCCATATCCTGCAGCGCCAGACCGGCGCGTGCCACCATGCCGCCACCATCACCTGTACAGGTATGGGCACTGGTGGCGCTAAAGAACGCCCGGCCATAGCCGCCCGTGGCCAGCACCGTCATCTTGGCGTTGAACACATGGATGGTGCCATCATCCAGCTTCCAGCAGACCACACCCTGGCAGGTGCCATCACTGGCCATGATCAGATCAATGGCGAAATATTCAATGTAAAATTCGGCGTTATGTTTCAGCGACTGTCCATACAGCGTGTGCAGCATGGCGTGACCGGTACGATCCGCCGCTGCACAGGTGCGCTGCACCGGCGGGCCTTCGCCAAATTCAGTGGTATGGCCACCAAACGGGCGCTGGTAAATCTTGCCCTCTTCGGTGCGCGAAAACGGCACGCCGTAATGTTCCAGCTCATAGACCGCCTTGGGGGCTTCGCGGGCCAGATACTCCATCGCGTCGGTATCGCCCAGCCAATCGCTGCCCTTGACCGTGTCATACATATGCCATTGCCAGCTGTCGGGGCCCATATTGCCCAGTGATGCCGCGATACCGCCCTGCGCGGCTACGGTATGGGAGCGGGTGGGAAACACTTTGGTCACGCAGGCGGTGCGCAGCCCTTGCTCGGCCATGCCCAGCGTGGCGCGCAACCCGGCGCCACCGGCACCAATGACCACCACATCATAATCGTGGACCTCATATTCATAAGCCGCCATGTTGCAAAAGCTCCTTAAAACGCAATCTCTGCCAGGGCATACAGCCCGGTCGCCATTATGCCATAACTGACCCCAATCATGGCGATTATTAAAACTTTCCGCGCCAATCCGTGCACATAATCTTCGATCATGATCTGCACACCATTTTTGAAATGCAGCATGCCGATGATAATCGTCAGGGCGGCGATGATGGCCGGAAAGGGTTGCGAATAATACTCAACCACTGTGGCCCGGCTTTCGCCCAGCATCGGCCCGAATGTAAAGATGAACAGCGGCACCAGCGCCAACAGCAACACCGAACTGACGGTCATCGCCCAGTGATGTTCGGTGCCGGTTTTGGCCGATCCCATGCCGGTGGCGCGTTTACGGTCTGTTAGAAATCCCATGCCCTGCCCCTTAAATAACGATGATCGTGATAATGGTCAGCAGAACCGAGCCACCGATGACGCCCCAGCCAAGCATTTCAGCGGTTGCCATTTCCAGCCCGCGCCCGGTGTCCCAGATCAGGTGCCGGACACCGGCCAGCAGGTGATACCACAGCGCCCAAAGTGAGCCGGTCATGATCAGATCACCAAACCAGCTGGTCATGAAACCATTGACGCTGGCAAACGCTGCCGGTGAAATCACCAGTGACATGAACCACGCCGAAATCAAAACCGCCCCCAGCAACAGGGCGTTGCCGGTGATCCGGGTCAGGATCGAACTGATTGAGGTCAGTTGCGGTCGATAAATCGTCAGGTGCGGCGAAAGTGGGCGCTTACTGCGAATGTCATCAGCCATTTCTGTCCCTTTCCAATATCGTTTTGGCGCGGTTGGGCCAATTGTTATCGAACAGTTTCGCCGAATTATAGGGGCGATGGCGCTAACGCTTTATAAATTTTGAAACATTTGGTAAAATTATTCATTTGTGATCACAAAATTGGTAACTGGCCCGTCAACAACCCGAATTTCTGTGGGTGCGCTGCCCCCTGCCAATTGAATTGTGGTTTCCCGGCGCAGTTTTTGTCGCATCTTCTGACCAAATTCGGCGAATCCAGCCGCTGTCGCCACAAAGGCCCCCTCACCTGTGATCACATTTTCCCAGAAATATCCGGTCAGATCGTCGCCTTCCCCCTCAATGGCCAGCGCATTCACCGTTACGTTTGCGGCGCGCAGTTCTGTTTGCATATGGCGGGGTTCAATCCCCTCATTGGACACACCATCACCGGACAGATCGATAACATAACGCGCGCAATCCGGCGCCCGCACAATTTCAGCCAGCGAAAACCGCAGCGCTTCACCAATGGCCGTTGAAAAATTGCGCCAGGGCCGCGGGGCGGCGTCCACAGCTGCGGCAAACCTGTCAATATCGCCAAAGCTGCGCATCTGTTGCCAGGGCAGGCTCAGGGCCTGGCGCGATGTCCCGGTCCAGTGCACCAGCGCCAGTTGCGCCTCGGCTTTAACCAGCGCTTCGGACACAACCGGGTCACGCAAGCCTTCGGCCAACCCATTCATCTGAATTTGGTATTCCTGTGGATCAACCGAGCCTGACACATCCACCGCCAGCAACAGCGCCAGCTTGCAGGCCCAACCGGCATTGGGTAAAATCATCAGCATTGGCCAAAGCGCTACCCTAAACATGCCTGATATCCTATCCACCTGACCCCATATCTTCTTTTTATAAATATCCTCGCCGAAGGCATCCGCGCCCGTCAGGGCGCCAAAAATAGCCGTGGCACCGCAGGTGCCGCCTTTAGCTTAGTTGAAAATCCCGATAACGGGATCACATTGGCATGATCACCCAATAATCCAGATCAAGCAAAACCTCGGGCGCGTATTTTCCCGCGCCATCACGTAGCAGAAACGCCTCCCCCGTGGTTGCCACCAGCCGCAATCGCAGCGCGCCCACCCCGGGCGCATCGGTTTCGGCCTTGTCCAGCACTTGGGACCAGGCCCGCACTGTATCGCCGGCAAAACAGGGGTTGGCATGGGCCCCGGCGTTTAGCCCCGCCACCATCTGGGCATTGGCCAGACCATTGAAACTTAGCGAGCGGGCCAGCGATATAACGTGGCCACCATAGATCAGCCGCTTGCCATCGGGGCGCGCGGTGACGTCAAAATGCACCCTGGCCGTGTTCTGCCACAGCCGGGTGGCCATCATGTGTTCGGCTTCAGTGATCGTCACACCATCCACATGGTCGATCTGCTCACCAACATCATAATCCCCCCAGCGGTGGGTCTCCCCGGCCAGATCAAAATCATAGCCGGTGAAATCCAACCCCTCGGGAACGTTCAAATCCTCGGCGGCAACGCTTTCATCCAGCTTGGGAATAACCGTTTCGGGCGCTGCTGCTGACAGGTCATTTTTGCGCAGCATGACCCAGCGCACATAGCTTAAAACCGGTTCATCGCGCTGGTTCAGCCCGGTGGTGCGCAGCCAGACGATCCCGGTTTTACCATTTGAATTTTGCTTCAACCCGATGATTTCGCTGACCGACCGCAACGTATCGCCGGGATACACCGGGGCCAGCCAGCGCCCCTCGGCATAGCCCAGATTGGCCACCGCATTCAGCGAAATATCGGGCACGGTTTTACCCAGCACCATGTGAAACACCAGCATATCGTCCAGCGGTGAGCCATCCAGCCCACAGCCTATGGCGAACGGATCAGAGGATGCCAGCGCGTGGCGCGCCGGGTACAGTGCGTGGTACAACGCGCGCTCACCTTCCGCCACGGTGCGCGGACTGGCGTGTATTATCACCTGCCCCGGCTGGAAATCCTCAAAAAATCTTCCGCGGTTGGTTTTCACAGCTGCCCCAGTTTCAGATCGCGGGAATAAGTTGCATCGGATTGTTTCACCACTGCCTGCGCACAGCGCATCTTGCCGGTGCTGGCGTCAAACCCGTAGGCCGGGCTGCCATGCAAAGCCCAGCCCTTTGACAGTGCCTCGGTCACCCGGTGGCAAAATTCGGATGTGTCATCCTCGGTGATCAGTCGGTAGGCCTGCATATCAGGCGCCAAACGGCGACGGGCCGATCCAGACATGGATGCCGGCGATGACCGCAAATACCACAGCGCTGATCACCAGCCATTTGACATCGCTGCTGGCGGGGCCGGGTTCCGGGCGCTGCCAGGGGCCTTCGGCCCGGTTGATCAGGGCCATTGTCACCAATGCCCAGGCCGCCAGACCACCAAACAACACCAGTGAGGCAACATCACCGTTCACCAGAATATGTGCGCCCGACCAGACCAGCAGACCGATCAGCATCGGGTGGCGCAACCAGCTGCGGGCGCGTCCTTTTGAATTGCCCATGCCCATCAGCGCCACCGCCACCAGCATCAGCAGGTTGTTCACCGGTTTACCCCAGCCCGGTGCCTCAAAAATCACATCCTCCGGGGCGGCCTGAAAACCTTTGACCATCATCACCACCGAGATGATGATCAGCACCGCGACAATTCCCTTACCGGCATTGCCCAGGGAAGAACGCAGATCCGGTGTGACCCGTTTAAAGAAATGCGCCACTGTCCAAAGGATCAGCCCGCCGATTAGAAGTGTCATGTCATTCCCCCTGATTGGCGATGATCGCCCGGTGTTGGGCCAATATGGCCTGTGCGGTTTCTATATGCAGATTTTCAACGATCTGACCATCCACAACCGCAACACCTTTGCCACTGGCCCTGGCGGCTTCAAAGGCATCAATCTGGCGTTGGGCCAGTTCAACCGCTTCTTCACCGGGGCCAAAAGCCCCATTGGCAATCTCCACCTGCGCCGGGTGGATCAGGGTTTTACCATCAAATCCCATGTCGCGGCCCTGTTCACATTCAACGCGCAACCCGTCTGTGTCTTTAAAGGCATTATAGACGCCATCAACGCAAGCGATCCCCGCCGCCCGGGCGGCCAGCAAACACATTTGCAACGACGTCAGCAATGGTTCACGGTCCGCACGGTTGCGGCAGTTCAGATCCTTGGCCAGATCGTTTGTCCCCAGAATGAAACCGGCCAGTCGCGGATGATCGGCAATTTCAGCGGCATTCAGGATGCCGCGCGGGGTTTCCATCATCGCCCAAAGCGGCAGTTCCGGGCATAGCGCCGAAATTTCGTCAAGCTGGGCGGCGCTATCAACCTTGGGGATCAGGATGCCGTCAATCGAAGCCCCGGCGAAGGCCTGAATATCGTCCTGCCCCCAGTCGGTATTCAGCCCGTTCACCCGCACCAGACAGCAGCGCTGCCCATAGCCACCTTCGGCCAGGGCGGTTTTCAACTGCGCGCGCGCATTGGTTTTTTGATCCGGGGCAACGGCATCTTCCAGATCAAAAATAATCGCGTCCACCGGCAGGGTTTTCGCCTTTTCCAGCGCCCGGGCGTTTGAGCCGGGGATGTAAAGCACGCTTCGCATGGGTTGCTGTGTCTGGCGCATGATTCTTCCCAAATTTATTCCCGGCGAATGTCCCTGCAATTGGCCAGTTACGCAAGAAACAATTGCCGCAGCGCAGAATACGCCGCATTTTTTGAGCCGCGCGCCGGGTTAACCAATTCTTGGCGGGTTCGGCATCAGGATTTCAGGACATCAGGCAAATACCAAACGGGCCAATGCCCTGTGCATTTTGAAAGGAAAACACCATGAAACGTCAATTCCTCGCGCTTTCTTTCGGGGTTGGTGCCCTGCTATTGGCCACACAATACGCCTTTGCCCAGTCAAATCGCTGTGCGCCACGCGAAATGGTTCTGGACCGATTGTCTGATAAATATGGCGAAAGTCGTCAGACCATTGGCCTTGGGGCAAATAATTCGGTGGTGGAAATGTTCGCCTCGACACAAACCGGCACCTGGACATTGACGGTAACGTTGCCAACCGGGCAAACCTGTATTGTCGCGGCTGGCCGGTCCTTTGAAGATCTGGCAGAGGCGCCGATTGCCCCCGGAAACGACGCCTGATTACGGTTTTCAAGCAGCAAACCCGGCTAATTATTTGTAAATTTACCCGGCCCCAGACGGCTTTGAACCATTTTCTTACGACAAGTTAATTCAAATTACTTGTTCCCACAAAATCCCAATCAAACCCTTCTTTTAATGCTGCAAATCGCCCCCGGCGAAACATCTGTGTTTCGCCCCTGAACCTATGCTGCAATGCAGCACCCTTGCGACTCAGGCGTCAGTTGGCTAGTCATCCCGCGATATTCACAGGATGGAGTCCTTAGATGGCCAGACCTAAAATTGCCCTGATTGGTTCAGGGCAGATCGGTGGCACCCTTGCCCACCTTGCTGCGATGAAAGAACTTGGCGACGTTGTATTGTTCGACATTGCCGATGGCGTGCCCCAGGGCAAAGCGCTTGATATCGCCGAAGCCGGCCCCTCGGCCAAGTTTGACGCGGCCATGTCCGGCACCACGGATTACGCTGATATTGCCGGGGCTGATCTGTGCATCGTCACCGCCGGAGTAGCGCGCAAACCGGGTATGAGCCGCGATGATCTGCTGGGCATCAACCTGAAAGTCATGAAATCCGTGGGCGAGGGCATCAAAAAACATGCCCCCAATGCGTTTGTGATCTGCATCACCAACCCGCTGGACGCCATGGTTTGGGCCCTGCGCGAATATTCCGGACTGCCGCATAATATGGTTGTCGGCATGGCTGGTGTTTTAGACAGTGCCCGTTTCCGGCATTTCCTGAGCCTTGAATTTAAGGTGTCCATGCGCGACGTCACCGCGTTCGTTCTGGGCGGCCATGGCGATACCATGGTGCCCTTGGTGCGCTATTCCACGGTGGGCGGCATTCCGTTGCCGGATCTGGTGGAAATGGGCTGGACCACACAGGAAAAACTGGACGCAATCGTTCAGCGAACGCGGGATGGTGGCGCTGAAATCGTCGGCCTGCTGAAAACCGGTTCGGCGTTTTACGCGCCCGCCACTTCGGCCATTGAAATGGCGGAAAGCTTTCTGAAAGACCAGAAACGCCTGCTGCCCTGCGCAGCATGGGTTGATGGCGCACTTGGCCTGAAGGGCATGTATGTTGGTGCCCCTACAATCATTGGTGCCGGTGGCATTGAGCGGGTGGTGAATATCAGACTGAATAAAGATGAACAGACGATGTTTGATAACTCAGTTGAGGCCGTCATCGGGCTGGTGGATGCCTGTAAGGCAATTGACAGTAATCTGGGATAAGAATTCCAGATTTGAAAACCCAAGGGGCGCACATTCTGTTGAATGGAGCGCCCTTTTTTTGTTTGCAACAGGGTTTGGACGGGTTTCGCAACCCTTTCCGCCCTGATACCCAGCCCCTTCCCGGACCAAGCGTTTGCGCAAGCAGCAGCCGCCAATTTCAGTCAATGTTGACCGGGCGCGTGCTGAAGTTTCCATTCCTATTGAAGCAGACGCCCCACCGGAACTGATGGGAGATTAATGGTTTTGTGATCACACTTTTCAAGTGTGTGATCACAAACTTGGTTAATTTAAGTAACTATAGGCGCTAACGGATAAAAACCATTTATTCATTGTTTTGCTATGTGCAATGTCAGGGAAATTGTTCCAGCACGAAGGCGGTTCCATGAATATTCACGAATATCAGGCCAAAGCATTGCTGCGCCAGTATGGCGCTCCGGTATCGGAAGGGCGCCCGGTGCTTCGCGCCGAAGACGCCAAGACCGCCGCCGGGCAGTTGGATGGCCCGCTGTGGGTGGTCAAGGCGCAGATCCATGCCGGTGGGCGCGGTAAAGGCACATTCAAAGAACCTGATGCCGGGGAAGCAGGCGGCGTTCGCCTGACCCGATCCGTGGAAGAGGCGGCGCAGGAAGCCGCCAAGATGCTGGGCCGCACGCTGGTCACCAAACAGACCGGCCCTGCGGGCAAGCAGGTCAACCGTATCTATATCGAAGACGGCGCCGATATTGAGCATGAATTCTATCTGGCGCTATTGGTGGATCGGCAATCGTCTCAGGTGTCGTTTGTTTGCTCCACCGAGGGCGGCATGGATATCGAAGAAGTCGCCGCCTCAACCCCAGAAAAAATCCTATCGTTTTCTGTTGATCCGGCCACCGGCTATCAGGGTTTCCATGGTCGGCGTATCGCGTTTGAGTTGGGCCTTGAGGGCCGTCAGATTAAGCAATGTGTCGCGCTGATGGGCACGCTTTACAAAATGTTCGTCGAAAAAGACTGTGAGATGCTGGAGATTAACCCGCTGATCGTCACCGATGCCGGTGATCTGGTCTGTCTGGATGCCAAAATGGGTTTCGATTCCAACGCCATCTACCGCCACTCCGACATCGCCGCCCTGCGCGATGAAAGCGAAGAAGATGCCAAGGAACTGGCCGCCAGCAAATTTGACCTGAATTACATTTCGCTGGACGGGGAAATTGGCTGCATGGTCAACGGTGCCGGGCTGGCGATGGCGACCATGGACATCATAAAATTATTCGGTTCATCGCCTGCCAACTTTCTGGATGTCGGCGGCGGCGCGACCAAGGAAAAGGTCACCGAAGCCTTCAAGATCATCACCTCTGACCCCAATGTCAAAGGCATCCTTGTGAACATTTTTGGCGGCATCATGCGCTGTGACATCATCGCCGAAGGCGTGGTTGCTGCGGTGAAAGATGTGGGCCTCAAAGTGCCGCTGGTGGTGCGTCTGGAAGGCACCAATGTGGAAGAGGGCAAAGCCATCATCAACGGCTCTGGTCTTGGGGTGATCGCGGCGGATGATCTGTCAGATGCAGCCACGAAAATTGTGGCGGCGGTGAAGGGTTAAGGGCATGCATTGCGGATCATCGGTACCGTGTAATGCGCAAGGGAAGCGGAAAAGATAACGTGGACGCGTCCCCTACATACCGCGACTGCCCGGCCTGCTCGGGATCGGCCGCAACCAGGCTGGACAGCTATTCACCCGCCCCATGGCAGGTGGTGTCCTGCGATACCTGCGATTTTGTGTACCTGCGCAACCCGCCGGATTATTCGGCCCTGGTGGATGATTTCGCCTGGGAAAAAACCTATGAGATGAAAAAGACCGGTGGCGGTTCAACCCGGCTAAGCAGCACCAACCGTTCGCTGCGTAAAAAGCTGGGCTACAAAAGCCGCTCGCGCAGCGAAAAGATGCTGGCGGTTTTCCAAAGCGGCCATGTGCTGGACATCGGTTGTGGCAATGGCGACCGGTTGCTGCCGCCCCTGATCCCCTACGGCATCGAATTGTCAGCGGAACTGCATCGGCAATCCAATGACGCGATGGTGGAACGTGGTGGCTATTGCCTGCATGAACCCGGCGCTGAAGGCATCTGGAAATTTGATGAAGCCATGTTTGATGGCGTGCTGATGAATTCCTACCTTGAACACGAGGTGAACGTGATGAAGGTATTGAATGGGGTGGCGCGGGCGTTGAAACCGACCGGGCGGGTTTTCGTCCGGGTGCCGAACTTTGCGTCGCTGAACCGACGGCTGATCGGCCGCGACTGGTGCGGCTTTCGTTACCCGGATCATGTAAATTATTTCACCCTGTCCAGCCTGCGCGATGTCGCGGCGCGGGCCGGGTTTCAGACCAGACTGATGAATAAATTCAATCTTTGGGTGGACGACAACATCCAGGTTCTTCTTACCAAAACCACTACCGCATAAGGAACGATACATATGGCCGTGCTCATCGATCAAAACACCAAGGTTATCTGTCAGGGTTTTACCGGCAGTCAGGGCACGTTCCATTCGGAACAGGCCATTGAATACGGCACCAAAATGGTTGGCGGGGTGACGCCGGGCAAGGGCGGACAGGTCCATCTGGACCTGCCGGTGTTCAACTCGGTGCACGAAGCCGTTGCCAGAACCGGGGCTGACGCCACCGTCATCTATGTGCCGCCACCTTTTGCAGCTGATTCAATTCTGGAGGCTTTAGACGCTGAAATCCCGCTGATCTGCTGCATCACCGAAGGCATTCCGGTGCTGGATATGATGCGCGTCAAACGGGCGCTGGAAGGCTCCAGTTCCCGGCTGATCGGCCCCAACTGCCCCGGCATCATCACGCCGGGTGCTTGCAAAATCGGCATCATGCCCGGCCATATCCACAAAGCCGGTTCCTGCGGGGTGCTGTCACGCTCGGGCACTCTGACCTATGAGGCGGTGAAACAAACTACCGATAACGGTCTTGGCCAGTCCACGGCAGTGGGCATCGGTGGTGACCCGATCAAGGGCACAGAACATATCGACGTGCTGGAAATGTTTCTGGCGGATGATCAAACCCAATCGATCATCATGATCGGTGAAATTGGCGGCAGCGCCGAAGAAGAAGCCGCGCAGTTCCTGATTGATGAGGCCAAGAAAGGCCGCTCCAAACCCACCGCCGGTTTCATCGCCGGACGCACCGCCCCCCCGGGTCGGCGCATGGGTCACGCCGGGGCGATTGTTGCCGGGGGCAAAGGTGGTGCCGAGGATAAAATCGAAGCGATGAAAGCCGCCGGGATCGTGGTGGCGGATAGTCCTGCTGATCTGGGTAAGGCTGTGCTGGAAGCGATTGGTTAAGCAGAATGCAGATGTCCGACACCGAAACAAAGGGCAGTGCCCGGACCTCGGGGTGGGTGCATAGCGCCCTCCCCATGGGGGTGAGCGGCGTCTCGGAAATGGTCCGGGCGCTGCCCGGCGATGCCGGACGAAGAGGTCGTGATTAATGGGACCAATTCGGGCAATAAAGAATGGCCTGACCAAGCTCTTCGTTTTCTCGGGTCGTACCACCCGGTCCGAATATTGGTGGTTCGTCACTCCATTCTATATTTTGGCCATAAAACCAATTGGCTTGACGTTTGAGGCAACCGATGAGCCTTACTCGAATGGGACTACTGTTCTGATCTTGGTTTTCCTATTTGCTGCGAGTGTTACGAGTGTCGGCGTTCGCCGCGCACATGATGCCGGAAGCGCAGGGGTGTTGTTTGCAGTGCTATTGTGGACTTCCGCAGTCTTGTGGGTTGGTCTGGCAACCGGATTTTATGGCCTCCACTCGTCGGAAACTAATATTTCCCAATCACATGCCTACTGGAGCAGGGAATATGCGACTCGGTTTTGGATCATCGGCTATATGGTCCCGCCACTGATAACTGTTTTAATTGCCGCTGCATCCTTGTTTCCCTCCCAACCCGGCCCCAACAAATACGGTCCCAACCCGCATGAGGTAACCCCATGACCGAACAATCCCCCAACGACGCCTTCCACGCCACGTCCTTCCTGCAGGGCC
>CAZETX010000060.1:0-12939 GCA_964514925.1 uncultured Marinosulfonomonas sp.
TGCGGCATCAAGGCTACCCGTGATCTTAACAAAACTGCTTGTTAGCACCGGGCGCATGATCCATGCAACAAGGCCAGTGAGGACAACGCTGGCAACTTGGCGAATGCAAAGATACGCCCTAAAAGTTTCTTTTTTTGTTGTAAAAATCTGAAACAGCTTCCTTCATGCTGAAAACTATGTCCGATCTGCAATTATCAGAATACCGCAAATTCACGTTACTTTATCGGTGTCTAGATCTCAGAGTATGAGATGCTGATCTTTCTGGATAGTCGACAAATGATATATTGGAACGTGAAATGGATGGTAAATCGTTTTTGGGTATTGATGTCGGCACGGGTAGCGCAAGGGCCGGTTTGTTTGACGGGCAGGGTCGACTTTTGGGTTCTGCGGTGGAAGCGATCAAAATGTTCAATCCGGCCCCGGAATTTGCCGAACAATCTTCTGATGATATCTGGGGCGCCGTTTGCCGGGCAGTGAAACAGGTGATGGCCAGTACCAGCCTATGCGCATCGGATGTTGGCGGCATTGGATTTGACGCGACCTGTTCACTGGTCGCGGTTGGCCCGGGCGGGGTTCCGGTATCAGTCAGTCCAACGGGTAAAGACGTACAGAACATCATCGTGTGGATGGACCACCGCGCAATCGTGCAAACCGACATAATTAATGCCACCCGTGCTGATGTGCTGAAATATGTCGGCGGCACCATGTCGCCGGAAATGGAGCTGCCAAAGCTGCTTTGGCTAAAGGAAAATCTGCCAGAAAGTTACAAGCGTGCCACTGATTTTTTTGATCTGCCTGACTGGCTTGTCCATCGGGCAACCGGTAGCAAAATCCGTTCTTTCTGCAGCGCCACCTGCAAGTGGACCTATCGGGCATCCATGGGGGCAAATGGTGAAGGCTGGGATACGGCGTTTTTAACTGAAATCGGCTTAAAGGACCTGGCGGACAATCAGTGCCGCGCGATTGGTCAGAAATTTCTGGCGCCGGGTGAACCCGTCGGTAAGGGGCTGTTGGAAAATGCCGCAGGCGAGCTTAGCCTGCTGGCGGGAACACCGGTCGCGGCCAGCCTAATAGATGCCTATTCCGGGGCTCTTGGAACATTGGGCGCCGGGCTGTGTGGCGGTGCGCTTGCCGGAAGGATGGCTTTGGTGGCCGGCACCTCAACTTGTCATATCGGCCTTATGCCGGACCCCAGTTTTGCCGACGGTGTTTGGGGGCCATATAACTCGGCACTGGTGCCGGGACTGTGGGTCAGTGAGGCCGGGCAATCAGCGGCCGGCGCCCTGATCGACCGGATCATCGAAAGCCACCCCGCCCACCACGATCTTGTTTCCGAGGCCAGGAAGGACGGCGTTTCAATCTATGGTTTACTGGATCAGGCCTTGGCCAGCGCATCGGGAAATACAGGTGATTGTTATAGCTTGACCAAGGATTACCATGTCCAGCCTGATTTCCATGGCAACCGCGCGCCACTTGCCGACCCGACCCGGCGGGGGGCCATTACCGGGCTGTCCTTACAGGCAGGGCGCGATGACCTAGCGCGGCAATATTTGGCCACCATACAGGCTTTGGCCTATGGCACCCGCCAGATTATTGACGGGTTGGAAAAGTCAGGGGCACCCACCAAAGCGCTGGTGGCCAGTGGGGGGCTGGCACGCAATTGGCTGTATATTCGCGAACATGCGGATGCCACGGGTTGCCCCGTTATTATCCCCAGACAACAGGAGTCGGTGCTGCTGGGAAGTGCCATGCTGGGCGCGGTCGCCGCCGGGCACCACGGTTCGTTGCAGCAGTCCATGGCGGCCATGTCCGGCCCGGTACAGGTTGTAAATCCGCGCGGTGGAAAAGTAGCCGCCTTTCACAACCAAAAATTCCGGGTCTTTGAACAGATGCAGGCCGATTTTCTCAGCTATAGAAACTTAATGAATGGTTAGGAGCAATCTGATGGGAACCAGGATTGAAACCAATATTCTGCTGTTGGCCAGTGGAGATTTGCGTGAAAGCGCCAATCAGGCCTGCTGGCCGGCGCAGCGCGACATGGAGGACCGGCTGATCAAAGTACTGGCTGGAATGGGGCAAAAGCTAGTCCGGGCGCACCCTGTCAGTAAGGCAACGGGCCACGGGTTTTTATCATCCCAGAGGCAGGGGTTAGACACATTTGCCAGCATTCCAAAAGACGCGCCGATCATTGTTGCAGAAGCGGTCTGGCAGTATTCCCACCATATACTGCCGGGGCTCATGTCGCATCAGGGGCCAATCCTGACGATTGCCAACTGGTCAGGGCAGTGGCCGGGTCTGGTGGGGATGCTGAACCTAAACGGCTCACTTAGCAAAGCCGGGGTGGCATATTCAACGCTCTGGAGCGAAAGTTTCGACGACGGATTCTTTACATCCGGGATGAGCGAATGGCTGGCCACCAGTGAAATCAAACATGACATCAGCCATGTGCGGCGCTTCAATCCCACGGTGTTGCCCGGGGCAATTCGCGACTTGGCGGCAAATATAGCCACGGATATCCGGAAGATGGGGGTTATTCTTGGGGTTTTTGATGAAGGTTGCATGGGCATGTATAATGCCATTGTGCCGGATGAACTTCTTGCCCCCATGGGGTTCTTCAAGGAACGGCTTTCACAATCCGCGCTTTACTTCGAAACTACTCAAGTCAGCGCGGCAGAAGCCGAGGCTGTGCTGGCGTGGCTTGAGAAAACGGGGCTCAATTTACATTTTGGTCAGGATCAGCAGACAGACTTGACCCGCACACAGGTCATCAGCCAGTGCAAAATGTATATCGCCGCCGCGCGGATTGCCGATGATTTTGGCTGTGAGGCCATTGGCATCCAGTATCAGCAGGGCCTGAAAGATCTGCTGCCGGCCTCTGATCTGGTTGAGGGGATGTTAAACAACGATGATCGACCGGACGCACCGGATCGTGAAGGGCTGGCGATCCGCCCTGGGCAGGCCATCGTACATTTCAACGAAGTCGATGAATGTGCTGCCGTGGACGGGGTGCTGACCAACCGGGTTCACCGCGCGCTTGGCCAGCCTGTTGAAACCACCCTGCACGACCTGCGCTGGGGCGACGTTGACCGCAGCGGCACCGAAGACGGTTTTATCTGGGTACTACAAATATCGGGTGCCGCCCCGCCAGCCCACCACACCGGCGGGTGGGCCGGCAGTGAATGCTTTCGGCAACCGGCGATGTATTTCCGCCTTGGAGGCGCGACGCTGAAGGGCGTGGCTAAACCCGGCGATATCGTCTGGTCACGCATATTCGTGGAGGGCGGCGCTCTTCATATGGATATTGGTCTGGGTGACGTTGTGGCTTTGCCGGAATCAGAGACCCGACGGCGCAGCGAAGGGACCACCCCGCAATGGCCGATCATGCATGCACGGCTGGGATCACTGACACGCAATCAGATAATGGCGAGACACAAGGCCAACCATATTCAAGTGGCCTATTGCGACACTGCCGATGGCGCCCGGTTGGCCGCATGGGCCAAGGCGGCCCTTGCCATGGAACTTGGCATAAAGGTCCACTGGTGTGGTGATTGCCGCCCTTGAAGGCGGCCCGGTCCTGAAAGCAACCCGGCGTTAACGCCGGGTTAAGGATTCATTCACTTGTTGTTGTTGGACGCGGCCGAAAAAGAAAGTTACTTTTAAGTTTGTAGAAATGAAAAAGAATCTTCTTACTCAAGAAATGGAGCCTCTGGCATGAAATATACTTTTGATCTGAGCAAAAGATTATCGACCCTGGCAATGTCAGGTGAAGGGTCGCTTCAGCACCTCGCGTCCTGGATTATCGACAATCAGAATACGGTTGCTGATTTGTCTTTATCTGCTGTTTCCAAAGAAGTGCGCGTCAGCGAAACCACTGTATTTCGAATCGCCAAAAGGCTTGGTTTTGACGGCTATCGTGACATGCGTGTGGCGCTTGCTGAGTTGCGCGGTGTGGCTAAAGGACAGATGCTCAAAGACGAGTATGAGAAACAGGCGGGCGAAGATCCATATTCAGTGATCGCAAAAAATACCGTCAATGTTCATTCCAGCATCCTGCGAACAACGGCCCGATTGGTGGACCCGACCGAATTGCGAAAATCTGTGCGAGCGATCCAAAGCGCCGCCATCGTCCATGTGCTTGGTTTTGGCAGCTCGGCAGCCCCGGCCATGGATATTTACCAGCGACTGATCCGATTCGGCTATGCTGCCTGCATCTATGACGATCCCCATGTGCTGACGGCGGTTACGTCAAATCCGCCGGTCGGCTCGGTTTTCTTTGCGATCTCATTTTCCGGCCAGTCGCGGGATGTGGTGGATGTGCTTAGATCCACCTGTGAACAAAGCATCGGCAGCGTTCTGGTCACCAGCAACACCGAAGGCGCGGCTAACCAATATGCAGACATTGTACTGACCTCTGCCCCCAGCGGATCACTGGTCGGCAGTGAAAGCGTTGCCTCGCGCGTGTCACAACTGGCGATCATCGACATGATTTGCACCGGTCTGGCACTTGAACACCCAAAGAAGAATGAATTCCTGCGCAACGCCAACGTCATCGAAGAAGAAATCGAAATGAAGAGAGTCGGGCCACCGTACACGGCACCTGCTCTCTACCAATTAAAAAGGTAATACCGTGACTGCCCAAATGAATGACTCTGATCTGAAAAACGAAATTATCAGTATTTGCCAGTTGATGGCATCCTGCGCCCTGGTGGCCGGAACCGAGGGTAATGTCAGCGCTCGTGCGGCCGACGGTTCGGTCTTTATGACGCCTTCCGGCATTAACAAAGGGGACATCACTGCGGACATGCTGGTTCGGATTGACCTGGATGGCAACAAGATCGGTGGTGACCTGACGCCGACATCCGAAAAATTCATGCATCTGGAATTCTACCGACAGCGTCCGGCCGCCATGGGTGTTGCCCATGGGCACCCGATCTTTTCAACCGCCTTTGCCGCCGCTGGTCGTGATTTGCCCCATGGTATCCTGCCTGAACTGGTGGCAGTCATCGGGCAGATTGCCACCGTACCCTATGGGCGACCCTCATCTGAAAAACTGGCGGAAGCCATCGCGCCCTATGTGAAACGACATAATGTTTTTCTGTTGCAGAACCACGGTTCTACCGCCGTCGGAACCAGCGTTCGTGACGCATTTCACCGCCTTCAGGTAGCAGAGGCCTATGCAAAAACAGTCTGGGCCGCCGAAGCTCTTGGCGGGGTACAACCAATGACCTTGGCGCAAATCGCCGACTTGCCCCAACCCATTTTTGATTGATGAAATCAGATCAACCGGATCAAGGGACATACACGTTCCCATGCGCAGAATCAGATAGCGGCGTTGCGGAAATCATACCCTTCGATGCGCCGGAAAAAAATTGCCAGTAGTTAGGAGAATACACTGACTTGATCACTAATAAACCCAACCAACAGGAGTATAAAAATGAAAAAATCCATCTTTCTGACAACGGCCGTGGTTGCCCTTGGGGCCACCGGTTTTGCCACCTATGCCCAGGATAAAACGGTAACTTACCGATCCTGGAGTCCGGTGCTCAGCACCACAAAAAAAATGGTCACCGCCACCCAGGCCGCGCTGCCTGGAATTAGTGTTGATACCAAAATTTTCAACTACAATGAATATCTTGTAGACCTGCAGACGCGGGCAGCAAGCGGCGACATGCCGGACATTATTGGCCTGCAGCCAGGTGCGCTCACCCAGCAGTATCGGGAATTTCTGATGCCGGTACAGGATTGCGCAGTTTCGCTTTGGGGTGATGACTGGCAGAGTAAATTTTATCCGATCGCCATTGATCAGCTGCGTCTTGGCAATCCGGAAGGCGATGAAAATTTCTATGGCCTGCCAGTTCTTACACAGGTCATCAATCTTTGGTACATCAAGCCGGTTTTGGAAGACCTCGGCGTTGAAGCACCCACCACCTATGCCGAATTGAAGGCGCTGGCGGAACTGGCCAACGCCAAGGGATATGCCCCGATGGTAATTGGGGCAGGCGACGGCTGGATCAACCGCGATGTATTTGCGCAGATCATCAACAACATTTCCCCAGGCGCACTGGAAAAGGCCCAGGACGGCGAAATGGCGTTTACGGATGGCGCCTTTGAAGAAGCGCTTCAGGTGTGGAAAAACTTCTTTGACGATGGCATCTTTCAGCCGGGTGCGCTTGGCCTGTCCCATTATCCGGGCGCGGTGGAAATTGCTGAATCCGGTCGGGCGGCGATCCTTCCCATGGGGGCCTGGTGGAACCAGCAGGCCGGTGGCGACAATCCAACACCGCTGTCAGAAAACTTAGCGGGTTATGTGGCCTTCCCGTTTGTTGATGTATCGGGCAATGGCGTCAGCGAAAATTTTGTTGGCGGTATCGACATCATGATTGGCATGACCAAAGATGTGGATGACGCGGATGCAGCCTGTCAGGTCATGGGTGACTGGATATCCGGTTCCGGTGCGCAACAGCTGATCAACACATTCAATGACCTGCCGGCTTTTGTCGGACTAAACCCCGACAGTTTTGGCAGTGAAAGTCACGAAGCTGTCTGGAACCGGTTTGTCAATGAATGGCTGCCAAAGGCAACCTTTACCCGCGAAATGAAATCACCTGCGGTCAAGCAGGCGCTGGAAGAGGCGCTGGCGGCGGTTGCAGCCGGGGATATGCTGCCATCGGAGGCCGCTGGTCATCTGCAGGCAGCTTTCGATAACCAGTAAGGCCTGGTAAATTATTTTACTCCCGGATGTGCCGGGCGTTACAATCCTTTGGTAACGCCCGGCACAATAGTAATGAAAGGATCACGCGGTGAAATCCCTTGAAAAGCACTCGGGCTTCCTGTTTCTGGCTCCGGCCTTGATCCTGTTTGGCATTTTTGTTTTCTACCCGGCAATTTACATTTTTTATGCCGGCATGTTCGACTGGGATGGCATCAATCCCGGCACGTTTGTCTTTCTGGACAATTTCAAAGAGATTCTCACCTCTGACAGATCATTCTGGCTATCGGTCAGAAACTCTGCCTATTGGGCCCCTCTGACCATAGGGATTCAGATGGGGATTGGATTTCTGATCGCGTTTCTGCTGGAAATAAAAACCCCGATGGTGACATTGTTCCGGGCGATCTTTTATCTACCGGCCATCGTTTCGCCGGTGGTTGTGGGGATCGTCTGGCAGCGGATTTACAATCCGTTTGGCGGCCTGTTATCCGATGTCGGTCTGGCAACCGGCATTGACTTTCTGCGGCTGCCGTTTCTGACTCAGACCGACACTGCCATTTTTGCGGTCATTGTGGTGAATATCTGGCAGTGGACCGGATTTTCCATGCTGATGTATATCGCGGGTATGCAGGGTATTTCCCGGGACGTTCTGGACGCCGCGAGGGTTGATGGTGTCAGCCTGCGCAAGGTCGCAATGTATGTGGTCTGGCCAAATCTGAAACATGTGCATCTGACGCTGATCCTGCTCGGGGTCATCGGAACCCTGCAAACATTCCCGCTAATCTTTGTGATGACAAAGGGCGGGCCTAACCACGCCACTGAGATGCTTCCAAACTACATTTTCCAACAGGGCTTCATTTTGCAGAACATGGGCTATGCCTCGGCGCTTTCGGTGGTGCTTTTGATCCTGTCACTTGGGCTTAGCCTGTTTCAGGTCGGGGTGCTTGGTGCCAAGTTTTCTATCGGGGGCAAGGCATGATACAGGCGCGTTTCCTCACCAAGTTGTTTGCGAATTCATTCCTAGTTGCACTGGCGCTTGTCTGGCTGGTGCCGATCATGATCATGCTGACCGGATCATTTTCGCCACCCGAACGGCGGGCCACAAGTTTCGGGGGGCTGCAGTTCAGCGAATTCAGCATTGAGAATTTCCAGATTGTTTTTCGCGACACACCGATGTTTCGCCACATGTTCAACAGTCTTTTCATCAGCGGCGTATCGGTATTGCTTGTGGTCATCCTGGGGTCCATGGCGGCCTACGCCTTTGCTCGCATGAAGGTGCGCGGCAAAGAAATCTGGTTCTTTCTGCTGATCACTACATTGATGCTGCCGGTGCCAACGCTGATCATTCCGATATTTCTGGTCAACAAATCACTGGGATTGCTTAACACCTATTTTGGCCTGATTCTGCCCTACACAGCGTTTGGCCTGCCATTTGCCATCATCATTTTACGCAGCTTTTTTGAAAAACTTCCGATCGAGCTGGAAGAGGCCGCGCGCCTGGATGGTGTGTCCCAAAGCAGGATATTCTGGTTTATCGCCTTGCCCCTTAGTTGGCCGGCGCTTTCGGTGGTGGTAATCTTTCAGTTCATGACCGGATTTAACGAATTTGTGCTGGCGCTGGTGACCGTTGATTCAGACGCTATCAAACCGCTTAGCCTGGTGCCGATTATCTATACCGGGCAGTTCTTTTCCCAGCCCGGTGCGCTTTTTGCGTCGCTGACGGTGATAACAGTGCCTGTGGTTGTGGTCTATTTCATGATGCAACGTTTCATGATTGGCGGGCTGACGGCCGGCGCCACGAAGGGATAGTCATGGCGGCGAACACACACAGTTTTGTGCTGCTCGGATTGGATATCGGGACAACAAATTGCAAGTTGATCGCATTTTCGCCGGATGGCCAGAAAATTGCAGAGGCCAGCGGCAGCTATGATGTGATGTCGCCGCAACCCGGTTTTGCCGAACTTGATGTTCGTGAGGTTCTGAAGGTGATCAGATCGCTGTTCTTCAGGATAGCCCCGGCAGTTTCATTCGCCACCGGTTTTGCCCTGGCGATTTCCGCACAGGGCGAAGCGTTTGTGCCCGTGGATGCCCATGGTGAACCCCTGATGCCAGCCCCGGTCAGCATGGATATGCGTGGTCGGGATATTATTGCCGGGTTTTGCGAGGATCAGGCGGTTCGCTCGACCGCAAAGTCCAGCGGCCAAACCCTGAACGCCCTGACGTCGCTAGCCAAACTATTGTGGATGAAATCGCAGGCCCCGGAAATACTGGGGCGCACGGCGCGCGTCCTTTGCATGGGCGAGTATTTGCAGACAGCCATGGGGCTGAGCGCGGCCACTGATCTTTCAATGGCGTCGCGCATGGGGTTGTTAAACAATCAGACCCGGCTCTGGTCGAATGAATTAATTGACCTTTCTGGGATTTCCACCGCATTGCTGCCGGTAGCGGTTCAAGCTGGCACAAAAGTCGGGACAGTTTCTGGCGAAATGGTTGGCAAATTTGGCCTGAACGCCCCGTTGACGGTTTACGCGGGTGGCCATGATCAGGCCTGCGCCGTTTTGGGGGCCGGGGTGCTGGAGGCCGGGACGGGCTTGTATTCAATCGGAACCACCGAGGCGATCGCGGTTACCTTGGACGATTTCAACGGCACACTATTTGACACGGGTATCTGCGTGTACCCCCATGTTCTGGATAGCAAATATATCGCGCTGATAGGAAGCCAGAGCGGCGGGAGATTGCTGTCATGGCTGTCGGGAATGATGGGCGTCAACAGTGTTGAAAGCCTGCTTGATGGGCTGCCCGATCAGATTTCCGCACAGTTGGTATTGCCGCATTTTGCCGGCACTGGTTCGGTTTTGGGCGACGAATATGCACTTGGTCGCATCGAGGGCCTGTCGTTTGATACGTCCCGTCATGATCTGATCCTTGGTTTTCTGGAAGGTATCACCTTTGAACAGGCGTTGGGGCTGGAACGTATCCGACGGGCGGGCACGGATTTGTCATCGTTGCGGGCGGTTGGCGGTGGGTCACGTTCCGGTAGATGGATGCAGATCAAATCGGACATCACCGGTCTTGCCATCGACTGTGTCGACGAAAAAGAAACGGCCTGCGCCGGGGCGGCGATACTTGCGGGCATCGGCTCGGGCGAAATCCTGACCCCGGATATTGCCCGGCAGTTCGTTCATATCCGCAAACGCTATTCACCCCGCAAATTACGTAGCGATGCCTATGCCCGGAAACTCGCGCTCTACAAAAGTACTTACAGGCAAAATTTGAACAGCCAGCAAGCGCTCCACGCTTTGCAGGATCAGCCGGACACAGGGGCCCCGGCACAAAAGGAACAGATGTAGATGGCCAATTTGGTATTAGAGAGTGTCTCAAAAAGCTTTGGGAAAATCAAAGTTATCCATGATGTGGACCTTGCCATTGAAGACGGGGAATTTGTCGTCTTTGTCGGGCCATCGGGCTGCGGAAAATCAACATTGTTGCGTATGGTGGCCGGGCTTGAGGAAGTTACAACTGGCAGAATATCGATAGATGGCGACGATGTGACGACTAAAGATCCTTCGGAACGCGGTATCGCCATGGTGTTTCAGTCTTATGCGCTTTACCCGCATCTGACAGTGGGAAAAAACCTCGGGTTTTCCTTGCGCATGAACGGCAGCAACAAGGCCGACACGGCATCCGTTGTAAGGCCAGTGGCCGAGATGCTTCAACTGGGGCCACTGCTTGACCGCAAGCCTGCGCAACTGTCCGGCGGGCAACGCCAGCGTGTCGCCATTGGTCGCGCGCTTGTGCGCTCGCCAAAGGTGTTTTTGTTTGACGAACCCCTTTCAAACTTGGATGCCGAACTCCGGGTGCAGATGCGCGTGGAAATCGCCCGTCTGCATGAAACTATCAACACCACCATGATTTATGTAACCCATGATCAGGTCGAAGCGATGACGCTGGCGGACCGGATTGTGGTGTTGCGCGATGGCCAGGTGGAACAGGTCGGGGCGCCGCTTGAACTGTATGACAACCCTGACAATACGTTTGTTGCCGGGTTTATCGGATCTCCCAAGATGAATTTCATGAGCGGCCTGGTCACCTCCAGCTCTAATGGTGTGGTGCAGCTTTCGCTTGTCGGTGACGGACATTTTGAAATTCCCCTCCAAGGCAAGCCACCTGAAACCGGCGCGGTGGTATCATTGGGTATCCGCCCGGAGCATCTTAACCATGCCAAAGATCACAGCGGGAACTTTGACATGTTGGTGGATTACGCCGAACACCTAGGCGGTGTCTCTTATGTGTATGGCGCTATGTCCGACGGGACGCCTGTTACCCTGGAAAGCAGACTGGACCGGGATGCCAGATCCGGCGCGACTATTCCCGTCAGTATCCCACCGGACCGGGCATTCCTGTTTGCCGATGATGGCCAGCGGTTTCGGTAGAATCTGATCACTTCCCAGATTGAAATGTGAGAATAGCAATGGATGAGTCTAGGTTTGGAAAACGGGATCTCCGTGGATATTGGAAACCATTGCGGAAACAAAAACCGCCGCCTCTTTTCGTATGGCCCCTTGCCCCTCTAAGGCTGGCCAAATGGATATTCGGATTTCCGGGCTATCTTTATCCGTGGAACCTGTTCTACTTGGTGGTTGCCATGGTAATCTGGTTCTTTTTGACACCGGGAACCAGCACTTTGCAGGTTCTAGCACCGGGCTGGATCGCTTTAATACTGCTGCGCAATATCGGTCTGGTCCTATTATTTTACGGCGCTTGGCACCTGCCGCTTTATGTCAAGAAATTCCAGGGTACTCAGTTCAAATTCAACGCAAGCTGGCCGCCAGACAATAATAGGCGTTTCCTGTTTCGCTCTCAGAATATCGACAATGTTTTCTGGAAATTGGTCGGCATTCCGATTTGGACGGTGCTAGAAGTGGGTGTGTTGTGGTGTTTTGCCAACGGTTTGGTGCCATGGATGTCCCAAGGCAGCCACCCGGTGCTTTTTTGTAGTCTGGTTCCTATTGATACCGACGGTGCGGGATCTGCATTTCTATGTGATTCACCGACTGATCCACTGGCCACCACTTTATAGGCGTGTCCATTGCTTACACCACAAGAATATCAACCCCGGTCCGTGGTCCGGTCTGGCGATGCATCCGGTTGAATCCCTACTTTACTACAGCGGCATTCTTACCCATTTGCTGATCCTGTCGCATCCGCAGCACGCGATCTTTCACATTATCCACGCAGCACTATCGCCCGCTAAAGGCCATTCAGGTTTTGACCGGGTGGTTTTGGGCCACATTACGACAATGGACTCACATTGTTGGAACAATTACCTTCACCACCGGTATTTCAATTGCAACTATTCCGACAGGTTAATCCCGCTGGATCGGTGGTTCGGGTCATATCATGATGGGTCGTGACCTGTGTTTCTGGTCCGGTCCGGGTTCTGTCGAATATTTTTCCGGCTATTTCCTTATTGGGATTTTTGGTGTATCGTCAAGTTGACGGATCGGTGTCACAATTTTAGACACTGAACATGACCAAACACAAGAATTTACCTGGCTTTAAAGGCCATGGCTTCCCGACAGAGATTATCGAATATGTCGTTTGGCTGTATTGTCGTTTCAACCTCAGTCTTCGCGAAGTCGAAGAGATGTTTCTGGAACGTGGGATTGATGTCTCGTACGAAACGATCCGTCGATGGGTTGTGAAATTTGGCCCATCTATCGCGTGCGGTTTGCGCCGCCGACAATCTACACCCGGCGATATTTGGCATTTGGATGAAGTCGTTGTGAAGATTAAAGGCAGGAATTCTGGTTGTGGTGTGCGGTTGATCAGATTGGGATCGTGCTTGACGAAATTCTTCAACGTCGCCGCGACAAGACGGCGGCCAAACGACTGCTTTACCGATTGATGAAACGACATGGTTTTGTGCCGAAACGCTTTGTCACCGACAAGCTTCGATCCTATGGCGCAGCCAAGCGCGAGATTGCTCCGGGCGTCGAGCACCGTTCTCACAAAGGGCTCAACAATCGAGCCGAGAATAGCCATCTGTCATTCAGAAAACGGGAAAGAGCGATGCAGGGGTATCGTTCACCAGGCAACCTCCAGCGGTTTGTATCCATCGACTCCGTTATTCGAAATTGCTTCTCCGTACCAGCCCGTCGCCGCTCCGCCCTAACAATTCGATATCACCGCCTTGAAGCATTCGACACCTGGAACACGGCCGTCAAAGC
>CAZETX010000061.1:0-12729 GCA_964514925.1 uncultured Marinosulfonomonas sp.
CGCCCTCAAAAGGTGCTATTTGGAACCAGAAGCGCTCATGTCATGCATGACCGACCCTTTCCGTATCAGCGCAAACGGGCACCTTTGAAGCTGCTTGTATTGTGGCACAGGCTACACTGCGACCCAAATGTACCACGATGTACGTCTTGGTTTTTGTGACAGGAGACACAGCTTTGCGAAATATTTAGTGTTACTGCTCTTGTAGGGGTGTGACAGGTTGAACATTTTAGGCCATCATGGGCCCCGGTAAGTGAGAAATCCGTTTGTCGGTTGTGGTCAAAAATCCAAAACGCCCATCCGTTTGGATTGTGACAGGTTTCACATTTTACCCCAAGATTGCCTTTGTGGACATCCTGGGTCTGGTGACAGGATTGGCAATCAACCTTCGCATTACTGAAAGTGCTGTCCGTATGGCATTCTTCGCAGGTGGCCAGAACATGCAGGCCAAGCAAAGGAAAATTCGTTATGTCATGGTCAAAACGGATATTTTGTAGCCAACCGTCGGAAGAATGACATGTAGCGCAATCTGTTCCAAGGGATGCGTTATGGGCATCGTCTTTTTCATGGCAATCTATACACGTGCTAGCCATTTCCTGTTGAAAAACATTGGTTTTGTGACAGCTGCTGCAATTTGCATCAGCGTGTTTTCCATTTAGCGTGAAATCAGTATCCTGGTCGTGGTCAAATCTTACTTCTGTCCATTTCGTGGTGACGTGACAGCTTTCGCATTTGCCACCAAAGCGTTCCTGATGCACATCCTGAATTCGATGGCACGCGACACAAGTTGTTGGTAGCCCCTCGTAAACTTCACCGACATGGCAGTCAGCACAGGTGACAGATTTATGGGCACCCTGTAATTTGAAATCGGTGGTTGAGTGGTCAAACTCAAGCGTATCTGACCAGGTGGTTTCCTTATGACATGCAGCACAGTCCTTACCCAGAGCCCCCCGATGCGGTTCCTGATCCTGGTGGCAGTCAACGCATTTCCCCGACGCTTCGCTGAATTTTTTTTCAGCCAGATGGCATTGGTTGCAAGTCGCTTGTGTATGGGAATCCCTAAGGGCAAAATCTGTGATACCGTGGTCAAATGTTTCACGGTCAAGTGACGCAATTATTGCGTCTTTTCCTATGTGATCTGTATGGCAATGGCTGCAGCCAGATGCTTTTACCTCCGGTGATTTTCCATGAAACCCTGTTGATAGCGTAATGTCTGATTCAACGTCTTTGTGACAGGCCGCGCAAAGCTGGGTTTGGGCGCCCTGGGAAAAAGAAGTGTGGCAATTTGAGCAATCGCTTTGCAATTTTGCGTGCCCCTCGATTAAATCCCCCGGCATGACCAGTCGTTCAAAAAAACTTTGGGCCTGAGACGGTTGTGGTATCGCAAAAACTGCCAGAAAACTGACAGCTAAAACAAGAAAAACCCTAATTTTTAGCTGAATTATCATCATTTTAATATAGGTGTACGGCAACGACGTGAACCAAAGCTGCCAGAACCAGAATAATGAAAAGCGGTAAATGAAACATGTGCCAGAGGGCAAACAGCCGTTCATAAAGTGAAAAAGCTTCGGCACGCGCGAGGGTGCGCAAATAGCGATCAAGGCTTTCATCAAACTTAGCCATATTAGAACGCGCGATTTTTCTCGTAACCGCAGATTTCTTTAACTCGGCTTGCATTGTGCGCCTTAAACTTTTTCTCAGCTTCCGACGGGAAAAAGGCCCGGTCATGGTTATTTCAAATGAACGCCAGAACCTGGCTGAATTGTTCAGCCGGCTTTCTTCATAATCTGATAATATTGAGGCGGTTTCAGTTCCGACTTCATCACTGGTCGCGAATGCATTTTTGATGTCGATGACGTCTTGTACAATCTCTTTCAAATTGTGTTTGTGTCCGTACAACCCCCGATGAATTCGCCTGTAAAAGAACCGCCCGGCAAATCCGCTGGTAGCAACTATTACCATCGCCCATAGTGCGACCCTGCTATTCAGTGAACCAAGTGTAAAATTTGAATGCAACAAGACCAACGCCGGGCCAATTATCCCCAGTAGCATGTGCACCCGAAACCAGCCCCGTACACTGCCAACGAACCGTAATATTTTAATTCGTTTTCGCAGCGGATAAAGTAGAAGTGTGAGCATCAGAATACTACCGATGATACCCAAATAGTATCCCAGTCCTGTCTCTGCTGTTATATGCCCTTCATCTTTTTGTGACCAAGCATACAACAGGAGAATGCCAACAAGCGTGGTTATTATGGGAATTTCAAGAGACACAAGATCAAAGGGACGTTTCGGTGGGTGTTTTGGCTTCTCGGTTGTATTTGCGGCTCTCGCTGAGGTTGGTGCTTGGCCGGACTGCTTGTTTGGCAAATTCTCTTTTTGGATGGCGGGTTCGGCCATTGGCGTTCACTCCTGACAAGGTTTCGTCGAAATAGAAGAACCCATCAAAATAAATATTCGGTTGTAGAGACTTATGGAAGAGAAACACGGCAAATTCGTGCAGTATTCGCTATTAAGTCGGGAAAAGCGAAATACCGCCTAGTTTGCTGGTTTCTTCAGGAAATACTCATTTTTTAGTCAGGGTATTGTCAGGTTGAAAAGACTATTCTGCGCTCGATTAGGGGTTTTGTAACAGGTACGGCAAAAGTTACTTGGGACCGAGAAACCGTTTTTCTTTTTCCTTATTTTGTTGTGTAGAAAGTCGAAGATGGAAGCCGAAATTGGTCAGTTCTCACTCATTCTTGCGATGATGATTGCTGTTGTGCAATCGGTTGTTCCGATGGTTGGCGCACAACGTGGAAATATAAATATGATGCGTGTTGCCGACTATTGCACCTATGCGATGGTTGCTTTTGTCGGCCTGGCATTCGCCTGTCTTATTTACGCATTTGTCATTTCAGATTTTTCAGTATTGGTGGTCGTACTGAACTCCAACTCAAAAATGCCTCTGTTATACAAAGTAACAGCGGTTTGGGGAAACCATGAAGGTTCACTGCTTTTATGGATCATGATTTTGGCAATGTTTGGGGCAGCGGTTGCTGCAAGTGGGCGCCATTTACCCCCGACACTAAAAGCCAGAGTTCTGAGTATTCAAGGGGCGCTGGCCCTGGGTTTTCTGGCGCTTGTCATATTTACGTCAAACCCTTTTGACCGTTTGTTTCCGGCAGCTTTTGACGGACAGGAACTGAACCCGCTGTTGCAGGATATCGGATTGGCGATACACCCCCCGTTTTTGTATCTTGGCTATGTTGGGTTTTCGATCACCTTTGCCTTTGCTGTTGCGGCCCTGATTGAGGGACGGATTGATGCCAGTTGGGCAAGGTTCGTTCGCCCCTGGGTTCTGGCGGCATGGTGCTTTTTAACCCTGGGAATATTGCTTGGTAGTTTTTGGGCCTACTATGAATTGGGCTGGGGTGGCTGGTGGTTTTGGGACCCGGTTGAAAATGCTTCATTCATGCCCTGGCTGGTGGGAACTGCATTGCTGCATTCAGCACTGGTTGTTGAGCGCAGGCAGACACTTGTCGTCTGGACAATGCTTCTGGCCATACTGACATTTTCCTTGAGTCTTGTCGGGACATTTCTGGTTCGATCCGGTGTTCTTACCAGCGTGCATTCATTTGCGGCCGACCCGTCGCGCGGCATAGGTGTCCTGTTGATACTATCAATAGCGACCGGCGGCGCGCTTACGCTTTTTGCGATCCGCGCAAACAGAATTAAGAACCCTGTATTGTTTGCACCCGTCAGTCGCGAGGGCGGGCTGATTTTGAATAACATAATTTTGGTGACAGCAACCGGGACCGTGTTTTTAGGAACATTTTATCCACTTTTCGTGGATTTGATTGGCCCGGAAAAAATATCCGTTGGCGCGCCATATTTTAACTGGACGTTCGTTCCGCTAATGATCCCGTTACTGCTGGCTTTGGTTATAGGGCCGTTTTTGCGGTGGAAACGCGACAGCTTACCAGACGCTTTGACGCGTGCGCGGATGCCTGCCATTTTGGTGCTGATGTCCGTCGGTGTAATTTTGCTTATCGTCGGATGGCGCTTGTTGGGGGCTGCACTTGCGATTGGGCTGGGATTGTGGCTGATTTTTGGATCGTTCGCAATTTTGACACAGCGCATTAAGTTGTTTTCCGTTCCGTTCCCACGTTCCTGGCAACTGGCGCGCAATACGCCGCGTTCAGTTTTTGGCATGATCCTTGCCCATGCCGGTCTGGGGCTGGCCGTGATCGGGATCGCAAGTGTTACCGCGTGGGAGCAAGAATCAATCTCTGCGATGGCACCCGGCGATCAGGTTGAGGTTGGCGGTTTTGTTTTCAAATTGGACAGGGTTGATAAAATTCAGGGTCCGAATTTTAACGCCGAGCGCGGCATTTTTCTGGTAACAGTGGACGGTCGCCAAGTTTCAACCATGACGTCGGAACGTCGGTTTTATCCGGTGAGCAACCGGGTGACCACCGAAGCAGGTATTTCGGCACGATTTCCCAGCAACCTTTACGTCGCCATGGGTGAGCCAAACAACCGCGGCCAATGGGTGGCAAGAATTTATTATCACCCGATGGTATTATTGATTTGGATCGGACCGTTTCTAATGGCAATTGGCGGTTTCGTTTCATTATCCGACAGGCGCTTTCGGGTCGGCGCACCAAGGCGTTCGGCTAAGATTGCATCGCCTGTGCCAATGGCGGCGGAGTAGAACATGATACGTGTCCAACATGCCGTCAGACCGCACCTATTTTCTTTGTGGTCCCTTTTGATAATTTTACTGATGCCTTTGCCAGCTTCCGCAGTTGAACCAAGTGAGATGCTTTCTGATCCGGTTTTGGAGGCACGGGCGCGGGAGTTAAGCAAAGGGTTAAGATGTCTTGTCTGCCGCAATCAAAACATAGACGATTCAAATTCCGGCATAGCGCGGGATCTGCGTGTATTATTGCGCGAACGACTAAGCGCCGGTGATAATGATGATCAGGCTGTCCAATATTTGGTAGACCGATTTGGCGCGTATATTTTACTTAGACCACCCTTTCAACTTACCACATACCTACTTTGGATTGGTCCGATATTGATACTACTGGCAGCAATATTTGGATTTCGGAGTTTATGGAGAAATCCGGGATCGGGTACAGAAATTGACGAAGATTTTAGCACTGAAGATCGCAAGCTAATCGCTAAGATACTTAACCAGAAGGATTGACAGATGAATTTGTGGATTATTTTAACCATACTGGCATGTTTAGCCAGTGTTCTGATAGCAATCCCGCTGATACGGCGGTTTGAACGCCCGCAATCACAATCCGACCACGCGCTGCAAATTGGCCGTGACCAAATGGCCGAACTTGAACGTGACATAGAACGTGATTTGATCGGAAAAGATGAAGCCGCATCTGCAAAGGCAGAAATTGAGCGGCGAATTTTGACGGCGGCAAAGGCGGAAACATCAGAATTGTCAGGTGCCTCAACTCGAAGCCGCGGTTTGGCGCTGGCGGGCGTCGTTGCCCTGATTGCCGGGGGATCTGCAGTCCTTTATTCATTTGTCGGTCGCCCTGACCTACCTGCCAAACCATTTGCGGGGACAGCAGGCGGTGTTACAAATATGACTGCATCCGCACTTCAACAGCCCAGCTCAGAACCAACTGCCGGTAGCGTTGAAGAACTGATCGCCGGCCTCGTCACAAGACTCGAAAATGACCCAAGTGACGCAGAAGGATGGCGTATGCTGGGTTGGTCATATTTTAATACCGAAAGTTACAGTTTGGCCGCTGATGCATATGAGCGGTCGGTAGAGCTGGAGGCAACTGATCCCGATGTGCTTTCTGCATACGGTGAAACACTTGTTCGGGCAGGTGATGGATTGGTTAGTGAAAAGGCGATCGGGGCATTTGATGCGGCGCTGGTTATTAATCCGGTCGATCCGCGCGCGCGGTTTTTTAAAGGCATGGCGCTTGAACAGGCCGGTGATCCAACGGCGGCGATTGATCTTTGGCTCGAAATTCTTGAAACAGCCCCAACAAATGTTGAGTGGTTAGGGGGGCTACGCACCCGAATTCAGGAACTTGCAAACACCACCGGATATGATCTTGGTGATCGCCTTGGCACTGTGTCAAGTTCAGGTGGGTTGGGCGCACCGTCGGCAACTGAAGATAAGGGGCCAAGTCAGGCAGATATTGCCGCAGCTCAGGATATGACGCCACAGGATCGGCAAGCAATGATTGTCGGTATGGTTGACCAACTCGCCGCCAGATTAGAGGAAAATCCAAACGATCCGGCAGGCTGGGCCAAACTAATCCGGTCGCGACAGGTTTTGGGGGATAATGATGGGGCGATTGCCGCCTATCTAACGGCGAATGAACTGTTCAAAGATTCGCCGGAAGATCAAGCTGAACTTGCAGATGCCGCACGTGAACTTGGCGTTTCAGCCGAATAGGATAGCTAGGGACGCTGTATGACTACATTTCAATTGTTGCTGATTTATGCGACTCCGCTGCTGACAATTTGGCTGATATTTTCTACGCTCAGTCGGCGCCGGGAAAAAAAGGTGACCTTGGTCAAAGAAGAAGTCATCGCCGCGGGCCTGATCGAACCGGCTTCGCTTCACCCGGTGATCGACCCAACAATATGTATAGGTTGCGGTGCCTGTGTTGGTGCTTGCCCCGAAGGTAAAATTTTGGGGCTGGTAAATGGTAAAGCCCAGTTGATCGAACCATCGCACTGTATTGGTCATGGGGCGTGCGAAAAGGCCTGTCCTGTCGGGGGTATTTCGCTTGTATTTGGTACCGAACGGCGAGGAATTGATATCCCCGACGTGGGCCCGGATTTCCAAACAAATCAGGACGGAATATACATCGCCGGAGAGCTGGGCGGGATGGGACTGATCCGCAATGCGATCGAACAGGGCCGGCAGGCGATGGCCGAAATAGTCAAAACAAAAGTCAAATCCGGCCCCGAAATTCTGGACGTGGTTATTATAGGTGCGGGGCCAGCCGGAATATCCGCAAGCCTTGCCGCGCAAGAAGCGAAACTAAAATTTGTGACCATTGAGCAGGATAGTCTGGGCGGGACTGTATCACATTTCCCGAGGGGAAAATTGGTGATGACAGCGCCGGCGGTTCTTCCGATATACGGGCAGGTAAACTTCCGGGAAACGTCGAAAGAAGTGTTGTTGGAGTTTTGGGAAAAAGTTGTCTCTGATACCGGGCTAATTATTAATTTTGAGGAACGGGTAAAATCAATCGAAAAAGAAGACGAAATATTCCGTATCGCTACGTCCAAGGGCAACCATTCCACAAACGCCGTCCTGATGGCGATCGGCCGCCGAGGCACCCCACGTCAACTTGGTGTGCCTGGCGAAGAAAACAGTAAGGTAGTCTATCGCCTGATCGACGCAGAACAATATCGTGGTCAAAGTGTTCTGGTGGTTGGAGGTGGCGACAGTGCGCTTGAAGCTGCCACAAGCATTGCGGAAGTTGAGGACACGGATGTCACGCTGTCTTACCGCAATGACGGGTTTTCCCGGGCAAAACAGAAAAACCGCGATAAAGTTTCGAATATGCAATCGGCTGGTGATCTGAACGTTTTACTTAGCTCTAACGTGATTAAAATTCATCCAAACAGCGTTGAATTGAGCCAGTCAGAGAAAGCAATTTCCATTGAAAATGACGCGATTATTGTCTGTGCCGGGGGAATATTGCCAACCGGTTTTCTAAAAGAGTCTGGCGTCAATGTGGAAACCAAATATGGAACACGCTAAATTCCAGGCTATCCTGTTCTTGGTACTGGTCGGACTCGCATTACCAGGCTATGCGCAACCAACCGGTATTAAGGATGCACAGGACGCCATCCGACAACGCAATTATTCGATTGCCGCTGAATTGCTTGCGGCCCAGTCATTGCGCGAAAATCCAAGAGCATTGTTGTTATTGGCCAACCTGTATCGCAACGGTCGAGGGGTGGTTCGGGATGATAAAAGGGCGTTTGAACTAACTGCGCTTGCAGCTGAATTGGGCAATGTAGATGCCCGGTACAGCCTGGGTAAAATGTACTTGTCCGGTCGTGGTGTAACGGCTGATCGCGCCGCTGCGCAACATTGGATAGCCCAGGCTGCGGAAAACGGACACACCAAGGCTGCTGAATCGCTGATTGCAATTTTGCAAATGTCCGTAAATCCTGAGAAGGAATTAGAGCCCAACAGAACGGTACAGATTATTCGCGGCTCGGGTCTGCAAAATACATTTGGTGTAAATCCACTGATAGAGGCGGCTGGGCGAGGAGTGACGGGAGTTTTGAAACAACTTCTGGTACAAGGTGAAGATCTGACAGCGGTGGATAAAGGCGGCCGAACTGCATTGATCCATGCGGCAACGACAGGAACCGCAGAGATTGTGGGCCTGTTACTTGCAGCAGGTGCAGGCCCCGACACGCAAGACAACAGCGGCCGAAGCGCCGTTGCCCATGCGGCGAAACGCGGGGATGCAAATATTTTGAATGTATTGCTTGAAGCGGGCGCGAAGGCTGACTTGGTTGACAACAAAGGTAGTAGCCCGCTTGAGATAGCGATAGCTGCCGGTCACTGCGACATCGCACAGAAACTGCAACGCAATGGTGGATACAGTTTCGAAAGCGCCAACAATACGAATATTTTGTTATTGAGCGTCCAAGATTGTTCGGCGGTTTTACTTAGGGAACTTGTTGCGCAGGGCCTGCCACTAAATGCAACGGATGGGCGGGGCCGCAGTGCGATCTGGCATGCTGCTGCAAATGGAAATTTGGAAGTTCTTGATTACCTTATTTCAGCTGAAGTCGAAATTGATTTGGCTGATGACAACGGTATTTCACCAATGATGACAGCCTTGAATTATGGGCAAACGAATGCTGCAAATTTGCTTCTGAATTCCGGCTCGGATCCTAATCGAACGTCAAAAAATGGAAATTCTGCATTGCTCGTCGCTGCGCGTTTAGGAAATCTTGAACTTCTGGTTGGCCTTATCGCTTCGGGTGCTGCAGTCGACCATAGAAATCAGACAGGTTATTCGGCTTTGATGCTGGCGGCGCAAGCCGGTAAGCAAGATGTGTTTCTTGCCTTGCTTGACGCAGGAGCAAGTACAAAATTACGCAACAAAAAGCGTGAGCGCGTTCGGGATATCGCATTTGCTGCCGGGCAATTAGGGCTGGTCAATTTATTGGATCAGTGAAGATATCTGTTCTAAAAATCTTTCCTAAACCCGGCAACTGCAAAAAACTCGTTTGTTTCTTCTGCAAAAGTAGGTGTGTCCAGATTTGAGAACCGAGCACCTAATTCTATTTCGAACTCAGTTGAATCGTCCATCATATAGGTCGCCGTCAAGGATGGGATTGTAAACAACTCAGTTCCGCCAGTTGACGTGATATCACGATAACCAACTTTCAGTCTTGGTTTAAGCCGAAGTGCATCAGTGTAGTCAAATCGCCGATAGGCATCCAGCAGAACCAGATCAGAAGAAGCCGTATTCGCATATCGAGCCGAAAAACTGACGACATCGCTATCAGAAAAAATATTGGTTCCGACGATTTGGGCAGAAGTGTAAAATTCTAGACCCGTCGCTGGAATGGCGGCAACACCCCCGGATGCAGGGCTGCCAGAGGTCTGAAATAGTGACCCGTCTATGCTGAATTGCCAATCGTCATTCAATGGTTTCGAATAGGCTGCCGTAAACGAACTGGTTGTTGTTGTGCGATCAAGCGCCAGCTGTTCAATTTGGCCAAGTGAAAACGCAGCATTCAACTCGGTTAGCGTCGTTGCGGCTTGCCCCTGCAGAGCGTTGCTAAGGGTTAATAACGGTGAATGGGTAAAGTCAGCACTAAGAGTTACCGAGGATCTGTCAGCAAATATTTTGGTTCCAGTCAGTCGCGCCGTATTTACCCGCCCAAAGTGCAAATCATAGTCAAGCATTGCGAATATCGCCGTGGTATCGTCCAGAAACTGCACCTCAGCACCAAAGGCTTTCCGGTCTACAAAAGAACCGACATTTTGCTGAATGACGTAAACCGTTGCTTCAACATTCGGCACAATACCAGTTACAGTCGCACTGGCACCATAAATTAGTTTTTCAGACGAAAAGAAGGTATCGGATGCTGAGTCAACTGGCTGTCCGACAACACCATCAATCGTGACAGTTTCGCTAACAGGCCACGTAATCAGGGCACCGTCAAACCGTCCGAATACACCACCACCATTTCGTGTCTGACGGCCCAGTTTAACCGTCAATCCAGGTGCTTTGAATTCGACTTCACCATAGGCCCTTGAAAAACTAAGACCCTGAGCGCTTGCATCAGCTAAATCAAGTTCGTGGTCGCCTGCAATTCGCCAAGAAAATTTATGAGTGTCGGTTTCTTTTGAGTCTGAAATATCCAGTGATGTTACCAGGGTATTCTGGAAAACTTCATCGTCTTGAACGGATGTGCCGGTTGAAAATTCATTCAATACGGTTGAGCCCTGATTGCGATAATAATACGATGATACGCTGGCGAAAAATGTTTTTTCTTCCATTTCAGGAATTGTAGTAAGGCTTGTCCTGACACCTCGGTTTGGTCGAACTGGACCTTGTGCATCCAGCGGTTGCAATGGGGCATCCGGCAAACCCGCGAAACCCGAACTTGCGTCACGCAATTGTTCTGGTGGGGCAGCCTGAGCCGTCAGGATGCCCGCCAGCCTTTGACTAACACGGGTTGCACCTTGTGAGTCAGGATAGGTTTCCAGATAAATTTCGTATTCGGCTTTGGCGTGCGCCAATTGCCCATTTCGTTCCCGAACGACACCCAGTAACTCTTGGGAATCAGCGCTGCGGGCATGCGGAGGCATAGTTGTGAGCGATGTTAATATTTGGATCGCCCTACCGTAATTCTGCGTGGTTATTGCCGTGCGGGCGGCAGCGTAATCAGCTTCTGTTTCATCCGAAGCGAGTTCCGAGGAACTGGCATCTGGTAAAGGGGCCGCATTTGCCGATTGATCTTCAATCGGCCGTTCTGAATCATTTTCTGCAGCTGTGATACTTGGTGCTGCATCACAAAATACCGAGCCACTAGGAGCAATATCTGAAATAATGATCGAACTGTCACCGGCCTGGCTAATACGCGGTGCCACATTTTGTGAGAATTGTAGGACAAGGATTGATGCCGCACCGTTGGGGCCCAGTGTCACGTTCAAAGGGCCTTGCCCTGGAATGGTCAGCTGCGGATAGGTCTCAATCAGTTCAAGCCTGGTCGCACTGTTTCCGGGATCGGCGTCGCCGATCAGTCGAATGAAAACAGAATTTCCATCGCTTGAAAATGTATGGGATGCATATCTTTGCGAAGAATTGAAACTGATGAAAATCGCGGAACAAGTGGTGGCGCTTCCACCTACAACCTGAACCCTTGCCAATACCTCATTTGTTTGCGCCTGTGCGATGATGACCCCAAGAGCAAGAAAACTTGCACTTGCGGTCAAAGTTGTCCGCAGGCGTTTCAGCCTGTTACTAACAATGTCCATTTAGAAATCCCTGTCACCTGCTCTGTGCTCGCCGTTGCGCCGCTTTTTTATCGTTGTTAATGTGGCGTCGGTATAAGTATGGCATGCCCCAGCGCAGTCACGCAACTCATCCACCCGATAAAAAACTGTATTGGGTGTTTTGTATTTCTTATGCTCATCGCGTTCATAGTCATTTGCATGGCAACCCGCGCAATCAGGTTGGTAAGCTGGGAACTGCCATGCATTTGTTTCTGAATTGGAAATATGACAATCAGTACAGTTGTTTGAGCGGTGTCCAGAAGGGAAAGACCCAGACGTATGCGAATAGTTTACGGTGGCCCAGTTGGTAGTCCTATGACAACTATCGCATTGTTGCGTCGTGACAAAATGACCACCTGGTTTACCCGTTGCGGTTACCCCATTGTGACAGCTCGAACAGCTCCCGGTGACCGCATTATGGTCAAATCGGACGTTTGTCCAAGTCGTTGTGACATGACACGCGTCACATGTATTTGAAGACAGTATATGATTTGCAGTTTTACCCGTTGCTGTAACGCCATTGTGGCAGGTGGAACAAGCGCCTGTGACAGCCGTATGGTCGAACCGTACATTGCTCCAGTTTGTGGTGACATGACAGTCATCACAGGAATTCGAGGTTGGGATGTGATTGGCAGTTTTACCGGTCGCCGTGACGCCGTTGTGGCAGGTAGAGCATGAACCGGTGACCGCGGTGTGATCAAACCGTACATTGCTCCAATTTGTGGTGACATGACAGTCATCACAGGAATTCGAGGTTGGGATGTGATTGGCAGTTTTACCGGTCGCTATGACCCCGTTATGGCAGGTAGAGCATGAACCGGTGACCGCCGTATGGTCGAACCGTACGTTTGTCCAATTGGTCGTAACATGACAATCCGCGCAGGAATTTGAGGACGGGATGTGATTGGCAGTTTTGCCGGTCGCCGTGACGCCGTTATGGCAGGTAGAGCATGAACCGGTGACCGCGGTGTGATCAAACCGTACGTTTGTCCAATTGGTCGTAACATGACAATCCGCGCAGGAATTTGAGGACGGGATGTGATTGGCAGTTTTGCCGGTCGCCGTGACCCCGTTGTGGCAGGTAGAGCATGAACCGGTGACCGCGGTGTGATCAAACCGTACGTTTGTCCAGTTTGTCGTAACATGACAATCCGCGCAGGAATTTGAGGACGGGATGTGATTGGCAGTTTTGCCGGTCGCCGTGACCCCGT
>CAZETX010000062.1:0-12699 GCA_964514925.1 uncultured Marinosulfonomonas sp.
GCTTCAACCAGATCCTTGGCTTCTTTCAGGCCAAGACCGGTCAGAGTGCGGACTTCTTTGATCACTGCGATCTTGGAAGCGCCGGCATTCTTCAGCACAACGTCAAATTCTGTCTTTTCTTCAGCGGCTTCGCCACCGTCCGCAGGACCAGCCATCATGACTGCGCCACCGGCTGCAGGCTCAATACCATATTCGTCCTTGAGGATCGTCTTTAGTTCCTGGGCTTCAAGAAGTGTCAAACCGACAATATCTTTCGCCATTTTTGCTAGATCAGCCATTTCGTATTTTCCGTTCTTTTCGATGTGTTCCAACGCAGGGTGTTACGCCTACGCAAATCAATTAGTTGCTATGCAGCCAGCTTGTCCTCAACCGAGGACAAGATACCAGCGATGTCAGAAGCAGGCGCGCCAAGAATACTGGCGATGTTGGAAGCAGGCGCCCCAATGCAACCGGCGATAGAGGCAATAAGCTCATCACGGCTAGGCATTTTGGCGACGGCTTTAACACCGGCAACATCAAGTTCAGTACCAGCCATCACACCACCAAGAATAACGAGCTTGTCGTTATCTTTGGCATATGCATCCATGACCTTGGCCGCAGCCACAGGGTCTTCGGAATAGCCGATTACTGTCATCCCATCGAGCAAACCGCTGATCGAAGCGTTTGGTGTTCCCTCAAGGGCGATTTTGGCGAGCTTGTTTTTGGCAACGCGTACAGAACCACCCGCTTCACGCATTTGCGCGCGTAGTTCTTGCATTTCGACAACTGTCAGACCTGCGTAGTGGGCAACCACTACAACGCCAGAGCTTTCAAAGATCTGGCCGAGTTCTTCGACCACTTTCTCTTTTTGTGCTCTATCCACAGTTTCACTCCAATTATGGGGGTGTGACCCCCCGGCTCATGTATGCCGGACAAGTGCCCGACAATCGGGTCCTTACGGGTCCTTCGCAAAATCACCCAAGGTACAATCCCTTGAATTCATTGTTAATTTCCCATCTCAGGCAGGATTTATAGCGAATGTGCCACCCACCGTCTCGGACGAATCACACAGGCCGCCACGCAAACGCAACGACCTGAGCCCGCGCGATATAGGCGTTATTAAGGGGAATGTGAAGGGCTAATGTGGGGATTCTTTTGGCGACACCCCCGGCAAAACCGCCCCCATCACGCCCCGGGTCGGGATGTTAAAGGCTTACAGACAATTTTCGGCGTTCTTTAAACTTTGTAACAAAACAATACCCCCTGTTTAAAGAATGTAAGCAGGCAATCGCACAGGTAAGGGTTTGTCAACGGCCCCGCCCGGTCCAAATCTTTTGCTGAACATACTGATGACGTCTGGCGTATGGCTGTCACCCTTGATCTATACATCCGCTTTTCAAAGCGATATGGGCGGTCCCTTGTCGGGCCGGGATGCGAATGTCAGTCGTCCAGGAAGCCCTTTAACCACGAAAGTGAAACAGACGTGAAACAGGCCCTTGCGAAAGCACTGGAAGATCAGGGATATTCTTCTCTCACCGAGGTGCAGGAAGCTGTGACCAATCCCGATTTGACCGGCAAGGATCTGTTGGTCTCGGCGCAGACCGGTTCGGGCAAAACTGTTGGGTTTGGTCTGGCGATTGCGCCGGACCTGTTCGGCACCGCCGAAACTTTTGCACCGGCCCCGGCACCGCTGGCGCTGGTGATTGCACCGACCCGGGAACTGGCAATGCAGGTAAAGCGGGAACTGACATGGCTGTATAAACATGCAGGTGCCGTGATCGCATCCACCGTTGGCGGCATGGACATGCGCGACGAGCGTCGGGCACTGGCGCGTGGAGCGCATATTGTCGTGGCGACACCGGGTCGGCTGCGGGATCACATCATGCGCGGTTCCATCGACCTTAGCGAATTAAAGGCGGTGGTTCTGGACGAAGCCGATGAGATGCTGGATCTGGGGTTTCGCGAAGATATTGAATTTGTGCTGGAGCAGGCCCCGGCCAATCGCCAGACCCTGATGTTTTCAGCAACGGTACCGGCGGCGATTGCCAAGCTGGCCAAGAATTATCAGAAAGACGCCGTGCGGATTTCCACAACGACCGGGAAATCCCAACACGCTGACATCAGCTATCGCGCCCTGAACGTCGCACCGCGCGATGGCGAGAACGCTATCATTAATGTCCTGCGTTATTACGAAGCACCCAACGCGCTGGTGTTCTGCAATACCCGCGCCATGGTGAACCGGTTGACGACGCGCCTGTCCAATCGTGGGTTTTCCGTCGTCGCCCTGTCAGGCGAGCTGTCACAAAAGGAACGCACCCACGCGTTGCAGGCCATGCGTGATGGCCGCGCGCAGGTTTGCGTGGCCACGGATGTGGCAGCACGCGGCATTGATCTGCCAAACCTGGAACTGGTCATTCACGCCGAGTTGCCCACCAATCAGGACACGCTTTTGCATCGCTCGGGGCGCACCGGTCGGGCCGGGCGTAAAGGAGTCAGTGTCCTGATCGTACCGCCTTCGGCGCGCAAGAAAGCCCAGCGGCTTTTGGGCTGGGCCAAACTGACAGCTGATTGGGCCGCTGCACCCGCAGCCGACGAAGTCACCGCCAAAGACGATGAACGGATGCTGGCCAGTTCTGACTGGAAGGCCGAAATTGAATCTGCCAACCGCGCCGCCGTGGACCAGTTGGCCGGGATGTATTCCAGCGAACAACTGGCGGCAGCCTATGTCAGGCTGTACCGTGAGCGACGCTCGGCACCCGAGGAATTGTCTGATCCGTTGGCCGCACCCAAGCCCCGCGCCGAGTTTGGGCCAAGCGTGTGGTTCTCACTTGAGGGCGGCCGGGCGACAGGGGCCGAGCCGCGCAAGCTGTTACCGATGCTGTGCAAGATGGGGGATCTGTCAAGCGACGACATCGGTGCCATTCGCGTGCAGCCTGACGTGTCATTGATCGAGATCCGCAAAGGCGCTGTTCAGGGTTTTCTTGGCGCCATCGGGCCCAGGATGGTGCTTGAGGAAAACGCCGCTCTGACTCAGTTGGCAAGCCGGCCAAACCTGGCGGGCCCAAAACGCGCACCGCACCATGACAAACCGGGGTCAGCCAAAGACAACAGGCCACGCCCGGGGAAATCCGATGGGACAACAACGCCGGTTGACTGGAATGATGAGCCGGTATCGCGCCCCAAAAAACCCAAGCGCGGCGCAAAGCAAGCGGGCGCTTCCAAGCCAAAACCCCACGACCGTAAAAAGCCAGAGGCGCCAAGGGCCGAGCCATGGAAACCCCGCAAAACAAAAACCAAACCCAAACCGTCGGGTGGATCACAGGAAAAAACACATGGCCCCGGTGGGTCAAGTGGGCAAAAACCCCCGGCTGGAAAAGCATCCAGCAAGAAGAACCGCGCCAGAAAACTGGCCAAAGCCAGCGAACGCGCCGCCCAATCGCGAAAACCGCGAACGCCAAAACCCGACAGATCGCGCTGAACCCCTGATCCAGCGGCGCCGCGCGATCATGCCGCCGGGTGTGGGTTTAGCCAAATTGCATGTCGCCGGGGAGCGGTTGTTTGGCGATGTTGCGGCCGGGTTCACTGGCCAGCGCGCCGGACACCTTTACGCGCCGGTAAAAAGATTGCTACAGGAAGGCTAACAGAATGCGCTTGCTGGAGATTGTTGGAAATGTTGATTTTCCCCGATTCTGATCTGATTGTTTTTGCAATACCCAAGACCGGCTCAACTGCATTTGAGCAAACATTCGGGAAAGAAATAGCCAACTCGGTTGTGGTGCCGGAAAATCTGAAACACATGAATGTTCGTCAGTTTGAGACCAAAAGGTCTGATCCCAGGAACAGTCTGTTCGAAAACCGGATGGAGCGCATGGCCATTTTGCGTGACCCTTTGGCGCGGCTGGACAGCTGGTACAGATATCGGCGCAGGCTTGATCGTGCCAATCCTAAATCCACCGGGGCAATCAGTTTTGAGGATTTCATCGGGTCAACAATGTTAACATCGCCCCCGGCATTCGCCCAAAACGTTGGTGATCAGTGGCATTTCTGCACCCGGAAAAACGGCACGCTTGGGATCAACCACATTTTTGACATCGCTTACCCTGGACCGCTTGACGATTTTCTTCAGGCGCGCCTTGGCAGGCGGTTTCCGCGGGGGCGGGTCAACGTGTCTGAAGCCAAAAATAGTGTGCTTTCAACGGATGTTGAAAGCAGGTTGCGCGATCATCGTCGACAGGAGTTCGCATTCTATGACAGCGTTGTGAAAAACGGTGGCTACCTTTGTGCGGATCTTCAGGACTGAAGGTTTGGCCGGGTCGGAACCTGCGGGCGTTCCGACCGTAAAAATGCCGGCAAATACCCGGATTTAGTAGTTTTAACGTATTTTTGACGCGGATTGCCATTGGCATGCCCGGGGTTTTGCCGCTGCTTTAACGCACCCCCTGCAAACTGGTCTGAGAAAAGCGATGACAATTCAGGAGCAGGACCATGACAATCACCACACCCGAAGGCCATGACGCAACCGCCGCCCCGCGCCGAAAATGGCGCGCAGCAGGGGCGCAACTGCTGGGCGGTATCACAACCTTTCTTGATACCCGCACCCGGCGCAAAACCCGTTCGTATTATCAGAACCACAAACACAGCCAGCTGGAACGGGCCCGGCGCGATGTGAATAATCTGTGGCAGGGGCGGTTATAAAGAGGGGATGAACCGGGGTTGATTTCAGGCCTGATAGCGGGCCAGAAGTTTGTGAAACCTCGGGTCCTTGCGCAGCTGCGCCAGATCCGGGTCAACCGATTTGATATACCTGAAGCCGGGGGATTGATCGCGCAATTCCAGTGCGCGTTCCAGCATTTCCAGCGCCTCGTCAACGGAACCCAGCAGTGAATGCAAACAGGCGATGTTATAGATGAATGTGCTGTCATCGACATCAAAAGCAGAGGCGATAGTGGTCCAGTGTTTCGCGGTTTCCCGGTCACCGGTCAGAAAGGACGAATAGGCGATCAGGTGGACCGCATCAAAATCATAGGGGTCAAGCGAAACCCGGCGCTTTGAGCGTTTGAGAACAAGTGCGGCCGTGGCATCGGTTTCCGCGGATTTACCAAGGTCACTGAGACAGGTCAGCAACATCGCAGCACAGGCCTGATCCGGGTCAAGATCGTAGGCCAGTTTGGAATGGGTATAGGCTTTGGCAAAGTCGCCCCGCACCATCATATAGAATATCGCCAGCAGGTTCTGGGCATCCACCAGTGCCGGATTTTGGCGGATTGCCTGAAAATAGGTTTCTTCGGCAGCGTCATCATCGCCCGCGCATTGCAGGATATGGGCACGCGCCACAAACGCCTCGGCCAGATTTGGTTGGATCTCCTGCGCCCGGTCACAGTTTTCAGTGGCCGTTGCAAGGGTGGCTTTAAGTTTCTTACCGCGCAGGTTCTGTAGTTTGGCAAGGGCAGAGATACATCTGGCCAGCGCGGCGAAAGCCAGCGCGTAGCCGGGATCAAGATCAACGGCGCGGCCAAACATCTGCTGGGCCAGTTCGATATTTTCCGGGGTGTTTCTGCGACGCAGGCTTTTGCCATGCAAATAGTATTGGTAGGCTTGGCCACTGCTGGTGGTCTGCGCAATGGCTGGGGAATTGCCGGAAAGTTTCAGGTTTATTTTCAGGGCCCGAACGATGGCCCGGGATATTTCGCTTTGCAGTTCAAGGATATTGTCCAGCGTTCGGTCATAGCGCTGCGCCCAGACCTGCCGGTTGCTTTGGGCGTCGGTCAGCGTAACCGAAATACGCACATTGTCGCCTGAGGTGCGGACGCTGCCCTGCAGCAGGAACCTGACCCCAAGTTCATCCGCTATCTGTGCCGGGGAAACCGCCGCCCCGCGATACATTTCACACGAGCCTTTGGCGGCAACGGCCAGCGTTTCTATATCGGCCAGATCAACGGTGATATCTTCGGTAATGCCATCGGCGAAAAACTTTTGCCCGGCGTCGCCGCTCATGTTGACGAAGGGCAAGACCGCCAGCGAGGTCAGCTGATCAGGTGCTTGCGGTGCCCCTGATTTCAGGGATGCCGGAAGGGCCTGATCGCGCAGTTGGGCGGAAACACTGGCATCGCGCAGGGCAATGTCCTTGGCCAGTGCCTGGGTTTCTGGCGCCGGGGCCACGCCCAGTTCATGCAGCAACACTTCTTTGCAGGTCCGGTATTGCGCCAGCGCCAGCGCCCGTTCACCGTTTGCCACATATAGCCGCATGATTTTACGGTGGATCTGTTCACGTAGCGGTTCCAGAGAAAAACTGTCGCGCATCAGGGCGATGGCTTTGACATTGTCACCGGCAGCAACCGCCCGGTCAGTACATTTGTCAAGGATATCCAAAGCCATTGCCGCAGAGTCGCGCCGCATTATGCGCAGCCAGCCGGTGAACAGTTCGCTGTCATGGTCATACCCGGACAGGAATTCACCGCGGTAAAAACCGGGCAGTTCGCCGGCGTCGTCCGGCCTGTCTGAAAGTGACTTTAACCGGCTAATATCGGTATTCAGGCAGCCATGGCGCAGGCTGACCTGATCCTGTTGAATGAGCAATGCATTTTCACCAAGGGCGCCCCTGATGCCAGAAAGCGCAGTGCGCAAACTGCTACGCGCCTGTTCTTCCTGCCGGTCCGCCCAAAGCAACCCGGCCAGATGTTCGCGCGAATACGCCTGCCCGACGGGTGCTGCCAGATAGGCCAGCAACTGCCGGCTTTTGCGGGCTTTCAGTTCAATGAGATCACCGGAGGCGTCAAGCAATGCTATACCGCCCATAACCTGCAATATCGGCAGGTCAGCGCCCGCTGAAGTTCGGGCAGAAAATTTATCAGGCGCATCATTCATTCCAACCACCAGAGTAGCGAACAAGTTGCTATTGTCACCCTCCGGGATCAAAAAGACTTGAATAAAACGACCGGGGGTGCCTGATCTGAGTGTCGCCCATTGCCGGGATCAGCCAGACAGCGCGTCTATCGCATCGACAAGGTGGTTTTCCTGAATGCTGGCATCGCCTTTTGACAGGCGTTGCTTATGGGCTTCGCGCAGCACGTCGGTATGCGTAAAGCCGGCGGGCGGACTGAATTTGTAACACGCCAGTTCAACCAACAGACCCAGCGGGTCGCGAAAATAGAGTGAATCCATAAAGCCGCGATCCTTGGGGCCGGAATGGGCGATGTTGCGGTCATCCAGCCGGCTGACCGCCTGTTGGAAGGTCGCTTTGCTGACGGTGAAGGCCAGATGGTGCACGTTGCCCGGATCATTGGGGGTTTTGCGTCGGTCAACGGCGCGGTCTTCATTGGTGAAGATGGTGATCAGCCGGCCATCGCCCGGATCAAAATAAAGGTGACCTTCGTTTTGATTGTCCAGATTGGGCTGTTCAAAGACAAAGGGCATGCCCATCACATCCTGCCAGAAATCCATGGATGTCTGTCGGTCAGCACCGTTGATGGTGATGTGATGCACACCCTGAACCGCTAAATTTTGCATGTCGCCCCCCGGCTTAACCCTGCGCCCGACTGTGACACAGCGCCGGAAAAATGCAAATCCGTTTAGATGCCGGCCAGCAGGCGGTCAAATTTGGCGGCGCAGATGAAGTCGTTTTCGCTGAGGCCGCCGGTATCATGGGTGGTAAAGGTGACGCTGCAATAGCCCCAGCCAAAGGCAACATCCGGGTGGTGGCCTTCCTGATCTGCCAGCCATGCGGCCAGATTGGCGTGGTAAACCGCCTTGGCGAAGCCTTTGAATTCAAGACGGCGGGTCAGGCTGGTGCTGTTTGTGTCCAGCACCCAGTCGGCATGCAGTTGCCCGCGCATTTCCTGAATTGTGCCCAGGTCCATCGCGGCAATGCCACCTTTGCAGGGTTCACAGGACATATCGGCAAGATCGTTGGTATCGGTCATTTGTCGGTCCCCGTTATACAGGGGTTTTTAATAGGCGGGCCGGCCGGGTCAGGCAAGTCGGGCTTTGGCTCGGACGGCTGATATCATTCCTGACCCACTGGGTTTACGGCGATCCCCAAAAAGATGCTGGCGTCATCATATATGACATCTGCCCCGGCGGCATCTGCCTGTTGACGGATATCAGACATGCACACCTGAGAGGCATAGGCGCGTTCCATGAAACGGGCGCGTTTAAGGTCAATAAAGTATACGGTCGTCGCGGTGATTTCCGCAGGCGACGGGCACACGAAAACGCGGCTGTCATAGGCGCGGCTAAACCCGGCATAGGCGCGGAAATAGACCTTGGTTCGTGGTTCTGCCACAAGCAATATGGCGTTTGGATCGGCAACCAGTATCGCGGTGGCTTTGCTTAGGGCGGCGTGGCGCAGGGAAGTTTTGGCGCGGGAATAGTTGTTATAGTAATCCCCCAGCGCGAACATTCCGAGGGACAGGAAAACAACCGCCATAATGGCGCGTTTCAGGGGCCGCGACCGGGGCCGCAATTCGGCGATAATTGCCGGGGCAGTTTTGGCCGCCAGCAGGGCAATCAGGGGCACAAGCGGCGCCATCATCCGGGGGATCAACGGCAGCGGCTGATAGGCTGTCAGCGACACCGAGCCGAAGGTGAACAGGACCAGTGCGCCCCAGAAGTACACGGCCAGATGCCGGTGGGAGCGCATCACCGCAACCGCCCCGATCAGGGACAGCAAAAATGCCGGGCCAAAGGTGGTGGTGAAACTATTGAGCGCACCGACGCTAAGACGCCCCAGGATTTCAGTGGCGGATTTGGCGGCCCAAAGATGGCTGGCAACGCTGTTATTGATGGTTTTTAGCCGCGCCAGCGGGTCGCCAAACATATATTCGTTGAAGCCTGCATAGCTGAGCAGAAGAAGCGAACCTGTGCCGCAAGCTGCAAGATAGTAGCCGGTATTTCGGCGTCGGGTGACAAGGTCGCGCAGCAGGAAATACGCGAACGGTATGATCAGCCAATAGGCGGTCAGTTTAAACAATAGCGCGGCAAACCCCAGCGCGGCGAAACCGGCCCCGCGCCACGGGTTATGGCGGTGTCTTAGCAGCAAAGCGGCGGCGAACATCAGCGTAGCAACGCCCAGATCGGGGAAGATCGTGACGCTTTGCGGGATCAGCAAGGTAAGGGTGAAAGCCGTGAGCAACTGTTCGTAAGTGGAAACGCATTGCCTGAGCACCATGGCGGCAAGCGCAAGCAGCAGCAGCAGTTGCGGCAGGAAAACCGCAGTGGCGGACGTGCCGAACACTTGAAAACCCAGCCAGTGGAGCGCCAGCAAACCTATCCGGTGATCGCGCGGGTCGGATACTTTCCAATTAGAATTTGGACCTAGTTCATACGACTTGATTGCGTATCGTACCGGGTCGCTGAAGACGAATTCTTTTGGGAAAATGTACCAGAGCCCGACGATCGCCAGAAGGCAGGCAAGGGTGATCAGGGTTTGTAATGCAGTGGCGGCGTGTCGGTTTGGCGGTTCGCGTGTCACCCTATCGACCCCGGCGCAGTTGCAATATCGCCAGAGTGTCGCAATATCGCCGCCCGATCAAGGCGCGCAAACAAAAAAGGCGGGCCAGGCTGGCCCGCCTTTTATAAATTTTTGTGAGCTTTTAGTTGCCGGTGGCAGAATCAATGCCGATCGACACACCGGGGCCCATTGTTGAGCTGATCGAGATGCTTTGCATGAACGTACCCTTGGCACCGGAGGGGCGCGATTTCTGGATCGCGGTCACGAAGGCGCGCACGTTTTCAACCAGCTGAGCTTCGCCAAACGAAGCTTTGCCAACACCGGCATGCACCACACCGGCCTTTTCGGCCTTGAACTGCACTTCGCCGCCCTTGGCAGCCTTAACGGCGGCCGCAACATCCATGGTCACGGTACCCACTTTGGGGTTTGGCATCAGGTTGCGCGGGCCCAGAACCTTACGCAGACGGCCAACGATCGGCATCATGTCAGGGGTTGCGATGCAACGGTCAAAGTCAATCTTGCCGCCCTGAACGATTTCCATCAGATCCTCGGCACCGACGATATCAGCGCCGGCCTTTTTGGCCTCATCTGCCTTGGCGTCGCGGGCAAATACGGCCACACGAACGGTTTTGCCGGTGCCGTTTGGCAGGGCAACAACGCCCCGCACCATCTGGTCAGCGTGGCGCGGGTCAATGCCCAGGTTCACGGCGATCTCGACGGTTTCATCAAACTTAGCCTTGGCGTTGCCTTTGACCAGTGCAACGGCTTCTTCCACAGTTACCAGACGTTTGTCAGCGAATGCAGCGCGGGCCGCGGTTGTTCTTTTTCCATACTTAGCCATGGCCCTATCCTTTCACCTCAATACCCATCGAACGGGCAGAGCCCATGATGATTTTCATTGCCGCATCGATATCGTTGGCGTTCAGATCTTTCATCTTCTCGTTGGCGATTTCTTTAACCTGCTTGAGCGTCACAGTGCCGACGGTTTCGCGCCCCGGCAGTGCGGCACCGGATTTCAGCTTGGCGGCCTTGCGCAGGAAATACGACGCAGGCGGCGTCTTGATGTCCATGGTAAAGGACTTGTCCTGGTAATACGTGATCACGGTCGGGCACGGTGCGCCCGGTTCCAGATCTGCGGTTCTGGCGTTGAACGCCTTGCAGAATTCCATGATGTTGATGCCGCGCTGACCCAGTGCGGGCCCCACGGGCGGGGATGGGTTTGCCTGACCTGCAGGAACCTGCAGTTTCATCGTACCGGCGAGTTTTTTGGCCATGTGACCACTCCTTTTTATCACCTGAGCGGGGCGTCGCGATGCCCGCTGTTTTCAGTTTAGTGGTTCGGCCGGACGCGCGCGTGCGCCGATACCTCCCACGGATTTAGGTAAAATAGCCATCGGCGAAATTACGCTATGGAGCCTGTAGCGACTGCAGGCAGGCTTGACAAGTAAATTCCTATAACAGAATATGTTCTCTGGGGATGGTTGCGTTAAAAGTATTTGAGTACAAAGGCTTGGTGATCTAAGTGGGCAAGCAAGAAGCAAACCATCCCTCCGCAGATTTGCGGGTAATACCGGATAATTTACCAGCCTCAGGGGTTGTTTATCGCAGCCAGGCGCAGGCTGATATAGATTCTGGCGTTGATCTGTGTGACGAGATCAACCGGGGCACGCAAAATCGCAACCCCGAAGGTATCGGATTTTTTGCATTGGTCGCCGAAGATTTTCGCAACCATGACAGCTACTGGCTATCGCAAGGGTTCTGGGCGCTGTTTTGGCACCGATTCGGTAATTTGCGCATGTCGGTTCGGCCCAAAATTGTCAGAATGCCCCTGTCATTGCTGTACAAAACCGGCGCCAAGATGTCGGAGTGGACCGGGGGTATTTTTCTACCCTATTCGGTTGTGGTCGGGCGCCGGGTAAAGCTTGAGCATTTTGGCGGTATGATCCTGGTGGCACGCGCCATTGGTGATGATGTTATCATCCGGCAGAACACCACATTCGGAGTTGCCAGTCTTCGCCGGTTGAAAGACCGCCCAACAATTGGTGACAGTGTCGATATCGGCACTGGTGCCGTGATTTTGGGAAAAATTGCGGTGGGGCGCGGTGCCAGGGTGGGTGCCAATGCCGTGTTGTCCACGCCTGTGCCTGCTGGCGCGACCGTTGGCGGTGTACCGGCAAGGGCCTTGAAAACACGGCATGTAGCGGCGGAGTGAAACCAGCGGGATCAGCCCTGCTTGGTGACCTGAGTGTATTCCAGTTCAACAGGCGTGGCACGGCCAAAGATTGACACCGACACCTTGAGGCGCTGGTTTTCGTCGTCCACGTCTTCCACCATGCCGTCAAAGCCTTCGAACGGACCATCGGAAACGGCAACTTTTTCACCAATGTCAAAGTGGATCAGGTTGCGTGGTGCTTCCTGGCCTTCTTCAACACGGTTGAGCAGCGCGTTTACTTCGGCGTCGCGCATCGGGATCGGTTTACCCTGCTGGCCCAGAAACCCGGTGACCCGGTTGATGTTATTGATCAGGTGATAGCCCTGATCTGTCATTTCCATGCGCACCAGCACATAACCCGGCATGAAACGCCGCTCGGCGGTGACTTTTTTGTTGCGGCGGATTTCGATGACTTCCTCGGTGGGCACCAGCACTTCTTCGATCTCATCCTCAAGACCGGATTCAGCTGCGGCTACCCTGATTTGCTCGGCAATCTTTTTTTCGTAGTTCGACAGAACACTTACCGAATACCACCGTTTCGCCATTTCATTTTCGCCTTTGCTAACACCCGCCAATCAGGCTGGGATAAACTGTTGCCCCTAACAAAATCTGCGGTTCAGGAAGAATCAGATCAGATGATGTCGGGAATTGAGGCCGGGGTTACAGGTGATGGGGGGTGATTTCAAGCCCGCTGGGCCGTCCCGGCGCAGGATTATTTAATCTTCCGACGGTTCAGCGACATATTGTCGGCAGAATTGCCTAGGATAGACAGCATAACCAACACAGCGGTTTTTGCATGGGTCTTTTTTCTTCAACTTCGAATTTCATTTTCGGTGCTGTTGTCGGTGGTGCGACAGTCTGGGCGTTTTTGAACCCGGAATTTGCCCTTCAAAGCAAGCTTGAGAACATATTTGCGCAATTGTTTGAAAGCCGGGACACCGGTATTTCGGCGCCCGAACGGATACGGCAACTAACCCGGTCGAAGGATTTTGAAGCCGTTGAGGAAATTCTTGCCCAAGCGCATCAAGCCTCACTGGACGGTGCCAACGCCTATGGCGAT
>CAZETX010000063.1:0-12649 GCA_964514925.1 uncultured Marinosulfonomonas sp.
ACCATCTGCGCGCCCATGTTTTCGAACTTGTCTTCCAGTTCGATTTCCTTGGCAACCGTTACACCGTCTTTGGTGATGCGCGGTGCGCCAAAGGATTTATCTAGAACCACATTGCGACCCTTTGGGCCCAAAGTGACTTTTACCGCGTCGGCCAGAATGTTTACGCCATTCAACATGCGGTTACGGGCGTCTGTCCCGAATTTGACGTCTTTAGCAGCCATTGTGCCTGCTCCTTTTCGTCTGAATTAAAATTAGCAAAGTGACCTAGGCAATAATGCCCATGATGTCGCTTTCTTTCATGATCAGCAGCTCTTCACCGTCAAGGGTGATTTCAGTGCCGGACCATTTGCCGAACAGGATCTTATCCCCGGCTTTGACGTCCATAGAAACGCGCTTGCCATCTTCGTCACGGGCACCTGCCCCAACAGAGATAATTTCGCCCTCGGCGGGCTTTTCTTTGGCGCTATCGGGAATAATAAGCCCGCCAGCAGTTTTTTCGTCGCCTTCAGTGCGACGAACCACGACACGGTCATGTAATGGTGTGAATGCCATTTTTGAACGCTCCTCGTTCAGGGTTTCATTTATTGTTAGCACTCGGGCCTTCCGAGTGACAACGAAACGGATTTAGGGATGAAGGGGGATTGTGTCAACCGCTTACACAAAGGAATCGATTTGTTGACGGGGTATTCACGCCCTATAAAGGGTAAAGAAGTTGTTAACGAGGGTTTAAGGGGTTTTACCATGAAAATTACACCAGTATTTGTCGGGGTGTTTTTGGTTCTGTCGGCTTGCAGCGGCGGCGGCGGAACGGCAGTGGTTTATGCCAAACCCGGAGACGCCATCGGGCCGGGCAGCACCTTCGCCACCCAGGATGCCAAGCGATTTGTCATTGTAAACGGCACGGCAAACCTGAATGATCAGACAATTCAGATTTCGATATCTGATGATGGCCAGACCGTCACTATCCAGCAAAACCATAAAACTTTTACGCTGGTGGATGATGGTAGCGGCACTTTTCGGGGCGACAATGCGGTGTTTTTTCTGGATGAAACTGGATCAGCCGTTGTAGATATAGCATTTTTTGGTGAAACCACCCCCGGATATTATAATGGGGGCTGGGTGGCAGTTGGTTACAAAACAGACCCGATCCAAGTTGCAGGGCGCACTGGTTCCGCAACTTATACCGGGCTCACACGTCTGACCGCCAGAACCTTTGCATTGAACGGGTTTGCTGAAGGAAATGTATTCCTGAATGCAAATTTTGATACGGGATCAATTACTGGCTTGATGGCAATTAGAGATAGAGGTGCCGCAAACGCAGATTTTGTTGTTCCCACAACCACCGTTACTATTAACCCGAGTGCAGCCGCGAATATCAGCGGAAACGGATTTGTTGCAGATCTTGACTTTAGCCCCACACCCGCCCCCGGTGATACCATCAGTTTTGATCAGTCAGGCCTTACCGGTAATTTTTACGGCGTTGATGCTGTTGGAATTGGGGCCACTTACTGGGCGACAGGCACTTATAATGGTGACGCGCTATTTGTCGAAGGCGCCCTGGCGTCAGACAACTAGCCGCGGCCGGCCTGCGACCGCCCCTTTGGCGTCAGTTGATAGACCCCGGTTTCAACCCGTTCAAACCAGCCATAATGATCCGCCGCCATGATCCGGGTGGCGGTGGGGACACCGGTGGCGGCGGCCACTTGCGCACCCTTGGTGGGGCCGTTTTTTCTAAGATAAGCGGCGCATAACATGGCGTCCTGGCGGTAGGCCGTCACCAGACCGACGCGGGTTTGACCGCCGGTGTTGGGATCGCCAACCCGGCGCAGGAATTCGCGCAACAGCCGCCCCTTACGGCGCGCAGATTTGACCGGGCGGTAGGGGCCGGGATCACAGTGGGCTTGAACGAAACCGTCACGCAGGCGCACCGTCAGCAGGCCAATGCCAAGCCGGCGGCACAGGCGGGTATTGTCTTTCAGGGATTTGTTGAAAACCCGCCCCGCGCCGCGTGGCACGCAGATATAAACATCGTCAGTGACGCCCTTGCGGTCCACCGCCTGATGGAACAGAGACAGGGAAAAACCAGTTTTTAGCTCAACAATCACCGGATCATCATCGCCGCGCAGGCCCATGACATCGACGGCCCCGACTTCGCCTTTCACCACATAGCCCTGCGCCTGCAAAAATGCCTTGATTGGCGGGTATAGCTGGGTTTCTTTAGGCCGGGTCATTGGGGCAAACTATCGGGCCAGCAGGTGGGTGACAAGCCAGTCTGCTGACCCTATAAGACACGAAAATCTTTGCAAAACCCACGGAAAATCCATGACCATCAAAATTTTCGGCCACAAAGGCCCCGATACTGACGCCACCTGTTCCGCTTTGATCTGGGAATGGTACCTGAATGAGGTGCAGGGCAAAACCGCGCAGGCCTTTGTGCTGGAGCCGCCCAACACCGAAGCGGTGTTTGTATTGCAGCGCTGGGGTGTCGATATGCCAGCGACATTGGGGGCGCTGAGCGAGACCGATGAAGTTGTTCTGGTGGATACCAACAACCCCGGTGAGTTGCCGGCCAATATCAACGACACCAATATCGCCGAGGTGATCGACCACCACCAGCTGGCCGGGGGTTTGAAAACCCGGGCGCCGATCAAGTTTACCATTCGCCCCGTCGCCGCCACGGCAACCGTGATGGGCTGGCTGATCGGGCGTGATCTGGACAGGGCGCCGGACGCGATCAAGGGTTTGATGCTGTCCTGCATATTGTCGGACACGCTGGAATTTCGTTCCCCCACCACGACGCCAACCGATCGCAAGCTGGCAGAGCGGCTGGCCGCTGAGCTGGGGGTTGATATGGCGAAGTACGCGGCCGAGATGTTTGCCGCCAAGTCTGATGTGTCGGCATTTTCGGATGCTGAATTGCTGAAAATGGACAGCAAGATATTTGAGGTGGATGGCAAGAAATTACGGGTGTCGGTGCTTGAAACCACGGCGCCTGCCATAGCGCTGGATCGCAAGGGCGATCTGATGGCGGCGATGCCGGATGTTGCCACAGCTGATGGCGTGGATGAGGTGCTGTTGTTTGTTGTGGATATTCTGAAGGAAGAGGCCACGTTGCTGATCCCCAATGGCGCGGTGAAATCCATTGCTGAAAAGTCATTTGCTGTGACAGTCACCGGGGACAGCATTGTTCTGCCGGGCATCATGAGCCGCAAAAAGCAGATCATTCCCAATCTGAAGATTTAACCCTAAGGTCAGGATATGGGTGCGTATTTTGAAAATCTGGTGCAGGTGCTGCCAAGTCTTGCAGACCACGCGCGCGCACCCCTGATATCAGCACCTTCGGTGCTGGAGCATCTGCCAAATCTGAGCGCCGAACTGGGGGTTCAGATTGACGCCAAACGTGACGATACCCTGCCCCTGGGCATGGGCGGCAACAAGGTGCGTCAGCTGGAATATTATCTGGGCCCGGCAGTGGCCATGGGTGCCGATACGGTTCTGATCACCGGGGCGGTGCAGTCAAATTTCATCCGAACCTGTGCGGCGGCGGCGCGGCGACTGGGCATGCAGCCGGTTTTGCAAATGGAAGACCGGGTGCCAAAGGATGACGCGACCTACATGACGTCTGGCAATGTATTGCTGAGTTCCCTGATGGCGGCGGAGGTCGTGCGTTTTCCGGTTGGAAATGACGAGGCGGCGGCGGATGCGAACCTTGACCGGATAGCCGCAGGGCTGCGCACCAAGGGGCGTGCGCCCTATGTGATCCATCTGGGGATCGATCACGCGCCGTTGGGCGGGTTGGGATACGCGGCGGCAGCGGTGGAGATGTGGCAGCAATATCAGGCGCTTGGTGAATTACCGGACCATGTGATTATTCCGTCAGGCAGCGGGCTGACCCATGCCGGGTTTCTGGCCGGGGCGCGGGCCATTGGCTGGGATGTGTCGGTTCTGGGGATATGCGTGCGCCGGGATATACAGGAGCAAAGCCCGCGTATTCAGCGGCGTGCGCACGAGATCGCCGAGATGCTGGGCAGTAGCTATGGGTTCAAACCGGGTGATATACAGCTGAGCGATGCGGTACTGGCGCCGGGCTATGGGTTGATGAATGCACAGGTGGCCGGGGCAATGGATCTGGCGGCCCGAACCGAGGCGTTATTGCTGGACCCGGTCTATAGCGGACGTGCCATGGCCGGGCTAATCGAACATATTACGACCGGGACAATTGCCGCGGATCAAAGGGTGGCTTTTTTGCATACCGGTGGCACCCCGGCAATTTTCGCCTATCAGACAGATATTGAAACCGCACTTGAACAGGTAAGACATGACACAGTTGATTGACGCCTTCGCTGAAATTCGTGACCGCTACGATGCGCTTTATGTTGATCTTTGGGGATGCCTGCATGACGGGTATCAACCCTTTGCCCAAGCCGTCCAGGTTTTGCAGAAATTTCGCGCAAGCGGTGGCATGGTGATGTTGCTGACCAACGCGCCGCGCCCACGCACAGCCGTTCAGGCGCAGCTGGATAAAATGAACGTGCCGCGCGACGCCTATGACGGGATCACTTCTTCCGGTGATGCGTCACAGGCGGCGATGGTGGCAGAGCTGGTTGGCCGCGAGATTTATCACCTTGGACCTGAGAAAGATCTGAGTTTTTTCAGTGATTTAAGCGACGGTCTTGATGCCAGCCATATCAAGCGTGTGCCGCTGGAACAGGCCCAGGGCATCATTTGCACCGGGTTGTTTGATGATGATGTCGATACCCCGGAAGATTACCGCGCAACGTTGTTGTTTGCCAAACAAAAGCGGCTGAAGCTGCTGTGTACCAACCCGGATATTCAGGTGGATTATGGCGATAAACGTATTTATTGCGCCGGGGCCGTTGCGGCTTTGTACACTGAAATGGGCGGCGAAAGCCTGTATTTCGGCAAACCACATCCGCCGATCTATGATCTGGCGCGCAATCGGATTGCCGCTTTGGGCGACGTTGTTGATCAACGGGTGCTGTGCGTTGGTGATGGTATCCGCACCGATATTCTGGGCGGGTTGAACGAAGGATTTGACACGCTGTTCATCACCGGCGGGCTGGCGGCCGGTGAATTTGGCGACGACCCGGAGAACCCGGATGAAAACGCCATGCAGGCGTTTTTCGAAGGCGCGCAAATCAGCCCGGATTTTGCGATCGCAAAACTGCGCTGACGCGTCTGGCGGATGATCGACAAAGCAACAAAATTGCGTATGATTGTTTCTGATTGGAAATAAATTACGCGTTCGATTGCGGATGGCCGTGAATATCGCTATGCTGCACTGCAACATATTAGCGGGATTCGAAAGCGATGCTGGACAACATGCCACGGGGAACCATCTGCATAGAAGAGCTGGAAATCGGCATGAGTCGTAGCCTGCGCAAACAGGTAACCGACCGGGATATTGAACTATTTGCAGAAATATCCACAGACCGGAACCCGGTGCATCTGGATGATGACTATGCCCGCGACACCATATTTGAGGGCCGCATTGCCCATGGCATGCTGACCGCAGGACTGATTTCAGCGGTCATAGGTGAACAGTTGCCGGGCCATGGCACGGTCTATCTGGGGCAAACCCTGAAATTTCTGGCCCCCGTGCGCCCCGGTGACGTGGTTTTTGCCGAAGTTGTGGTGCGTGAAATTGATCATTCGCGCCGGCGTGTCAGCCTTGATTGTCACTGCGCGGTGGGTGATACGGTGGTGCTAAAGGGTGAAGCGCTGGTACTGGCGCCAAGCCGCAAATTTGACTGACACGGGGCCCGGACCCCGCCCCGGGGCAACATGCGAACACTTACATTCTGGACTGGCCTGAAAAGCGATGACCGTGGCGCCTGTGTGGCGATCGGCAATTTTGACGGGGTGCATCTGGGGCATCAATCGGTCATTGATCTTGCCCGTGACCAGGCCAAACGTTCAGCAGCCCCCCTTGGGGTGGTCACGTTTGAGCCGCATCCGCGGGAATATTTTGCCGCCGATGCGCCGCCCTTTCGGCTGATGAGCGCCGAAACCCGGGCCCACAGATTTGAGAAACTGGGCGTTGAGCGGCTGTATCAGCTGCCGTTTGATGCGGTTCTGGCGAACCTGACGGCCGAAGGGTTTGCCGGGCAGGTTCTGTCAGAGGGGTTGGGGCTGTCCCATGTGATTGTCGGCGCTGATTTTCAGTTTGGCAAAGACCGGGGCGGCACGGTGGAAATGCTGCAAGAATTTGGCAAGGATATGGGTTTTGGCGTGACGGTTGCCGGGCTGATTGAGGCCAACGGGCAGGAGGTTTCGTCAACCGCCATCCGCAATGCGCTGTCGGATGGCAACCCGCGTGAAGCGGCGGCGATGCTGGGCCACTGGCACCGGATTGACGGCGAGGTTTATGGCGGCGACCAGCGCGGGCGGGAACTGGGCTATCCCACGGCGAACATGTCGGTAAACGGTTTGCATCCGCCAAAATTCGGCATCTACGCGGTGAAGGTGAATGTTCTGACCGGGCCGCATATTGGCGAATATAATGGTGCGGCCTCGGTCGGTATCCGGCCGATGTTTGGCGAAAACAAACCCAACCTTGAGACGTTTATCTTTGATTTCTCGGGCGATCTGTATGGCGAACATCTGTCCATCGCTTTTGTTGAATATCTGCGCCCCGAGGCCCGGTTTGACGATCTGGAAGCTCTGGTCAGCCAGATGGACAGTGACTGTGCCCGCGCCCGCGAAATTCTGGCGGCGGTTTAGCGGCGGATGGGCAAATCGGAACAAATCCGCGACAGGTTCTGGGAATCCATCAGGTTTGAGCGGCTGAACCCGCGCGAATGGGAAGCGCTGTGTGATGGTTGCGGCAAGTGCTGTCTGAACAAACTGGAAGACCCGGATACCGGCGAAATTGCGCGGACACGGGTGGCCTGCCGCCTGCTGGACGGGGAAAGCTGCCGCTGTGGTCAGTATGAAAAACGCCGGCAATTCGTACCGGAATGCATTTTTCTGACCCCGAAAAACCTGCCCGACCACCTGCATTGGATACCGGATACCTGCGCCTACCGGTTGTTATATGAGGGCCGGGCACTATTTGACTGGCATCCGCTGGTATCGGGGGACAGCAATTCTGTGCACGCCGCTGGCATGTCAGTGCAGGGCTGGAGCATCCCGGAATTTGAAGTCGATGAGGACGACTGGGATCAGTACATCATTGAGGATACCGACCCCCTGCCCTAAATTTCCCCGGCCAGATGCGCGTCCAGCTGACCAAGCCGGTCATGGCCCCAAAACCGTTGATCGGTATCGGTGATGTAAAACGGTGCGCCAAATACACCGCGGTTTATTGCCTCTTCCAGATTGGACGCATAGGTTTCAGCGCTGCTTAGCAACCCACTATCGGCAAGGACCGGATCAAAGCCACTGGTCTTCAGGCAATCACGGATCACATCATCATCGGCAATATCGCGGTCCTGCGCCCAGACCGCGCCAAGGAACGAACGCACCAGAGCGCCGACATCCCCGCCACCTGCGTTTTGCGCGGCAATGACAGCGTAGGCGGAGGGTGCCGGATTGACCGGCAGAAAGGCCGGCTTTGGGTTAAGCTTTAGCCCGGTCAGGGACGCGTTGCGCGCCAGTTCCTGCAGGCGATATTCAAGGCGGGACGGATGCCGGTCTGGCAACCGGGTACCGCCGGTGCGATCAAACAATGCGAACAGGTCAAGCGGCCGGTAGCTGATGCTTGCCCCGTGTTTTTCAGCGACCTGTTCAAGCCGATTCCCGGCAAAATAGGTAAAGGGTGAAATAGTCGCAAAAAAGTAGTCAATATGGGCCATTTTTTATCCTGTACCACCACATGATGTTTGCAAGATCGTAGCGGAGTGATAAGCGGTGTCAACGAACGCATTTGTTACACCAAACTGGGGAGCTGCCATGCCCGCTGTCACTGAACCGAAACTTATTTCGGGGAATGCCAACCGCCCGCTGGCCAAGGCCATGGCCCGGCGAATGTCGCTGCATCGTGGTGTGAATGTTGATCTGGTGGACGCCCGGGTTGAACAGTTCAATGACGGGGAAATATTTGTTGAAGTGTTTGAAAATGTCCGCGGTGAGGACATGTTCATCATTCAGCCAACATCCAACCCGGCCAATGATAACCTGATGGAATTATTGATCATTGCGGACGCGTTAAAGCGATCATCGGCGGCGCGGATCACGGCGGTGATCCCATATTTTGGTTATGCACGCCAGGATCGGCGCACCAAGGCGCGCACACCAATATCGGCGAAACTGGTGGCCAATCTTATTGTCCAATCCGGGATTGAGCGGGTGTTGACCATGGACCTGCATGCCGCACAAATTCAGGGTTTTTTCGATATCCCGGTGGATAACCTGTATGCCAGCCCGGTTTTTGCGCTGGATATTGAGCATCATTTCCGGGGCAACAAAAAAGACCTGATGATCGTTTCACCCGATGTCGGTGGTGTGGCGCGGGCACGTGAGCTGGCAAAACGTATCGAATGCCCGCTTTCGATTGTTGATAAACGCCGCGGTAAACCCGGTGAGATTGCGGAAATGACGGTGATTGGTGACGTGAAGGGCAAGCGCTGTGTGATTGTTGATGACATTATTGATACCGCCGGCACCCTATGCAAAGCCGCCGAAGTACTGATGGAACAGGGCGCCAAAGAAGTGCATTCCTATATTACCCATGGGGTGCTGTCTGGGCCAGCAATTGAACGGGTTACAAGTTCGGTTATGAAAAGCCTTGTGATTACAGATTCAATTGCCCCCACTGACGCTGTGAAGGACGCCAAAAACATTCGCATCGTGCCAATTGCGCCGTTGTTTTCGCAGGCGCTGTTGAACATCTGGAGTGGAACAAGCGTATCGTCGCTGTTTGACCACAGGGCGCTTGGGCCGCTCTATGACGGGATGTATAACGGCGTTTAGCAGTTAGTCGACTTTCCAGTTATCCCCATCGGCCAGTTCGCCAATTGCAAACCAATCTGCCCTGACGCGGGCAATTCGTGTATCGCCCCATGTCTGGAACAGGATTGTAAACCCGGAAGTGTTAATGTCGATCGCCGAGATATCCGAGCGCGGGTTGGTTTTCTGATCAAGATCCCACATTGAAAGCGAGACCTGAACGCTTGGGATATCGGTAAAGGCTTCGCTAAAATCCACCTTAGAGCGCAGCTTTCGGTGGCCATCCCCTGTCCACATAACCCCGCCATCTTCAAAATCTGAAAACAGCATCAGCGTTCCCTGATCTATGCCGACTACAGCGTTTTTTAACCTTTTCATCTGGTCACCCTATTTAAGTATTCGGCCTGGCCATAACCCGAAAAAAGAAAAGCCCCGCGGATCGCAGGGCTTTTCATCAGACTATTTGCGCTGCCGATCAGGCCATATCTTCCATAAGTTGAACAATATCAGCCACGGCTTTGGTCACCATATCCTGGGCTTCCGGAGCAGCAGAGGCCTGAGCCTCTTTCGCTTTGCTGTGTATTTCTTCCAGCATTTCACGGGTCACTTCATCGCGCGGCACTGCGTGTTCTGCTAGAACTGTAGTGCTAGAGGCAGTGATTTCGGCAAAACCACCGGTCACCATGTATTCCTGAGTACCCTCGGCACCAATTGCCCGCACAATGCCAGCCCGTAAGGTAGTAATGGTTGGCGCATGGTCAGGCATTGCCGTCATGTCACCTTCCGAACCCGGGATTTGAACTTCACTGGCCAGAAGTGAAGCCAGCTTACGCTCTGGTGAGACCAGATCAAATTGCATCATATCGGCCATTGCGGCCCCCTTAGTTTAGGCGGCTTCCGCAGCCATTTGTTCGGCCTTGGCGATCACGTCTTCGATGCCGCCCACCATGTAAAACGCGCCCTCTGGCAGGTGATCATATTCACCGGCCACAACCGCTTTGAACGACGAAATTGTTTCTTCCAGGGAAACCTGTTTACCGTCAGAGCCCGTGAATACCTTAGCAACATCAAACGGTTGGCTAAGAAAACGCTGGATTTTCCGGGCCCGAGCCACGGTCAGTTTATCTTCTTCGGAAAGTTCGTCCATACCAAGGATGGCGATGATGTCCTGTAGGGATTTGTAGCGTTGCAGGATGCCCTGGACATCGCGGGCGACGTTGTAATGCTCTTCGCCTACAACTTTCGGATCCATCAGACGTGATGTTGAATCGAGCGGATCCACAGCCGGGTAAATACCCAGTTCTGAAATCGCACGGGACAGAACCGTTGTCGCATCAAGGTGGGCAAACGTTGTCGCAGGTGACGGGTCGGTAAGGTCATCGGCGGGCACATACACCGCCTGAACCGAGGTGATTGAACCGGCTTTTGTTGAGGTAATACGTTCCTGCATCTGGCCCATATCGGTGGCCAGTGTTGGCTGGTAACCCACCGCAGAGGGAATCCGGCCCAACAGCGCCGACACTTCGGATCCGGCCTGGGTAAAGCGGAAGATATTATCAACGAAGAACAAAACGTCTGCGCCGGTTTCATCGCGGAATTGTTCCGCCAGTGTCAGACCGGACAGGGCGACGCGCATACGGGCACCCGGAGGCTCATTCATCTGGCCGTAGACCAGTGCGATTTTGCTTTCTTCCAGATTGTCCGGCACGATCACGCCGCTTTCGATCATTTCATGGTACAGATCGTTGCCCTCACGGGTGCGTTCACCGACACCGGCAAACACCGACACACCAGCGTGCACCTTGGCGATGTTGTTGATCAGTTCCATGATCAGAACGGGTTTACCAACCCCGGCACCGCCAAACAGACCAATCTTGCCGCCCTTTGTGTAAGGCGCCAGCAGATCAACAACTTTGATACCCGTGACCAGAATTTCGCTTTCGGTGGCCTGATCCTGAAACGCCGGGGCGTCCTGGTGGATGGAGCGGCGGTCTTTGGTGTTAACCGGTCCTTTTTCGTCAACCGGTTCACCGATCACGTTCAGGATGCGGCCCAGTGTTGCCGGGCCGACCGGCATTGAAATCGGTTCACCCAGATCGGTGACCGGAGCGCCGCGCACCAGACCTTCGGTCGCATCCATGGCGATGCAGCGCACGGTGCTTTCGCCAAGGTGCTGGGCAACTTCAAGTATCAGCTTTTTGCCGTTGTTTTCTGTTTGCAGAGCGTTCAGAATTTCGGGAAGATGATCCCCGAACTGAACGTCAACAACAGCGCCAATCACCTGAGTGATTTTGCCGGTTGCTTTCGCTTTTGCCATCGCTTTTGCCATGTCGTTTCTCCGGTTTTTCTACTTTAGAGCGCTTCAGCGCCTGAAATAATTTCAATAAGCTCGTTTGTGATCACAGCCTGACGGGAGCGGTTGTATTGGATTGTCAGCCTGTCAATCATGTCACCAGCGTTGCGTGTTGCGTTGTCCATTGCCGACATCCGTGCGCCCTGTTCAGAAGCACCGTTTTCCAGCAATGCTGAAAACAACTGTGTGGCGACCCCACGGGGCAGCAGATCGGCCAGAATCTCTTCTTCTTCCGGCTCATAGTCATAGATGGTTGCTGTTGCGTCTTCCTGGGTGTCGCTTTCGAATTTGGCGGGAATAACCTGCAATTCGGTTGGTATTTGACTGATCACCGATTCAAATCGGCTGTAAAAGATCGTCGCCACGTCAAATTCACCGCCATCAAAACGCGCAATAACATCCTTGGCGATGTCCTGGGCGTTTACGTAGCCAACCTTTTTCACCTCTGCCAGGTCGACATGGGCGATCATGTTATCCCCGTAATTCCGCTTGATCTGATCGCGGCCTTTTTTGCCAACGGTAATAATCTTGACGGTTTTCCCGGCGGCGATCAGTTTTTCCGCACGCATGCGGGCCAATCGCACGATTGTCGTATTAAAACCACCGCACAATCCGCGCTCTGAGGTCAACACCACCAAAAGATGGGTCTGATCATTGCCGGTTCCCGACAGCAGTTTGGGCGCGCTTTCAGATCCACTGGCCGCAGCCGACAGCCCGGCCATCACGGCGTTGAACCGTTCAGCATAGGGGCGTCCGGCCTCGGCGGCTTCCTGAGCACGGCGCAGTTTTGCCGCCGCGACCATTTGCATGGCCTTGGTGATCTTTCGTGTCGAGGTGACACTGTCGATCCTGTTTTTCAGGTCCTTTAGGTTGGGCATTTCCCTGTCCTTTCAGGCCTTTAGGCGAAATCTGTTGCGAATTCGTCAAGCGCCGCTTTGATCTTATCGGCCTCTTCACCTTTGATCTTAGGATCATTTTTGGTGATGTGGTCAAGCAGATCAGCGTGCTTAGAGCGCAAATGGTTTAGCATTCCGGTTTCATACCGGCCGACATCGCCGACGCTGATCTTGTCCAGATAGCCGTTGGTACCGGCAAAGATCACGCAGACAATTTCGGCGTTGGTCAGGGGTGAATACTGCGCCTGTTTCATCAGCTCTGTCAGACGGGCACCACGGTTCAGCAACTGCTGGGTTGCAGCATCCAGATCGGAGCCGAACTGGGCAAAGGCCGCCATTTCGCGGTACTGAGCCAGTGACAGTTTCACCGGGCCTGCTACGGATGACATGGCTTTGGTCTGGGCCGAGGAGCCAACGCGGCTAACCGACAGACCTGTGTTCACCGCCGGGCGGATACCCTGATAGAACAGCTCAGTTTCAAGGAAAATCT
>CAZETX010000064.1:0-10433 GCA_964514925.1 uncultured Marinosulfonomonas sp.
GCAGGCGGCGATGCTTGTCACCCGTGGCCGAGATCATGTTGTTGAACAGGAACCCAAGATTGGCATCCGCCAGTTTGCCGCCCCCCACCAAACTACGGTCCGATGAAAAGGTTTCGGTGTCCAGCAACACGGCGCGCACATCGTCATAGCGCAGAATATGCCAGCTTTCGATCAACCCCGGTGCCAGGTGCAAAACCGGATGTTGCGCCCGCATATCCGCCAGGATCGGATGCGGGTCGGCGCGGAATGCTTCGGATGTTATTGCGTTGAATTCCGGGTCAATCATGCTTTTGTTCCTTACCTGTGTCTGCCCAACTGGTCCGCATTAGTCCAAAATCGGCGCCCCGCCTGCTGAAGTTTTATCTTCGATATAGGGGGTCAGCCGCTCGGCCGCCGCAGCACCCGTCGGGGGTTGGGTAAAATCTGCCAGCGTTCGCTTCCACGCGTCTGTGGCGCGCTCGGCCGAGGTTTGACCACCGGCGTCTTCCCAGGCACCGAAATTCTGCAAATCCGAAACCAGCGGCGCATAAAACGCCGTCTGATACCGCTCCATCGTGTGGGCTGTGGCAAAGAAATGCCCGCCCGGCTGCACCTCAGCCAGCGCGTCAAAACCAATTTCCGCCGCGTTGCCCACTGGTTTTTCGCACATCTCGGCCAGGATCTGCAAAGCTTCGACATCGTTGATGAATTTTTCGTAGCCAAAGCTTAACCCGCCCTCAAGCCAGCCTGCAGAATGCACCGTCAATGTGGCGTTGGCCATTAAAGCCCCCCACAGCGCCATGTTGGTTTCGGTGGCCGCCTGCATGTCAGGCGCGTTTGACGCAGCCCCGGTTGCCGAGCGCCACGGAAGCCCGATAAGGCGCGCCAACTGACCGGCCCCGATCTGCATTTTCACGTGTTCAGGCGTACCAAAGGCGGGGGAACCTGATTTCATATCGACGTTGGAACTGAACCCGCCATAGCTGATCGGCGCGCCCGATTTGGCCAGTTGCGCCAATGTGATCCCGGCCAGTGCCTCGGCATGTTGCAGGGTCAGCGCGCCCGCAACCGTGATCGGTGCCATGGCACCGGCCAGACAAAACGGGGTGATGATGGTCATTTGACCAGCGCGGGCAAAGTCGATGATGCCCTGCGCCATCGGATTGTCCAGCATACGCGGAGAATTTGAATTGATCACCGAGCTGGCCCAGACACCACCTGCAAAATCATCCCCCGACAGGTTCAGCGCGATCTGGATCATCTCAAAGCTTTGCTCAACCTGGGCGCGGCCACGGGAATAGACAAACAGCGGCTTGTCGCCATATTCCAGTTGCGCGCGCACCATGTCGTAGTGGCGCAGATGGGTGGGCACGTCCTGGGGTTCGACTGCCGGGCCAAACATATGCAACACGTCAAAGCTTTGGATCAGTTTGACGGTTTCCTCATATGCGGCCAGATCACCGGGCCTGCGCCCACGCTCAAGATCTGTGGCATTGGGGCAACCGGCACCGGCCATGAACAACATCGCCCCGTTTTCATAGGCCTGTTCGCGCATCGGATTGGCCGAACGCAGGCGGATGGATGCAGGCGCGGTTTTCAGCGCGGCCATCACAATGTCGCGCCCGATAAACACCATTTCTTCTTCAACACGCGCCCCCGCGGCGGCGAATATTTCCCGCGCCTCGGGCAACAGAACCTTGATCCCAAGTTCCTCAATTACCCGCAGGGCAGTGTCGTGGATGGCCTGAACCTCATCTTCTGAAAACACCGTTTGCGGGGTGAAGGGATGGCGCAACTGGCGATAATTTGGCTGGCGTATGGCCTTTTGGGAAGCGGCATCACCACGCCGCCGTCGCCCGCCGCCCCGGCGGTTTTTGGCTTCCTGTTCCATGTCTAGCTTAGGCCCTCATTTTTCCGCCCGAGGGATCATAGGGCGCCATGGCAATGACTTTTGCCGGGCGCAATTCCCCCATTATATGCACCGACAGTTCGGTGCCTTCGTTGCTCAGACCCGGTTCGACCAGCGCCAGCGCGAAACTGCGTTGCAAGCGGTGGCCATAGCCCCCCGATGTGGTCATTCCCACGATCCGCCCGTCGTGCCAGACAGGTTCAAACCCGGCTGCATCGGCCAGATCGGCGTCGACCTTAAGCATGGTCAGCACGCGGTCGGGCGCAGGGGCGTTTTGCGCCGCCGCCTTGCCGATAAAATCGCCCTTGTCCCAGGCGATCCAGCGATCCAGCCCGGTCATCGCCGGGGTGTAGCCCTGGGTGAATTCGGCGTTCCAGATGCCGATGCTTTTTTCAAGACGCATTGACAGCATCGCGCCAAAACCAATTTCACGCAGCCCCAGATCGGCCCCTGCCGCCAACAACAACTTGCGCAGCGGCGCGTGTTCGTTGGCAGTGCAATTGATTTCATAGGCAAGTTCACCGGACAGCGAAAGCCGGGCAATCCGCACCCGGTGCAAGCCGATATCGGCGGATTTGCACGACATCATCTTAAGGTCGGAAAGATCGGTATCGGCCACGTTTTCAAGCACTTGACGTGCCTTTGGTCCGTTGACCGAGAACCCGTTGATCGCGTCTGAAATGTCTTGGATATGCACATCCGGTGCGGCGTGGTCGCGAAACCAGCGCATGTGGAATTCGCGCAAATAATACGACCCCATCAGCCAATAACTGCCGTCGCCCCAGTTGAAACAGGTCAGATCGCCCTTCAGACGGCCATCCTTGGACAGCATCGGTGCCAGCTTGACCTTGCCCGCCCTGGGCAACCGGCAGGCCAGCAGATTGTCCAGCCAGGTTTCTGCCCCCGTACCGGTGATGCGATAGCGCGAGAAGCCGCTGATATCCAAAAGGCCCGCGTGGTTTTGGGTTGCAGCACATTCCTCGGCCACGATCGGAAAGGCGGTGGACCGACGCAAGGTGCCGGGTTCGCTAAAATCGGGCGACGGTGCAAAATACAGCGGCATTTCAAGGCCCCATGAATTGCCCCAGCGCGCGCCTGCCCGGGTCATATCGGTGTAAGCCCCGGCGGTGCGCAGATTGCGACCGGCTGGTAATTGTTCATTGGGAAATGTCATCACAAAGCGGCGGGCATAGAACTGCGACGTGGTCTGGCGAATGTATTCTTTATTCGACTGGTGCAAGCCGAAACGCGCGATGTCCATGCCGAAAATGTCTTCGGCAGGGGCACCGTGGATCATCCATTCGGCCAGCGATTTGCCAACCCCGCCGCCCTGACTGAAACCGGCCATCACACCGCAGGCGACCCAATAGCCGCGCGGACCAACCGGCCCCACCAGCGGGTTGCCATCCGGGGCAAAGGTAAACGCGCCGTTGACCCATTTCTTGATGCCGGTGTTTTCCAGATCGGGAAACCGCTCAAACCCCTTGGAAAGCTCGTCCTCAATGCGGTCGATATCAGGCGCAATCAGATCCATGCCGTAATCCCACGGTGCGCCATCCATGTTCCAGTGTTTGGGGTTCATTTCATAGACCCCCAAAAGCAGCCCGTCGCGTTCCTGGCGGGTATAGGTAAAGCCATCCAAATCAACCACGATCGGCAATTCACCAGGCAGGTTTGCCAGCGCGTCGATCCGGTCGGTGATCAGATAATGGTGTTCCATCGGCGTCACTGGCAGGTCAACGCCGGCCATCAGCCCGCATTGTTTGGCCCACAGACCGGCGGCATTGACCACATGTTCGGTGTGGATCGTGCCCTGTTCGGTGACCACATCCCAGGTGCCGTCACCGCGCTGGTTCAGTTCCAGCACCCGGTTGCGCAGGATGATATCGGCACCGCGTTTTTTGGCTGCCCCGGCATAGGCGTGGGTGGCGCCGTTGGGGTCAAGGTAACCTTCGTTTGAATCGTATAATCCGCCCTGGATGTCATCGGTTTTGATGATGCCGCCGGTCAGTTCGCGAATTTCGTCACGGTCCATCAGCCTGGTTGTGTCCAACCCGATCGCCTGAAATGTCGCCCAGCCGGCCTTCAGCGCCTCCCAGCGATGCGGGTCGGTGGCGATGTTGATGCCGCCGGTCATGTGCACGCCGCAGCTTTGGCCGCTTTCGGCTTCGATTTCATTGTAAAGGTTGATGGTATATCCCTGCAACGCGGCGATGTTGGGATCTGCATTCAGTGCGTGGAACCCGGCGGCGGCGTGCCAGGTGGACCCGGCGGTCAGTTCTGACCTTTCAATAAGCGCCACATCCGACCAGCCAAACTTGGCCAGATGATACAGCACCGACACGCCAACGACCCCGCCCCCTATTACCACGGCTCTGTATGACGTCTTCATGCTGTAAATTCCCTGAATCTGGTTTCAGGGTCGAGCTTGCCTTAAAAAGTACAGGGCTGTCCATAAAATTGTGAACCTGCAATCGGTTGCTTCATCCCGGATGCCCTATTTGGCCTGTCTTGGCGGTGTTGTACCGTTGAGCGCGTCGATTTCTGCGTCTGTGGGGCGCTTCCCAGTCATGCAAAACAGGTACTCACGCCCGCGCTCGACACGGGTTTCCCAGCTTTCCTGCTGATCCAGCGCATCATAGCCGATCTGGGTGAAATAGACGATGCGCGCCCGTACTTCCGCTTCGGGTTTCGGGTAGCCATATCGCCCGAACATCCCCGCCAATGCGCCAATACGGGCGGCGTCAGAAATATCCAGGGCGCGTCGCACCGAACCAGACCGACGTGCCCAGTCGCGTATCGCAAAATCCAGTTGCGTGTCGAATTCTTTCGCGCCCACCCAACTGGCAAACACATTGCTCAACGCAAAATTGATCGTTTTGGCGGGCGTGTTGGCGCTGCTGACCAAGGCCTCGGTGTTGGTGTGTTGCCAGTGGTCCAGCAAACTGTCGAGCAGATCGGACCTGTTCTTGAAATACCAATAAAAACTGGAGCGCGCGCAATCCAGTTTTTCGGCAAGGATCAGGACTTTGACGCTATCGACACCTTCGGAAATCAATGTGTCCAGTGCAATTTGGATCCAGTCCGCGCGCGTTGTGCGCCCCGGCCCGCGCCCGCGCGTTTTCTCGAATTCCGGGTGATCACTGCTCATCTAAATTACCGCCGCTTGCGAGAATATTGAAAGTACATTTCTGTACGTAAATATAGATATGACCTATTGTCCGAAACACTGCAAATGTGCTGACGGTTCAATGTGGAAAATTTCCGCATTCACTAGGTCCCGGTTCGAGTGTTACACCACCGGAAAGACGCCGGTTTTTTTGACTTTACCGTAAACAAAGCTGGTGTCGATTGAACCAATGCAGCCGATTTTGTGAATATGGTTGCGGATAAAGGCTTCATAGCCGCCCAGATCGGCAACCATGACTTTAAGTAAATAGTCCGCCGGACCGGTCATCAGATAGCATTCAAGAACTTCGCCCAGGGTCGCGATTGCAGTCTCAAAAGATTTCACTGCATCCTCGCTGTGCCGGTCCAGTTTTATCCTGACAAAAACCAGAACCGGCAGACCGTATGCCTGCGCATCCACGTCCGCGCCATAGCCGTGGATGGCACCGCTTTCCTCAAGTATCCGCAGGCGCCTTAGGCAGGGTGATGGCGACAGGTTCACTTTTTCGGCCAGTTGTTGATTCGTGATACGGCCGTTTTTTTGCAATACCCGGATGATCTGTCTGTCTTTCGCATCCATTTTGCTGTTCCTTGGCATAATCTGCCAATTAGTTACTATTTTGTGGCAGTGATGGCAACTTAATGCCCTTCATCCTCTGCAATACTGTCTTTGACAGATAACGGAGAAGAAAATGCACCCAAAATTCACAGGCTTTGCCACCCGCGCCATTCACCATGGTTATGACCCGATGGATAACGAAGGCTCGTTGACGCCGCCTTTGCACATGACCTCAACTTTTGCTTTTGAAACCGCAGAGGCTGGCAGTGAAATGTTCGGAGGTGAGCGACGGGGTTATATCTATTCGCGCATATCAAACCCGACCCTTGATCTGCTGGAGCGCCGGGTTGCGCTGCTTGAAGGGGCCGAGGCCGGTTTGGCGCTGGCTTCGGGTATGGGGGCGATTGCCGCGACGTTGTGGACATTACTGGCACCGGGGGATGAGGTGATTGTGGATCGCACGTTATACGGCTGCACTTTTGCCTTCATGCATCACGGGCTTCGCAAATTTGGAATTACAATTACCCATGTGGACCTGACAACGCCGGAAAACCTGTCACACGCAATCAGTGACAAGACCAGAATTGTGTTTTTTGAAACCCCTGCCAATCCGAATATGCGGCTGGTGGATATAGCTGCAGTCTCGGAAATTGCGCACCAATCCGGCGCGACGGTTGTGGTGGACAACACCTATGCAACACCGGTGCTGACCCGGCCGATTGAATTGGGTGCAGATATTGTTGTGCATTCCGCCACTAAATATCTGGGCGGACATGGTGATCTGGTTGCCGGGCTGGTGGTTGGCCGTCAGGAAACCGTTGATGAAATCCGTCTGGTCGGCATGAAGGATATGACCGGCGCGGTGATGTCACCGTTTAACGCCATGCTGGTGATGCGCGGGCTGAAAACGCTGAAGCTGCGGGTTGAACGCCATTGCCAAAGCGCGCAGATTGTGGCGGCGGAGCTGGAAAAACACCCGGCAATTGCGCAAATCTGGTATCCGGGTCTGGACAGTTTCGCGCAGCGTGAACTGGCTGAACGGCAGATGCCCGGATTTGGTGGCATGATCGCGTTTGAGCTGACCGGGGGTTACACAGCCGGCGCCGCCATGATGAACCGGCTGGAACTGGTGCGCCGGGCGGTGTCGCTTGGCGACGCCGAAAGCCTGATCCAGCATCCGGCCAGCATGACCCATTCGACCTATACCCCGGAAGAACGCGAGACTTACGGGATCAGCGAAGGTCTGATCCGGCTTTCGGTAGGGCTGGAAGAGGTGGACGATATTCTGGCTGATCTGATGCAGGCATTGCCTGAACAAAACCGTATCGCGGCAGAGTAACCGGAGCCACCCCCATGGATAGCAGACTGGTCCACCTCAAGACCATCGAGCAGCGGCTGTTATGGCTGTCGCACTGGATGGTGCACAACGCCAACCATAACCGCGACAAGGAAGACGGGGTCAAGGTGGGCGGGCATCAGGCCAGTTCGGCCTCGATGGTGTCAATGATGACGGCGCTGTATTTCAGCGTGCTAAGGCCCGAGGACCGGGTGGCCGTCAAACCGCATGCTTCGCCCATCTTCCATGCCATGCAGTACCTGATGGGCAATCAGACGCTGGAAAAGCTGCAAAATTACCGCGGCTATGGCGGTGCGCAATCCTATCCATCGCGCACCAAGGATATTGACGACGTTGATTTTTCCACCGGTTCTGTCGGGCTGGGGGTGGCGATCACGTCTTTTGCGTCTTTGGTGCAGGACTACATTCGTGCCAAGGAATGGGGCGCCGACGTTGTGCCGGGGCGGATGGTCGCCCTGATGGGGGACGCCGAACTTGACGAGGGCAACATCTATGAGGCCCTGCAGGAAGGCTGGAAAAACGATCTGCGCAATTGCTGGTGGATCATCGATTATAACCGCCAGTCACTGGACGGTGTGGTGCGTGAAGGGTTGTGGCAACGTACTGAGCAGGTTTTTGACGCCTTTGGCTGGGACGTTGTGCGCCTGAAATACGGCACATTGCAAAGGGCAGCCTTTGGCGAACCGGGTGGTAACAGGCTGCGGGACTGGATCGATGCCTGCCCGAACCAATTGTATTCTGCGCTGACCTTCATGGGCGGCAAAGTCTGGCGCGAACGCCTGATGGATGCCCTTGGCGATCAGGGCGATGTAAGCACCCTGATCAAGGCGCGCAGTGACGCCGAACTGGCCGAATTGATGGAAAACCTTGGTGGCAACTGCGTTGCGACCATGGCCAATGCCTTTGCCAGTATCGACCATGACCGCCCGGTTTGTTTTCTGGCCTATACAGTCAAAGGCTGGGGCACGCCGATTGCCGGGCACAAGGACAACCACGGCGGGCTGATGAACAAAACCCAGATGGCAGACTGGCAAAAGCACATGGGTGTGGCGCAGGGGCAGGAATGGGAAAAATTTGCCACTGTTGATGACGTGGCATCGCTTCAGGCATTTCTGGACAGCGTGCCGTTTTTTGCCAAAGGCCCGCGACGCTATAGCGATGATGTCGTGCCGGTTCCGCCCATTGGCCTAAGCCCGGATCGCGATATTTCAACCCAGGCCGGGTTCGGCAAGATCCTGGATGACCTGTCCAAAGGCGACACCAGGTTGGCCGAACGTATCGTAACCACGTCGCCCGATGTTACCGGCACCACCAACCTTGGCCCCTGGGTCAACCGGCGCAAGCTGTTTGCCCGCAAGGCACAACAGGATACGTTTCGCACCGAAAATATTGCCTCAACCGCCAAATGGGAATTTGCACCCGAGGGCCAGCATATTGAACTTGGCATCGCCGAGATGAACCTGTTCCTGTTGCTTGGGGCTGCGGGCCTGTCGCATTCGCTTTTTGGCAAGCGGTTGATCCCGATCGGCACAGTCTATGACCCGTTCATCGCGCGCGGGTTGGATGCAATGAATTACGCCTGTTATCAGGACGCGCGGTTCATGATTGTCGGTACCCCGTCAGGGGTAACGCTGGCACCGGAGGGTGGCGCGCATCAATCCATTGGCACGCCGCTGATTGGCATGAGCCAGGACGGGCTGGCCGCGTTTGAACCGGCGTTCGTGGATGAGCTGTCGGTGATCATGGAATGGGCATTCAACTACCTGCAAAAAGACGGCGAAGGCGACCCGGACGAACGTACATGGCTGCGTGATGAAACCGGTGGGTCGGTATATCTGCGCCTGTCAACGCGCGTTCTGGAACAACCGGGAAAACGGCTGGACGATGGTTTTAAGCAGGGCACCATTGACGGGGCCTATTGGTGGCGCGAACCGGGCCCCGGTTGCGAAGTGGTGATTGCCTATCAGGGTGCTGTGGCACCCGAAGCATTGCAGGCGGCGGGCATTCTGGCGCAGAACCGGCGTGATGTCGGGGTTCTGGCGGTTACCTCGGCTGATCGGTTGAATGCGGGCTGGACGGCCGCACAACGCGCCCGTTCGCGGGGCAATCCGGCGGCTATCAGCCATGTGGAAAAGCTGCTGACACAGGTTCCAAGCCACGCATCCATTGTCAGTGTGATTGATGGGCACCCGGCAACACTGGGCTGGCTGGGGTCGGTCGCCGGGCACCGGACCATTCCGCTTGGGGTGGAACATTTTGGCCAGACCGGCACCGTTGGCGATTTGTACCGGCACCACGGCATCGACACCGCTTCTATTGTGAAAAGCGCCCAGGGGCTTACGGCGGGCGCGTTATCTGCAATGAAAGCGTAGACCCAAAAGATCGAGGCAACAGACCTTACGATGAAACCACGGCCAGGGTTTCATCTGCAAAATTGTGGTCATGTATTATCACTTGTTCATCCCCAAACATGACAACCGCATAGGCCGGGGATTCGCCGATAAACTGTTTTTCATTTTCAAGCCCAAACACAACCTGATGGGCGGTTGAGCGCACCGTAGAGAACGGAATGCCGTGCCAGGACCCATGTGTTGGCCGATGAATGTGACCCATGAACATATGTTTGATATTGCCGAAATCCTTCAGCACATCCCACAAATCATCGCCATTTTCCAGTTTGATCTGGTCCACCCAGGGAATGCCAATGTCAAAAGGTACATGGTGCATGAACAGATACACGTCTTTGCCGGATGACCGGGCGGAGACTAATTGTTCGCGCAGATATTCAAGGCGTGCGGGCGTCATACGACCGGCATCCACATCACCACCAATTGAGCTGTCCAGAGCAATAAACTGCCCAACCGGGGTTTCCAGTACATATTGCAGCGAGCCGTCGTTTTGCCAGGGCAAATCGGGGAACGCCCGGCGGGCCCCGTCATCGTCGTGGTTGCCCATCAACATATGCCAGGGCATCGGCAGGCGATCCAGAATGCGCCGCGCCTCACCGTAAGCCCCGTCATCGCCGGTATGCACGATGTCACCGGTGACCATGCAAAGCTCGGCATCGTCAAAACGGGCAATGATACTGTCAACTGCGGCGTCAAGCCGGGCGCAGACATCGACGCCCTTGATCGTTTGCGGGCGGGGCAAGATGTGGAGATCCGAGATGTGGATGAATTTCATTATGGTCACGTATTTTGCTTGAATTACGGGGCTCAGTGAATGTTATCCAATTTCCAGATGCCGTGCAGCCCGCAAAAACCTTTCCTTTGACCCGATAAAATTAAGCCCCCGTTCACCAGCAAACGCACCATCGACAAAACCCAACCATTCCGCCTGGCCGATACCATAATCTTGTGGGCGGTTGGACACACCCAGGCTGGCCAAAAACCTGATCATCTGTTCGGGCGCCATCGTCAGATCATCGCCGAAAACCTGTTTCAACGATGCGCCGCACAGCC
>CAZETX010000064.1:10533-12557 GCA_964514925.1 uncultured Marinosulfonomonas sp.
GGCGCCATCGTCAGATCATCGCCGAAAACCTGTTTCAACGATGCGCCGCACAGCCCGTCGTCATCAGCCATCGATTGCAACACAATCGGCAGGGTGAACGAACAGGCAATGCCGTGAACCACGTTGTGATGCAAAGAGATCGGGTAGGAAAGTGAATGGGCAATGGCGGTCTTGGTTTGCGCAAATGCCATGCCTGCTAACAGGGATGATCCGGCCATACGTTCGCGCAATTCAATTGAGCCAAGGTCATTGGCCAATGCCGGCAATGTCTGCAATATCTCAGCGGCAGCTTGAACCGCACAATTTGCTGAGGCCTGAGTGGCGTTGATATTCCAAATGCTTTCCAGTGCATGTGACAGCGCATCCAGTCCGGTCGAAATTGTCAGGTCACGCGATTTACCAAGCATCAGCCCGGCATCCACAACCGCATGTTCCGGGTAAAGTGCCGGACGGTTAAGCGAATATTTCTTTTTCGAGCTGTTGTCCCAGACCGTCGCCCAACAGGTCACTTCGCTGCCGGTGCCCGCAGTGGTCGGCACCGCAATTATCGGCGTGGCACTCAGGTCCTTTTCGCCGGTCTTTGACACCAGAAACTTTTCCACGCGGGCGAAATCGCCGTTGGCCGAGGCCAGAACTTTCGCTGTATCAATAACCGAACCACCGCCAAGGGCGACAAATAGGTCAGGTTGGGTGGCAAGTGCGCCAAACCGCGCCGCCTGTTGTCCAAGCAATACAAAATCAGGGTTTGGCGCCACGTCATCAATCACGATGCAAGGCGGGCCGGATTTTTTGGCAAGACGTTCAACCAGTGACAAAAAATATGGTTCTCCATATGTCACGACACAGTATTTTCGACCGCCAATCATGTCGGGAATCTGATCAAACCCCCCAACATCAAATGTGATCTGAGTTACCTTGTCGAAAGAGTCACATTTGATTTTCAACATTTCCCAATTCACCACAGCAAGCTTTCAATCATTTTCACATTGAAAATAATGGCTGGAAGTGTTTTGGTAAAACAGATTTAACTTATCTAAAGTATCGAAAAAATCTATGTCATATACTCAACTGCGTGCCTTCCATGCTGTGCTGGAATTTGAAGGGTTCACTGCGGCGGCAGACGTTCTTAACGTCAGCCAGTCGACGATTACGATGCAGGTGCGCGAACTGGAAAACCGCTTTAATGTTGAGCTGTTTTACCGACAGGGCCGCAAAGTAGTTCCCACGGGTTCAGGCCTGCAACTGTATGAAATAACCACGAAACTTGTTCAGGCCCATGCAGATTCTCTGGAATTTCTGAAATCCAACGAGTTATTGGAAACCGGCCTGTTGCGAATTGCTGCCGTGGGACCTTTTCATGCTGCGGACATGGCCAGTGCGTTCAAAACGCGCTATCCAGGTGTAGATATTCAACTTAGTTTTGGAAATTCGATGCAGGTTTTGGCGTCAGTGCTGGACCGGAATGCTGATATCGCGGTTCTGGCAGATGTTAGCAAACATCCATCTGTGGTGATGAAACCGTACAGCGAACATAAAGTCGTGGTTTTCGTCCATCAGCGGCATCGGTTTTTTAACCGAAAATCAATCAGGATCTCGGAATTGAAAGACGAGCCGTTTATTCTGCGCGAACAGGGGTCGACCACACGATTTGCTTTTGAAACGGCGCTCACCAAACATAAAGTCGATATCGATTGCGTCATGGAAATCGGCAGCCGCGAAGGGGTATGGAAATCCGTGATGCTGGGGCTCGGAATTGGAGTTGTGGCTGATTTTGAATTTGTGCCGTCACCCAAGCTGAAAACTGTTGAAATCCGCGATGTCGATATCCGCACCAATTATTTTGTCGCCTACCTCAAAGACCGGCAAGACGCACCGGCGCTCAAGGCGTTTCGTAAACTGGTCCTTTAATCCGTTGAGTAAACGCCATTTCGCCTTAGGCCGTCGTCGGTTCTTCATCATCAAATGCCGCGTGCCATTTGTCGATTGAGAACCAGTCAAAATAAATGCACATCGCTGCCGGTAGA
>CAZETX010000065.1:0-12089 GCA_964514925.1 uncultured Marinosulfonomonas sp.
GACAAGGGGCTCACACCAAGCTTTACACTATTTTCCATTTATTTATTCCCTGAGTATTTCTGCTACGTATTGTCGATTTTCACCGCACGGCCTTGGCGTGCCGATTTCAAGCTGGCTTCGGCAATCGCCAAAGCGCGGAGTCCGTCTTCGCCACTTGGCGATGCAGGCACACCATCCGCCAAATTGGTGATGAACGCGGTGATTTCACCTGCATATGCGGCGATGTAACGAGTCATGAAAAATTCGTATAGTGGCGGGCGGGTGTAGCCGTCTGCAGTTGCCACTTCGATGCTAACTTCGCGCTGGTTCTCGGCTGCGACCATCCCGAGAGAGCCATGCACTTCGATACGCTGGTCATAGCCATATGTGGCACGGCGCGAATTGGAAATGGCGCATTGCTTGCCGCTGGCGGTGGTCAGGATCACATTGGCGCTGTCGAAATCTCCCAGTTTGCCAATTTCAGGATCGACCAGAACCGAAGCACTTGCCATCACGGTTTCGATCTCTTCGCCCAGTAGGAAACGCGCCATATCAAAATCGTGGATGGTCATGTCTTTGAAAATACCACCGGAGTGCTTGATGTATCCGGGTGGCGGTGCACCGGGGTCGCGTGAAATGATATTTATCATTTCGACCTTGCCAATTTTTCCGGCGGTGATGGTGTCTTTCAGGGCGATGAAATGTGGATCAAACCGGCGGTTAAAACCGACCATCAGCGTGGCGTTGGTTTCCCGAACCACTTTCAAGCAGCTTTCGACCCGCTCAATACTAAGATCAATCGGTTTTTCGCAGAATATTGCCTTTTCTGCGCGGGCGAATTTTTCGATCAGGTCGGCGTGGGTGTTGGTCGGGGTGCAGATCAGCACCGCGTCGATGTCCTCAGAGGTTGCAATCGCGTCAATGCTTCGTAACTCGCCGCCATAGGTTGCTATCAGGGAGTTGGCGGTATTCTCAAACGCATCGGCGACGGCCACCAGTTTGGCTTGCGGGTTTTCGGTAACGGCTTTGGCGTGGACCAGACCGATCCGGCCCGCCCCTAAAAGTGCAAAACGCAGTGTCATAAATTTTCCCTTTATATGGTGACCCGAGCGCCAGATTGCGCAGAACTGGCGATTGCGTGGATGACCCGTTCGAATTCTAAAGCATCGGTAAAGTTGGGATGGGCGGCGGTCCCCCCACCAATGTCACGCAGAAAGGCAGCGGCCTCGATTATTTTCAGATCGTTGAATCCCAATTGATGCCCCTGTGCGGGACAGAATGCACCGTAAGGTTCATGGGCGGGGCCTGTCAGGATGGTGGTGAAACCTTGTGTGTCAACTGGCCCCTCGTTGCGATAAAGTTGCAATTCATTCATGCGTTCCTGATCAAAACAAATCATGCCTTTGGTCCCGTGAACTTCCCACGTCAGCCGGTTTTTACGCCCCCACGCCGAACGCGAAGTTGAAAGCGATCCCTGGGCGCCGTTTTTGAACCGAACCAATGCGCTGGCGGTGTCTTCATTCTCAACCTCGGCAAGCCCGGAACCGTCTGCCAAATGGCGAGTTTTGTGGATGGTTTGCATGTCGGCAATCAGGCTGTCGATGGGGCCAACAATTCCGTATGCCATCGAAACCAAATGGCAACCCAGATCACCCAGGGCCCCCAGTCCAGCGTCGGAAATTTTGGCCCGCCATGTCCACGCTAGATCAGGATCAGCCTGATAATCTTCGTCTACCCAGCCGCGAAAATGCACGATGTCTCCAATCGCACCTTCGGCGATCAACGCCTGCGCATGGGTAAAGGCGGGGTTCTTAATGTAGTTGTAACCGACCAGTGTTTTCACACCGGCCTTAGCCGCTGCATCGGCCATTTCCTGTGCCTGATCTACGGTCAGAGACAGGGGTTTTTCACAGTAAACATGCTTGCCTGCCGCAATCGCGGCAAGTGCCATTTCACGGTGTAGGTGGTTTGGGGTGGTGATTGAAACGATATCAACCTGTGGGTCAGTGACCAGCGATTCCCAGTCATCCGTCGCCCGGGTAAACCCGAATTGCTCCGCCATCTGGCTGGCTTTTTCCAGCGGTGTGTCGCATAAAAGCTCTAGCCTTGGTGTGGGTACATTCCCCATAACCGCCCGGACGGCGCCAAAAGCCAAGGCATGTGTTTTCCCCATAAATCCAGTGCCAATTAGCCCGATTCCCAGTTCCCGCATTTTGATAGACTCCGGCAGCGACTCAAAATAGAATATATTTTCTACGCTCTCGAATGCGATTGATCCGTTGCGCTGTCAAGGCAAAAGAAAGAAACCGGATGACAAATACTGACGCCCCAAAAACGATTAAGGAATTCCAAAGCCGTTTGGTGGAGATTACCGATGGCTTGCCAAAACGGCTGCGCCAATGTGCTGACTATGTCGCGCAGAATACCGATGTAATAGCGGTTTCAACGGTTGCGGATTTAGCAAAGGCGGCAGGGGTGCAACCGTCGGCGTTTATGCGGTTTTGCCAGTTAATGGGGTTTTCCGGCTACTCGCAAATGCAACGGATTTTTCGCAAGAACCACGTGCAGCGTTGGCCGGATTATGCAACCAGATTAGAGAACTTACGGGCTGGGGGCGAGGAATCTCCTTCGGCGTTATTGGCAGAATTTGTTGATGCGGGGCGTGCATCCTTGGAAAATCTTGCCAGCAGTATCGACCCTGAGACGCTGGAGAATGCGGTGGTGGCCATCGCCAAAGCGCCAATGATACATATTATTGGGTTAAGCCGGGCCTTCCCTGTTGCGACCTATTTGGCATACGCCCTTGAGAAAATGAATATTCCCGCGATGTTGCACGGCAAGTTTGGGAATCTGGACCATCGCCATGCAATTTTGCCGGATGATGTATTGATTGCAATCACCTTTGCCCCCTATACGCAGGAAACTCTGGACCTTGCGAATTACACACATATGCAAGGCGGTGAGATTGTCGCAATAACCGATGCGATCAACAGCCCGTTACACCACTTAGGGGCCACAACGTTGACCGTGTCAGAGGTCGACGTCGGTGCATTCCGTGCCCTGACTGCGCCACTATCGCTTGCAATTACACTGGCGATTGCCGTCGGCACGCGGCGTGGGGCCGCAACATTTGGAAAATAAGTGTTGCTTTCTTTGCCAATAGAATAAATATACTATACATCGGAGGATTAGAATTCGTGTCCGTTGCGCCAAACTGTTTTGGAGCGGGAAAACAAATGCTCCGGCAACTGAACCAATAGGGAGATACCAAATGAGAAAGACATTTACCGCGATGTTGACGGCTGCGGCGCTTGCGCTGTCGGCTGGCACACCTGCGATGGCTGAAGGGGAACGGTTCGTTCTGATCAGTCATGCACCGGACAGCGACAGCTGGTGGAACACCATCAAGAATGCGATCAAGATTGCTGGCGAACAGATGGACGTGACTGTTGAATACCGCAACCCGCCTACGGGCGATTTGGCCGATATGGCGCGAATCGTTGAACAGGCAGTGGCCTCGGGGCCGGACGGCATAATCGTGACAATCGCGGATTTCGATGTGTTGGAGGGGCCGATCAGATCTGCCATTGATCAAGGAATCCCGGTGATCACCATCAACTCGGGCACACCCGAGCAATCCGAAGCACTGGGCGCGTTGATGTATGTGGGTCAGCCCGAATATGTTGCAGGTTTTGCCGCAGGCAAACGGGCCGCCAAGGAAGCTGGCATCACTTCATTCCTGTGCGTGAACCACTATATCACCAACCCTGGTTCGGTTGATCGCTGCTCGGGCTTTGCCGATGCGATCGGCGCCGATGTTCAGGCGTCGATGATCGACAGCGGCCAGGATCCGGCAGAAATCAAAAATAAGGTTCTGGCCTATCTACAGGCCAATCCGGATACGGGTGCTGTTCTGACCCTTGGGCCGACCTCGGCGCATCCGACATTGGCCGCTCTGGAAGAAGCTGGCCTTTCGGGCGAGATGTTCTTTGGCACTTTTGATCTCTCGGGCGAAATATCCGAAGCGATAAAGGCCGACGTCATCGCGTTCGGGATCGACCAACAGCCCTACCTGCAAGGTTATCTGCCGGTAGTTATCCTAACTAACCTGGTGCGCTACGGCGTGTTGCCTTCGGGCGATATCAACTCTGGTCCTGGTTTCATCACCAAGGACAATATCTCGCTGGTTGAGGAATTTGCGGGCGTATACCGTTAATTCTGACCCAATAAAAAGAGGGCGGCACCCTGTTCGCCGCCCTCTGATTTTTCAAACAACAAAAAGGAACTGAGGGATGTCCGCAACAAAAGATGAACGGGTCAAGCAGGTCTCCAAGTTGCGACGGGCGATGATCCGACCTGAGCTCGGCGCGATATCGGGCACCATTCTTGTTTTTGTGTTTTTCCTCATGATAGCCGGTGACAGTGGCATGTTCTCGCCGCAGGGCATCCAAAACTGGACAGTGGTTTCAGCGCAATTCGCTATAATTGCTGTCGGTGCCTGCCTGCTGATGATTGCCGGCGAATTTGATCTGTCGGTAGGTTCGATGATCGGCTTCGCAGGAATCGTTATTGCCATATTGTCCGTGCAATGGGGCTGGCCGGTTTGGTTGGCCATCATAGCGGCCTTCGTGGTTTGTGTCGCGTTAGGCGCGGTTAACGGATTTCTGGTGATCAAGACCGGGTTGCCAAGCTTTATTGTGACCTTGGCGTTCCTTTACATCCTGCGCGGCCTGACCATTTGGCTTTCAATCCTGACCACCCAGAAGACTGTTATCGGCGGAGTCAAGAAAGTGGCCGAGGGCGATTGGCTGGCGCCGATTTTTGGCGGCAAGATATTCACCGGGTTATTCCAGTGGATGGGCGACAATGGGTGGATAGAAACCTTTTCGCGCGGCACACGCGAGGGCCAGCCGGTGGTTGGCGGCATCCCGATGTTGGTGGTCTGGGCGCTGGGACTGATACTTTTTGGCCAGTGGTTGCTGACCAAAACCAAATTTGGCAACTGGATATTTGCCGCCGGGGGTGATCCGCAAGCGGCGCGCTATGTCGGCGTGCCGGTGAACCGGGTCAAAATGCTAATGTTCATGTTCTCCGCCTTTTGCGCCACGGTATTCGCCACCGCCCAAGTTATGGAATTCGGCTCGGCCGCCGCTGACCGCGGTGTGCTCAAGGAATTTGAGGCGATCATCTCGGTGGTGATCGGTGGCGCACTCTTGACCGGGGGCTATGGCTCAGTTGTCGGTGCCGCACTTGGCGCGCTGATCTTCGGCGTGGTGCAGCAGGGGCTGTTCTTTTCAGGCGCCGAAAGCTCACTTTTCCGGGTGTTCCTCGGCACGATCCTGATCCTTGCGGTGATCCTTAACACCTATATTCGCCGCATCATCACGGGGGAGCGTTGAGATGACACAGCCAATCATTGAAATGAAGGACATCGAAAAACACTTTGGCGCGGTAATCGCACTGGGGGGCGTTTCGTTTGATGTGCGCCCCGGCGAATGTCATTGCCTGTTGGGCGATAATGGGGCCGGGAAATCCACCTTTATCAAAACCATGTCAGGGGTACATAAGCCAACGAAGGGTACTATAATATTTGAAGGTGCCGAGATGAACTTTAACAGTCCGCGCGATTCAATGAATGCGGGGATTGCCACGGTTTATCAGGATCTGGCGATGATCCCACTGATGTCGGTCACGCGTAACTTCTGGATGGGAAATGAGCCGTCCAGAAAGTACGGGCCATTCAGTGTAATGGATTTCAAGAAAGCCAACGATATCACCATGTCCGAGATGAAAAAGATGGGCATCAACCTGCGCGAGCCAAATCAGGCCGTCGGCACATTGTCGGGTGGGGAACGCCAGACCGTGGCAATTGCACGGGCGGTTTATTTCGGAGCCAAGTTATTGATTCTGGACGAGCCGACATCGGCACTGGGTGTGCGTCAAACCGCCAACGTTCTGGCCAATGTTGACAAGGTCCGCAGTCAGGGAATTGGTGTGGTTTTCATTACCCATAATGTGCGTCATGCGATGGCTGTCGGAGATCGCTTTACTGTGTTGAACCGTGGTAAAACACTGGGCACGGCGATCCGGGGCGAGATCACTCCTGAGGAGTTGCAAGACCTGATGGCGGGCGGCGAAGAACTGGCAACACTTGAGGGGTCATTAGGGGGAACTGTGTGAAGCTAGATGTTGTAACCATTGGTCGCTCGTCGGTTGATCTCTACGGCGCACAGGTTGGTGGGCGGTTGGAAGATATGGCGTCGTTTAACAAGTATATCGGCGGCTCCCCTACCAATATCGCCGCAGGTTGTGCGCGGTTGGGTTTGAGATCGGGCCTGATCACACGGGTCGGGGATGAACATATGGGCCGGTTCATTCGCGAGCAATTGCAACGTGAAGGCGTGGATATTCGCGGTGTTGCCACTGATCCCGAACGCCTGACCGCATTGGTGTTGTTGGGCATTCGTGACCGCGACCGGTTTCCGCTGATTTTCTATCGTGAAAATTGTGCAGACATGGCGCTGTGTGAGGATGATATTGATCCGGCTCTGATCGATGCGACCCGCTGTGTCACCGTCACTGGCACCCACCTTAGTCATCAGAATACCGAAGCTGCGGTGCTGAAGGCGCTGACACTTGCGCGTGAGGGCGGTGCACGCACAGCACTCGATATTGACTACCGTCCGAACCTCTGGGGGTTGTCGGGGCACGGGGATGGGGAAAATCGGTTCATTGCCTCGGATGCGGTGACGAAAAAACTGCAATCGACCTTACATTTGTTCGATCTGATCGTCGGCACCGAAGAAGAATTTCATATCGCGGGCGGAACCGCAGACACCATTCAGGCTTTGCGAAATGTACGCGCGGTTAGTGACGCGGTGCTGGTGTGCAAGCGCGGCCCGATGGGGGCGAGCGCCTTTACCGGTGGCATTCCCGATAACCTGGACGAGGGCCAAAGCGGGCCAGGTTTTCCGATTGAAGTGTTCAATGTGCTGGGTGCGGGTGACGGATTTATGAGCGGCTTGCTCAAGGGTTGGCTTACCGATCAGAATTGGCAGACCACGCTGAAATACGCCAATGCCTGTGGCGCATTTGCGGTCAGCCGTCACGGCTGCACCCCTGCCTACCCCAGTTGGGATGAATTGCAGTATTTCTTTGATACCGGCATCCAGAACCCCGCCCTGCGCAAAGACGCAGCACTAGAGCAAATCCACTGGTCCACCAACCGCACAGGGGATTGGCCACAAATGCGAGTGTTTGCTTTTGATCACCGGATGCAGTTTGAGGAAATAGCAGACACTGTTGGGGCAGATTATACTCGGATAGGACCGTTCAAACAACTTTGTCTGGCTGCCGCAAGAGAGGTATCGGAAGGAAATTCGGGTTACGGGATTTTATGTGACAGTCGGTTGGGGCAAGACGCGCTGTTTGATGCGATGAACAAAGGTCTATGGACTGCTCGACCTGTTGAATGGCCCGGGTCGCGTCCCTTGACACTGGAACCAGATATTGGACCGGATTTTGGCGGGTTAAACGAGTGGCCGACAGAACACGTCGTTAAGGTCTTGTGTTTTTACCACCCCGATGATGCTGATGACATTAAAACTGCACAGGAGGAAACCATTCAGCGGCTGTTTGCATCAGCACGGCGTAACAAGCTGGAATTTTTGCTAGAGGTAATTCCCTCAAAGGTGGGGAAATGCGACAATGAAACAACGGCAAAGATCATTCAGCGGTTCTATGACATCGGTGTTTATCCTGACTGGTGGAAGCTCGAGCCGATGAAAAACCACACTTCGTGGCAGCAGACCTGTGAAGCGGTCCAAAAGAATGATCCGTATTGCCGAGGCATAGTCGTGCTTGGGCTGGATGCGCCTATAGCTGATCTAAAATCCAGCTTTGACGCTGCCGCTAAACATAATCTAGTCAAGGGTTTTGCTGTTGGCCGCACAATTTTTTCTGACGCCGCCCGCGCGTGGTTGTCAGGTGCTATAAGCGACCGAGAAGCTATTGATCAAATGGCCCAAAAATACCGCGAGTTATGCGGGATTTGGGATGCTGCTCGAATTGGAGCTAACAAATGAAAACAATTAGACTAACGGCAGCGCAGGCAATGGTGCGCTATCTTTCGGTTCAGATGAACGGCGAAGGTGAGCAGTTCCTTGCGGGGTGCTGGGCGATCTTTGGTCATGGCAATGTGGCGGGGTTGGGCGAGGCATTGCACGGTGCGGGCGACGATTTCCCAACATGGCGCGGGCATAATGAGCAGGGCATGGCCCACGCCGCGATTGCCTATGCCAAGGCCAGCAATCGCAAACGGGCAATGGTGGTGACGTCCTCTATCGGCCCCGGCGCGTTGAACATGGTGACGGCGGCAGCACTGGCGCATGTGAACCGTCTGCCGGTGTTGTTCATTCCCGGCGATGTTTTTGCCAACCGCGCACCAGATCCTGTGTTACAGCAGGTAGAGGATTTCAACGATGGTACCATCAGTGCCAATGACTGCTTCAAACCGGTTAGCAGATATTTTGACCGCATAACACGCCCCGAACACCTACTAAGCGCGTTACCCCGCGCCATGGCTGTTATGACCGATCCTGCCGAGTGCGGGCCGGTGACGCTGGCATTCTGTCAGGATGTGCAGGCCGAGGCGTATGACTGGCCAGAAAGCTTCTTTGCGCCCAAGGTCTGGGCACCACGTCGCCCGCGCCCTGATCTGACCGAGCTGGCAACAGCGGCTGATGCGATCAAAGCAGCGAAAACCCCGCTGATTATCGCGGGCGGCGGGGTACATTACTCGGGCGCAACGGGTGCGTTGCTGGCCTTTGCCGAGAAGCACAAAATTCCCGTGGCCGAGACGCAGGCCGGAAAGTCAGCACTGCCCTGGGACCATCCGTTGAACCTGGGCTCTATCGGGGTGACGGGGTCATCGGCGGCCAATGCGGTGGCGCAAATGGCTGATCTGGTGATTGGCATCGGCACACGTTTCCAGGATTTCACCACCGGCAGTTGGGCGTTGTTCCAAAACCCTGACCGACGCATTTTATCACTCAATATCACAGGTTATGACAGTGCCAAGCACAACGCGCTGCCGCTGGTTTGCGATGCCCGTGCCGGATTGACGGAACTTTCCTCAACACTTGGTGATCACAAGGCGACGCCACCCGATGCGGCGCTGAAATCAACATGGATGGCAGCGGTAGAGGCGGGAACGGCTGCGCCTAAAGGCAATGACCTTCCCACAGACGCACAGGTGATCGGTGCGGTGCAACGCGGCGTTGATGAAAATGCCATTGTGGTTTGCGCCGCAGGCGGTTTGCCCGGTGAGTTGCACAAGCTCTGGAAACCCGGTGCACCGAACGGCTATCACGTCGAATACGGATTTTCCTGCATGGGCTATGAAATTGCGGGCGCATTGGGCGTCAAAATGGCGCATCCCGACCGAGAGGTTGTGGTCATGGTTGGCGATGGCTCTTACATGATGCTGAACTCCGAATTGGCCACGTCGGTGATGCTGGGCCACAAGATCATTGCGGTGGTGTTGGACAACCGTGGCTTTGCCTGCATCAACCGGTTGCAGATCGGAACAGGCGGCGAAAGTTTCAACAACCTGCTGGATACCGCGCGCCATGTTGTGCCTTCTGACATTGATTTTGCGGCACATGCTGGCGCGATGGGGGCAACCAGCGAAACGGTAGACTCTATCGCCGATCTGGAAGAAGCGATGCAGCGCGCGCGCGCTTCGGATCGTTCCCATGTCATAGTGATCGATACCGATCCAATGCCCACCACAAAGGCCGGTGGCGCATGGTGGGATGTGGCTGTGCCCGAAGTGTCAACACGTCGGCAGGTTACCCAAGCCCATGCAAACTACCAACAACACCTGAAAAACCAGCGCATTGCTGACTGATAGGGAAATAACGACTATGATCCTTTACGGCACAAACCCCATCGCGTGGTCCAATGATGATGACCAAACCCTTGGCGCGGATATCCCGCTGGAACAATGCCTGCGCGAAGCAGGTGAAATCGGTTTTGATGGTATTGAGAAGGGCCACAAGATGCCCACCACGCCGGAAGCCCTGAAGGCGGCACTGGAACCGCACGGGTTACGGTTTGTCTCGGGCTGGTATTCGTTGAACCTGCTGACCCGTTCGGTTGCGGAGGAAAAGCTGGCCATCCAGCCGCATCTTGATCTGCTAAAGGCGATGGGGTGCAAGGTGTGCATTGCGTGCGAAACATCAAATGCAATCCACGGGCGCGATGATCTAGCCTTGAGCGAAAGCCCGACCCTGCACCACGATGAATGGGCCGGTTTTGGCGCGGATGTAGAAGCGGTCGCCGTGTTCTGTGCCGATCAGGGTATCACGCTGGTCTATCACCACCACATGGGCACCATTGTAGAATGCAGTGCCGAAATTGACTCGTTCATGGCCAATACCGGCCCGGAAACCAAACTGCTGCTGGACACAGGTCACGCATGGTTTGCGGGTGTCGACCCCACAGAATTGGCGCAGAAATACATGCACCGTGTCGGGCACTTACACGCCAAAAATGTGCGCCCCGACATTAAGGCGCAGGTGGAGACCGACGGTTTGTCATTCCACGAAGGCGTGCGGCGTGGGGTGTTCACGGTGCCGGGGGATGCCGAAGGAGGCGTGGATTTTGACCCGGTTCTGAGAATTGCGGCCAAGCATGGATACGAGGGTTGGCTGGTGATCGAGGCGGAGCAAGACCCTGCTGTGCGCAACCCGCTGGAATATCAAACGATGGGGCTGAAAGCGCTCAGGGCAATGGCCCGCGCGGCTGGTTTGGACAAAGGTTAATTTAGATGGCTGATCTGTTACGAAAACCCACGGGGACAACAGGCAAAGTTCATGACATTACGCCAAAAAGTGCTGGTTGGGGTTATGTTGGCTTTGGCCTATACCGTCTGAAAGCCGGCGAAACGGTTGCGGAGCAAACCAGTGAAACGGAAGTCATTCTGGTTCTGATCGAAGGCAAAGCCAAAATCAGCGGAGCCGGCAAGGATTTTGGCGAGCTGGGTGAGCGGATGGATGTGTTTGAGCGCACGCCACCCCATTGCGTCTATATCCCAAACGGTGCCGATTGGTCGGCCACAGCGACCACCGAGCTAACCCTTGCCATCTGTACGGCCCCGGGTAAAGGCGAACATGATGCGCAAATCATCGGACCTGCGGGCATTGATCTGGAGGAGCGCGGCAAGGGCGCCAACACCCGTTATATCCACAACATCGGCATGGAAAACCGCGATGTCGCCGACAGCCTGCTGGTGACCGAAGTGTTCACGCCCGCCGGCAACTGGTCGTCCTATCCGCCACATCGTCACGACGAGGATAATTTCCCCGAAATGACATATCTGGAAGAAACCTATTACCACCGCCTAAACCCGTCGCAAGGGTTCGGCTTCCAGCGGGTTTTTACCGAGGATGGTGAACTCGATGAGACCATGGCGGTATCCGATGGTGACGTGGTTCTGGTTCCCAAGGGCCACCATCCCTGTGGTGCACCATACGGATATGACATGTATTACCTGAACGTCATGGCTGGCCCGCGCCGCAACTGGAGATTCCAGAACCACCCGGATCACGACTGGATTTTTCAACGGGATAAGTAGGTATTTACGCGGTATCGTTGAGTTGACGGGCTGGTATGGAAATTTGGGACAACCCCCCCTAAAGAGAGAGAGTATTGCTTGATGCCCAGCAGTATGAAAAAGCTAAAAGTTGCGCTGATTGGAGCCGGATTTATTGGGGAATTGCACGCCACCAATCTGGCACGCAGCAACAAGTTTGACCTGAAATATATTTCTGATGCAGACGAGAAAAAGGGGAGGCATGTCGCAGATCTGGTGAACGCAAAATTTGCCCCAGATCTCGAGGAAATTTTTGCAGATAATCATATTGATTCAATTTGGATTACTTCGCCGGCCGCGACACATGCAGAGCTCATCCTTAAGTCGGTAAACAGTGGCGTGTTGCAAGGATCGCCTGTCTTCTGATACCAGCGTGCTTTGTCACCAACCCGGATGCCCTTGATGCCGCATAAGTTCAACGCTAATCGACGGCACAAGTTTGCGAAGAAGCGGT
>CAZETX010000066.1:0-11375 GCA_964514925.1 uncultured Marinosulfonomonas sp.
CGTGGGTGACCACACCAATATCCTTGCCTTCCGCCTCCAGAATTGGCCCCTGCTCGATATGCAGCTCAAAAAACGCGTGCATCTTGCGCGCGCCAACTTCTTCGTCACCCCGCCAGCCAATCCGCGCCAGTTCATCGCCAAATTTCTTGCCCTCTGCATCTTCAATCGCGTAAGCCCAGTCCTGCGTGTGCATGCCCGCGAACACACCGCTGGCCAGCATCGCCGGCGCGTAGCGCGTGCCTTCCTCATTGGTCCAGTTGGTCACCACAATCGGGTGCTTAGTCTTGATGTCCAGATCGTTCAGTGTGCGGACAATCTCCAGACCACCCAACACCCCCAGAACACCGTCATACTTGCCCCCCGTCGGCTGCGTGTCCAGATGGCTGCCCACATAAACCGGCAGCGCCTCCGGGTCTGTGCCTTCGCGCCGCGCGAACATGTTGCCCATCTGGTCCAGCCCCATGGTCATGCCCGCGTCCTTGCACCAGTCGGCAAACAAATGCCGCCCTTCGCCATCCTCATCCGTCAGGGTCTGGCGGTTGTTGCCACCGGCCACGCCGGGGCCAATTTTCGCCATCTCCATCAGGCTGTCCCACAGCCTCTCACCGTTGATTTTCAGGTTCTCACCGGGTGCCGCCATAACATCCTCCCTTGGCTGGTTCAGGGTCGCCTTGGGCATTGATGCCTCTTGACAAGCGGGCGCTACCTGACCGTATGGTCAGGAACACAAAGCCATAACCTGACCAACCGGTCAAGATAATTCTGAGGTCCAAACCAAGTGGCAACCACCCCCCGCCCCCTAAGCAAAAAAGAGATCCGACAGGAAAATGAACGGCTGATTTTGACAGCGGCGGAAAAAGTCTTTGCAGAGGCAGGGTTTGGCGGCGCAACCATGCAACTGATCGCCGATCTGTCCGGCCTGCCAAAGGCCAACCTGCATTATTATTTCCCCACCAAAGAAGCACTGTACCGGCAGGTAGTCCGAAACATTTTCAGCATCTGGCTGGAGGCCGCGGACGTATTTGACGCCGCCCGGGGCCCGGCCGAGGGCATCGGCGCCTATATCGACGCCAAAATGGAAATCAGCCGCAGGCATCCGGCCGGTTCCAAGGTCTGGGCCAGTGAGGTCATGCACGGCGCGCCGGTCATTCAGGATTATCTGGAAACCACCCTCACCCAATGGACCCAGGGGCGCATCGACGTCATTCAACGCTGGATTGACGAAGGCCGCATGGACCCGATTGATCCCCGACATCTGCTTTATATGCTCTGGGCCACGACCCAGCATTATGCTGATTTCGGCCACCAGATTGAAACCCTGAACGCCGGGCAAACACTGAATGACAGCCAATGGAATGCAGCCAAAGCCAGTGTCAAACAGATCATTCTGCGGGGCATCAACGCGCGTGATTAACACCCCCGTCAAATTAGCGGGCCTGATTGCCCTGTTTGGCTTCAATCCTTTCCAATTCCCGATTAGACTGCCCGAATGAACAAACTGGCCACCCCGACTCGCATCCAACGCAAAAATACCGCTGCAATATTGGCGGCGGCGCTGGATGTTTTTTCCAAACACGGTTTTCGCGGTTCAACCCTGGACCAGATTGCCAAATCCGCCGGCCTCTCCAAGCCAAATCTGCTGTATTACTTCAGCTCCAAAGAAGCGATCCATACCTTGCTGCTTTCCGAACTGATGGATGTCTGGCTGGCACCCCTGCGCGCGCTGGACGACAGGGGCGATCCGATTGAGGAAATCGTCGGATATGTTCTGCGCAAACTGGAAATGTCGCGCCAGCTGCCAAGGGAAAGCCGCCTGTTCGCAAACGAAATAATTCAGGGCGCGCCGCGTATTCAGGACCAGCTCAAAGGGGATTTGCACCAACTGGTTCAGGAAAAATCAACGGTCATTCAGGGCTGGATTGATGCCGGTAAAATCGCGCGCCTTGACCCCACCCACCTGATCTTTTCGATCTGGGCAACGACCCAGCATTATGCCGATTTTGATGTCCAGGTTAGCGCGGTCCTTAACTCACAGAACGAAACCCACCTGGACGATGCTACAAAATTTCTGGAAGCATTCTACCGGCGCGCGCTGGCCCCCGGCTAACTACTGCGCCGCCTTTACAGATGACGGGTTGTTCGGATGGGTCGTCCAGTTGGCATAATCCGCGCTGACAGTTTCACCGGTGCGTTCATCCAACTCACCCGCCGCCAGCGGATCAAGCGTGATACAGCCCTCAACCGGGCACACATTCAGGCACAGGTTACAGGCGACACATTCGTCATTCTTAACCTCAAACACACGGTCCAGTGACATAGAAATTGCCTGATGGCTGGTATCTTCGCATGCCGCATAGCAGCGGCCACATTTGATGCATTTATCCTGATCAATCTTGGCCTTGGCGATATAATTCAGGTTTAGATACTGCCAGTCGCTCAGGTTTGGCACCGCCCGCCCGACAACCTCCTCCACCGATGCATAACCCTTGTCATCCATCCACTCGGACAACCCGGTAATCATTTCCTCAACGATCTTGAACCCATAGGTCATAACGGCCGTGCAAACCTGAACCGAGCCCGCCCCAAGTGACATAAACTCAGCCGCATCACGCCATGTCTGGATGCCACCGATACCCGATATCGGCAGCCCGGCAGTTTCCGCGTTCCTTGCAATCTCGGCCACCATATTCAGCGCAATCGGTTTCACCGCAGGCCCGCAATAGCCACCGTGGGAACCTTTGCCATCAATTGTCGGCTCCGGCGCCATGATATCCAGATCCACCGAAGTGATTGAATTAATGGTGTTAATCAATGAAACCGCATCCGCCCCACCGCGCAGCGCCGCCGCTGCCGGTTGCCGGATATCGGTGATATTCGGCGTCAGCTTAACAATCACCGGCATCCGGGTATATTGCTTGCACCAGCGCGTCACCATCTCAATATATTCCGGCACCTGCCCGACGGCTGATCCCATTCCGCGCTCGGCCATGCCGTGCGGGCAGCCAAAATTCAGCTCAATCGCGTCGGCACCGGTTTCCTCAACCGGTGGCAAAATCGCCTTCCACGCGCCCTCCTCACAGGGCACCATGATCGACACGATCATCGCCCGATCCGGATAGTCACGTTTGATCGTTTTAATCTCACGCAGGTTGGTCTGCAAAGGCCGGTCGGTGATCAGCTCAATGTTGTTCAGCCCCAATAACCGCCGGTCCGCCCCCCATATCGCCCCGTAGCGCGGCCCGTTCACATTGACAATCGGCGGGCCTTCTTCCCCAAGGGTTTTCCAGACAACCCCGCCCCAGCCAGCCTCAAACGCCCGGCGAACATTGTATTCCTTATCCGTGGGCGGGGCCGATGCCAGCCAAAACGGATTGGGGGATTTGATCCCGACGAAATTGGTGGAAAGATCAGCCATTGCTTAGCCCTCTTTAAAAGATTCGAGTAATATCAGGTTGTTTTCCGTGTCACGCACCATCAACCAGCGGACACCCTCAGCCCAAGGCGCGTCATCCGGGCCATTGGTAATTTCAACACCCGCCCCCACAAGCCGCTTGGCTTCATCATCCACATCATCGCAAACCAGACAAAGTGCGGGCGTATCGGTAATTTTGATTTCCGACGGTTTTGCAAAATGCAGCCGCGTCTGGGCACCCGGAAGTGTCAGAAATATCCACCGGTAGTCCTCGCCATAGGGTGCGTTGGTATGAACGTCGAAACCCAGTTGCTCAGTGTAAAATTTCAATGCCCGGTCCTGATCGATTACGGGAATTGACTGGAACATTATGCGCTTGATTGCCATTTGCCCTACTCCGATAATTCTGCATGAATATCTTCCGCCGCATCGCGGCCCTCAGCCACCGCCGTCACTGTCAGATCATCGCCGCCACTGGCACAATCCCCCCCGGCCCAGATACCGGTAACCGAGGTGCGCCCATTCCCGGTCACCTCTATCTTGCCACCCGATATCTTTACCCCGTCCGCCTCAAACGTCAGGGTCTGCCCGATGGCCTTGAAAAGCTGATCCGCAGGTAAGCGGAATTTTTCGCCGGTCCCAACCAGCTTGGCCCCGGTTGTTTCGGTATACTCAAACTCAACCTCAGCCACCGCACCATTGCCATGGGCTGCAACAGGTTGCGCGTTGTAAATTATCCGAACGCCTTTTGACGTGGCCAGATCCTGCTCAAATTCAGATGCCCCCATCCGGTCACGCCCGCGCCGGTAAACCATGGTGACATTATCCGCACCCAACAGCTTTGATTGCACTGCCGCATCCACCGCCGTCATGCCACCACCAATAACCACTACATTGCGGCCGATTTTCAGCGATCCCAGATCATCTGCCTGCCGCAACTCTGCAATAAAATCAACGGCATCCAGCACGTTCTTGTTATTCTCGCCGTCGGCACGCAGCGCGTTTACCCCTGCCAGCCCAACCCCCAGAAACACCGCGTCGCAGCCATCCACCAGCTCTTTCAGGGACACACCATCGCCCACAGCTTTTCCGGTTTCCAAGGTTATGCCACCGATCCCAAGCAACCAGTCAACCTCAGCGCTGGCAAACCCTTCAACAGATTTATAGGCGGCAATGCCAAATTCATTTAAGCCGCCAGCTTTGTTTTGTGGGTCATAAACAACCACCCGATGCCCCTTCATCGCCAGCCGATGCGCACAGGCCAACCCCGCCGGTCCGGCCCCAACAACAGCAATTGTTTTCCCGGTATCCGCGCCCCTCTGATAGGGATGTTCGCCCGACCCCATCAATTTATCGGTTGCAAACCGCTGCAAACGCCCGATGTCAACCGGTTTCCCCTCGGCCAGTTCGCGCACACACACCTCTTCACACAGGGTTTCGGTGGGGCAGACACGGGCGCACATGCCGCCCAGAATATTCTGGTCAAAGATGGTACGCGCGGCCGCATCGGCCATTCCCGTCTGGATTTGCCGGATGAACAGCGGAATGTCGATCGTCGTCGGACAGGCCGTCATGCAGGGCGCATCATAGCAGAAATAACACCGATCCGCCGCCACCGCTGCTTCATGCGCATCAAGCGGGGGATGCAGATCAGAAAAGTTGTCCTGTAGGGCCTGATCATTCAGACGGGCACTTACCACACCATTTGTCATCGGGCTGTTTGGCATCAAAACCTCTTTTCTGCGCTGGCGATATTCTCGTTTCAACTTGGCAGAACTTAAAAATTTTATCAATTGGTAAAATTATTTAATATTCGCCCGGAAGCCTCAATTCAGAATCAAGAAAAAATATTTGTACCAAACTTAGCTTTTAACCCTAACTTGCCTGACGTAAGATAGGGAAAGTTTTGGGACAGGCCTGCAACAGACGGGCTAAGAAAACGGACGAGGATTCCATGGCAAAACAAAATAACCCCGGTGATGTAGAATTTATCAAAGCACTAGCGGCTTTGCTTGACGAAAATGACCTGACCGAAATCGAAGTCAAACGCGTCTATGGTGACGCCGATCGCCTGAACGTCCGGGTTGCCCGCATGCAGCAAGTCATAGCTGCCGCGGCACCGGTTGTTGCCGCCGCCGCACCTGCCGCCGCGCCATCCGGCGACGCGGCCCCCGGCACCCCCGTTGATGACCCGGCCGGCCACCCCGGCGCTGTCACTTCCCCGATGGTTGGCACGATTTACCTGCAGGCTGAACCGGACTCACCGCCCTTTGCCAAGGTCGGTGATAAGGTCTCAGAGGGCGACACATTGCTGATCGTTGAGGCCATGAAAACCATGAACCACATTCCCGCGCCCCATTCCGGAACCGTCAAACGTGTGCTAGTAAATGATGGCGATCCGGTTGAATTTGGCGCACCATTGATGATTGTCGAATAGGGGCGGCCTTAACATGTTCGACAAAATTCTGATCGCAAACCGGGGTGAAATTGCCCTTCGGGTTGTGCGCGCCGCCCGCGAAATGGGCATCAAATCCGTCGCCGTTCATTCCACCGCTGACAGTGACGCCATGCATGTCCGCATGGCGGATGAGGCAATATGCATCGGCCCACCGCCGGGCACGGACAGCTACCTGTCGGTTCCGGCCATCATTGCCGCCTGTGAAATCACCGGCGCACAGGCCATCCATCCGGGCTATGGCTTCCTGTCTGAAAATGCTAATTTCGTGCAGGCGCTGGAAGACCACGACCTGACCTTCATTGGCCCCACGGCCCAGCATATTCGCATTATGGGCGATAAGATCACGGCAAAAGACACCATGAAAAAACTTGGTGTGCCCTGCGTTCCCGGCTCGGACGGTGGCGTGCCGGATCTGGCAGCTGCCAAAAAAATCGGCAAGGAATTTGGCTATCCGGTCATCGTAAAAGCCACAGCGGGTGGTGGTGGACGCGGCATGAAAGTCGCCATGACCGAGGCCGACATGGAAAGCGCCTTTCACACCGCCCGCGCCGAGGCCAAATCGGTGTTTGGCAACGAAGAAGTTTACATCGAAAAATACCTGCTGACCCCGCGCCACATCGAAGTGCAGGTGTTTGGCGATGGCAAAGGCAACGCCGTTCATCTGGGGGAACGTGATTGCTCTTTGCAAAGACGCCACCAAAAGGTCTTTGAAGAAGCACCAGGCCCGACAATAAACGCCAAAACCCGCGCTAAAATTGGCAAAATATGCGCCGACGCCGTCGCCGGGATCAATTATATCGGCGCCGGAACCATCGAATTTCTCTATGAAAACGATGAATTCTATTTCATCGAAATGAACACCCGCCTGCAGGTCGAACATCCGGTCACCGAAGCCATCTTTGGCGTCGATCTGGTGCGCGAACAAATTCTGGTCGCCGCCGGGCAACCGATGTCGTTCAAACAGGATGATCTGCAAGTCAACGGCCACGCCATAGAAGTCCGGATCAACGCCGAAAAACTACCCGATTTTGCCCCCTGCCCGGGCAAAATATCACAATACCACGCCCCTGGCGGGCTTGGGGTGCGGATGGATTCCGCACTTTATGATGGCTACTCAATTCCACCCTATTACGACAGCCTGATCGGCAAACTGATCGTCCACGGTCGTGACCGCCCCGAAGCGCTGGCGCGCCTTGGCCGCGCCCTTGGCGAACTGATCGTTGACGGCGTTGAAACCACCATTCCACTTTTTCCGATGCTGTTGGCAGAACCCAAAGTTCAATCCGGTGACTACAACATTCTTTGGCTGGAAAAATGGCTGGACGAAAACCTTAGCTGATACGCACCCCCCCCATGAGTTACCAGATACCGATTGAAACCTTGCTGATGGCCTACAGGTCCGGCAAATTCCCAATGGCAGAGGCGCGCAGCTCAAAAATCATCCATTGGATCGAACCCAACAACCGCGGCATTTTCCCACTACAGCAGTTTCACATCTCAAACAGCCTGCGCAAATCCATATTGCGCAGCGACTACCAGGCCAGATTTGATACCGGTTTTGGGGCCGTGCTGAACGCCTGCGCTGACCGGAATGAAACCTGGATCAATGCCGAAATTCACAGCTCTTATTTGGAGCTATACGCCGCCGGCCACGCCCATTCTCAGGAAATCTGGGACGGTGACGCGCTTATCGGCGGTGTCTATGGCGTCAGTATCGGCGGTGCATTTTTCGGAGAAAGCATGTTTTCACACCGCACCGACGCTTCAAAAGTTGCCCTTGCCTGGTTGATTGACCGCCTGCGGCGCACCGGGTTCAGCCTGTTTGACACCCAATTCCTGACCCCGCATTTACGCAGCCTTGGTGCGACCGAAATCAGCCAGATTGAATACCTCGGGTTGTTGGCACCGGCTGTCAGGGAAAACCCGGATATTACCAACCTGCCGACCCCACAAACCGCCTATGGGGTAATACAGCTCAATACCCAGACATCGTAACGCGAATGGTCCAACCCGTTCAGCGCCGGACTGGACGCAATCATCCATCCCGAAAACGCCTGCGATTGATCGGCAACGTTGCGGATGATCAAATGCGCGGTGGCATCCCCTGCAGGGTTGCCGGTGGGAAAGCGGCATTCACTCAGCGTTACCTGAATGCGCCCCAGTTGTTTGGTCTGACCGGGTGTCAGCTGAAAATCCACCACCTCGCCTGACACCTTGTCCAACGCCCGCAAATTTGCACCATCAGGGGCAACAGTGGCCTGTTGAATTTGCGGCAGCTGAACAATTGGTCCCTGCTCAACACTGTCTAATGGCAATGTTTCCTGGGTGATCGGGCTCTGAATGATATCCTGCTGGCCAATCGCCGATCCGGTTGCAGCAACCAGCGCACTGCATACAACCAAAACCCGGACGATCATTCGCTTTTGCTGCCGCTGACAAATTTAAGCAGCAATTCAACCAGCCCGACAGAGCTTTGGGTATCTTCAATTTCCGCCCCCGGCGTCAGGTTCTCAAGTGATCCCCCCGGCAACAGCTCAACAAAATTTCCGCCAAGCAAGCCTTCGGAAGATACAATCACCGCCGTATCATCGGGCAACATTACATTATTATTGACGGTGAATTCAGCTTCAGCGCGAAAAGTTTCAGGGTTCAGAACCAGTTCAGTCACCGTGCCAACTTTAACCCCCGCCATCCGCACATCGGTGCCAACAGACACCCCTTCGATCGAACGAAACGATGCGTTGTAACTGTTTGCAGCGGCGTTGCCGGACGTAAATCCCGTCAACTGCCCGGCATACATCACAAAACCAATGGCCCCCGCCAGCACAATGCTTCCTACAATTACTTCTGTTGTGTTTTCAGACATGTTGCCTATTCCGGCTTCCAGGCTTCGTAATCATTGCTAATCCCGGAACCATTGTTGCGCATGGACCCGGGCGGCGCATAGGCCAGATCCGAACCGGTCTGGTTTTCCTGATGCGGAATTTCCCATGGTTTGCGTGCCACCGCCATTTTGGTAGGTGGTTCATCAAATGTGTGGTGCAGCCAGCCATGCCATTCCGGTGACACACGGCTTGCCTCGGCATGGCCGTCAAATATCACCCAGCGCCGTTTGCGATCGCGGGTTTCATAATAAATATTGCCGTCCTGATCCTCACCCACCCGAACGCCCCTGCGCCAGGTGAATAGCTGAGTGTTCAGAGTCTGGTCATTCCACCAGGTAACAGATCGAAGCAGCGTCCTGAGAATGCCCATTTAAATCTCCGGTTATACGATGACTATCATATGACGGTTTGATGCCTGAAGGTCCAGTATCTAAGCGCCGGCTCAGCTGGCACTGGCCCCTTCTTTCACTTCATCCGAATGGATCATCAAAGGTGCGGCATCGGAATTCACCGCCTCTTCATTGACAACAACTTCTTTGACGCTGTCCAATCCGGGTAAATCAAACATGGTATCCAGCAGGATATCTTCCATGATTGATCGCAATCCCCGCGCCCCGGTCTTGCGCTTGATCGCCCGCTTGGCAATTGCGCGCAGCGCATCATCGGTGAAATTCAACTCGGTGTCTTCCAGCTCAAACAGCCGTTCATATTGCTTGACCAGTGCGTTCTTGGGCTGGGTCAAAATCGTAACAAGCGCATCTTCGTCCAGATCACGCAAAGTCGCAATCACCGGCAAACGCCCGACAAATTCCGGGATCAGACCAAATTTTAACAGATCCTCCGGCTCAAGCTCGGTGAACACTTCGCCCACACCGCGTTCTTCATTGTCCTGAACATCAGCACCAAACCCAATCGCTGAACCTTTGCCCCGCTGGGTAATGATCTTTTCCAGACCGGCAAAAGCGCCGCCGCAAATGAACAGGATGTTGGTGGTATCGACCTGCAAAAATTCCTGCTGCGGATGCTTGCGCCCGCCCTGCGGGGGCACCGAAGCCACGGTGCCTTCCATTATTTTCAACAGCGCCTGCTGCACCCCTTCACCCGACACATCACGGGTAATCGAAGGATTGTCAGACTTGCGGGTGATCTTGTCGACCTCATCAATATAAACGATGCCGCGTTGTGCACGTTCAACATTATATTCACTGGCCTGCAACAGCTTCAGAATGATGTTTTCAACATCTTCCCCGACATAACCGGCTTCGGTCAGTGTGGTCGCATCCGCCATGGTAAACGGCACATCAATAATGCGCGCCAGCGTCTGGGCCAGCAACGTTTTACCGCAGCCCGTGGGCCCGATCAGCAGAATATTGGATTTCGACAGCTCGATCTCACCGGTTTTTCCGGCATGGTTCAGGCGTTTATAATGGTTATGAACCGCCACTGACAACACCCGCTTGGCGTGGTATTGGCCAATGACATAATCATCCAGCACGTCACAAATTTCCCTGGGCGTTGGCACACCTTCACCCGACTTCAGTCCGGTCGCCTTGGTCTCTTCCCGGATGATATCCATGCACAGCTCAACGCATTCATCACAGATAAACACCGTTGGACCGGCAATAAGTTTGCGCACCTCATGCTGGCTTTTACCGCAAAATGAGCAGTAAAGAGTATTCTTGCTGTCGCCGGAATTATTAGCCATACGAGCTCCTTCAAGGCGCGTGCCCGGATAAATATGCTGCGGGCCAGCCGCAACAGGTGTCGTTCTACAAAGTTTAAGTCAGCGAAATTTCAGGCACAACCCAAAACAACTTTTATGCGGTGAACACAAGCGTGATGTGACTTAATCAGTCGTCTTCACCATCTATTTTAGCGCGATTTTCAACAATCTCGTCAATCAGGCCCCAGTCTTTGGCCTCTTGGGGGGACATGAAATTGTCACGCTCCAGCGCGGTTTCCACATTTTTCAGCTTTTGCCCGGTGTGTTTGACGTAAATCTCATTCAGCCGGTCCTTCAGCTTCTGGGTCTCCTGGGCATGGATCATAATATCCGTCGCCTGCCCCTGATAGCCACCGGATGGCTGATGCACCATGATCCGGCTGTTGGGCAGCGAAAACCGCATGCCCTTTTCGCCCGCCGCCATTAACAAAGACCCCATGGATGCCGCCTGCCCGATACAAACCGTTGATATTTTCGGCCGGATATATTGCATCGTGTCATAAATTGACAAACCACTGGTCACCACACCGCCGGGGCTGTTGATGTACATCGCAATTTCTTTGGTCGGGTTTTCTGCCTCAAGATACAGCAGCTGCGCCACAATAACCGTCGCCATTTCATCATGCACCGGCCCCGAGATGAACACGATGCGTTCCTTCAAAAGCCGAGAAAAAATATCATAGCGGATAGAGCCGCGCGACGTGGTTTCCTCAACCGTTGGAATGATGAAATTCGTGTGCGGTGTCATTGGATCAATCATGTCCGTCCTTCGGGCTGGGGGTATTGTTCAAATCTGTTCCTACCTGTCTTAATATCGCCGCCGGGGGGCTTCAAGGCCCAACGCCTGATATTGGTCTATTGGCCAATGGTAAATTAAAAATAACCGGGGCAAACAGC
>CAZETX010000067.1:0-11279 GCA_964514925.1 uncultured Marinosulfonomonas sp.
TGGCCGGGGACGGCGTCAATGACGCCCCTGCCCTTGCACAGGCCGATGTCGGCATCGCCATGGGCACCGGCGCAGACGTGGCCATCGAAAGCGCCGGCTTCACGCTGGTAAAGGGCAACCTTGACGGCATCGTGCGGGCCCGCAAACTGTCGCGTGCCACCATGCGCAACATCAAGCAAAACCTGTTCTTCGCGCTGATCTACAATGCCGCCGGTGTTCCCATTGCCGCCGGTATCCTGTACCCGTTCCTGGGCATACTGATCTCGCCGATATTTGCCGCCGCCGCCATGTCACTGTCCTCAGTGTCGGTGATCGGCAACGCGCTCAGATTGCGGTCAGCGAAAATATAGCGGGGCACTGAACAATGAAAGCACTGGCCATATTGGGCGTTGTTTTGGCACTAGCCGCCGGGGTCTGGGCTTTGCTTGGCCCCGGCTTTGGCAACCAGAAACAGGTGGCGCGCGGGGCAATTCTTTATGCCAATAACTGCGCCTCCTGCCACGGCGCTGCCCTTGAGGGACAGGCAGACTGGCAGATCGCCAATGACGACGGCTCCATGCCCGCCCCGCCCCATAATGAAGACGGCCATACCTGGCACCATTCTGACAGATTGTTGTTTGATTATGTGAAACTGGGGGGCGATGAACTGTTCGGTGACACCGCCGGTTTCATCAGCGGTATGCCCGGCTTTGCCGACACCCTGTCAGATCAGGACATTCTGGATATTCTCGCCTATTTCAGAACCTTCTGGTCCGAGCGCGCCCAGCAATATCAACAGGAAATCAATCAGAATGACAGTTGAACCAAACCACCTTGATATGGATCAACGCACCCAAATCCGAAGCCACCCAGAATGCAATTGAAAGTGAGGATACAACCATGAAAACGACACTCAAAACCGGTCTTCTGGTCGCCCTTCTGGCCAGCAGCAACGCCGCTCTCGCCAACCCCGAACACGACGCTGAGGGCACAGCCGACCATGTCGGTGTCGATATTCAGCTGATCATGCCGAAAATGGACGCCGAACTGGGGCGCGAACTGTTTGGGTCCAAGGGCTGCGTCACGTGTCATTCCATCAACGATGTCGGCGGTGAAGACGCCAGCGCGCTGGATGCCCATGACATGGAACCCTACATGAACCCGTTTGACCTTGCCGCCAAAATGTGGCGCATGGCCCCGTTTATGATCGAAGCACAGGAAGAAGAACTGGGCGAACAGATCCAGTTCACCGGTGACGAATTATCGGCCATCATCGCCTTCCTGCATGACGACGCCGAACAGCATGAATTTACCCTGGAATCCCTGTCCCCCGAAATGCAGGAAATGCTGGAACAGGGCCACAGCGACTAACCGCCCCAATGGCAGAGCCAAAAAATTTTTGCAGGCCCGGCATTCAATGCCGGGCCTGAATTTTTTACGCCTCACATCAGCCTATTTGGCCGCAAAAAACCGGTTTCCCTCCAGGGTGGCATTGCCGTAGAAATTCACATGGATGAACGGCTGATCCTTCCCGTTGGGCAGGGTCACACCGGTGGGAACCGGGCTGGCAACCGGCCCTGTGGGCGAGCCTTTCAGGGGCGGCATTGCCAGATGAATTTCCAGCTCATCCGGCTTGGCAACCCCAAAGCCCACCTGAAAATCATCGTCCCGGGTGCGCTCTGATACCATGATATGGATCACCCGCTTACTGTCCACCAGTTCACCGTCAATATAGATGTCACCAATGCCCCATGCGGTGATGTAGGAAAACTCCTCAGCCACCAGCGGCGTACCAATACCGGTACCGCCATGCATCAGCACATTGGTCCCGACCCCGCCAAAGAACGGATGGTCCGGCCCCTTGGGAATGATCTTGTTCATCGTCACCCGAAAATTCTGCCCGTTGGGGCCAACAAATGTCGCCTCCATATCCACCTGATCAGCCGACCCTTTGCCATCCTTGGCCGTGGCATCCACCACTGACATCCGGAAATCACCGGTTGTCATCTTGATCTTGTTGGAAAACATCGCCGGGTTCCTGATGGTGGTAAAGGCCGCCCCGTCATCGCTGATCAACCGGTTATCCAGCGGCAACAGCTCGGTGTTAAACGGCAGCGCCGGGGTGCCAAACAATGCCGGGTCCAGCGCGCGCCTGTCTGGGAATTGCCACAGCGCCGTGCCACTTGCCGATGTCGACATCTCCCCCAGATTTCCACTGGCAGAAACACCCCCGACAATCGCAAACCCTGCAACCAGCGTCGCCAGTCCACTGGCTTTCAAAATCCGTTTTACCTTACGCATATCAACGTCCTTTTTGCTAATGAGTATTAGCAAAACCTAGGCCGATATTTACCGTTGGAAAGCACAGACCGGTAACGCTTTTTCAATGAAATGTGAGCACCGGATACGGGGCAAGCTGAAGCAACGCCTAAATCCGCTGCTTCAGCTTAATTGTTTTCAGGAAACATCAGAATGCGCCGGTCCGGCACCTTCTTTTGCGTACAGCACAACCTTGGTGCCCAGTGGAACCAGCTCATACAGTTCCTTCACCTGATCATTCACCAGCCGCGCGCAGCCATTTGACACAGCCCGGTTGATGGTACCCGGTTTATTGGTGCCGTGGATGCGCAGATAGGTATCGCGCCCGCGTTGGTTATACAGATACAAAGCCCGCGCGCCCAATGGGTTGCTGATGCCACCGGGCTGACCGTCTTCAAACGGCATACCTTCGGCAAAATTGGCGTAGGCTTCGGGGCTGCGCTCCATCATGTCCGGTGTTGGAATCCATCTGGGCCACTTGCGTTTGGCCCCAACATAAAACGTGCCGGGGTGATACAGATTGCCCCGCCCGATACCAACTGTATAGCGAATGGCTTTCTTTTTAGGCAGCGTCCAATACAGGGCAAACTGCCCCGGATCGACATGGATTTCACCCGGCTCTACTTCAATTTTGATCCGCACTTCCCGCGGCATAAATTCTTCGGGCAGAACATAGGGTTCACCCTTGCTATGGGCCATTGCCTGACCCGAGAAACCCAATGATCCGGCAGCCAGACCCGTTCCGATAAACTTGCGTCGATTAAACATGATATTCTTCCAACTATCCCAACAAACATCGACCGACAGAACACCAAAATGGGGCAACATGCTGCCGCGATTACGGCAAAACGTAGCATCGCAAGCAACAAGTTGCTAATGAAAAGTAACTGTCTTGACAGACTGCAAACACCTGTGTCGTAGGCGTATCACACAACATGACTGCTATTTATCAAATCAATTCATCGGCTTTTGATATCGCTGCGAACGAACCCTGTCAGTTTTGCCCATGCACCCCAATGATCAACTTTTTGTTACAACGGGAATACCAGCAATGAACCGCATCACTTCCCCAGATCAATGCCATTCAGACTTGCCGCATGCAGCGGCAACCATGTCACCACATCCGGGAAGATCAGAATGATCGCCAGCAGCAACACTTCAATGATCACCAGCGGAATAGCCCCCCGGTAAATATGCGCCAGCGTCACCTCGGCCGGGGCGGTCATTTTTGCGAAAAACAGCGCATAGCCAAAGGGTGGTGTCAGAAACGAAGTCTGCAACGACAGCGCAATCAATGCCCCCAGCCAGATCTGCGCAAAATAGGCTGACCCCACATGTTCTGCAAAATTCAGCTGGTTAAAAACCGGAAGCAAGATCGGCATGAACACCAGTAAAATTTCCATCCAGTCAAAAACAAACCCCAGCACCATGATAAAGCCCAGCAGCATCACCAACATTTGCCACTGGCTCAGATCAAACCCGGTCAGCCAGTCAAACAACACCCCCGGCCCGCCAATCAGATGAAAACTCAGCGAAAATATCGTTGCCCCGACCACAATGAAAAACACCATCGCGGTATAGGTGCCGGTCCGGACAATGGCCCGGTTCATCATTTTCCATGACATCTGGCCCCGCATCGCAGTCAGCAACAGGGCCGCGAACACCCCAACACCTGCCGCCTCAGACAGGGTCGCCAACCCGCTGACGATGCTCCAGGGAATGGCCACAATAACCGCCAGTGCCGCCACCATCGCCAGCAATCCGCCCTGTTCGTCTTCATCCTGCTCAAATTGTTTAACCGGTGTGGCATTGCGCAACACCGTGCTGAAATAGATCGCAAACATCGTCACCAGCAACAGCACCGGCACAACCATCGCCACATACATCAAACCAATGCGCAACCGGAACAGATTTGATACAAAAAACAACAGGATCGCCGGCGGGAACACCACACCAATGGCCCCCGACGCCGCCACCGCCGCACCGGCCCGACCGGGCCCATAACCGGCGTTCAGCATTGGCCTATAGGCCACCAACGCCACCGTCACCACCGACGCCCCGATCACCCCGGCTGCAGGGGCCAGGATCAGACCGATCAGCAGCGTCGCAATGGCATAGCGCCCCGGAACCCGCCGCAACATCCGGCCAAGGGTGCTGAATATCGTCCCGGCAATGCCACTGCCGTTCAGGATCATCCCCAGCAATATCAGCAATGGCACGCTGGTAAACTGCACACTTTCATTGGTCAGCGTGCCCCGCACCCGCAGATAAAACAGCCCAAGATTGCGAAACTCGGTCAGATCCATTGCCAGTGCCGCGCCAAACCCGATAAACCCGGTGCCCGTCAGAACCAGCGCCACCGGAAATCCGGTAAACACCCCCGCCGCCAAGATCAGCAGCATGCCAACGGTGACAATTTCAACCATGGCTACCGGCCTCAGGCAGCGGCGCACCGGCATCGGTTTTACCCCGCAAAAAGGCGATATTGCGCAGTCCAACCGCCACACCGGCCAGCCCCAGAAACACCGGACCAACCACCGCCGCCACCCGCATCGCCCAAACATCAAAATCCGCAAACTTCGTGGTCCGCATCAACCCGTCCCAGCCAAACACCGCCAAAATCGCGCAGAGCGGCAACAGGATCAGCACCACACCAATGATCTCAATCACCGCCAGCCGACGCGCCGGCCAGCGCCGGCGAAACACATCCACCCGGACATGCCCGTCGCGCAGATAGGTAAACCCGAACAACATCATAATCATGATAAACAACAACGCCGTGGACACATCCGGCAATACCGAAGACACCCCCAGCTTCAGCTTGCGGTCAATGATTTGCAGCAGGCTGAAAAACGCGATCGGGAACACCGTCAACCAGGCAAATAGCAGCCCCATAACGGTGATAAATCGATCAAGAACCCCAATAAACCGCAATCGTCTGTCCCCATGCCCCATGGCCGCCAGCTTGTCCGCCGGTCAACCTGCTCCCCTTCTTAATTGCTAAAGCTACTTTAGGTTCAAGCGGTAATTTGGTCGCCCTGTTCCGGGTGGATCGTCAGGCATTCTGAATGATCGCGCAACACCTCAAGAATGCGACATTCCGCAACACTGTTGCCGCTGCATTCAGTGATCATCCGTTTCAGCTCTTTTTGCAGCGCCTGCAACCGTACCAGCCGCTGCTCCACCAGTGCCAGCTGACGCCGGGCAATGGCGTCGACCTCATCACAGGATTGCCCCGGTTCATCGGCCATGCCCAACAGCTCACGGATCGCCTTCAGCGAAAACCCCAACTGCCGGGAATGGCGCACAAACGCCAGCCGATCCAGATCGGCCTCGGTATAGCGGCGCTGGCCACCGCTGGTGCGCCCCGGTTCCGGCAAAATACCGATTTGCTCATAATACCGGATGGTCTGAACCTTGGTTCCGGTTTTGCGTGACAATGTGCCAATGCTCAGCATGAAATATCCTTTACCGGGCTATTTATAGGCAAACCCGCAGCAATAGGAAACGCCCCTACCCGCCCACAGGAACCGGGCGCACCAATCCGGTTGCCAACCCAGAGGGCCGGTCAGGCTTTTGCCCGACATCGCGGCTGTTCAGCAACCGCAGCGCATTTGCCACCACCAGCAGGGACACCCCAACATCGGCCGCAATCGCCCCCCACATTGACGCCAGACCAAACGCCGTCAACCCGACGAACAACGCCTTGGTGGCCAGGGCAATTGCAATATTCTGCCGGATGATCCCCAACGTCCGGCGCGAATGGTCAATCAGCCACGGCACCTTGCTGATATCATCTGACATCAGCGCAATATCGGCCGTCTCAATGGCCGCGTCTGATCCCATGGCCCCCATGGCAATGGCGAAATCCGCCCGCGCCATGGCCGGGGCATCGTTCACCCCGTCCCCGATCATCGCCACCACCTCATTATCGCCGATCAGCGCCTCAACAGCCGTCACCTTATCCTCGGGCAGCAATTCGGCATGCACCTCATCAATGCCCACCGCATCCGCCACCGATTTGGCCGTCACGTAATTGTCCCCGGTCAGCATCACAATGCGCTTAACCCCTTGGGCATGCAGCCTGGCAATCACGGCTTTTGCGTCCGGGCGAATGGTATCACGCACTTCAAGCACACCAAAAATACGCTTTGAATTGCCCACAATCACCGAAGTATGGCCAGACCCTTCAACGGCGCGGCGCAGCTCTGCCGGTATCTCACCATCCAGCCCCTTGGCCGCCGCGAACCCGTCAGAGCCCAGCCAGATACCGTCACCATTCACCTCACCCTCGACCCCGCGCCCGGGCACGGTTTTGGTGTCCCCGGCGGCTTCAAACGCCACACTGTCGGCCTTTGCCCGGCGCAATATGGCCCGCGCGATGGGGTGCGAACTGCGCATCTCCAGCGCCGCCGCCATACCCAGCACCTCGGCCTCACTTACCTTGCCGATGGTGTGGATCTTCGCCACCTCAGGCTCGCCCATGGTGATGGTCCCGGTCTTGTCCATGGCCAGCACGCTCAGGCGTGCGGGCGCCTCAACATAGGCCCCGCCCTTGATCAGCACACCATTGCGCGCCGAGGTGGCAAGCGCCGCCACAATCGACACCGGCGTTGAAATAACCAGCGCACAGGGGCAGGCAATCACCAGCAATACCAGCGCGTTGTAAAACCAGAACGACCAGTCGCCGGAAAACAGCAAAGGTGGGATAAGTGCAATTAATATTGCCAAAACCATGATGATTGGGGTGTATATACGTGCGAATTTTGTAACCCACTGCTCGGCTTGGGCCCGGCGTGAATGGGCATCCCCCACCATGCGAATGGTTTTTGCCAACACCGTATCGCTGGCCGCTTTGGTGGCGCGCACTGTCAGGGTGCCTTCGCCATTGATGGTCCCGGCATACACATCATCGCCGGTTTCCTTGGGTATCCACGCGCTTTCCCCGGTGATCGGCGCCTGATCCACTGATCCGGTTCCCGATACAACTTCACCATCCAGCGCAATCCGATCGCCACCGCGCACGATAAAGTTTGATCCAATGGCAACCTGCGCCGCCGGCACATCCGCCTCGCTGCCATCCTCATAAACCACACGCGCCGTGGGCGGTACCAAACCCAATAACGCCGATACCGCATTGCGGGCGCGCCCCACACTCCAACTTTCAAGCGACAGTGACAGGGCAAAGAAAAACGCCACCGTTGCCGCCTCAAAATATTCCCCCAGCCCGATGGCACCGCTCACTGCGATAACCATCAACAGGTTCATATCAGGCGCCAGTCGCCGCGCCGATGACCACGCCTTTGGTGCCACCAGCCAGACTCCCAAAACAACCGCAGCCAAAAACAGCACCACTTCAGGTAATGGCATTGCTGTGCCACCATGGCCACTGAACAGGTTCAGCAATCCCCGGCCACCGGTTTCGGACACATGAAAAATCAGCCCTCCCAGCCAGAACCCGGCACTCAGCCCGGTGAACAGCTTTTGCTTTTTGAAATGCGCCTGTTGTTCGGCCGCCGCACCATCGCTGTCCCAGGTCGTCGCACTCATCCCGGTGGAACCAACCAGTTTTACAATTTTACTGTCACTGATTTCTGTCGCACTTTCCAAAATGAACATGCGCCCGTTCAACACATCAAATGCCAGGTTTTCAGTGCCCCCTACCGCCGGGCCAACAACATCATTCAGAACTTTGATCTCTTCGGCGCAATCCAACCCGTTAACCCGAAAGCTGCGCCCCTCGGACGGAACCGGCATCAGATCAGCCGGCTGAACACAACAGGAACCACAGCCATCATCCTGTTCATGGCTGTGTTTGTGGTCGTGATTATGGGTGTGCTCAGACATGGTGTTTCCTCAGGATTCGCAAATTCAAACCAACAGATAAGATGTCTAGTCGCTGTAGGTTCAAGACATAATTGTCAAAACCGCTGTAATTCCTAAATTCTGATTAAAATCGGCAATAAACGCGTCTTACAAAGTTGCAACAGGGGGCCAAAATGTTGTTACAAAGTTTAAAGAACGCCCGAAATTCCCGCCCTGCGGCATCGTGTCCGTGGTTTCCAGCTGGAAAAAATCGCGCAAATACCTATGTCTGTTTTCAACGGCAGCATTTCGCGCCTTGCATCAATAAATCCACCTGAAAGGACCAAAAAATGTCCCTACGCATCAATGACATCGCACCGGATTTCACCGCAGATTCAACCGAAGGCACGTTGAATTTCCATGAATGGATCGGTGACTCTTACGCCATTCTGTTTTCCCACCCCAAGGATTTCACCCCGGTTTGCACAACAGAATTTGGCGCAGTCGCGCAATTGGCCGATCAGTTTTTATCCCGCAATACCAAAGCAATAGGCGTCTCTGTTGATAAGGTCGCCGAGCATATTCAATGGAAAAATGACGTTGAAACCGTTTCCGGCAAACCGGTCACTTTCCCCATTCTGGATGATAGCGATCTGAAAATCGCCAAGCTCTATGACATGCTGCCAGCCGACGCCTACCTGCCTGACGGGCGCACCCCCGCCGACAGCGCAACAGTGCGCACCGTTTTCATCATCGGCCCCGACAAAAAGGTCCGCCTTACAATGACTTACCCCATGTCAGTGGGTCGGAACTTTGATGAAATCCTGCGCGCACTTGACGCCATCCAACTGACCGATAACGCGCCATTGGCAACGCCGGCGAACTGGCAAAAAGGTGACGATGTTATCGTTTCACTGGCGCTTGACGATGCTCAGGCCAAAGAAAAGTTTGGTAATATTGAAACCGTGCTGCCCTATTTGCGCACGACAAAATCACCAGTATAACCACCTAACAAATTGTTTTATTTACCTTAAACGGTCAGCCACTTCCGGCTGGCCGTTTAGCGTTTCCAATTTCTGTCCGCCGGATCAGCTGAATATACAATTTGTTATGTCAGAATCCGGATCGGCCAGATCAGCAATCACCGAAAAATGGTGATGACCCGGCTGGATGATACAACGGGTAACAGCACCTTTTTCGCGCCAGGTGTCGGCAATCAGTTTTGACTGGCGTATAAATTCAGGTCGCTCCTGCGCCCCAACCCAGGCCGTCAATCTGGCCCCCGATACAGGTTCCTGCAACGCAGCACTTTGTGCAACCGCTTCGGTTTCACAAAGACCCAGCGTTTGGTTCATCCTGGTCAATCGTAGCGGGCGAAGGTCATGCAGGCCACTGATGCTGACTACATGATCAATAGTACCTTGAATTTTATTCTGCAATCTATTGTTTTTACACAACATATTACTAACCAAATGCCCGCCTGCGGAATGGCCCGCCAACCGGATTGCACCCCCATATTTCCTGTCAACATCACAGATTACAGCCGCTATTTGTTGCGTTATGACACCAATCCGGGCCTCAGGCGCCAATACATAACTGGGGATCACAACGGCCCACCCTTTGCCCAAAGCGCCCTGGGAAAGGTGTGACCATGACGATTTGTCAAACGCCATCCAGTAACCACCATGGACAAAAATAAACACGCCTTTTGGCTTATTCTGCGGCCAGAATAAATCGTATTTTTCCCGTGGATGTTTGCCATAGGAAATGTCCGATTTGATATTGGCATAGCCTTCACGAAAGGCCCCGGCCATTGCTTGCCATTCGCCGGGGTACAAACCCGCATCCGAAATATAAGCGGAGTTTTCAAATGCGTCGTCCCAGTTGGTTTTGTCCATGGCATCCCTACGGAAAATATTTCCACCCTAAAAAATCAGACCGGACAGGCAATATCAACTCCCTCCGGGGTCTTAATAGTCGATTGTTATTAAACGGTTATTTTTGGCGATTTATCTAAGATTGTCGCATCCACAATTTTTTTCGCCCGCCATCCAATTCACAACTTGTAGAAATTTAAAGAGTGTAGAATGTCAGACAGCAACGGTTCCAACCAAAGGCACAAACAGATGGCAAAACCTTATGACCCCGCTGAAGATGGCGCAACAATGGATTTCGACGGTCGAATGTCCTATAGCGACTACCTGCAAATTGATCAGATACTCGGCGCTCAAAGGACGCTTTCCGACGCCCCTGATGAGTTGCTATTTATTATTCAGCACCAAACATCAGAGCTTTGGATGAAATTGCTGCTACACGAAGTTGGTTCTGCCCGTCAGGCGATCATTGATAACAAATTACCCAGCGCTTTCAAGATGTTATCCCGCGTGTCGCGCATACTGGAACAACTCAACAATGCATGGGATGTTCTCAGAACAATGACCCCCAGCGACTATACCAAATTTCGGGATGCCCTGGGCCAAAGCAGCGGCTTTCAATCCTTACAATACCGTTTGATCGAATTTGTCCTGGGAAATCGCAACACCACAATGGTTCGCCCCCACGCCCACGTCCCAGAGCACGCAATCCAGCTACAAACCGAACTGGAACGCCCCAGTCTTTATCAAGAGATCCTGCGCTACGCCAAACGACAGGGCATGGCTCTTTCAGATGATATCCTAAGCCTGCCCCGGGACACTCACCATCAGCCTGTGCCCGAAATTTCGGCAATGTGGACAACCGTTTACCAAGACCCGGATTCCCATTGGACACTATATGAATTAGCTGAAAAACTGGTTGATCTGGAAGACTATTTTCGACGTTGGCGGTTTAATCACGTCACCACCGTCGAAAGAATAATTGGCTTCAAACGCGGCACCGGCGGCACCGGCGGGGTCAGCTACCTGAAACTCATGCTAGATGTCGAACTTTTCCCGGAACTCTGGCACATCAGGACAGATTTGTAGTTTCGATTGGTTTCAATATTCGAACCATCAGGACATTGAACCCGTTGCTTTGACCAACTGGAATAGCCCGTCAAAGTCGGCGATTTTGTAGTTCTTAACCGTTGGCTTAAGGTTTCGAATCTTCGCGTCGTTTAAGGGCATCAGGGGGTACGCTCATTTTTTGGTTTCCAGCGCACCCCCAAACTGGGGGTACGCTGGCGGATCAGGAAAAAC
>CAZETX010000068.1:0-11133 GCA_964514925.1 uncultured Marinosulfonomonas sp.
TGGGGCGCATGGCCGGTGATGGCAGCCTTGAACGGGAAACCTATGTCTGGACCCCCGGTCAGGATGGCTGGCTGAAAGCCGAAGATGTCATGGAACTGGCGCAGCTGTTCACAGTGATGCCCCCGCCAAGCCCTGAAAGCTAAACAGGGTCAGACGGTTATGGTGGTTCAGGAACACAGATTTCCCTGTAATACCTGCGGGGCAGATTTACGGTTTGCCCCGGATCAGGGCGAGCTGGTCTGTGATTTCTGCGGTAATGTGCAAGAAATCGGGCCAGACCCGTTTGCCCGCGCAGCGTTGAACGAATTGGACTATCGCGCCGCATTGGACGCCAGCCTGCCGGATCAGGAGATAGAAGAAATCCGGGTGGTCACCTGCCCCAATTGTGGTGCTCAGTTTGAATTTGACGCCGCCATACACGCCGCTGAATGCCCGTTTTGTGCAACACCGATTGTGACTGATACCGGTACCCAAAGGCAGATTAAACCACGGGGGTTATTGCCCTTTTCCCTGTCGGAACGGGACGGTCGCAAGGTGATGACCGACTGGTTGGGCGGGCTGTGGTTTGCCCCCAACGGTTTGCAGAAATATGCCCGTAAGGGGCGGCGCTTACAGGGAATTTATGTACCCTACTGGACCTATGACGCCGACACCAAAAGCAGTTATCGGGGCCAGCGGGGGACGGTATACTATGAAACCCGCACGGTCAGGCGCAATGGTAAATCTGTTAGCCAACGGGTACAAAAAATTCGCTGGCGCTCCAAATCCGGCCGGGTGGCGCGCTGGTTTGACGATGTTCTGGTTTTGGGGTCGCGTTCCTTGCCCAAGAAGTTCACCGATGCGCTGGAGCCATGGGATCTGGCAGCATTGGAACCATACCAGCCAGAATATCTGGCCGGGTTCCGGGCCGAGGGCTATACCGTGGAAATCGCCGATGGCTTTCAGGAAGCGCGGGTAAAAATGGACGCGATCATCCGGCGCGATGTTAAGTTTGATATCGGCGGCGACCGGCAGCGTATTTCTGATGTGCAAACCCGGATCAGTGATGTGACGTTCAAACATATACTGCTGCCGGTCTGGCTGGCGGCCTATAAATACCGCGGCCAGTCTTACCGGTTCGTGGTGAATGGCCGCACCGGGCAGGTGCAGGGTGAACGGCCATGGTCATGGGTAAAGATTATGTTTGCGGTGTTGCTGATCGCCGTCGTTGCGGCAACCGTCGGTTATTTCGCGGCGCAGCAGCAGCAGCAATGAAGCTTTGAATGAACCGGGGAAACAGATGATCCTGAGTTGCGGTGAAGCGCTGATTGACATGCTGCCACGCAAAAGCACCACCGGTGAGGATGTGTTCCTGCCCTGCGGCGGTGGCGCTGCGTTTAATACCGCGATCGCGCTGGGTCGGTTGGGGGTGCCGGTTGGGTTGCTTGCCGGTCTTTCCAGTGACATGTTTGGTGACATTTTACGGGCCGAGATGGCCAGTAGCGATGTTTCGGAAAAATGCGCAGTCGTTTCGCAACGCCCAACAACTCTGGCCTTTGTCCGGCTGGTGAACGGTGTCGCCCAATATGCATTTTTTGATAAAAATACCGCCGGTCGAATGCTGCAATCTGGCGATATGCCGGCCATTCCGGCAGAAGTTCAGGCGATGATATTTGGCGGCATCAGCCTGGCAAGCCCCCCCAGTGCGGACAGCTTTGAGGCGCTGATGCAAACCCAGTCCAAGCAGCGTGTCATTGTAATCGACCCCAATATAAGGGCTGATTTCATTGATGATGAAGCCAGCTATCGCGCCCGGATTGATCGAATGATCGCGTTGTCGGATATTGTCAAAGTGTCGGACGACGATTTGCGTTGGTTGAACGGTACGGGCGACATCCCGGACCTGGCGGAAGGGATATTACAAAAGGGCGCCAAAGTTGTTTTTGTAACACTGGGGGGGCAAGGCGCGCAGGTATTCACCAAAAATCTGACCCTAAGCCGCAGCGGAGAAAATGTTGACCTTGTTGATACGGTCGGCGCCGGTGATACGTTCAATGCCGGGATGTTGGCAGCACTGTATCAGGCCGGTGTTTTGGATAAAACAGGCATCGCAACGCTGGATCAGAAAACCTTGGCCGCAGCACTTGATCTGGGGGTCCGGGCGGCGGCTATCTCGGTTTCACGCGCCGGGGCCAATCCGCCCCGGGTGTCCGAGCTTTGACATGCGCGCTTTGGTTCAACGGGTCAGTTCAGCCTCGGTCACGGTAGAGGGGAAAATCATCAGCCAGATCGAACAGGGCCTCTTGGTTCTGATCTGTGCGATGCAGGGCGACAGCCCAGACAATGCGGAACAGATAGCCGCAAAAATCGCTAAACTTCGGGTGTTTCGCGATGATAGCGGCCGTATGAACCGGTCCCTGCTGGATGTCCGGGGATCTGCGCTGGTGGTCAGCCAGTTTACCCTTGCGGCCGACACACGCAAAGGAAACCGTCCCGGATTTTCGGCCGCCGCATCGCCAGAATTGGGGGTAAACCTCTACGCTCATTTTTCCAGTTCACTGGCGGGTCAGGGGCTGAATGTGCAAACCGGTCGCTTTGGCGCAGATATGGCGGTGTCACTGGTGAATGACGGTCCGGTCACAATCTGGCTTGAAATCTAAACCAGACCCGCTTTTTCTTTGCAAAAATACTCGCGCCGCAGGCATTGATTTTTCTGCGAAAAATCACGCTGACAATTACCTCAGGAGGCAGCCGCCAGCAAAGATGCGTTGCCACCGGCAGCGGTGGTATCAATGCAGATGTGGCGTTCCACCACACAACGCACGCCAAAATGCCTTTCCGTGATCAGCGGCAGGATCGCGCCTTCCCGAGCAGCCAACGCTAGACGGGCGGCGCGCTGATCATCGGCATCGCTCCAAAGCACCACACCGGCAATGCCCGCCAGATCAGCCAGTGCACCCCTTGCAAGAAACCCGTCAACGGACCCCTCACCTGTCGCACCCGGGGCGACGACAACGGGCGCGCAGCCATTTGCCCGGACTATACGGGCCTGTTGTTGGGCATCACTATGTGATGTGCCCAGACACAGGATCACCCCGCGGCCATACACAGAAAGCTGGTTGCTTTCCCCGGTCGGCCCCGGCATCGCCTGACGGGACAAAGATTTGTTCGACCATACCGCGCGCGCAATTTCGGCCCGGACCTGGTTCATCTCGGCGGGTTTGCCGGTTTTAGCGATGGGGTGCAGCACTTTTGCGCCGGTAAAACGTTCAACATAGTTTGGCCCCCCGGCCTTTGGGCCGGTACCTGACAGGCCTTCACCACCAAACGGCTGGCTGGCGACGACTGCGCCGATTTGATTGCGGTTGATATAGATATTTCCCGCCCTGAGCCGGGAGGTAACCTGCGCAATTCGATCATCAATACGAGAATGCATGCCAAAGGTCAGACCAAAACCGCTGGCATTGATATCGTCCACGATCTTGTCCAGCGCGTGGGCTTCATAACGCGCCACATGCAGGACGGGGCCGAATATTTCCGCGCCAATGTCGCCAATGCCATCCACCGCAATCACCGCCGGCCCAACATAGCTGCCGGATTGTGGTACGCTGAGTTGTTTTAACAATCGCCCCTGATCCCGGGCCGCTTGGATAGGCGAATTAATATCCGCGCGGGCTGCATCATTGATGATCGGGCCGATATCTGTTGCAAGGTGCCAAGGATCACCGATGCCAAGCTCCTCCATTGCCCCATAGAGCATGGCCAAAAAATCGTCGGCGACGTCGTTCTGGATATAAAGCATACGCAGGGCCGAACAACGCTGCCCGGCGGATTTAAAGGCCGACATCACAATATCCGCCACCGCCTGTTCCGGCAGTGCGGTACTGTCTACGATCATTGCGTTGATGCCGCCGGTTTCTGCGATCAGTGGTGCATCAGGGGTCAGGCATTCGGCCATGGCACGGTTGATCTTTTGGGCGGTGGCAGTTGAGCCGGTAAAACAGGTGCCGTTGATGCGCGCCATTGATGTAAGGGCGTGGCCAACAACCGAACCGTGGCCGGGTAAAAGCTGCAGCGCGCCGCGCGGAACACCGGCCTGGTGCATCAATTGGCTCGCGAGGGTCGCAATTATACCGGTCGGTTCGGCCGGTTTTGCCAGCACAGCGTTTCCGGCCGCCAATGCTGCTGCAATCTGTCCGGTGAAGATTGCCAATGGAAAATTCCAGGGTGAGATACAGGTAATGATCCCGCGCGGGTTTGATCCGGACAGACGTTCCGCTTCACCGGCATAGTAACGCAGAAAATCCACGGCCTCGCGCAGTTCGGCAATGGCATCATCAAGGGTTTTTCCCGCCTCACGGCACAGGATGGCAAACAGTTCCCCATGGTTTTGTTCAAAAAGATCGGAGGCATGTCGCAGTATGTCGGCCCGGTCTTTGGCGGGGATGCCCCAGGGTTGGGCATTACCAACCGCTGTTTCGGCATCTTTGGCAGAAGCCAACGTCAGTACCCCCACGCAATCGTCCGGATTGGCCGGGTTCATCACTTGGCTAGTTTCGGTGCCCTGAGGCTTTGCCACCAGTAGTGGTTTACCTGTCCATTTATGAGAAATAAACCTGTCACGGGCTGCATCCAATGCCACAACAGTCGGGTGGTCCAGAAGGTCCCAACCCATTGAATTTTCACGCAGGTCACCAAAAATGAGTTTTGGATGGACGACGCCATTGGCATTTTTTACAACTGTATTGATACCCTCGAACGGATCGGCACAGATTTCTTTGGCACTAACGGTTTTGGAGGCAATCTGATTCACAAACGAGCTATTGGCGCCGTTTTCCAACAACCGGCGCACCAGATAGGCCAACAGATCGCGATGGGTCCCAACAGGTGCATAGATACGGCAGCGGCTGGACTGGGTTTGCTTCACGATGTCATGCAGGGCTTCCCCCATACCATGCAGGCGCTGAAATTCATAGTCACCGGTACCGCCAGCCAGCACCTGCACGGCGGCGACCGTATGGGCATTATGGGTGGCAAATTGCGGATAGATACGATCGCTCATACCCAGCAGTTTTTTCGCGCAGCAAATGTAGGAAATATCGGTGGCTTCCTTATGGGAAAACACTGGAAATCCATTCAGCCCCTCGATCTGTGCCCGCTTGATTTCCGTGTCCCAATAGGCGCCTTTGACCAACCGCACCATGATTCTGCGATCCAGCATTTCTGCCAATGAATGTAGCCAGTCAATCACCGGTTCGGCGCGCTTGCCATAGGCCTGCACGACCACACCAAACCCATCCCACCCGGCCAGGGATGGATCGGTTAAAACCGCTTGGATCACATCCAGGGACAGGTCAAGGCGTTCTGCCTCTTCGGCGTCGATGTTCAGCCCCATACCCGCGTCAGCGGCCAGTTGGGCAAGTTGCAATACACGCGGCACCAGTTCGGTCAAAACCCGCACGCCTTGAGTATATTCATAACGCGGGTGGATTGCTGACAGTTTGATCGAAATGCCCGGGTTGTCACGGATATCTGCAGCAGTACAGTGGGGCGTAAGGGCACGGATGGATGCGGCGTATTCATCATAATTTCGCGCGGCGTCAGCGGCGGTCAGGGCCGCTTCCCCCAGCATGTCATAGGAATAGGTGAAGCCCTTACGCTGCTGTTGCTGCCCGCGTTTAATCGCATCCTTGATCGTTTGGCCCAATACAAACTGACGCCCCATTTCGCGCATAGCCTGACCAACAGCCGCACGGATGACCGGTTCGCCCAACCGTTTGACAGCACCGCGCAGCGATGCAGCAACCCCCTGGCCATCCTGCAAGACCTTTCCCGTCAGCATCAGCGCCCAGGTCGACGCGTTAACCAGCGAAGAACTGGATTTCCCCAGATGTTCGTTCCAGGCTGAAGGGGTAATTTTATCATCGATCAATTCATCAATTGTTGCTGTATCCGGAACCCGCAACAATGCCTCGGCCAGACACATCAGGGCGACCCCTTCATCGGTTGAAAGCCCATATTCAGCCAGGAAAACCTCCATCAGGCCGGTGTTCCCGTTCGCTCGAATTTCTTTCACTAATCCGGTGGCGAGGCTTTGAATATCCAGCCGGGTATTTTCGCAGATTTCTGCTTTTTCAATCAGGTTATTCAGAACGGTTCTGTCGTCGCTAAGATGGTTTGTACGCAGGAAACTCCGGAAACTTTTAAGGCTGGTCATTGGGTGGCTCCTTGCTGATCCTGATCGGATGCTAACAGCTTAATACAGACTATAATTCCCGTATATATGTGTTACAGAGGGACTAAGTAGTTAAATATCTAGGAAAATCGAACCTAATGGCTTTAAATTCACATAATAGCAGTCTTATCGACGGCATTGATCAAAAAATTCTTAAAATTCTGAGCCTTGAAGGGCGTATTGCAATCACGGATCTGGCTAATCGGGTTGGGCTTTCCAAAAGCCCCTGTCAGGTTCGGGTGAAACGACTACAAAAAGACGGATATATCAAAGGCTTTCGGGCAATAATTGACCCGGCAATGATGAACCTGGAACAGATTGCATTCGTTGAAGTAAGACTATCGGATACCTCCGAAGCGGCCCTGTCAGCGTTTAACAGGGCCGTTCAGTTCCTGCCGGAAGTAGAGCAATGCCACATGATTGCCGGGGCCTTTGACTATCTGTTGAAAGTGCGGACAACAGATATGTCAGATTACCGTGCAGTTTTGGGGGAAAAGGTTTCTGCACTGCCCCACGTCGCCAGCACATCGACCCATGTGTCGATGCAAGCCATAAAGGACGCTGCCTATTGAGAGGGTGGTGAATTTTCGCAGAAAATTCAGGTCGATTTTTCTGCGAAAAATCGCGTTACCTAATCGTCGGACCAACCGCTGACCGATTTGACTTCCAGAAATTCATGGATACCCCAGGCGCCGCCTTCGCGGCCATTGCCGGATTGGCCATAACCCCCAAACGGTGCCCCTGCACCGCGACCATTATAGTTGATCTCAACCATGCCAGAACGCAGCTGCCGCGTTACCCGTCTGGCCTGAGCCCGATCATTGGTTTGCACATAATTGGTCAGGCCATACACCGTATCATTGGCCATCTGCACCGCCTGTTCTTCTGTTTCAAACGGCAGGATAGACAGGACCGGGCCAAAAATTTCCTGTTTGGCAATGGTCATTTCCGGGGTGACATCGGCAAATACGGTCGGGCGGATAAAATACCCGCGATTGTGCCCTTCCGGGCGACCTGTTCCACCGGCCACAAGGCGTGCCCCTTCGTCAATGCCGGTCTGAATTAGCGCCTGTATTTTTTCATACTGAATGTTTGAAACAACCGGGCCAATATGGCGCCCCGGCTTACTGGCCAGATCAACCTGCATCTTGTCTGCCGCCTCGGCGGCCTGTTGCACGGCGTCATCATAACGACCGCGCTGAACCATCATCCGTGTCGGCGCATTGCAGGACTGCCCGGTGTTGTTAAAACATTTAAAAACGCCCCGCGCCGCCGCCTTGGGGTCAGCATCATCAAAGATGATGTTTGCGCCTTTACCGCCCAGTTCAAGTCCAACCCGCTTGATCGTATCGGCCGCCGATTTTGAGATCAGGATACCGGCGCGCGTAGAGCCGGTGAAGGAAATCATATCCAGATCCGGGTGCGCCGACATCTGGCTGCCGACCCCTGGGCCATCGCCGTTGACAAGGTTGAAAACACCCGCCGGAAGGCCGGCTTCGTGGATCAGTTCGGCAAATATTATTGCCGAAAGCGGCGCATATTCTGAGGGTTTCAGCACCATGGTACATCCCGCAGCAATGGCTGGCGCAACCTTTAGCAGGACCTGATTATTTGGCCAGTTCCATGGCGTGATCAGGCCAGCGACCCCCACAGGTTCGTAGAGCAGACGATCATCGGGGTCGTCTGCACTTAGCATCTGGTCAAATTCCAGCGCTGTAAGCGCTGCAATGGTACTGCTGATCACCCCGGGATCAGCCTGTGAGGAGATTGCCATATCAATCGGCGCACCCATTTCCATGGAAATGGCGGCACCCATTTCGTCCTGGCGTGCGGTATAGACCGACAACAGGGTTTCCAAAGCCTCAAGCCGCTCGGCTTTGCTGCTGTGGCCCCAACTGGTAAATGCCCGGTTGGCTGCCGTGACTGCGGCATCGGTATCTGCCTGACCCCCAAGGGAAATAACCGCGCACACCTCTTCTGTGGAAGGGTTTACAACCTGAAAATCACGGGCTGATTTGGGGCTAACCCAAGCGCCATCAATGTAAAATTCCCGTTTCTCAAGCATATTATTTCCCCATTGGATCTGTCGACAAATTCTGCCACAGATTGCCGGGGATTTTTGCTGTCCGTCAACCGAAATCTGTGCCGCCGGGATTGTGTTTCAGAGAATTGAACAGTGTTGGATTGTTTGCAACATGGGTGCCGCATATGACGGTCAACGCCGTTTGACGAAATCGGTCAAAATGACAATACGCTGGCCCTCTACCCTGCCTTCGATATGGTCCGGGTTATCAGCCACCAGAGAAATTGATTTCACAGCGGTGCCGCGTTTCGCGACAAAGCCTGCGCCCTTAACCTGTAAGTCTTTGATAAGAATGACGGTATCACCCGATGCCAGTTGCACACCATTGCTATCACAGTGGACTATTTCAGGTGTGCTGCGCCCGGATTTGGCCCATTTTAGGGTATCATCTTCCAGATACAACATGTCTTTCAGGTCCCGCGCCCAGCTGTGTTCCGACAGTCTGTCCAGCATCCGCCAGGCGAGCACTTGTACCGGCGGATATTCAGACCACATGGAATTCGCTAGGGTTTTCCAATGGTTAGGGTCCGGTTCTGTAGTGACTTGTTCGCGGCAGGTCGCGCAGAGGTAAACTTGTGTCGCTGGGTTGGCGTCACTGTTTGGACCGATGTCAAACGCGGCCAATTCATTGCTGGAGCTACACATCTCACAGGCATTGTTGGCACGGGCGGCTAAGGTGGGCATGGGCGGCTCTCGGTGTTTGTTTACAGAGGCTTAGCGCGTATTATCAGCCAGGGAAAGTTGTTTCAGATCAGAATTGGCGACGTTAGGATTGTGGCAACTATCAGCAGTGAAAACACGCCGGCAAAGCAATAGACAAATTGATCAGACATGGGATAAACCTTTGAAATATTTTATTTTTATACAACGGTTCACCACCAGATTTCCGTCGATTTTATTGGCGTGTAATTGCCAAAACCCTGCGTTTGGGCAAATGCTGCTTGTTATTGGTGCAGAATACCGGATGATGCGGGCAGGCATTTAAGGAGCACCACGATGCGGTTTTTCATGATTTTACTGGCCGGAACCTTTATTTCAGGCGCGGCGCAGGCCGAAGTAATTAATATAGATATCAAGAGCTTCAAGTATAATGCGCCCGAAATTACAGTGGCCGTTGGCGACACGATTGTCTGGGTCAATCAGGATGGTGCCCCCCATACGGCAACAGCGCGCGATGGTTCATTTGACACCGGGACCCTTAAGAAGGGTAAGAGCGGCGAAGTGACGGCGACGGCGGCGGGGACGTTTGAATATTTCTGCAAGTTTCACAAAAATATGCTGGGGACAGTGACCGTCAACTGACCCGCGGGTTACGCCCGTAACCGCAAAGTTATTAAACTTTGTAACAGGTATCGGGGGCGGTGTTTAAACTTTGTAACAGGCCGGTTGCCCGGATTTGTTAATCGACGATTATTTTTGTCAGCACCCATGTGACCGGCAGGGCAAGGACGAAGCCCGCGCCGGCCGCAATCAGGATTGGGGTCAGGGTGTCATAACCGATGACCAGCACCGCGACGACGGCGATGCCGGCCAGCGTGGTGGCCACCATGGAAAACAGGATTGAGGCAAGTCGGAACATGGGCGGACCTTTCGGGATTACCGGATATGCCGGTAGTTTACCGCAGTTGCCTGTGGTGTGATTTGATCTGTGTCAGTTTTGAGGTGCCCGGAAAAAGGAAAAGGCGCCAGGTGCATCCGGGCCGAAACCCTTTGCCATGTGCCGTTACCGACACGCCCTGACGCCAAACCTTGAATCATTCCCCCCAGAGGGTTTCAGACCCAAATGCGATGATCCTTGCGTTTCACCACTGCCGGATCGGTTATCTGTAAAGAACCCCGTTCTGACCGCGTCGACCCTTGTTAAGCTGCCCGTCTGCTTTGGTTCAAAGAACTTTGGCTTTTGGCGTCTTCCCAAAAACATTTGCCGGGTGACGTCGATCCGAAAACCTATGCCATTTGGCGCGTGTCCCGAGGGGCCTTTCGCTAACCTTCGCCGGATCTGAAAGAACCTTTGTTGGTTGGATATATGGTGCGTCTTTGGCGTGAGTCGGGCAAGGAAAAAATGCGGGTCAGGTGGAATTTCTTGTGGGTAAGTCTTTGGATTTATTGGGGTAAACCATGTGGATAAGTGGAAAATGTTGTTTTACCGGGCCGGGTTGAGGGGTGTTGTTTCACTTTCCATTAACCTTGATTGGCGAAGCTGTCCCGATGTCGAATTATACCCGCCCCCGCGTTGCCGGCGCCAGTGTTTTCTTTACGGTTGCTTTGGCGGATCGGGGATCACAGCTGTTGGTGGATGAGATCGGGTTATTGCGCCGGGCTGTGGCCAGGACCAGAACTGAGCGCCCGTTTGAGATTGATGCCTGGGTCGTCATGCCGGATCATTTGCATTGTGTGTGGACGTTGCCAGTGGGGGACGCGGATTATTCGGTAAGGTGGGGGGCGATCAAGGCGCGGTTTGTGATGGGATTGCGTAAGGCGGGCAAAAGCGTGCCATCCGAATTGCCGGTGGTGCGTAAGGGGAGATATGCCGGGCTGAAGCCCGGCCTACGGCTGGCAAAACGGGAGGCGGCTGTTTGGCAGCGGCGGTTTTGGGAGTGAGCGGCGTCCCGGAAATGATCCGGGGGATCGTTTCAGCCGCGAACGGGCGGAGCCCGAGGTGAAACACGGATTTGTCGAGCGTGCGCAAGATTGGCCGTATTCGTCCGTGCATCGGGACAGCCAATTGGGAATGTTTGCCCCGTAGGGCGGGGTACCCCCCGCCGTTGCGATGGGTTGGATGGTGGTGGGTTGGGTAAGAGATGGCGGGGTGGGTGTACAAATATTCCGAATCTAC
>CAZETX010000069.1:0-10862 GCA_964514925.1 uncultured Marinosulfonomonas sp.
GCCCGATTGACAAGGCATCGCTGGGCAAGTGGGATGATTATACCGAAGCCAAAGAGGCGATGTTTTTCTACACGGATACCGCGGATGCGCCCTGGACGATCATCAAGTCGGATGACAAGAAACGTGCGCGGCTGAACTGCATGCTGCATTTTCTGAACGGTATTGATTATCCGGGTAAGGACAGCAAAGTGGTGCAGGCCCCGGACCCGCTGATTGTCGGGCGCGCCGATCAGGTGGTGCATCAGGCGGAACATATTCTGGCCGGGTCGCTGCATCCGGGGAAAACTTAGCGCAATGGCATAAAAAAGCCCCCGCCGGGTTGTCTGGCGGGGGCTGGTTCTTTGGTTGGACCGGCGTGGGCTAGTTATAGAGGTTTGGTTCACCCATCTGGCCATGGATCGCGTTGACGTCGCGGGGCTCAATATTCAGCGCCTGGGCCAGTTCATGCAGGTAGTTTGCCTCTTTTTTGCTGTCCAGATCGATGGCCAGCAGGGACATTGAATAGACCTGTGTGGCCATGCGTGCCGGTACCTGACGGGCAAGGGCCTGGGCGTCAACGGGGCCGTCGAGAACTTCGTTGATAAAGGCGTTGTCTTCTTTGGAGACGTCGCCCATTTGGCCCAGCAGGTTCTTTTTCTCATCCGCATCAATCCGGCCGTCACTTTTGGCGGCTTGCAGCATGGCGCGCAGCAGGATTTTGGCGGTGTCTTCGTGCTCGGGTGTTGGCGGGGTGTCGGGTTCACCAAACCGGTCAAGGGACTGGTTCAGAAGGTCGCCGAAACTGCCGCTGTCGGGGCGGGCAACGGTGCCGCCGCCGGGGCGGGATGCCTTGGACAGACCGTCCAGCATGCCGCCCATGCCACCGCCTGAACCGGTGCGCCCGGACAGAATTTCACCAAGGCCACCGGCGCCGGTGTTTTTCAGCAGGTCACCCAGACCGCCGCCTTTCAGAAGATCGCCCAATCCGCCGCCCTGCAGCAAATCACCTAAGCCGCCAGCGCCGCCGCCTTTGAGCAGATCACCCAAGCCGCCGCCGCTTTGCGGGGCTGCACCGGGGGAAAGTCTGTCACCGAATATGCTGCCGGTTCCGGCACCGCCCGATGGGCGGCTGCGGGTTGTGGTATTGCGCTGTTTTCCAGCGGCCATGCCGCTGACGCCTTTTGCTACGGCGACGCCGACGGCCACTTTGGCCAATGTGCTTAATAAACTCATAATTTCCCCTCTGGTGAATAATAATACCATATTAGTATGGGTATTGTGAGCGCTGTTGACTAGGGGAATTGTCCGCGCGTTTTCCCGCTTTGCCGGAAACCGCCGAAACGCTGTGTTCAGGGCCGCCCGGGTGTCCGGATTGTCGGCGCATCTGCGGCATCTTGTGAGCCGGTTAAAAAAGTTCTAAGCGGGATGCATGCCAGCAGAACTGACAACAAAACAGCACGCCCGTGCGGTGCTTACTTTGGGATTGCCACTGGTGGGCAGCCATCTGGCGCAGTTTGCTGTGCACATCACTGACACCATCATGCTGGGCTGGTACAGTGTTGCCGCCCTTGCCGGGGTGGTGTTGGGGGGATCGTTCTTTTTCATATTCTTCATTGTCGGGGCCGGGTACGCCTTTGCGGTGATGCCGGTTGTGGCGTCAGCTGCGGCATCGGGACAAGAGGCGCAGGTGCGCCGGGTGACGCGGATGTCGATGTGGCTGTCGGGGTTGTTTGCCGCGTTTTCCATGCCGGTTTTTATCAATGCCGAGGCGTTGCTGAACCTGATCGGGCAAAACCCGGAGGTTTCACAGGTTGCGGGTAGTTATCTGAAGATCATTGGCTGGAGCCTGTTTCCGGCATTGCTGATCATGGTATTGAAATCCTATTTTTCGGCCCTTGAGCGCACGTCGGTGGTGCTGTGGGTCACGGTTGCTGCGGCCATTCTGAACGGGCTGATGAATTACGCGTTTATTTTTGGCAACTGGGGCGCGCCCGAGCTGGGGGTCACCGGGGCGGCGATAACATCGGTGACTTTGCAGATGTTGTCGTTTATTTTTCTGGCCGGTTATGCGATTGTCAAAACCCCGGAACACGCGCTGTTTCAGCGCTGGTGGCGCCCTGATTGGGAAGCGTTCCGGCGTATATTCAGCCTTGGCTGGCCCATTGGACTGACCAGTCTGGCGGAGTCCGGTTTGTTTACGGCCACGTCGGTGATGATGGGCTGGCTGGGCACCATTCAACTGGCGGCCCACGGCATTGCCTTGCAGCTGATCGGGTTGGTTTTCATGGTGCATGTCGGGCTGTCCAATGCGGCCACCATCCGGGCCGGGCAGGCCTATGGCCGCCAGGATGGTGTGGGATTGCGCCGCGGTGCGGTGGTGGCGATTGCCATATCGCTGGGTCTGGCGCTGTTGGCGGTGGTGCTGTTCCTGAGCCTGCCAGAGGCGTTGTTAAGCCTGTTCCTTGATCCGGCCGATCCGGCCCGTCCGGCGGTGTTGCTGGCCGGGGTTGGTCTGCTGTCGGTGGCGGCGCTGTTTCAGGTGGCGGATGCCGGGCAGGTGATGGCGCTGGGGCTGTTGCGCGGGGTGCAGGACACCAAGATCCCGATGATCTATGCCGGGTTCAGCTATTGGTTGCTGGGTATTCCGCTGAGTTATTTTATGGGGTTCAAGTGGGGTTATGGTGGTGTCGGCATCTGGATGGGGCTGGTCATTGGGCTGGGTCTGGCATGGGTGACCATGAGCGTGCGGTTCTGGCGGCAATCCCAACGGGTTGGGGCCGGGCGCGCGGGTTAGTCTTCGCTGATCCGGTTGGATTTCTTGCGCACCAACACGCTGCGCAGATCATGCATTGCCAGCAGCAGGTCATCGGTTAGCGCCCCAAGCTGTTCCTGGGTGGCGCGGGTGTTGGCCCAGTGGGTGGTCAGGTTCAGGTGTTCACAGATGCGGTTGATATCGTCATGGTCGCGCCGGGCCAGTGCGGATTTGCGCGCTGCCATCCATTCATTGATCGCGGCCATGTCTTTTTCGGTCAGTTCGGTATCGCCATGGGGTTTGATATCACCGTTCTTGACGTTCAGCGCTGCGATCTGGTCCATTTCTATGCGGCGCTGGCGGTTTTCGGTGTCGACACGGAAGGCAAGTGCTCCGTTTTCCTTGATGCGAAAATAATAGTCGGGCAGTTCGGTGGCCATGGTGTTTCCTATCTCAGCATTACTTTAAGCCAGCGCAAAATGTTTGTATTCTTTTGCAGGCTTCTTGCAGTGCGGTTTCAGAGGTAGCGTAGCTGACGCGAAAGTTTGGCGATACCCCGAAGGCGGCGCCAAACACCACGGCCACCCCGGTTTCTTCCAGCAGGGCGGTGGCAAACACTTCGTCATCGGTGATCAGTGTGCCGGCACCACTGGTTTTGCCGATGCAGCCCTTGATTGACGGGTAGACATAAAATGCACCATCCGGGCGCGGGCAGTCGATGCCGAGGGCCTGATTGAGCATGGAGACCACCAGATCACGGCGGTTCTGGAAAAGTTTCCTGTTGGCTGTCAGAATTTCCTGGGGGCCGTTGAGGGCTTCAACCGCGGCCCATTGCGAGACCGAGCTGGGGTTGGAGGTGGATTGGGACTGCACCTTGCGCATGGCGGCGATCAGGTGAACCGGGCCGCCCGCATAGCCAATGCGCCAGCCGGTCATGGCGTAGGCCTTGGAGACTCCATTGCAGGTCAGGGTACGGTCATAGAGGCCGGGTTCAACCTGAGCCGGGGAGCAGAATTTGAAATCATCAAAAATCAGATGTTCATACATGTCATCTGACATGATCCAGACATGGGGGTGGCGCATCAGGACGTCGGTTAATCCCTTAAGTTCTGCCCAGCTATACCCGGCACCGGTGGGATTAGAGGGGGAATTGAAGATCAGCCATTTGGTGCGTGGTGTGATCGCGGCTTCCAGCTGCGCCGGGGTTATTTTGAAGGCACTTTCGATCCCTGCCACCACCGGCACCGGCGTGCCGCCCGCCAGCAGCACCATATCCGGGTAGCTGACCCAGTAGGGGGCCGGGATGATGACTTCGTCGCCGGGATTAAGGCTGGCCATCAAGGCGTTGAAAAGTATTTGTTTACCGCCAGTGGCGACGCTGATTTGTTTGGCGGTGTAGTGCAGATCATTGTCGCGCTTGAACTTGGCCGAAATTGCGGTTTTCAGTTCCGTTATGCCATCAACGGCGGTGTATTTGGTGCGTCCGGCATCAATGGCGGCTTTGGCGGCGGTTTTGATGTTGTCGGGCGTGTCAAAATCAGGTTCCCCGGCGCCCAGCCCGATGATGTCCTTACCGGCGGCCTTTAATTCCTGCGCCATGTTGGAGACAGCGATGGTCGGGGATGGTTTTACCCGGGCCAATGTGTCGGAAAGAAAACCCATTTTGGCGGTCCTTTGTTTGAATGTCAGGCGCTGGTGTTTTAGGGTGCGCGTAAAATGCGATCAAGCACGAAAGGCGGATAACAGGTGGATAAGACCGAAACAACAACCGGGTGGTATTCTGAGGATGCGGCAACCTTTGGCGACCGACTGGCAGGGGCGCGGGAAGCCTATGGGTTCAGTCAGAAGGAACTGGCGCAACATATTGGCGTGAAAGAAAAGACCGTGCATGCCTGGGAAGACGATCTGTCTGAACCGCGCGCCAACCGGTTGCAGATGCTGTCCGGGGTGCTGAATGTGTCCATGCGCTGGTTGCTGACCGGGCAGGGCGTCGGGTTGGGGGAGCCTGAGGCGCCGGGCCTGCCAGCTGAAGTGACCGAGTTGCTGACCGAGCTGCGTGAAATCCGGGGTCAGGCGGCGGGGCTGGCGGAACGGGTGGGGCGGGTTGAAAAGAGCCTGCGTGCCACGATCAGGGAAAAGATGTGAGCGGTGAAAGCAGATCGGCGCGCCTGAAGCGGATGAAAATGCGCAGCTGGCGGCGGGGTACCAAGGAAATGGACCTGATATTGGGGCCGTTTGCGGAGGCGCAACTGGCCGATATGGCTGAGGGTGATCTGGTGCTGTTTGACGTGCTGCTGGGGGAAAGTGATACTGACCTTTACCCATGGATCACCGGGCAGGCAGAGGCACCTTTTAGGTTGCAGCCGCTGCTGGAACAGGTCAGGCAACACATCAAAACCCGTTGAACCAAAGCAATTAAATTTGTTTTTTGACAGTTTAACCGATTATTCGCGAATCTGCGTCAGTGTCTGTTTCAAGGACACAGGCGGAGAAATTTATGACGATGCAATCCCAAGTAGGCCCACAGACTGAAAGCAGTTTCATGGGGCAATATCTGGAATCACTGGCGCTGGTTGAACGGCTGCACCGGTTATTGCTGGATGTGATCAAAGACGAATTTGAACGGATCGGAACACTGGAAATTAATGCGGTGCAGGCGCTGCTGTTGTTTAATATCGGTGAACATGAAGTAACGGCGGGCGAATTGAAGTCGCGCGGTTATTATCAGGGTTCCAATGTCAGCTATAACCTGAAGAAGCTGGTGGAAACCGGTTTCATGCATCACCAGAGGTGTGAAGTTGACCGCCGCTCGGTTCGGGTGCGACTGACCGAAAAGGGCCGCTTTGTGCGCCAGACGGTTGAGGATCTGTTTGAGCGCCACGCCGATGGCTTGCAAAGCCGTAAAGTACTGGACCGCGACGGCATTGAGGGGATCAACACCTCGTTGCGCCGGGTGGAACGTTACTGGACTGATCAGATACGTTACATTTACTAGGCCCAGCCCCCCCCGTTTTATCCTGCCGCATCAGTGCGGGATCAGGATTAGCAGCAAGGTCGCGCGATGTGTGTGGATGTGGCAGGGCAACATTGGAAAAGTTATGTGCGGTTCTGCGATGGAAAATGGCGGCGAAATTGACCGCGCCGTGCAGGTCAGGGTTAAAATGGGCGCTTCCTGATCAGTGCGGGATCAGGATTAGCAGCAAGGTCGCGCGATGTGTGTGGATGTGGCAGGGCAACATTGGAAAAGTTATGTGCGGTTCTGCGATGGAAAATGGCGGCGAAATTGACCGCGCCGTGCAGGTCTGGGGTATAAGGGGCGCTTCCTGATCAGTGCAAATTAACGAATTGTCGCGGATTAACCAAGCGTAGACACCCTATGCTTTGTCACCCTGTGCTTTGACACCCTATGCTTTGACACCCTGTGCTTTCGGTCGAATACTGTGTGCATCAGGGTGTATACAGTGAGCCTCGCGGCGGTTTTGCGTTAACGGATGTTGCCGGGTTTCTGGGAACCGGCCCTGGGCTGGGGATTTATTTGCAATGCGCCAACGGCGCGGGTTCGCAGTTCTTTCAACAATTTGCGGGCCATCGCGCTTTGGAAATCTTCAAACACAGTGGCGTTTTCCACAAAGGCATCCGGGCCGCGGATGACCTGGGAAATGAAATAGCGCACCAGATCAACGGTTTCAGTGCTGGGACGCTCTGAAAACGGCAGAGTTTCGGCGCCGATGACCAGTGCATTCACGGTGACATCTGCCAACAGTGCCGCATGGCGCGCGCGCGCCGGGTCGGGGCCGATGTTGGATTTACCATCGCCGGACAGATCCAGCGTCAACCGCCAGCAATCAAGCTGGCTGTTCAACAATTCAGCGCCAAACAGCATCGCCTTGCCGATGGCGGTGGCCGGGTCATGGGGTTGGCGCCGGGTTTGCATCAGCTGATCAGCGATGTCAGATAAAACACCTGTGTCTGTTACGTCGCGCCAGTTGACCAGCACCCGCTGGGTGCCATAGCCGCCCCATTCATAGACCAGCAGGCGCACAAATGTTTCGGGCATGGCCATGAAGGAACGCTGCACGTCTGCATCCTGCAATGCGCTGGCCAGACCATCCAGTTGCAGGCGGTATTCACGGGCGTCCACCGAACCGGAAATATCCAGCCCGATGGCCAGCGCCTGACGGCAGGCGGCGTTCCCGGCCGCAGGCAACAGGATTATAAGCGCGGTGATTGCGCCTATGGTTTGTCGAAGAATTGCGAAGACTAATTTCATGGCGCGCCGGGGGACAGGGCACCAATGGCGCGGGTGCGCAGTTCTTTCAGCAGTTTTTTCGCCATGGCGTCTTCAAAGCCGACAAATTCAATTGCGGTTTGCACGAATGCGTCCGGGCCGCGGATGACCTGGGTTCTGAAATAGCTGCTGAGCTGGGAAATTTCGCTTTGGCGGGCATCGGAATAGGGTGGCGCGTCAGCGCCGATGACAATGGCATTGATGGTGATGCCGCGCAATTCGGGGGCGTTTATCACCGATAAGGGGGAAGGCCCGGAATTGGATTCACCATCGCCCGACAGGTCAATGGTGCGTCGCCAGCAATCTGGCTGGCTGGCAAGGGCGCGGGCGCCAAACAGCATGGCCTGACCCAGAGCGGTGGACAGGCGGACGGCCTGTCGCTGATTGTTGCGCAGGGTTTGGGCGACATTGTGCAGGTCTTCATAGCGGGCAATTTCAACCCATGGCACCAATGTGTTCTGACTGGCCTGACCGCCCCATTCATAGATAAACAGCCGCACATTTATGCCCGGCATGGCCAGAAATGCGTCCACCACATCGGGGTTTAGCAGCGCACCTGCCAACCCGTCCAGTTGCAGGCGGTATTCGTCGGCGTCAACTGAACCGGATATATCCAAGCCAAGCGCCAGCGCCTGTCGGCAGGCGGCGTTCAGGGGTTGCGCAAGGATCAGCCCGAGCGCGGCACCGAACAGCAGTGATTTTCTATCTTTAAGAAACCGGCGTTTGTGCCGTTTTGGCCCATTCATCCATTTCTTGTAGCCAGACCGCTACGGCCCGTCCAAGCACAATATGGCTATCTGCCGCCAGGTGGATCGGATCATTGACTGATCCGCTTACCACTGACCCTGCGTTAAACGCTTTGAAATCAAGGGGTTCAGACAATTTTTGGACGGCCTTTTCCAGCCCCAGCGAGGCAGTGCGCCCGCCCTGCCATTCCGGTCGCCGTTCAAAATCATTGTGATCAACCTGATCCGACAGGGGTGGGGGCACGATCACGCCCACCGCCGGAACTGTCCCGCTATCCCACGCACCGGGGCCGCCGCCGATGGTCTGAATGCAACGGACCAACTGCCCGATATTGGCGGCAATCCTGTCGGCATCCGGTGAAAACCGCGCCTTGAAATCATTGGTGCCCAGCATGATCAGCACCAGATCAAGCGGGCTGTGGGCCAGCAGAGCCGCAGGAAGATGCGCCAGCCCGTTCATCGCCGGGCCATAGAGATCGGGATCATCGTGCACGGTTGTTCGCCCGGGCAGGGCATCCTGGATCAGGGTCGCGCCTAAAGCGTCGGCCATGACGCAGGGCCAGCGGGTTTTATTGTCATAGCGCACGCCACTGCCATCCGGGGGAAAGCCCCAGCTGTTTGAATCGCCATAGACCAGGATGCGCATGGCGGGGTGTTACCAGTGGCCGGTGTTTTCCATGCTGGCCCAGGGTTCGGCAGGTTCGCGTGCGCCGCCCATTTGCAGCAATTCGATCGAGATATTGTCGGGGGATCGCACAAATGCCATGCGCCCGTCGCGGGGCGGTCGATTGATGGTGACGCCGTTATCCTGAAGGTGCTGGCACAGGGCGTAAATGTCTTCCACGTCATAGGCCAGATGGCCGAAATGGCGGCTGTCGGAGGGCAGGCCTTCATCGCCATCCCAGTTATAGGTCAGCTCAACCGGGCAATCTTCTTGTCCGTCGGGGGCCAGAAAAACCAATGTAAAGCGTCCGGCTTCGCTGTCGTGACGCCGGGTTTCGTTCAGGCCGAGCAGGTTGAAGAAGGCGATGGTTTTATCAAGGTCGCTGACCCGGATCATGGTGTGCAGGTAACGGATTTTCATTATGCTCTCCTTGTTGATAAATACATGTCGGTTTCTGTCAGAAGACCCCACATGCCAAAAATGTTCAAGCGTTTGCCCGGCGGATTTAGAATACCGACTTTAATCCAAGGCGCAGCGCCACTGTTTCACGGTTGAACAGGGCTATGTTTGAGGTTGTGCGATTTGCCTCAAGGCCCATGGTGGGGGAAAATCCGAAATAGGATTTTTCAACGAACACCACGGTTGCACCCGCCGACAGTGTCAGGTCCTGACGGCCCGAAGCATCGTAGATGGAAAAATCATAGCGGCGTTGTTCGGCCGCCATGTTGAGCGAAAACTGCATACCGGCAACCGGTTTGGCAAAACCATAGCTGAGGCCCAGTTTCAGCGACAGGTTTTCGCTGCCCGGGTCCTGAGACTGGGTATCCTGCAGGCGAATGTTCAGCCCCAATCCGTCGCGGTTGGCCAGTGAGTGGTTCACCACGGCGCTAAGGGAGTAAATTTCCGATGTTGCGCCGCTGGTTTCAGAAAGCTGGTTTTCATAACCCGCTGTCAGGTTCAGCCCGGTGGCATCCCCCAGTTTTAGTTTCTGACCCAGTATAAGGCGGGAATATTGCGTATAGGGATCACCGCCATACCAGTTTTTTCCAAGGTGCAATGTGATCGAAGAAGGCCCCGGAAATCCGGTGATGTTGCGGGTGTGGGTAAGTTGCAGTTCCACCACTGAAAACGCGTAATCGCTGCCCTGAACGGTGGGGGCGGCAGCAGCGGCGGCGGGGCTGAGCCAGTAGGTTCGGCCATGCAGCAGCAGGCCGATATCGGTGGCGAAATCAGCCGATTGGGCCAGTCGGTACTGCAAATTCACGCTGCCCGAAACCTCATAGCCGGACAGGGCCTGGGCGTCGGGGCTTAGGATAAACGGCAGGTTCCATATGGTGATGGTGTCAGAGCTGGAGCCGTTGTTGACGTTGTTGTTGGGGGCGGCGGAAAAGCTAAGTTGCACGCTGAGCGGATTGGCCTGGCGCACGCGGGCGAAATCCTGGCGTATGGCCTGGGCACCGGGGCCTTCCACCGCATTGTTCATGGCTTTTCGCAGCCACCATTCGGCACGGCTGAACTGTCCGGCGCGGAAATGCGCATTGGCGGCCAGACGGGCGGCGTTCAGGCGTTCGTTATCGGTTTGGGCGGCGGAAAAGGCGGCTTTTGCGGAGGTCAGGGCGGCCGGCCAGTTGTTGTTTTGTATCGCCGCTATTGCCCGACCCATATGGGTGCCATAGGCGCGGGCGGTTTGGATTTGCGCGGCCGGGGTGGTTTGCGCAGTTGCTATTGGCGCGGACAGAATTGTCAGCCCGAAAACCAGTGCCTGCAATATTTTAATGAGCGGTGATTTGGCCATATTGCTTTGCATCGTTCCTGTGAAAGCCGAAGCCCGCTGGCCCCCGCCTAGGGTTTTGGCAATTCTGTGCGCGATGTCAACGCTGTGCACAGGATTGCGCCATTTATTGCCCGTGTTTGGTGGTGGAATGATTTTCAACAAAACACCCCATAAAGCGTTGCCTACATGGTGGGGCCATAGATATAGTATGGTTTGAGCATTATTGCAGCCAAAGGATTCGCCCATGCCGCTATCGCCTGACCAACTGGCCGAGATTGAAGAATTACGGGCCAGCCCGCGCCAGACCCTGCGCGCGGTTTCTGAGGGGATGGAGGCGCATCTGTACCGTGCCCATGACGTTTTGGACCACGGATTTGTGCGGGTGATCGACTATATGGGGGACGATGCGGCGATCTGTCAGGCGGCGCGGGTTTCCTATGGTAAGGGCACCAAATCGGTGCAGAACGATGCCGGGCTGATCCGGTACCTGATGCGGCACTGGCATAGCACGCCGTTTGAGATGTGCGAAGTCAAGCTGCATGTGAAACTGCCGGTGTTTGTGGCGCGCCAGTGGATCCGGCATCGCACGGCCAATGTGAACGAATATTCGGCGCGCTATTCGATACTGGACCGGGAGTTTTATATTCCCGAGCCTGAAC
>CAZETX010000070.1:0-10657 GCA_964514925.1 uncultured Marinosulfonomonas sp.
CAATCCTTGGCTATCCGGGGCGTGCGGCCCTGATCCACCGGGATGATATGGCGCTTTGACTTGTTCATTTTCATTTCCGGGGCTTTGCCCGTTTGTTGTTGAATTGCTTCCGCAGACCAATTCTTTAACACGCCAAACACCTGGCCGTGGGCACCAGCCTGTGCCACAAACTTAAAGGTTAGAAATAATGACCGACCGCAAAAATATTCCCGAACTGATGGTGGATATGGGGGAACGTGCCCGTGTCGCAGCGGCCATGTTGGCCACCGCCAGTGCGCCAAGCAAACAGGCGGCCCTGATCGGGGCGGCAGAGGCAGTCTGGCAGCGCCGCGACGAGATAATCAAGGCCAACCGGCGTGATCTGGAATTTGGCCGCGAAAAGGGTCTGAGCCCGGCGATGATGGACCGGCTGATGCTGGATACTGAGCGGGTGCAGGGCATTGTTGACGGGTTGCGCGCGGTGGCTGAACAACGTGACCCGGTGGGGGAGGTGATCAAGGAATGGGACATGCCCTCGGGGTTGAATATCCGGCGGGTGCGAACGCCCCTGGGCGTGATCGGGGTGATCTATGAGAGCCGGCCCAATGTCACGGCGGATGCCGGGGCGTTGTGTCTGAAAGCTGGCAACGCGGTTATTTTACGGGGCGGGTCGGAAAGTTTTCATTCCTCGGGCGTTATTCACAGCTGTTTGCAGGCCGGGCTGGCGGGGGCCGGGTTGCCGTTGGATGCGGTTCAGCTGGTGCCGACGCGCGATCGGGCGGCGGTGCAACAGATGCTGGGCATGGTGGAGCATATTGATGTGATTGTGCCCCGGGGTGGTAAGGGGCTGGTGGGGCTGGTGCAACGCGAAGCGCGGGTGCCGGTTTTCGCCCATCTTGAGGGGATCGTGCATATTTATATTGATGCTTCGGCGGATGCGGTGAAAACGCTGGCTGTGGTGTTGAATGCCAAGACCCGGCGTCCGGGTATTTGTGGCGCGGCGGAGTGTTTGCTGATCCACCGGGATGTCGCCGAAACTTTGGGGCGGGATGTTATCGGGGCGTTACTGGCGGCCGGGGTGACGGTTCATGCGGACACAGATTTACAGGGGATTGCCGGGACAGTGCCTGCCACCGAAGATGACTGGGGCCGGGAATATCTGGACATGGATATTGCCGTCAGGGTTGTCGATGGTGTGGATCAGGCCATTGGCCATATCCGCCGGTATGGTTCACAGCATACCGATTGCATCATGGCCGGGGACAGTGCCACAGTGGCGCGGTTTTTCAACCAGTTGGACAGCGCCATTCTGATGCATAATGCATCGACCCAGTTTGCCGATGGTGGTGAATTTGGCATGGGGGCGGAAATTGGCATTGCCACTGGCAAAATGCACGCCCGCGGCCCCGTGGGGGCCGAGCAGCTGACCAGTTTTAAATATCTGGTGGTCGGGGACGGCACCGTGCGGGGCTAAAACCGAACCCGCGCGGAATTTTCCGAAAGCTCAACCTGCAGCTGCCGCCCCATCATCTGGGCGGTCAGGGGGGCGAGGGCGAAGTGGACCAGCGCCGGTTCCTGGGTTGGTTCAGCGTCTGGATCGGCAAGGGCGCGCCAGAGGTCCGGATCAATTTTCATCTGATCGGCCTGTCCGTGAACCGCCCATTCATCACCGATGGCGCTGACGGTAATACGGCCACCCCAGGGCATGGCAGTTTCAAAGCACTGCAACAGCAAAAATGCCTGTTTGACGCATTGGCGTTCCAGATTTTCGGTGGCCTGCCAGTCTGTAACCATGCGTCCGCCGCGGGACAGATCGGCCAGAATGCTGGTGATTTCGGATTTGGAAACTTTTTGACCGGGTTTTGCGGCGCCAAAGGCAATGCGGAAAAACCGGATGCGGGCATTGGCGTTGGCGATGCTTTCTGAAATCAGGCTCATCTCTGGGCCGGAGGCGTCGCCGCTCATGGAGATTAATTCTACCCCATTGCTAATGGCCCCAAGCGGGCTGATAAGATCATGGCAAATGCGCGAGCCGATCAACTCTGTTAAATGCCGGGGTGATGCGTTCATTGGGTGTGATCCAATTGTGGGGGCGAAATGGCGGTGAATAATGATTTTCTGGAACCCGGGATGCTGGTGCGCCACCCGTCCCGGCCTGATTGGGGTATTGGACAGGTGCAATCAAATATCGGCGGTCGGGTGACCGTGATGTTTTCCCATGTGGGTAAACAGGTCATTGTTTCAGACCATGTGGCGTTGGAGCTGGCGGTGGTCAATTAATAATCCCCAAGTTTAGTCCGTACACAGTAACACAACTTTAAGGGGTGTCAATTGACCTTAGGGAAGCTTTTATCCCGTTGTAATTGAAAACCACTGACTCTAAACACCTTTCACGCATTTAAGAGCCCAGGATAACCATGAAAGTTAAGGACCCCAATCTTGAGTTTCGGCAGGTTCGCTGCGAACAGGATCGGCTTGGTGCTGAACGGTTACGGTACCGGGTATTTGTTGAGGAACTGGGTGGTGACGGGCCGCTTGTGGACCATGGAGCAAAGTTTGAACGGGATGGCTTTGACCCCTATTGTGAGCAGCTGATACTGGTGGATAAACGGCGGGATGCAGCGTTGCTGGACCATGTGGTTGGTGTGTACCGGTTGCTTGATCAGGACGGGGCAGATCGGGCCGGTCAGTTTTATTCAGAAACCGAATATGATCTGTCGGTGCTGCGCCGGTCCGGTCGAAAATTACTGGAACTGGGAAGGTCCTGTGTACTTGTAGATTATCGCAATAGCCTTGCGTTGTTCCTGCTGTGGCAGGGGCTTGCTGAATATGTTCAGCGCCACCGGTATGGGGTTTTGTTTGGTGTTGCCAGTTTCCCGGGGGTAAATGCGGCGCGTTTTGAGGCGCAGTTTTCCTATTTGCATCGCCATCATCTGGCCCCGGCTGAGTTGCGCATGGTGGCGCGACCGGATTGTTTTCTGGCAATGGATACCGGCCGGGTGCCAGGTGCAGGGAAAGTGGCGATCATGCGCGTGATGCCGCCGCTGGTGAAGGCCTATCTGCGGATCGGCGGGTTTGTCGGGGACGGGGCATTTGTGGACCGGGTGTTTAACACCACCGATGTCTGTCTGGTTGTTGATGTGGCCCGTATGTCAGAGCGCCAGCGCAGGTTGTATACTGGCAGCGGGACATGAGCCCGACCTGGCGCGCCGCCCCCGAGCCGAAACCGGAACAGATACCGTTCTTGGGTTGGGTTCGGATTATGCTTCGGCTGGTCGCTATGGTCAGTGTGCTTATGGCTGGGCTGGTGGTTTTTCTGGTGTTGCGACTGGTTGAGGCCCCGATCTGGCGTCAGCAGCGCCCCCTGACTCCGCGGGTTACGGTGCTGGTTTGCCGGATGTTGCTGGGGATAATCGGGTTGCGCCTGCGTGTTGGCGGTTCGCCCCTGCAAGGACCGGGGGCGGTTGTGGCCAACCATTCCAGCTGGCTGGACATATTGGTTTTGAATGCCACGCAGCCGGTATATTTCGTGGCCAAGTCTGAAGTGGCGGGGTGGCCGGGGATTGGATTGTTGGCGCGGGTGACCGGAACGGTATTTCTGCGACGACAGCGACAGGATGCACAGCTGCAACTGGCGGTGTTTGAAAACCGGTTGGTGGCGGGCCACAGGTTGTTGTTTTTTCCGGAGGGGACTTCAACAGATGGAACCGTGGTTTTACCTTTTAAATCAACGCTTTTTGCGGCGTTCTTTGCGGGGAAATTGCGGGTTGAATTGCCGATCCAACCGCTGAGTGTCAGCTATTTGGCCCCGGCAAAGCAACGGGCAGATTTTTATGGTTGGTGGGGCGATATGGCGTTGGGTCCGCACCTGTTCAAAGTGTTGGCTGTTCGCCGTCAGGGGGCGGTGCAGCTTACGATGCATCCGCCGCTTACGGTTATCGACCAAACTGATCGGAAAGCGTTGGCGCTTGCCTGCGAAACAGCGGTGCGTGCCGGGGTTGAACGGGACCGGAAGGAAGCCATCGTTACCCGAGGTGGCTGACCAGGGTTTTCAGACACTCAGAGGGGTTATCTGTGGTCCAAATTTCCGGGCCTAATGCGATGAAATCCGTTATTTCAGAAAGGCTTATGATGGTATCTTTATCCAAGCCACCTTCGGCCACGATGGGAACCTCTATTACCTCGGACCACCATTGGAACAGGTCCAGATCAACGGCTGAACCGTCCCCCAGATCGCCGGCGCTCATTGGGCCAAAGCTGATATAATCCGCCCCGGCCTCGGCTGCGTGCATGCCTTCATGGCGCGAGGTCGAGCAGTATGCGCCGATGATGGCGTCGCTGCCCAGTTCTGTGCGCAGTTTACGCACCGAGCGGGCGCCATCGGGCAGGTGCACCCCGTCAAGGCCAAGCTTTTCCACAAGCTGGACATGGCTGTCGATGACCAGCGGGATATCACGGGCATGGCTGATGTCGCGCAGGGCATCGGCGGTTTTCTGTATATGATCGGCATCCTGACTGGACAGGGAAAGCCGGATGCAGGCGATTTCGTTTTGATCAAGAACCTCTGACAGGGTATTGGAAAAGCTGGATATTTCAATTTCCGGTGGTGTGATCAGGTAAATTTGCGGACGTTCGGTTTCGGACATTTTTGGCCCCGGTGAGGTTGCGGTTTTTGCCCCTATAGCGTGGATTGCCGGGCTTGGCTACTTGGCGGGCAGGCTTTGGGCGTTTGTTATGGCAAGCTGCAACCATCTGGCGCGCCGCGTGTCATCTTCAAATGCCTCCTGGGTGACGTCGATCATGCCGCCCATGGGGCGGCCGGTGAACGTCATCGGGCCGGCGCCTTTGATCGCGCGGGCCGCTTCCTCGCGGGGTTTACCGACGCGAAACATGCAGCCTTTCGGGCTGACGCCGCACAGCATGTTGCCATTCAGCATGAAGCACAGCCCGCCAAACATGTGGCGTTCGGTGATGCCGGTGACATCAACCAGATCGTCCCGGAAAAGCTGCGCCAGGCCTTCGTCATGTGCCATTTGCTGTCTCCTTGCGTTGGCCCCGGGGCAATCGTATCACCCGGGGGCAAAAATCCAAAGGTTTGCTATGAAAGATTACCATGTCTGAAACTGTTTCACAGCCGCTGTTTGTTCTGGTGCGCCCGCAAATGGGCGAGAATATCGGTGCCGCTGCGCGGGCGATGTGGAATTTTGGACTGGACCGGATGGCGATTGTGGCGCCCCGCGACGGCTGGCCCAACCAAAAGGCGGTGGCCATGGCCAGCGGGGCCGGGCGTTTGCTGGATCAGGCGGTTTTAAGCGACTCCACCGGCGCGGCGGTTGCGGATTATGACTTTGTATTTGCCACAACCGCGCGCCATCGCGGGGTGACAAAGCCAATTATGACGCCGGAGCGGGCGATGGCGCATGGCCGTGCCCTGACGGCTGCCGGCAAGAAGGTGGCGGTGTTGTTTGGCCCGGAACGCGCCGGGTTGGAAAGCGATGATGTGGCGATTGCGGACGCGATTATTTCGGTACCGGTAAACCCGGAATTTGCCAGCCTGAACCTGGGGCAATGTGTGCTGTTACTGGGGTATGAATGGCAGCGTCAGTTGGATGAAACACCGCCCGAAGTGATGGAAATGGCCCGGACGGATTTTGCCAGTAAGATTGAGGTTGAAAAGCTGGGGGACCATTTTGAGCAGCGTCTGGAAGCGGCGGGTTTCTTTTATCCGGAGCATAAGGCCGAGGGAATGCAACTGAACCTGCGCAATATGTGGGGGCGCCTGCCACTGACCCGGGCTGATGTTCAGACATTGCACGGAATGTTGCGCCAGATGGTGCGCTGGAAGGAACGCGGCTAGGGCGGTTTCCCACCAAGCATATGGCTTTGCCGTGAATATTCTGTGTGTTAGTTGTCAATTATGTTTTCTGTTCTGAAAAACACCACCTATGCGCGGCTATTTTTTGCGCAGGGGATAGCGTTGCTTGGGACCGGTTTGCTGACCATTGCCCTGGGGTTGCTGGCGTTTGAACTGGCGGGGGATCAGGCCGGGGCGGTGCTGGGCACGGCCTATGCCATAAAAATGATCGCCTATGTCGGCCTGTCGCCGATTGCCGCCGCGGCGCTGGTGAAATTTTCACGAAAGACGGTTCTGATCAGCGCTGATCTGGCACGGGCCGGGACGGCGTTGTTTTTACCTTTCATCACCGAGGTCTGGCAGATCTATCTGTTGATATTTGTGCTGCAGGCGGCGTCGGCGACGTTTACCCCGGCGTTTCAGGCCACGATCCCGGATGTGTTGCCGGATGAGCGTGACTATACCAAGGCCCTGTCCCTGTCGCGTTTACTGTATGATATGGAAAACCTGATCAGCCCGGCACTGGCGGGGGTGTTGCTGACGGTGATCAGCTATCACTGGCTGTTTGGTGGTACTGTGGTGGGGTTTATCGGTTCAGCCCTGCTGGTGGCGGCGGCGGGCATACCGCGCCTGAAATCATCGGTGAAACAGCTGCCGTTTTGGCAACGACTGACCCGCGGAACCCGTATATATCTGGCCACCCCGCGGTTGCGCGGGTTGTTGGCGCTGACCCTGACCGCTGCTGCCGCCAGCGCATTTGTGATCGTGAACACCGTGGTTCTGGTGCGCTCGGGGTATGGGCAGGGTGACCGGTTTGTTGCCTATGGGCTGGCGGCGTTTGGCGGCGGATCAATGGTGGCCGCGTTTGGGCTGCCAAAATTGCTGGAATTCTTTTCAGAGCGGTTGTTGATGGTCAGTGCCGGTTGGACGACGGCCCTGTTGATGCTGGCGGTTGGCGGGTACATGCAGTTTTGGGGACTGTTGAACTGGCCGCTTTTCCTGCTGGTCTGGGCACTGTTCGGGTTGCTGTTTTCAACCATCATCACCCCGGTTGGCCGCCTGCTGCGTCAATCCGCCCGGGCCACGGACCGGCCGGCGCTGTTTGCCGCCTATTTCGCCCTGTCCCATGCCTGCTGGTTGCTGACCTATCCGCTTGCCGGGTGGTTTGGTCAGTGGTTTGGTTTGCCGTTCGCATTATTGGCGCTTGGTGGCATTGCCCTGCTGGGGGTGCTGGCGGCGCTGGGTTTCTGGCCGGCTTCTGAGGCGCGCGCATTGTCGCATCAGCACGGGGATTTGCCCGAGGATCACCCGCATCTGCAAGATCATGCAGTATCGGGAAAACGGCATCGCCATACCTTTGTGATTGATGATGAGCATCCGGTCTGGCCCGGGCGGGGTTAGGGCGCAATTCCTGTCGCTTTGGTGTTGCCGATCAGCGAATGCGCCCCTAGTTTAGCCGGGCAATAACGGGGTGCTGACATGAGCCGGAAGCGGTCAATATTTGAAGATGTTCAAAGCGATGTAAAAACCGTGGCCAAACCGGAGCCGGGGATGATTGACCGTGTCCGAACCGGGCGCGGTGGTCTGATTGTCTGGCTGATGCTGCTTTTTGCGCTGGTTCTGATCATGATTTTTGTCGGCGGTCTGACCCGTTTGACCGATAGTGGTTTGTCGATCACTGAATGGAAGCCCCTTGCCGGGGCGTTGCCGCCGTTAAATGCTGAAAACTGGCTGGCCGAATTTGAGCGCTACAAAACATATCCCGAGTACCGGCTGCAAAACAGCGGCATGTCACTGGCCGAGTTTAAGTCGATCTATTGGTGGGAATGGGGGCATCGCCAGTTGGGGCGGGTTATTGGGTTGGTTTGGGCTGTTGGGTTTTTTGGGTTCCTGCTGGCCCGGCGTATCCCCACCGGATGGGGTATGCGGTTGCTGGGCATCGGCGTGCTGGGCGGTTTGCAGGGGGCCATCGGCTGGTGGATGGTGTCCAGCGGTTTGGGGGGTGAGCGGGTGGATGTTGCCAGCTATCGGCTGGCGCTGCATCTGGGGCTGGCGTTTATCATTCTGGGGCTGATTGCGTGGTATGTTTTTGCTTTGAAACGCACCGAGGCAGAGCTGATGCAATCACGCCGGGGACGTGAGGGGCGATTGGTCAGATTGTCGTCGGTTTTGCTGGGGCTGGTGTTTTTGCAGGTGCTGCTTGGCGCGCTTGTCGCCGGGATTGATGCCGGGCGTGGCTATACCGACTGGCCGATGATGGCGGGGCGGTTTTTCCCGGAAGGGGCGCTGGATCTGGTGCCGGTCTGGCGGAATTTCTTTGAGGATGCCGGGCTGGTGCAGTTCATGCACCGGATGTCGGGATATGTGGTTTTTGGTTTTGGTCTGTTTGTCTGGCGGGTGTCGCGCAGCAGTGGCAACGCGAAAACCAAAGCTGCGGCGAATATGTTGCTGGCAATTCTGATTTTGCAGATGTTGCTGGGCATCATAACGGTGATGACGTCGGCGCAGGTTGGCTTTGCCATTATCCATCAACTGGGGGCGGTGATGTTATGGGTTGTTGTGATCCGGCTGCGCTTTTTGGCGCATTACCCTGTTGCACAATCCCTGAGAGGAAAATGACATGTCGGCCTATGATGATCTGATGCGGTTTCAGCGCGACACCCAGGCACTGGGTGAGGTGGCCGGGCGTTTGGGCTGGGATCAGGAAACCATGATGCCAGCCGGGGCCGGCGGGCAGCGCAGCGAAGAGATCGGTGCGCTGGAAGCGGTGTTACACGGGCGCCGGGTGGATCCGCGCATTGGCGAGTGGCTGGCGGCGATTGATGGGGAGGCGCTGGATCAGGTGGGGCGTGCGAATATACGCCATATTACGCGGTCTTACACGCGCAATTCCAGGGTTCCGGGTGATCTGGCGCGTGAGATTGCACAGGTGACAAGTGTCGCCCAGGGGGTTTGGGCGCGGGCCCGGGCCGAGGAAGATTACGCCGGGTTTGCGCCAACATTGGCCAGGGTTGTGGCGTTGCGCCAACAGGAGGCCCAGGCGCTGGCGGATGGTGGTGACATGTATGATGCGCTGCTGAATGATTATGAGCCCGGCGCCACGGGGGCTGAAATTGAGGCGATGTTTGGTGCGTTGCGGCCCCGGCTGGTGGCGCTGCGTGAAAAAGTGCTGGGCTCTGATATCAGGCCTGTGGCGTTGGACCGGGAATTTGATGAGGCCGGGCAACTGGCGCTGAGTGATGAACTGGCAAGGGGTTTTGGCTATGACCTGAACCGGGGCCGGATTGACAAGGCGGTGCATCCGTTTTCCAGTGGCTCGGGGCAGGATGTGCGGATCACCACGCGGGTAAGTCCGCGCGATCCGTTCAATTGTTTCTATTCGACCATACATGAGGTTGGGCACGCCTGTTATGAACAAGGTATTGATGCCGCCTATCTGCTGAGCCCGCTTGGTTCGGGGGTATCCATGGGGGTGCATGAAAGCCAGAGCCGGATCTATGAAAACCAGATCGGGCGCGGGCGGGCGTTTACCGGGCATTTGTTCGGGCTGATGCAGGACCAGTTTGGCGATTTTGGTGTCGGTTCAGCGGCTGAGTTTTACGCCGTGGTGAACCGGGTTGGATCGGGGTTTATCCGGACCGAGGCGGATGAGGTACATTATAACCTGCATGTGATGATGCGGTTTGATCTGGAGCGGGCGTTGATATCAGGTGATCTGGCGGCGGCCGATCTGCCGGGGGCGTGGAACGCGCGGTTTCTGGCGGATTTCGGTGTGGCCGTGGACAAACCATCCAACGGCTGTTTGCAGGATGTGCACTGGTCAGTTGGGCTGTTTGGGTATTTTGCGACCTACACTTTGGGGAACGTTTATGCCGGGTGTCTGAATAAGGCGATGCGGGCGGCGGTTCCGGGGCTGGATGATCAGTTGGCTGTTGGCGATACCTCGGCGGCAACGGGGTGGTTGCAGGCGAATTTGCAGGTGCATGGCGGGTTGTATGAACCGCGTGAGGTGGTGGCGCGGGCCTGTGGGTTTGAACCGGAGGTGGGGCCGTTGCTGGATTATCTGGAGGCGAAGTTTGGGGGGATTTACGGGGTTTAGGGTGTGGCCTAGGGGGTCATATCAAAACACACAGATTGAATTTGGGTGGTTTCACATATTCCCGAACCCCGCCAATAATGATGGATGAAAAGCGATAAACCATGATTTCCAAATCAGAACTGGGACGAAGGATCGCAATGGCATCCACATTGGATGGCACATTTACGCTTAGATCGGGTCAGGTTTCTTCGCGCTACTTTGATAAATACCAGTTTGAAGGCAACCCGGAGCTTTTGCGGCATTTGGCGGGCGCGATGGCACTGCTGATGCCCAGCGATACAGAGGTATTGGCCGGGCTCGAACTCGGCGGTGTCCCGCTTGTCACGGCAATTTCTTTGGAAACAGGATTGCCAGCCGTTTTTGTTCGCAAGAAGGCCAAAACTTATGGGACCTGCCGAGCGATTGAGGGGGGCGACATATCTCAAAAACGTGTGACATTCATCGAAGACATTATAACAACCGGTGGCGCTGTCGCTGATGCATATGGTCTTGCAACGCAAGAGAACGCGATAATTCTGGCGGTCGTTTGTGCGATCTGGCGAGGGAACGGAAAGCCAGCGATTGAAAGGGTTCCGACGCTCAGGGTCCTCCCGGCTTTGACGCGCGCGGATCTGGAGTAAACTTTGGGTGATTAGCTGCGGTGGTTCTGGTCACCCACTCAAGTCGGCACTATCGGCCAGCCGGTTTTTTCCAGATCGGCCAGCCCGGCGCGGATCAGGTCCGGC
>CAZETX010000071.1:0-10564 GCA_964514925.1 uncultured Marinosulfonomonas sp.
CAATTCTTCTGCCTGCGGCTGGCGTGGCGGACGGCGCAGACGCAGACCAACCTGTTTCAGACTGCGCGCGCCCTTGTGTAGATTACACGGCGAACAGGCCGCCACCACATTTTGCCAGCTGGTGACACCGCCAGCGGCGCGGGGCACGACGTGATCAAACGTCAAATCACCGCGCGCGGCGCAATACTGACAGGCAAATTCATCGCGCAGAAATAGATTGAAACGGGTAAAGGCCACGCGTTTTTGCGGTTTGACGTAATCCTTCAAAACCACCACGGAAGGAATGCGGATTGTTGTGCTGGGACTGCGGACAACAGCATCATATTCAGCAACTATATCGACGCGGTCCAGATAGACGGCCTTAACGGCTTCCTGCCATGGCCAAAGCGATAACGGCAGGTACGACAGTGGGCGGTAATCTGCATTCAACACCAGTGCCGGGTGGTGTCTCAGCCCTCCGGGCTCCCGTACAAATTCAGTTCTGAATTCACCATCCATCTTTACTGCTTTCCCCACCCGGGATATCGGATCAAAACGGCAACCCCAGATCTTGCCATTCCGGCAGACTATATATGGTGGTGATTGCCTGACAACCCCCGATATTTGCCCTGTCAACGGGTTGTAATTTGGGCAGCTATCCGGATCATTCCAAATCTAAATTCTGCCGGATAAATGCCAATGCAACACCAAGCCCATCGGGCGCAATCCCATGCCCGGTACCTTCCATGATATGGGCAAACACTTCAAACCCGGCAGCTTGCAATGCCTGCGCGGCAGCGGGCAGGCTTTCCGGGGGCACCATTTCGTCCTGATCCCCATGTATCAGTAAAACGGGTGGTCGCGACACGACCTCATCTTGCAGATGTTCAGGCTCCAGCAATCGTCCGGAAAAACCAACGATACCCGCCACTGGCCTGTCCCTGCGCGGACCCACATGCAGTGACATCATGGTGCCCTGGGAGAACCCGAAAAGGATCATCCGATCCGGTGTCAGCCCTTCATCCTCCAGAACCTGATCAAGATAAGCCCCCAAATCAGCAATTGCCAAAGCCATGGAAGCCGCGGCAACCTCTTCGCTGGATCCATCCAGCCAGGGAATAGGAAACCATTGATACCCAAGCGGATTACCCAGCGATTTTTCCGGCGCGTTAGGGGCCACAAAAACTGTATTTGGCAAATGCGGCTCAAGCGCGTCAGCCAGACCAAGCAGGTCCTGACCATCGGCCCCATAGCCATGTAAAAAAACCACAACCTGTGTGGCCTGTCCCTGTTCCGGGCCACGCCGCGCCGTTTCTAAAACCCGTGTCATCGTAATCCTTTTCGTTGTTTTTCAATCCGGTAAAAGGCCCATAATATTCGCGCAGCAACACTGCGCCATGGCGACCACGCCTGGGCCATTTGCCGCAGCTGTTTTTCGTTTGGCCGGCTTTCCAAATCAAATAATATCCTGCCAGCTTCCTGTAATGCCAGATCCCCGGGGGCAAATACATCGGCGCGGCCAAGGGAAAACATGGCATATATATCCGCGCTCCAGGTCCCTATTCCCGGCACTGCTGTCAGAATTTGTGACACTTCATCATAGGGCAAAGACCGCAACGTATGGTAACGAATGCCCGAACCCGCAAGTGCCTTGGCATAGCGGATTTTTTGCCTGCTCAGCCCGCATTCGCGCAGCGCTTCTTCGCTGGCCCCGGCAATCTTTTCGGGGCCGGTATATCCCGCCGCTTTTAGCCGCGACCAAACCGCGTCGGCAGATGCCACAGAAATTTGCTGACTGACTATTGCATCAAGCAAGGCGGCAAATCCGTCCTTGCGCAACCTCAGCGGCAACGGTCCGATCCGTTCAAGGGCATCTTTAAACCGTGGTTCAATATTGGCCAGGAATGCCGCACCCTCTGCAACACAGCTATCTGAATGGATGACACGTCCTACCATGGTAACGCCCGGACCCACTGCATCGCCTGATCAACCGTTTGCACGCTTTGCGCATCCGGTTGTTTCGGCCGATTGATCATCGCCACCGGTATTTGCAACTCTCGTGCCGCCAGCAGCTTACTTTGTGACGCCTGCCCGCCGGCATTTTTAACCACCAGCCAATCCACCCCGAGTTTTTTAAACAGCGACACTTCATCGGCGACAGAAAATGGTGGCCGTCCGATAATATACCCACCATTTTCATAGGGGAACGGCGCATCCGGCGGGTCAATCTGGCGCAAAATCAGCCGCCGTCCCGACAGATTATCAAAGCCTTTCAGTGTTTGACGTCCCGTGGCCAGAAAAACGGTGCTTCCCTTAGGAATGTAACGGGCAACGCATGTCTCATTTTCCACAGGTTGCCAAAGGTCGCCTGTTTCCGGCTCCCAGGGGGGGCGTAATACCTGAAGATAAGGCAATGAAAGCTCCTGTGCTAACAGGGCTGTTCTAGTTGAAATATTGGCCGCAAAAGGATGCGTGGCATCCAGTATCGCCGTGATCTTATTTTCCAATAAAAAGGCTCGGCACGCCACCGCGCCACCAAAACCACCGGTTCGCGTTTTAATGGCAAGAGTCGCGGGTTCCCGTGTTGCCCCTGAAATTGACGCTAGTGACGGGACACCTTCCCGCTCCAACAGGGTCGCAATTTTGCGCGCCTCGCCGGTGCCTGCCAGCATTAGCAACATCAATCGACCCTCGCCACGATATTACCAGCCCGGCCGACCACAACCACACCAACCCGGACACCGGATTTAACCAGATATTTTTCACAGGTTTCCTGCGCCTTCTTCGCAACGGCCACCGCCAGTGGATCCCCGGCAATCTCAAGCGCGTGTAAAGCTGTTTCAGCGCTCAGGACGTCCGGATTGGATGCCAGTTGGGCAAGCGCCGCCATATCCACCTGTGACCGACCGGAATGCAAATCCATTGCCCCCTGCGACAACTTCGCCAGTTTGCCAATCCCGCCACCGATTGTCAGCCTGTCCACAGGATGTTTCGCCAGATATTTCAACACCCCCCCCGCGAAATCACCCATATCAAGCATCGCGTGATCCGGCAGTTCAAACAGCGCCTGAACCGCCTTTTCAGACGTGGCCCCGGTACATCCCGCAACATGGCGCTGCCCGCCTGCGCGCGCCACATCAATGCCGCGGTGGATGGATGCAATCCAGGCCGAACAGGAAAACGGTCGCACAATTCCGGTGGTCCCTAAAATTGACAGACCACCCACAATTCCAAGCCGGGGGTTCCAGGTTTTCTTTGCAATTTCCGCACCCCCTGGAACAGAAACAGTTATTTCAATATCGGGTGGCTGATTAAACTCAGCTGCCAGCGCCTCCACCACCGCGTTCATCATCGCACGCGGCACCGGGTTTATCGCAGCCTGCCCGACTTCAACGGGCAATCCGGGTTTGGTAATGATACCGACACCTTCACCGGCCTGAAAACACACCCCGCCTTTAGATTTGCAAACACGCACAACAATCAGCGCCCCATGGGTAACATCCGGATCGTCGCCCGCGTCTTTGGTTATGCCAACTTCAACCCAGCCTTCGCCGGTTGCCGTTTGCGCCACTGAAAATTCTGGTGTTTCGCCGCGGGGCAATGTGATCTGAACATGCCCCGGCACCGCCCTGCTCCAAAGCCCGTATAATGCCGCTTTGGTGGCCGCTGTTGCACAGGCCCCTGTGGTCCAGCCAAAGCGCAGTTTTTTGTCAGGTGTGTCCATCGCCATTTGACTATAGGCAGGGAAATCACGCTCGGGAATGGGAAAATTATCTTATCGCAGCATCGTGCCAATTTCCCACTTTCCGCCGGTTCTAAAATCAAGCACAGTTAGCCGGATGAACAACGGTATTATTATCTCAGCCCCCGCATCGGGATCTGGCAAAACGACAGTGACACTTGGCGTGTTGCGGGCCCTGAAGCGGCTGGATATTCCTGTAACTGCGGCCAAGTCCGGCCCCGACTACATCGACCCAAGGTTCCACACCGCAGCATGCGGTGTTGAATGCGGCAATCTGGATGCCTGGGCAATGTCGCCAAGGCGTATCCGCTCTTTGGCGGCCGGTTCCGGTCTATTGATCATCGAGGGCGCAATGGGCCTGTTTGACGGGGCACCACCCAAGGGAAAAGGCTCGACAGCAGATTTGGCACGAATTCTTGAGCTACCTGTGGTTCTGGTTGTTGACGCCGCCCGTATGGCACAATCGGTCGCCCCGGTTGTTGCCGGATTTGCCGCACAGGACAGCAAGGTCCACATTGCTGCTGTCATCCTTAATAATGTCGGCTCCCTGCGCCATGAACGAATATTGCGCATGGCCCTTAATCCCATTGGCATACCTGTTTTGGGTGCGATACCGCGCCAAAGCGACATCAGCCATCCCTCCCGTCATCTGGGTTTGGTGCAAGCCAGCGAACGGCCCGATCTTGAAGAATACCTTGATCACACCGCTGATATCGTGGCTGACAATATCGATCTTGAGGCATTGCAAAACCTTGCCACCCCCCTGCCCCAAAGCCACCCGGTTCAACCCCCGCCACCACCGGCGCAATCCATTGCTGTCGCACGTGACGCGGCCTTTGCGTTTGCCTATCCGCACTTACTTTCTGATTGGCGCCGCGCAGGCGCTGAACTGACATTTTTCTCACCGCTCAAAGATCAGGCACCGCAAAAGGCCGAAATGGTTTTTCTGCCCGGCGGGTATCCGGAACTCCATGCGGCAACGCTGGCCAATGCCAGCACTTTTCACGCCGGCATGTTATCCGCGGCAAAATCCGCAATTATCTACGGTGAATGTGGCGGCTACATGATGTTGGGCAAATCCCTTACTGACGCGAAAGGTAAATCGCACCGGATGCTTGGACTTCTTGATCTTGAAACATCATTTGAAAAACGCAAATTACATCTGGGGTATCGCCGTTTAACACCCCTTGCCGGCCCGTTTAACACCGCATTGAATGGGCATGAATTTCACTATGCCACGACCTTACGCGCGTCAGGGGATACCCTGTTTAGGACCCATGATGCCCAGGGCAGCGCGCTGCAGGATATGGGGCTTGTACAGGGCAAAATAAGCGGCTCGTTCGCCCATGTTATTGATCAGTTGCATTGAGGGTTTTCTTCCCAAACAATCCCCGATACCCGTAGCATTATGACCGACATTTCCTTCGCCCGAATTGATAGACGCACACGTCGAAACATCATCGTCCTTATATTGATGCAGGCAATACTGGGCGCGCAGATGCCGATGATTTTTATTACTGCGGGGCTGGCCGGTCAGTCATTGGCCGCCAACGCCTGTTTTGCCACACTTCCGATCACACTGATTGTTGCCGGCTCAATGCTGACGGCCACGCCTATGTCTGCGATCATGCAAAGATACGGCCGCCGGGTCGGATTTTTTATTGGTGCCATTGGCGGCGCGATCGGCGCAACGATTGGCGCCTATGGGCTTTATATTGCCAGCTTTCCGATGTTTCTGACCGGTTCACTTTTTACCGGCATCTATATGTCCGCGCAGGGGTTTTTTCGTTTTGCGGCCATGGACACGGCCAGTGAAGCCTTCCGGGCCAGGGCCGTTTCCTATGTCATGGCGGCGGGCCTTGCCTCGGCTGTTATTGGTCCACAACTGATAAAAGTAACATCAAATGCCCTCGCTGTGCCGTTTTTGGGCGCCTACATAACTGTAATCGCCATCAATTTTGTTGGCGCTGTATTGTTTCTTTTCCTTGACCTGCCCAAACCGGAACGCGCTGATGTACATTCATCCCAAGGCAGAACCCGGCGGCAACTAATTAAGACCCCTTTGATTGCGGTTTCGATCATTTCGGCCATGGTTGCCTATGCGCTGATGAACCTGGTGATGACATCAACACCCCTTGCTGTGGTTGGCGTCGGCCACACCACCAACAACGCCGCTGATATCGTGATGGTTCATGTTCTGGCCATGTATATCCCGTCTTTCTTTACCGGGAATTTAGTCAGCCGGTTTGGCCCGAAGAAAATTACTGCCGCAGGCCTTGGCATTTTGGCGCTTGCCGGGATTGTTGGTTTATCCGGAACCGCCCTGGGCAATTTCTATCTGGCCCTGGCATTATTGGGCATCGGATGGAATTTTGGGTTTATTGGCGCAACGACCATGCTTGCCAGCGGTCACACACCCCAAGAGCGCGGCCGGATACAGGGGTTGAACGACTTTATGGTATTTGGCCTTGTAACCATAGCTTCGCTTGCATCAGGTGGATTAATGAACTGTTCCGGTGGCAGCCCGATCATTGGCTGGTATTCGGTAAATCTCGCCATGGGCCCTTTCCTGATTCTCGCAACGGGCGCACTGATTTGGTTAATGCGGCAGCCAAAAACAGACCCGATTGCGACCACCACAGAAACAACACCCCCAAACTTCTGAGATTGTTTGGATAATACCGCGCTTTGTCGCGGTTCGGATGATTTACCTGTCCATGGGTGAAATTTTTGACTTAATTGCGCTTAACGAACAAAGGTTCATCAGAACTTCCAACTGAAATGAATGCCTTGCACTGCCGGTATCGCGTCACCACCGACGACGCGCAACGTGCCATAAAAGTGAGGTTCTTCTGGTGAACTCAGAGTTATGCAGCCAGCCGCCCATTACGGCGGCCGGGTTGGCGGCAACAGAACGGAGGGTTCTGTTCGCCTGCCAACCCGAACGGGTGGCAAATCTGGCCCCATAGGGCGAGGCGCGTTGACCGTTCCCCAATCTCAGCAATCCCTTTTGCGCCAGGCTTTGCACCTCAGCGTCGCTGGTTTGCGGCAACGGATGTTTGCCCCGGCTTATCAACTCAGGGACAGCCTTGAAAAGCTTTTCCAGCCCGGTGGCGTAGCCGATATCGCGTATCGCCGCTTCCCCCTCAAGCACGCCGATTGAACGGGCCGCAACCCACATCAATCCCGCTGCCGTTGCCTCCAGATACGCATCAAACTGCCTGTTATCGAAAAATGGTTCATCGTAAACATCCCATTTTCGCGCCTCAATCAATTGCACCAATATCGCGGCTTCGTCCGCGCCTATCACCTCCGAAAGCGGCGTTACAACTTCATGGCGTCGCACGGGTCCACCCGCGGCGATTTCGGCCAATGCATCCTGCCACCATTGCAGACGAATTTCATTGATTGTCGCCTCTTGACTGACCCAGGGTGCGCGCGCGACTTCGACGTTAAAGGCGAATACTGCAAATAATGGTCCGCGCAGTTCTTGCGGGGCCGTCATCACTGCTAAAAACCGATCCGGGTCGCCCCTTTTAACAATCTCTGCACAGGCCTGAAAACTCACCCGGTCTGAACCACACTCAGTAAATACCCAAACTCATCGCCATATTGATCCCAAGCAGCAATTTCCGCCGCTTCTTCCCCCAATACCCGCATCAGATCTTCGTCGGCATTGGTCCGCAATTCAGCCATACGTTCCAACAACGGACCAAAATAATCTGACCATGCCGCGTCAGACAAGCGCCGGTTGGCAATGGTTTCAAATCCGGCCGCGTCAATTCGGGTTTCCAGACTGTTCTCATTTCCCATGCCGGCGTAACCTGACCATATTCCCCTCACAGCAGGGCTTGGGTCATCTGTCCAGTAACAGGGTTCACTAAACGCGATGATACCACCGGGCTTCAGAAATTTACGCCAACCATCCAGCGCCTCAGTCACCCCCAGAAAATAAACCGCCCCGGCACACCAGATCAGATCAAACTTGCCACCCGGTTCGCGCATATCTGCCAGCCGGATTTCAACCCGTTCATCGGTCTCCCACAGCTCGGACGCCTGCCCCAAAAATTGCAAATGGTGGTCAACCGCCACAACATTCGCCCCCGGCGCCAATTCAAGCAGCGCACCGATATCCGCCCCCGGACCACAGCCAAGATCGGCAATCAGCGCACCCTCAGGCAGTTCAACCTGCTGGCCAAGCCACGCAACATCCGCAGCTTCCCCCGGACCTTCACGCGGCAGATTGCGGTGCAGGGTTAAAAATGCCTCGGCACTCATAGCTTATCCCCAATAAAGACTAATGCGCCGCAGGCGCTCCGCTTGGCTAAAATTCTCATTCGGCTCCGTCCCGTATTAGTTTCCAGTTTATCGCATCCAGCAACGCCCCAAAACTGGCATCCACTATGTTGGGTGAGGCCCCCACCGTTGACCAGCGCCGCCCCTGACTGTCTTCGCTGTCGATCACCACCCGCGTCACCGCTTCAGTTCCGCCCTGGGTGATGCGCACCTTGAAATCCACCAGCCGCATATCGTCAATCATGCCCTGATAGGGGCCAAGGTCCTTTGCCAGCGCCTTGGCCAACGCATTGACCGGCCCGCGATCCAGCCCACTTTCATCCATGCTTTCGGACACCGACAACACCTTGTTGTCGCCAATCTTCACCACCACGACAGCTTCTGACAGGCTGACCATCTTGTTATATTTATTCTTGCGCCGTTCCACTGTGACTTTATAGCGCTTCACCTCAAAAAACCTCGGCAACTGTCCCAGTTCGCTGCGTGCAAGCAACTCAAAACTGGCCTGCGCCGTATCATATGAATAGCCCTGTGCCTCGCGCTCCTTAATCCGCTCAAGGATTCGCCCCAATGCCGGGTCCCCCTTGGCCACCTGCAGCCCCATATCCGCCAACCGGGTTCGCAAATTACTTTGCCCCGCCTGATTTGACATCGGCACAATGCGCGCATTGCCAACCGTGTCCGGAACCACATGTTCATAGGTCGTGGGGTCTTTCACAATGGCACTGGCATGCAGCCCGGCCTTATGGGCAAATGCACTGGCCCCAACATAGGGTGCTGAGCGCATGGGCACCCGGTTCAGGATATCATCCAGCTGGCGCGACACCTGTGTCAAACCCAACAGCGCATCGGCCGTCACCCCGGTTTCAAACCGGCTGGCATAGGGTTCCTTCAACAGCAGCGTCGGGATCAGTGTGATCAGATTGGCATTGCCGCACCGCTCCCCCAGCCCGTTCAGCGTGCCCTGTATCTGGCGCACCCCGGCATCCACAGCCGCCAGTGTATTGGCCACCGCGTTGCCGGTATCGTCATGGGTGTGGATGCCCAGATGATCCCCCGGAACGCCGCTGTCTATCACAGCTGCGGTGATCTCACCCACCTGCCCCGGCAACGTCCCACCATTGGTATCACACAGCACAATCCAGCGCGCCCCGGCGTCATAAGCCGCATGCAGACATTGCAACGCATAGTCCGGGTTGGCCCGGTAGCCGTCAAAGAAATGCTCCGCGTCAAACAACGCCTCGCGCTTATTCGCCACGATATGGGCAAAGCTGGCCGCGATGTTTTCAACATTTTCCGCCAGCGTTATCCCCAGCGCCGTTGTCACATGAAACTCATGGGCCTTGCCCACCAGACACACCGTATCTGTTCCCGCATTCAAAACCCCGGCCAAAACCTCGTCGTTCTCGGCTGAGCGCCCTGCCCGCTTGGTCATGCCAAACGCAGTAAACTTCGCACGGGTTTTCGGAGGCTTCTCAAAAAACGCACTATCCGTCGGGTTCGCCCCCGGCCAGCCACCCTCAATATAATCAACCCCCAACCCGTCGAGCATCCCCGCAATCAAATGCTTTTCCGGCGTCGAAAACTGCACACCCTGCGTCTGTTGGCCATCGCGCAACGTGGTGTCGAAAAGGGAAAGACGTTCTTTAGTCATGACACCAACCGTCTCTATTCTTCGTCCGGCGCACCCTCAAGGGGAGGGCACTGCCCTTTGTGCTAAGGCCGCTCATTTCAAGGCCTCTGCACTCTCAAGTATGTCTGATATCTTCGAATCAAAATATTCCTTAGCCATTTTTTCATCAAAACCACTAACCGCGCTGGGTCCCAATTTTTTTTCGAAGTGTATAGTTAGGCCCGCGCTGCGAGCAATATCGACTGCTGCCTTTGCTTTTTCTGGGTATCCATCTTGCCAAAAAATATGGGCATTTGACATGAGTCGACGCTTCAAAATCTGAGGCTCAAAATACCCAGCGCAACTAACTTTCTTATCAAATACCGCAACACCAATTTTGAGTAAGCTTTCCCTGATATTATCTGAAAGCGCATAATTTCCGTCAGCCCGCGCTGCTTCCCGGATATTCATGATGCGGTCTATCCTTTTATCATCGGAAATCGAAACTTCGCCAAATACGAACCAACCTCCCATTTCAGCGGTAAGCAAACCGAGCGATTCAGCCCCCACTAACAGGGCGGCTCCATCTCCGTCTTTAGCTAGCCTATGCAAAACCGAAAGCGCTTGAGGTGTATTCAAGTCATCCGAAAGTGCCGAAACAATATCAGGCGGAACCTCAGTGTCCATTTTGGAACTTTCAGACAAGGTTCGCCACTTGCGCAAAGTTGCCTCCGCCTCCTCCCGCTTCCGCTCCGTCCAATCCATCGGCTTACGATAATGCGTCGACAGCATCACAAACCTAATAACCTCCCCCGGCACGCCCTGATCCAACAAATCCCTAACGGTAAAAAAGTTACCCAATGACTTGGACATCTTCTTACCCTCAACCTGCAACATCTCATTATGCATCCAGACATTGGCAAACCCATGCCCGC
>CAZETX010000072.1:0-10144 GCA_964514925.1 uncultured Marinosulfonomonas sp.
ACCCCCAATAATTCCGCCACCGTCACCAACGCCCCGCGCACCCCGGTCCGCGGGTTTACCGCCCCTGCAATCTCATCCGCCTCCGCCGTCATGATACGTGCCAGATCATCCATTGAAACCAGCGCCGCGCTCGCTACCCCGAACCGCTGGATGATCACCCTGTCACCAGCAATTTCCACCTGACCGACCAGCGCGCTCAACCGCGCCCTTATGTCAGTCATATTGACCCGTATTTCCATGTTTTTGACCCTTACAAAGTTTAAACACCCCCTTGCAAACTTGTTACAAAGTTTAAAGAAATCACCAATCCGCCGCCCGACACCGGGTTTTCACAAAAAATCTTCACGCCGGAAATTCACTCAATTATCCGCGGCCATCGCCATGAAAGCCCGGATGGTGCGCACCTCATTTCGTTGCCGGATACAGACAACCGTTTCCTCCATCGCGATCGCAGGGCCCGCAATCCGGATCGGTCTAAGTCGTTGATCTTGCCCGTATTCTGCTTCTGACACAAACCCGATACCGCCCCCCGACGCCACAATTTCCCGCACCGCCTCACGCCCTTCGGCCTCAATCGCCGGGTTTAGGGTAAGCTTTTGTTTTTGTGCAGCTTCTTCCAGTTTCTGCCGGGTTATTGACCCTTCTTCCCGCAAAACCAACGGATATTTTATCAACTCCGAAAGCGTCAATTTTGCGTCCCCAATCTGCCTGAAATCCACCGCTGCAAAAGCGATAATTGGCGTGCTGCCCAACGTAACACCCTGAAAACGCGGCGAATATACTGTCGAACCAAGCACACCAATATCAGCGCTATAGTTCACCAACGCCTGTTCCACTTCAGCGGAATTTCCGGATCGCAGGCTGATTTTTACCTTCGGAAAACGGGCGCGATAGGTGCTCAGTAATTCGGTCACATGAAACGCAGAATCCGCAATGACCCGCAAAGTACCAGTGGCCACTTCGCGGGATTCAGTAAGAAAATCAAGGGCCTGCGCTTCGGCTTCAAAAAACGGACGGGTAATATCCAGCAGCATTTTCCCCTTTTCAGTCAGTGAAACCTGCCGGTGGCTGCGGTCAAACAGCAGGATGTCATAACTGCTTTCAAGGCTCAGAATCTGATCCGAAACCGCCGACTGCGTCAACCCCATCGCCCGCCCCGCCGCCGAGAACCCGCCCTGCAAAGCAACCCTGTGAAAAGCCCGTAACTGTGTGTATTTCATAAAGAAAACCCTTTTATACAGCGCCATTTTATAGATCGAAGAAAACGATGCAATGATAAATAATAACGATTTTACAAATAGCTTTGTAAAGCGGTATCAGCCCCCTATCAAACCGCAAACCGGGACCAGCCAATGCCAAACCCCGCCAGTAATCTTCCAGCCCCTCACATGGGTGAACCCTACCTGCTCACCCCGGGTCCGCTGACAACATCCTATGAAGTCAAACGCGCAATGCTGCGTGACTGGGGAAGTTGGGACGAAGAATTTCGCGCCATCACCGCTGAAATGCGCCAACTGCTTTTAGGGATGATCAATGATACCCAAGGCGCATTTGATTGCGTTCCAATGCAGGGCAGCGGCACCTTCTCGGTAGAAGCAATGCTGGGCTCATTCATACCGCGCGACGGCAAAGTTCTGGTCCTGTCAAATGGCGCTTACGGCAAACGTTTGGTACAAACGTTAGAGTATCTCGGACGGTCTCATACCGTTATAGATAAGGGCGATTACATGCCACCGCGTGGTTCTGAAGTATCAGCTGCGTTGCTGGCAGATCCGACTATCAGCCATGTGATTGTTGTCCATTGTGAAACAAGTTCCGGCATCCTGAACCCGGTGGAAGAGATTTCACAAGCGGTGTATGCTGCCGGGCGCAAGCTGTTGATCGACAGCATGAGCGCCTTTGGCGCGATCGCCCTGAATGTCGATGAAATCCGTTTTGAAGCAATGGTCTCCTCTGCAAATAAATGCATCGAAGGGGTGCCGGGCTTTGGTTTTATCATCGCGCGCAATTCCGAACTGGAAGCCGCTAAAGGCAATAGCCATTCGCTTTCACTGGATGTTCATGCCCAGTGGTCGCATATGAACAAAACCGGGCAATGGCGTTTTACCCCGCCGACACATGTTGTCGTGGCATTTCTGGCGGCCCTAAAGGCGCATCAGAACGAGGGCGGGGTTTTAGCGCGGGGTGCCCGCTACACAGAAAATCGTGATGTGATGATTGCCGGAATGCGGGATCTGGGGTTCGAAACCTTGCTGAAAGACCGCTGGTTGTCGTCAATTATCGTAACATTCTTCTGCCCGGCGGACAGCGCGTTTGAATTTGGAAAATTCTATAACATCATGAAATCAAAAGGTTTTATAATCTACCCCGGCAAGCTGACTGTTGCTGATAGTTTCCGCATTGGCTGTATTGGCCAGATGGACAGCAATGTCATGCGCCTTGTTGTAAAAGCCGCTGGTGAAACCTTGAAAGATATGGGGGTCGATAGTGCGGCACCCGCTGCATCTGCATTGATCGAACGGGCCAAACTGGCCGCTTAACCTATTAACTGAAACATGAAAATCAAAGGAATATTTCATGGCTGGACCATCTGAATACACATTCGAGCGCACCTACCGCGGCAAAATCAAATGCGCCGTACTGGATTGGAGCGGCACATTGGCCGACGCCTATGTCATCGCGCCAGCGGTTGTCTTCGTCGAGGTTTTCAAAAACCAGGGCGTTGAAATTTCCATGGAAGAGGCCCGCGGCCCCATGGGCCTGCGCAAGGATATTCACATCCTGAAACTGACACAGGATCCTGTTATCGCAGCGCGTTGGGAAAAGATCAAAGGCAAGCCACCAACCCAGGCTGATGTTGATGCAATGTTTACTGATTTTGTACCGGCACAGCTGGAATGTTTACCAAAATATACAGCGTTACTGCCCGGTGTGAAAAAAGTGTGCAACGATTTGCAGGCAGAGGGCATCAAGATCGGTGTTTCCACTGGCTTTACCCGTGTAATGGTCGATGTGCTGTTGGCAGATGTGATCAAGCAGGGCATTACACCTGACGCCACAGTTGCCGGAGATGAAGTGCTGAACGGTGCGCGACCATCACCGCATATGGTTTTCAAAAACCTGGATTTGCTGGGCATTGATGACGTAAAATCGGTGGTCAAATGTGACGATACCGTTTCCGGTGTTGGTGAAGCGATGAATGCCGGGTGCTGGGGCGTTGGATTGGTGCGCTATTCCAATTACATGAACATCAACACGTTAGACGAAGAAGCAACACTGTCTGACGCCGACATCGCGGCGCGTATGGCCCATACTCGCAAAATTCTTGAACAGGCCGGGGCCCATTATGTGATTGACAGTTTGGTTGAGTTACCCGCGGTTATAGCGGATATCAACGCCCGTTTGGCACGTGGTGAAAAACCCTAGTTTCCTAAGATATCAACCGGTTGCGGCACACAACCGCGACCGGTTTCTAAAAGACGGTACCTGGCCTAATTTTTTTTGACGGGCAAATTACATATTTTTTGACGGGCAAATACATAAAAGACAAAGCACCTGACAAATTCGAAGAACTTTATTAAAATTTGCCATTTAGCTGAATTGGACTCATCCATTGCCAGAATTTGGCAGTATGACATTCAGGAAATCCGACCAGTATCATCGGTAAGTGATCGATATATCTGAAAATATCTTGACAGAGCGGTGTCCCCTGTACAATCCTATTCAAGGTGTGCGGGGCATTGCAGAATTTGACAGAATCGGCATTTGCATTGGATAATTCCTGGGGAGGAAAAAAACTGGATATTGTTGGTCTGCCACCGAAAGGCTTTCATATTCGGTCAAACTGCCGGCATTTGATGCCGTCACAGCTATGCAAATGCAATCGATCTGTATTCCACATGTTTTCGACATTAATCAACAGAGAGGAACAATAATGAAAATAGCACTCTATTCAGGGGTCGCGCTCATGGCGTTAACCGGGGGCGCGTCTGCTGCTGCGCATGCCGGTTGTCCAGGGATTACGCTGGCCGATATGGGCGGGGTTGCCGAAGGCAAATACCGCCAACAATATGAACTGTCAGCATTTCAGGATGCTGCTGGTTGCACGATGACATTCCAGAGCAATCCGGCAGCCGAGGCCAACAACGCGAAAATCCGCGGCAATGGTCCCTTGCCAGAACTGGCAATGCGCCTGCCGGAAGAACCACTGGTTGTCGTTCCCTATGATGAAGTAGGTAAGTACGGCGGAACGCTTGACGTTCTTTCCAACGCACCAGAGGCCGGTACATCTGACTTTTTGTCTGTTCGCCACGTAAATCTGGTTCGGTTTTCAGATGATCTGCAAACCATCGTGCCAAACGTCGCCAAGGATTGGGAATGGAATGATGATTTCACCCAGCTGACATTCTTCCTGCGTAAAGGCCACAAATGGTCCGATGGCTCACCATTTACATCTGCCGATGTAAAATACTGGTACGACAATCTGGCACTGAATGAGAATGTGATCGCCAAGCCCAAGGACTATGTTCTTGTTGGTGGTGAACGCATGACCATTGACACACCGGACGAAACCACAGTTGTGTTCAATCTGCCGGCCCCAAAGCCTGGTCTGTTGGCGCATTTTGCAACGTCATTTGCCCAAGGCTTTCAGCCCATGCATTTCCTGAGCAAATGGGATCCGGAATTCAATGAAAACGCCGATGCAGAAGCACAGGCGCTGGGATTTGAAAACGGTCTTGCGGTAATTTCGGCCTATTACGGTAATTCGGACTGGACGGACACACCCTCACCGATGCTTGCCAAACCTGAACTGGTGGCAAATCTGCCAGCGGATGCGGTGCCAACACTTGAAAGCTACTTTGTTACTTCTGAATCCACCGAGGGCCGGCGTTTCGTAGCCAACCCGTATTTCTTCCAGATTGATACAGCTGGCAATCAGTTGCCCTATATCAATGAACAGGATGAGATTTACGTGAACGAGAACGAAGTTCGCATTCTGAAACTGGTGAACTCTGAGGTGGACTATAAGGCACAATCACTACAATTGCCTTCCGCTCCGTTGCTGCTGGAAAATCAGGAAAAGGGCAACTTTACCGTTGAACTTAAGCCTGAGATTACAATGGCAAACTTTTCGTTCAACCTGACCCACGAAGATCCTGAAAAGCGTAAAGTGTTCAGCGATCTGCGTTTCCGTCAGGCGATGTCTGTTGCAATCAACCGCGATGAGATTAACGAAGTTGCTTTCTTCGGTCTGGGTGAAGCCAAGCAGTATATCGGCTTCTCACCTGCGCCAAGTTTCGTTGATCCAAAATGGTCGCAGTACTTTGCACAATATGATCCTGCAATGGCCAACACGTTGTTGGACGAAGTCGGCATGATGGACACCGATGGTGATGGTTTCCGCGAATTGCCGAACGGCGATAAGCTGGTGCTGAACCTGCAATTCTCTACTCAGGGTATTGCCGGTCAGGTTGTTGAACTTGTGGGCCAAAGCTGGGCCGAAGTTGGCATCCAGTCTTCCGTGAAAGAGATTACTCCGGATGAGTATCGTTCGCAGCAATCTACCAACAAACTGGATGTAGGCACATGGCGCAAAGGTCAGCCAATGGGCATTGTTCTTGGGAATAATGAACTTTGGGTGCCTCCGTTTGAAAACTACTTTGGTCACCGCACAGGTATGCTGTGGGCCGAATGGGTTGACTCAAATGGTGCCAGCGGCGTTGAGCCACCGGATTATGTCAAAGAGATGATCGCTGACATTAACATCTTCCAGTCAGCTGCAGCCGGATCTGCAGAATCTGATGGTGCCGGTGCACGTCTGGTGGAAAATATGGTGAGCAACCTGTTGTTCATTGGTGTGGTTCAGGCGCCTGCGCCGATTTACCACAACAATGACCTCAAAAACTTCACCGAGTTCAAGACGCAATCCTATGAGTATTACCGGACCTATCCTTACCGGGCTACTCAGTGGTTCCTGGACGAATAGTCCAACCACGGTTTGATATTGCCACGGGCGCATAACTGCGCGCCCGTGGCCACAATAATAATCTACCCATGTCGCAAACCGGGTAGTGAAAAAAAATCAGGGGGGCGAAAAGCCTATGGTCCAGTTTCTTCGTTTCGCATTTGTGCGCGCATTTCTGGCAATGTTCACACTGATCCTGGTGTCCTTCATTGTTTTTAGCCTGATGGAACTGGTGCCCGGCGATTGTGCCGAACGCTACCTTGCCTTCAAGAACACCACCGGCAGCGGGATTTCAATTGCTGATATTGAGACCGAGCGAATTCGACTTGGACTGGATAAACCCTATATTACCCGCTGGGTAACATGGATTTTCAACGCCTTTCAGGGTGATTTTGGCGATAGCTGCATCCTGCGCGTTAACATCAGCCAACTTCTTGGACAGAAATTTTATATTAGCCTTGGGATTTGCCTGGCATCATTGCTGGTAGCCTATGTTATCGCGATCCCAGTAGGTATTATTTCAGCGACATCAAACAACGCCACACTGAATAACTCATTGCGTCTGGTTAGCTATCTGGGCCTGGCAATGCCAAACTTTCTGTTGGCGCTGATGATCATGTTGTTCGCAACGGTTTTCTTTGGCGATACTTTGACAGGTCTGTTTTCGAAAGAGTTTCGAGATGTGCCCTGGTCCTGGGCCAGGGTCAAAGATTTCCTGGGGCATATCTGGTTGCCGGTGTTCGTTCTGGCCTGGTCTGCCACAGCCTTTGCTATTCAAACTGTGCGCGCGCTTATGTCTGATGAAATAGGCAAGCTTTACGTTACCGCCGCCTCGGCGCGCGGTGTAGCCGGGCGCCGGTTATTGTGGCGGTATCCGGCGCGCCATGCATTGGGGCCAATCATCAACTCGCTTGGCTTTGACCTGAACCGGATTTTCAATGAACTGCCGATAATTGCGCTGATCCTGACCCTGACCGAAGCCGGGGCGTTATTGTTGGATTCGCTGGCGCGATCCAATGACCAGCAACTTGCTGGGGCAATCATATTCATGTTGACCGCCAGTATCGTTGCGCTGAATTTTGTCACTGACATCATTCTGGCACTGACCGATCCACGCGTTCGCCGCAGTATATTGGGATAGGCAAAATGACAGATACAACAACAATCAATCCCGAAAGTGAGCAAAGCCTGAAAGAGGCATATTTCACTGCCGGACAAGGTCAGCTGATCTGGACGCGGTTCAAAAAACAAAAAGCGGCGATGGCCGGTGTTATCGTATTGGTGGTGTTGATCCTGTCTGGTTTGTTTGCACCGTTCCTGACTCCCTATGACCCAACGATTGCCGGGCGTAATGTGGACTATCAAAACGGTGCGCCGCAAATTCCAAAATTCTGGGATGAAAACGGTTTTTCCATACGACCGTTTATTTACACGCCAAGCAGGGTGCGCTCTGCTGCAACTAATTTCAGATGGGTCACAACAATTGACCGCGACGCACGCCGGTATGTGACGTTCTTTCCCAAAGGCGATAAGTACAAACTTTTTGGTATCTCCGGTAACAGGCATCTGTTTGGGGTGGATCAGGGAAAGATACATCTATTTGGCACAGATAACGGCGGTAAAGACATCTTTTCGCGCACATTCCACGCCATAAATACGTCCCTTGCAGTGGGGACCATCGGCGTTTTCATTGCCTTTTTTCTGGCGCTGATCATCGGTGGTATTTCGGGGTATTATGGCGGCTGGATAGACTCCATCTTGCAGATGATTACTGATGCGGTGCGAACGATCCCGGCCATCCCGCTCTTCATGGCACTATCTGCCTTCATCCCGATTGAATGGAGCGCCGAGACCAGGTTTTTATTCATCTCGATGATCCTTGGCTTCATTGGCTGGCCCACCCTGGCCCGCCGTGTCCGTACACATTTGCTGACCGAACGAAATCAGGAATATGTGCTGGCGGCACAGCTTTGCGGCGCCTCACCCAGTCACATTATCCGTAAACACCTTCTGCCCAGTTTCACCAGCTACATCATCGTCGATCTGGTGATTTCATTTCCCTATATGGTGCTGTCAGAAACCGCCCTTAGCTTTATCGGGCTGGGTCTGAAAGACCCGGTAAATTCGCTGGGGGTAATGCTGCAAAGCGTGACGTCGGCGGATGTTTTGCTGAATTACCAATGGTATTTTATCCCGGTGATTTTCTTCATAACCCTTGTGCTTGCATTCGTATTCGTCGGTGACGGATTGCGCGATGCCGCGGATCCTTATGGGGATACCAAAAAATGAGCCGACTTTTAGACGTTGAAAACCTGACCCTGCAATTTGACACCGACGAAGGCCGGATCACTGCGGTGGATGATGTGTCGTTCTCGCTTGAGGCAGGCGAAGTAATGGGGCTTGTGGGTGAAAGTGGCTCCGGCAAGTCGGTGACAGCCAAATCGATCATGAAGCTAAACCCCGGCAACGCAATCTATAGTGATGACACCAAGGTCACTTTGCATCTGGAAAGCGGTTCGATTGATGTGATGTCATTAAATACCAGCACTGAGCTGCAGGTGATCCGTGGCGGTGCTATATCGATGATTTTTCAGGAACCGATGGCCAGTTTTGCCCCGGCAATATCCATCGGTGACCAGATGGTCGAACAGTTGCTGATCCACACTGATATGAACAGCAAACGCGCCAAAGAAGTGTCCATTGAAATGCTGGACCGTGTTGGAATTTCCGATGCCTCCACCCGGTTCAAGCAATTTGCCTTTGAACTGTCCGGTGGTATGCGCCAGCGCGCCATGATCGCCATGGCCCTGTCCACCAAACCCAAGCTGCTGATCGCGGACGAACCCACAACCGCGCTGGATGTGACCATTCAGGCGCAGGTGATTGATCTGATGAAGGATCTGGTGACAGAATTTGGCATGGGGATTATTTTCATCACCCACGATCTGGGGGTCATTGCCCAAACCGCTGATAAAGTGGCGGTGATGTATCTGGGGCGCCTTGTTGAACAGGGGCCGGTGCGTGATGTTCTGCGCAATCCATCGCATCCCTATACCCGTGGACTGCTTAAGGCACTGCCCGATATAGAAGATCTCGATACGCCGCTCAGTCCGATACCGGGCGATATTCCGTCGCCATTGGAACGCCCTCCGGGCTGTGTGTTTCACACCCGTTGTTCGGAATACATTGAGGGACGTTGCAACGTCGATGTTCCGGCGTTCAGTAATATTAACGAAAATCACCGGGCGGCATGCCATCTGCACACCCCGGCAGGAGGCGCAACATGAGCGATAAACCCCTGATCTCAACCCGTGATCTGTCGGTGCATTTCCCGCTGCGTGGCGGCGGATTGTTTGGCCCCAAACCGGTGGTGCGCGCTGTTGAAGGTGTCAACATAGACATTCCCAGGGGTAATTTTTTCGGCATCGTGGGTGAATCCGGGTCCGGAAAAACCACGCTGGGGCGTGCCCTTTTGCGCGCCGCGCCGATCACCCGGGGTGACATCACCTATGATGACGGCGAGGTCCAGTATGACCTGCCCAACATCAATGACAAAGAACTGAAAGATTACCGCAGCCGTGCGCAGTTGATCTTTCAGGATCCCTACGCTGCCCTTAGCCCGCGCATGACAGTTCGCGATATTATCGCCGAACCGCTGGAAGTGATGGGCCTGACCAAATCCAAGGAAGAAACCGACGAACGGGTGCGCGAAATCGCCGCCAAATGCCGGTTGAACCTGGAACATTTGCGCCGTTTCCCCCATGCGTTTTCCGGCGGCCAGCGCCAGCGTATTTCCATTGCCCGCGCACTGGTATCGCGGCCCCGGTTTGTGGTCGCGGATGAAAGTGTGGCGGCGCTTGATGTGTCCATTCAGGCCGATGTGCTGAACCTGCTAAAGGAAATTCAGCGCGAAATGGGCCTGACATTTATGTTCATCAGCCATGATTTAAGCGTCGTGGCCCATGTCTGTGACCATGTGGCGGTGATGTATCTGGGGCGTTTGGTGGAAAGCGCGCCAACGCGCGAATTATTCGCCGCCCCGCGCCATCCCTATACCAAGGCGCTGCTTTCGGCGATCCCATCGCTGGACCCGGATGACCGGGGCAAGGCCGAAAAACTTGAGGGCGAAATTCCGTCACCAACCAACCCGCCGCCGGGCTGTAAATTCCAGACCCGGTG
>CAZETX010000073.1:0-4574 GCA_964514925.1 uncultured Marinosulfonomonas sp.
GGCATGATGCTGATCTATTCGTTCCTGACCAAGGAATTTCGCGGCGGCGTGGTCTGGGAATTTTCGCTGGCCGCCTATGATCAGTTCTTCTTTGATCGCGGGCTGTTTGGCGACGATCCACCGGTGATCGAATGGACTTATATTACGATTTTCTGGCGCTCAATCTGGCAGGCCGGGTTAGCCACGATTTTCTGTCTGATCATCGGCTTTCCCACCGCGTGGTTCATCGCCACCCGCACCGGTCCGAACAAATCGATCTGGCTTTTCCTGATCACCATCCCCTATTGGGTCAACCTGCTGATCCGCACAATTTCGATGAAATTTCTGATCCGCGACACCGGGCCAATGAATGAATTTTTGCTCTGGCTTGGGGTGATTGCCGAGCCGATCCACATCATCAACACAAATTTCGCCGTGCAGCTGGGGCTGTTTTATTCCTACCTGCCGTTCATGGTGTTGCCGATCTATGCCAGCGTGGAACGCTACAATTTTTCCTTCTCTGAAGCGGCCGCCGACCTTTACGCCAGCCGCACTGCAACCCTGCGCCATGTGATCCTGCCATTCGTCAAACCCGGCATCATCGCCGGTTGCATTCTGGTTTTCGTGCCTTCGCTTGGGGCATTTCTGGCGCCGGACCTTTTGGGCGGCGCCAAGAATTTCATGATCGGTAGCCTGATTGAAGAACAGTTCAAGGGCAACGCCGGCAACTGGCCGTTTGGTGCGGCGGTGTCGATGATCCTGTTGTCGATGGTTCTGGTGGTGCTGACCTACTACGCCCGCCAGCAAACCAGAGAAGGGGCGCGCTGATGGCCAATAAACTTGATCTTCGACGGTTCCCCGGTTTTTTGCCGCTGACCTATCTGTGTCTGTTCATGCTTTATGCGCCCTTGATCATCGTCATGGTCTATTCGTTCAATGACAGCAATTCGATCACCAACTGGGGCGGGTTATCGCTGCGCTGGTACAAGGATGTGTTCTGGGGGCTGGAATCGGCCAAATTCAAGACCGCCGCCATCAATTCGTTAACCATCGCGGTCATGGCGGCGATTGCATCGACGACGCTGGCCACCCTTGCCGCCACCGCCAACCTGAAGGCTGGTAGTTTTCGCGGCAAATCGGTTGGTTTCGCGCTGATCAACCTGCCGCTGATGGTGCCGGAAATCGTCACCGCCGTGGCCACCCTGATCTTTTTCTCGGCCATCGGTTTCACCACCGGCTACCTGACCATTCTTGTGGCCCATACAATATTTTGCATCCCGTTTGCCTACCTGCCGATTGCGGCGCGGATGCAGGGCATTGATGACACCTATGAACAGGCCGCGCTTGATCTTTATGCCAGCCGGTTTCAGGCGTTCAAACTGATCCTGCTGCCGCTGATGGCACCGGGTATCATATCTGGCTTTCTGCTGGCGTTCATCATCTCGCTGGACGATTTCATCATCACCAATTTCGTCAAAGGTGCCGGTATCGAAACCCTGCCTACGGCAATCTTTGGCTCGGTTAAACAAGGCATCAAACCCAACATCATGGCAATTTCCACCCTGCTGCTGCTTGTGTCGGTGGTTTTTGTCACCCTGTCCTATCTGGTCGGACGGATGGGACAGAACAAGAAATAACGACCATTTTCAACAAAGGAGACGCTAATGAAAAATCTACTTAAACTGGGGGCCTCGGCCCTGGCCCTGACGGTTGCTGCAACTGCGGCAAATGCCGAGGGTAACCTGTCAATTTATCACTGGTTCGAATACATCCCGCAGGAACTGCTGGACAAGTTTTCGGCCGAACATGACATCACCGTCACCATGGACACTTTTGATTCAAACGAAAGCATGCTGGCGTCGCTGAAGGCCGGTAAAATCGGCAGCTACGATGTGTCAGTGCCCGGCGATTACATGGTTGAGATAATGGCCGCCGCTGGTCTGCTGGACACGTTTGAGCCATCCGAGCTTAGCAATTTTGGCAATATCGCCCCGGAATGGATGGATGTCAGCTTTGACATGGGTCGCAAAAGTTCGATTCCGTACCAGTGGGGTTCAACCAGCTTTTCGGTGAACCGCGATGTTTACAGTGGCGACATCAACACCACCGATATCCTGTTCAACCCACCTGCCGAATTGCAGGGCAAGATCAATGTTCTGGACAGTCAGGGCGAAGTTCTGGCACTGGCCTCGATGCATCTTGGCATCCCGCAATGCACGTCTGATCGTGATCAGCTGCGCGCGCTGAATGATTTGTTGCAAGGCGCAAAACCCCATTGGGCGTCGTTTGGCTCGGACATTGCCAAGGACGTTCTGGTGTCTGGTGATGCGGCTGCTGGCATGATCTGGAACGGCTTTTCCGCCAAGGCGCGCGAAGAAGGTGCCAATGTTGAATATGCCTTCCCGACCCAGGGTTATGTTGTCTGGATGGACAATGTGGTTCTGCTGAAGGACGCGCCAAACCGCGACAACGCGCTGTTGTTCATGAATTTCCTGCTTGAGCCGGAAAATGCCGCCGCTGTCACCAACTATGCCCAGTACACCGCCGGTGTCAGTGGTGTGGCCGGTTTTCTTGATGAGGCCGTGGTCAGCGCGCCGGAACTGAACCCGCCCGCAGGTGGCGCCGGTCAGTTCATCATGGCCTGTTCTGAAGAAGTTCAGACCGTCTATGACAAGATCTGGACTGACCTGAAAAAGTAAACAAATCCCGCAGCCCCGCTGATTTGCGCGGGGCTGCCCAGGCTTCTCTGACTGTCGCCAAACCCGGGCGGCAGGCCAGAGGGGTTTGCCCAAGCACAACCCGAAGGATTTCCCAAATGAACAAGCAAACCACCGACAACATTCTGGCCCAGGACGCCCATCTGATCCAGTCATTTGCCAATCTTGACGCCCTGAAACAACAGGGTGCCCGCACCGCGATTGTGGCCGCTAACGGCGCCTATGTCACCGACAGCGACGGCAATCAGATGATTGACGGCATCGGTGGTTTGTGGTGCGTGAATGTCGGCCATGGGCGGCGTGAAATCATTGACGCCATCACCAAGCAGTTGGAAACGCTGGATTATTATTCGACGTTTTACAATTTCACCCACCCGGCGGCGGCTGAATTATCGGCCAAGCTGGCAAGCCTTGCGCCGGGCAATCTGAACCGGGTTTATTTTGCCAATTCCGGGTCGGTGGCCAACGACACATCTGTGCGGATGCTGCACCATTATAACAACCGTCTGGGCCGCCCGAACAAAAAGAAAATCCTGTCGCGTGTCGGGGCCTATCATGGCTCAACCCATCTGGCGATGGCGATGACCACGCCCGCCTATAGCGACGGTTGGGACACCGCTGCCGAGGGGCTGGTGCATCATCTACGCTGCCCCAATGCTTACCGCGAAGCCGGTGATATGACCCAAGCCGAATTCCTGGATGCACTGGCCGATGACATGCTGGGCGCGATCCACGATATCGGTGCTGAAAACATCGCCGCCTTTATTGCCGAGCCGATCATGGGGGCGGGCGGGGTTATTGTGGCGCCCGATGGTTATCACGCAAAAATGCGCCAGATCACCGCCGATCATGACATCAAATACATCGCCGACGAAGTGGTCACCGCCTTTGGCCGGCTGGGCCATATGTTTGCCTCGGAAGATGTATTTGGCATGGTGCCCGACATCATCAACACCGCCAAGGGCCTGACATCGGGGTATCAACCGCTATCGGCCACCATCATTTCCGATGAGATTTATGAAGTGATTTCCGAACCCGGTGCGATGTTCCTGCATGGCATGACCTATTCGGGCCACCCGGCGGCGGCGGCTGCAGCCTTGGCCAATATCGACATTCTGGAACGTGATAAGATTCCGCAAAAAGTGCAGGTAACCGGCAAGGTATTTGAAAACGCCCTGCGCGGTTTGGCCGATCTGGACATCGTTGGCGAAGTGCGGGGCAGCCATTTCATGATGGGCATTGAGTTTGTGAAAAACAAGGACACCAAAGAAACCTACAGCGATGAGGCTGACGTGGGTCTGAAAATCGCCCGCGAGGCGCAAAAACGCGGCCTTATCGCGCGGCCCTTGGGTAACATTCTGATCCTGTCGCCGACCCTGATCATGGATGAGGCGATGATCGGCGACATTGAAACCATCTTGCGCGACAGCATATCGGCCGTCAGCGCGACACTGCCGGCACGGGGGAAACCATGACCGATCTGTCCTTTAAAGACTGGAAAACCAAGGCTGCCGCCCTGAAATTCCGCAATCAGTGCTTTATCTCGGGTTCATTTTGTGAGGCCATATCCGGCGCGCGGTTTGACACCATAAACCCGGCCACCGGCGAAGTCATAACATCGGTCGCGCGGGGCAATGGCGATGATATTGACCGGGCAGTAAAATCGGCACGCCGCGCCTTTGAAAGCCGCGTCTGGTCCGGCAAAACCCCGTCCGAGCGCAAGGAAGTTCTGCTGAACCTTGCCGCGCTGATCCGCGAAAACATCCCGGAATTTGCCCTGCTGGACACGCTGGATATGGGCAAGCTGATCAAGGATAGTTCAACCGTGGATGCGCCGGGATCTGCGCATTTTTTCCAGTGGCACGCGGAAGCGATTGA
>CAZETX010000073.1:4674-7029 GCA_964514925.1 uncultured Marinosulfonomonas sp.
TGCCCGACGGGGTGCTGAACGTGGTGCCGGGGTACGGCGAAGACGCGGGGCAAGCCCTGGGCCGCCACGACGATGTGGATTGTCTGGTGTTCACCGGTTCCACCAATGTGGGCAAGTTGTTTCAGCGCTATGCCGGCGAAAGCAACATGAAACAGGTCTGGCTGGAAACCGGCGGCAAAAGCCCCAACATCATCTTCCCTGATGCTGATCTTGACGCCGCCGCCGACATGGCCGCGTTCGGGATTTTCTTTAATCAGGGCGAAGTCTGTTCGGCCAATTCGCGCATGCTGGTGCATGCCTCGATCAAGGACGAAATGATTGAGCGGATGAAATCGCGCGCCGAAGGGATTGTGCCCGGTGACCCGCTTGACCCCGCCTCAACCCTTGGTTCAATGGTCGATAAATCCCACACCGACACGGTGATGCGGTTCGTTGAAAGCGGCAAAAAATCCAGCCGTCTGGTGACCGGTGGCGAGCGGATAAGCCTGAATGGGTCGGATGCTTTTGTGACGCCAACGATTTTTGACAATGTGGAAAGTGACCACAGAATCGCCCGTGATGAAATTTTTGGCCCGGTCTTGGCGGTGCAGACCTTTGAAACCGATGATCAAGCCATCGCCATGGCCAATGACACGGTTTACGGTCTTGCCGCGTCGGTTTGGACCCGGGATTTATCCCGCGCTTTGGGGGTTTCCGACGCGCTGAATGCTGGCACGGTTTCGATCAACACGGTGGATGCCCTAAGTGCGATGACGCCGTTTGGCGGGGTGAAGCAATCGGGCTATGGCCGGGATTTGTCGATCCATTCGTTTGACAAATACACCGCCCTGAAAACCACCTGGATAAAATACTAGGGCAAGGCCCTGAGATCATTGAAAGGTCAAAAATATGGCAGTCGAAAAAATAGACACTCTTATCGTTGGCGCGGGCCAGGCCGGGGTCGCCATGAGCGAACATTTAACCCATGCAGGTGTGCCGCATCTGGTGCTGGAACGGGATCGGATTGCCGAACGCTGGCGCACCGGGCGCTGGGATAGTCTGGTGGCCAATGGCCCGGCCTGGCATGACCGGTTTCCGGGGTTGGAATTTGCCGGTGACCCGGAAGAATTCGCCGCCAAGGAAGATGTCGCCGATTACTTCGTCGCCTACACCGAAAAATTTAACGCCCCGGTGCGCTGTGGTGTCGATGTCACCGAGGTGCGCCGCAATCAGGGCCGTCCGGGGTTTCAGGTTGAGACCTCAAAAGGGGTGATCGAGGCGCAAAATATCGTCGCTGCCACCGGCGCGTTTCAATGCCCGGTCATGCCCCCGGTTGTGCCTAAAGACGCCGATATTCAGCAGATGCATTCGTTTGACTATCGCAACCCCGATCAACTGCCCGATGGCGCCGTCATGGTGGTTGGGGCCGGGTCATCGGGCGTGCAGATCGCCGATGAACTGATGCGCGCTGGCAGGCAGGTTTACCTGTCGGTCGGCCCCCATGACCGGCCGCCGCGTGCCTATCGCGGGCGTGATTTTGTCTGGTGGCTGGGGGTGCTTGGCATGTGGGATGCGGCCGCGCCCAATCCGGGTGCCGAACATGTCACCATCTCGGTCAGCGGCGCGCGGGGCGGTGTGACCATCGATTTTCGCGAGCTTGTGGCGGACGGTATGATGCTGGTGGGCCGTACCGAAACCTACGCCGATGGCGCGCTGACATTTGCCGGGGATCTGTGCGAAAATATTGCCCATGGCGACGCCAGTTACCTGTCGATGCTGGATGACGCCGACACCTATATCACCCGCAATGGCCTGAACTTTCCCGAAGAACCAGCGGCCCGCAATATGTTGCCTGATCCGGCCTGCATGACGGACCCGGTCCGCCAACTTGATCTGGCCGCTGCCGGGGTCACATCAATCATCTGGGCGACCGGGTTTTCGCAGGATTTCAGCTGGCTTAAGGTGGATGCGTTTGATGATGCCGGCAAACCCGCCCATCAGCGCGGTGTGTCCACGGAACCGGGTATATATTTCCTTGGTCTGCCCTGGCAATCGCGCCGTGGCTCGACATTTATCTGGGGGGTCTGGCATGATGCCAAATACCTGGCCGATCAGATTTCCATACAGCGGATGTATTCGCAATATGACCGCCCGAACGCCACCTAAACGGAGCATGAAAATGGCCCATACACGCATTCGAAAATTCAATACCAGCGATACCTACCCCGAACAGAACCTTGATAACGATCTGTGTCAGGCGGTGGTCACACAGGGCGGCAAAACGGTTTATTTGCGCGGCCAGTGTCCGCAAAATCTGGACGATGCGGTCAATATCGGCAGCCATGATCCGGTGGAGCAAACCCATAAGGTGATGCA
>CAZETX010000073.1:7129-10142 GCA_964514925.1 uncultured Marinosulfonomonas sp.
CATGACATTTTCCCTTGTAGCGCGCTGCGCAAAAACCGGCATGTTCGGGGTGGCGATTGCGTCGTCTTCCCCGGCGGTGGCAGCCCGTTGTTCCTACACGCGGGCAGGGGTCGGCGCGGTGGCGTCGCAAAACATAACTGATCCGTCTTTGGGACCTAAAACACTAGATCTGATGGGGCGCGATTTGACTGCGAGTGGGGCGATTGCCGACATCGTTCAAAGCGCCAAATTCATGGAATTCCGACAGGTATTGGCCGTTGACCGTTTCGGCGGCACCGCTATTCATTCCGGCCCCAATTCATTGGGCATCTGGACCCAGGCACAGGGCGAAAATGTGGCATCGGCGGGCAATCTGCTGGCCAATGACGGGGTGCCGCAGGCCATTGTCGAGGGCTTTCAATCTGCAACCGGCCACATCGGTGACCGGCTGATTGCCGCCATGCGTGCCGGGTTGGCGCAGGGGGGTGAAGCAGGTCCGATCCATTCGGCGGGCATGCAGATTTGTGATCAGGTGGCGTGGCCGGTGGCCGATCTGCGCTTTGATTGGACTGATGATTGCCCGATCGATAATATCGCCCGCGCCTGGGCGGTTTATCAACCGCAACTGGCCGCCTACGTGCAGCGCGCACTGGACCCGCGCCAGGCGCCATCATACGGTGTTCCGGGCGACGAATAGGGTGAAGGATGCGACGATGAAGACCCTCGAAATTCTGGACCGGCTTATCGGGTTTCCAACCGTCAGCGCCGACAGCAATCTGGCGATCATCGACTTTATTCAGGACTATCTAACGACCCGCGGATTTGAAGTGCACCTTGTGCCCGATGACACCGGGCAAAAGGCCGGGTTGTTCGCGCGCATTGGTCCGCCTGAGCGGCCCGGCATCATGTTGTCCGGCCACACCGATGTGGTGCCGGTGGCGGGCCAGAACTGGACAGTCGAACCGTTCAAAATGACCGTGGCGGATGGCAAGGCCTTTGGCCGCGGCACCACCGACATGAAGGGCTATCTGGCTTGCGTCATGGCGCTGGCGGACCGGGCTGCAAAGGCCGATCTGCAGGAACCGCTGAAAATCGCGTTTTCCTATGACGAAGAAATCGGCTGTGTCGGCATCAAGTCAATGATCGGCCATCTGGACAATACAATCGGTCTGCCGCGGATGTGTTTTGTCGGTGAACCCACGTCGATGCGCGTGGCCATCGGCCATAAGGGCAAGGCGGCGCTGCGGGCCACCTGCACCGGCATGAACGGCCATTCGGCAATGGCACCAAATTTTCTGAACGCACTGCATCTGGCGACGGATTTTGTTGGTGAACTGCGCAGGTTGCAGGATGATTATGCGCGGGTCGGTGCCCAGGACCCCGACTACGGCGTGCCCTATTCCACCATCCATGTGGCGAAAATAACCGGCGGCATGGCGCTGAATATCGTGCCGGAAAAGGCGGTGGTTGATTTTGAATTCCGCCATCTGGCGGCGGATGATCCGGCGGATATTCTGGCACGGATACAGGCGGCGGCACAAAATGTCGCCGCGTCCCATCAGGCGAAATTCCCGGTGGCCCGAGTTGATGTGCAAAAGCGGATTTCCTATCCGGGGCTGGATGCCGAAGCAGATAGCGACGTGGTAAAATACGCGCAAAAACTGGCGCAAGTCACCGGCACAACAAAAGTCGCCTTTGGCACCGAAGCCGGTTATTTCGCCACCCATCTTGGGGTGCCAACCGTCGTGTGTGGACCGGGATCGATGGATGGGCAGGGCCACCAACCAGATGAATATATTGAACTTTCGCAATTGGCCGCCTGTGATGCAATGTTTGATCGGTTACTTGACAGGATGGTGGGGTAACGGTTGCTGCCAGAAACCCGTGCCTGCCGTTTACTGCGGTTTGTCAGGTTCCATAGCATGAATTATTCAACTTAATCGCGCTCGCTACATGTGAGCGTTGTTATTGGATCGGGCCTTGTTTCGCGGCAGGGCGGCTTCCGATGGTGTGAGTGTCTATCCCATCAAACCCGGTTCAACCGTCAAGCATTTGCAAATCGCACCATTTGATGTGCGACACCGTCGAAATTTGCATTGCCTCCGATGACCGCCGGTTCCGTCAGTTTTATCGAACTGGTACGGGTTGCTATCGCCTGTCCCACAAACTGGGCTTCCATGCGGGCGAGGGGTGCCCCAAGGCAAAGATGGATGCCCTGACCAAAGCCAAAATGCCGGTTGGGGCTGCGATCGGGAATGAATTTATCCGGGTCTTCAAACGCTTCCGGGTCGCGGTTGGCCGCACTTAGCCAGACAACCACCAGACCGCCTTTTGGGATGGTCACGCCGCGCATTTCAATATCGCGCAGGGCGACCCGATCAACGTTGCGGATTGAATTACGCATCCGCAGGGTTTCTTCGATGGCCGAGGGGATCAGCGCCGGGTCGGCGCGCAATCTGGCGTCGATTTCAGGCTGTGACGCCAGAATCCGCACATAGTTTGAAATCAGATTGGTGGTGGATTCATTGCCCGCCAGCAACAGCAACATCACCATCGACAATATTTCGTCGTTCGAGAGTTTTTCGCCGTCGACTTCGACCGCCATGAATGCCGAAATTAGATCACCGTCGCGCGGATTGGCGCGTCGATCTGTCAGATGGTCGCGAAAATAATTGGTCAGGTCGATGCCGGTCTGGCGACCTTTTTCCTCTAGCGCCGGGTTTGCCTTGGCCAGCCAGGTAGAGGCACCGGAATTTTCCCCCAGAACCGCCGACCAGAGGCGGATTTGCTTTTTGTCGGCGCGGGGCACCCCCAGAATGGCACAGACCATGGCCACGGTGATTTCGGCGGCGAATTCTTCCACAAGATCAAATTCACCGCTTGAAAGTGCGAAATCCATGCGCTCATCCACCAGACTCTGCACCATCGGGCGAAAGCTTTCGATGAATTTAGGCATGAAAACCCGGTTGCCGATCATCCGCAGGCGGCGATGCTTGTCACCCGTGGCCGAGATCATGTTGTTGAACAGGAACCC
>CAZETX010000074.1:0-9924 GCA_964514925.1 uncultured Marinosulfonomonas sp.
GTGCGGGTGTGGCGGAATTGGTAGACGCACTTGGTTTAGGTCCAAGCGCCGCAAGGTGTGGGGGTTCGAGTCCCTTCACCCGCACCATTTTATGTCCAATGACTAATTGTCTCACGGCGCAAGACAGCGCGGACAGCGCGGACAGGGCGGCCTGACCGGCCGAGGTGCTGTCGCATCTTTGGGGGTGCAGGGCAAAGAAGCTGGCGGAGAGACAGGGATTCGAACCCTGGGAACCCGTGAAGGCTCAACGGTTTTCGAGACCGCCCCATTCGACCACTCTGGCACCTCTCCGCTATTGGTTTGGCCAATCGCTGTGGTTCTTTAGGGAATGGGCGCGCGGGGCACAATAGAAATATTGCGCGCATGCTCGCTGATCTGTGAGCTGCCGGGTCTTGGAAATGCAACGATTTGGGCCTAGGTAACGGGTAACTTTGATCAGGAGGTTACATGTTCAGATATTCATTGGCGCTGGTGATTTGGATCGTTTCAATTGTGCCGGTACAGGCGCAGATCAGCCCGGAGATGCAGCGGTTGACGGATGTGTTGGGATTGCCCGAGATTATTGAGGTGATGCGCCAGGAGGGCATCGACTATGGGGATGAGCTGGCGGAAAGCATGTTTCCGGGGGGCAGTACCCAAGGCTGGCGTGAGGCGGTTTCAGATATTTATGATCCGGAACGCATGCGCGATGTTGCGCTGACCGGGTTCGGGGAGGCGCTGGACGGGGACAGCATTGCCGCGCTGACCGACTTTTTCGAAAGTGATCTGGGGGTTGAGGTGATTGCGCTGGAAATCTCGGCGCGGCGGGCGTTGATGGATGACGCGGTGGATGCGGCCAACAAAGCCCATGTGGCACAGCTGTTTGAGGCGGATGATCCGCGCATTGAATTGTTGCAGCAGTTTATTGATGTAAACGATTTGCTGGAGACCAATGTGGAGGGCGCGCTGAATTCGAATTTTGCGTTTTATACCGGGCTGGTGGATGGTGGTGCCTATCCCGAGCCGGTAACCGAAGACAAGATATTGTCCGATGTCTGGGGGCAGGAACCGGAAATACGCGCGGACACCGATGAATGGTTGTTTGGGTTTTTATCCATGGCCTATTCCCCCCTGAGTGACGAAGATCTGCTGGCCTATATCGAATTTTCCAAAACCGATGCCGGGCAGGCGCTGAACACGGCGTTGTTTGCCGGGTTTAGTGAGTTGTTTGATGGGATTTCCAACGCACTTGGCCATGCGGCGGCGCGGGTAATGTCAAGCGAAGATCTGTAGTTTTCGCGCAGGCTTAGCCGGCACAGCAGGACAGTTTCGCGACATCTTTTTCGAAGGTCTGGGCGGCGAGTTTCAGCCCCTCTACCGTGGTCAGGTAGGGGAAAATGGTTGCGCCCAGTTGTTCGTAGGTCATGCCGGATTTGAGGGCCATGGTGGCGGTTTGGATGGAGTCTGCGCCTTCGGGGGCAAGGATATGGGCCCCGAGCAGGCGTTTGGTTTTCCGGTCGGCCACCAGTTTGATCAGGCCGCGGGTGTCGCGCGCGGCAAGGGCGCGGGGCAGGTGTTGCAGTGGCAGGAGCGAGGTGGCGGTTTCGTGGCCCGCCTGTTGCGCCTGAGCCTCGGTCAATCCAACGCTGGCCACCTGCGGATCACTGAACACCACGGCCGGCATGGCTGAATTGTCATAGGTTTCACCCGACAGGCCCAGGGCCTGCTGGGCAGCGATGCGGGCACCATAGGCGGCCATATAGACAAACTGATCGCGCCCGGTGACGTCGCCTGCGGCGTAGATGTTGGCAGCACTGGTGGCCATTTTGTCGTTGATCCGGATGGCGCCGGTTGGGGTGGTTTTTACATCGGTTTGCTCGAGATTCAGTGTTTCGCTGTTGGGAATGCGCCCGGTGGTGAGCAACAGCTGTTCTGAGGTTATCTTCAGGGTATCGCCATTGGTATTGGTGGCGTTCAGGGTGATGCCGTCTGTGGCTTTTTCAACGCTGCTATAGCTGAGGCCGGGCAGGATGTTGATGCCTTCGGCTGTCAGCAGTTTTGTCAGTTCATCGCTGATTTCCGGTTCGGCCCCGGGCAGCAGGCGGCTGCGGGTAACAAGGGTGGTTTTGGCCCCGGCGCGGGCGAACATCTGTGCCAGTTCCACGCCGATATAGCCGGCCCCCATGACCGTCATGCTGGTGGGCAGGGTGGTGAGTTCCAGTGCCGCGGTGCTGTCGATCCAGCCCACCCGGTCCAGCCCGTTAATCTGTGGAATATGCGGGCGTGAGCCGGTGGCGATGATGGTATTTGTAACGGTCAGTTGATGCTTGGCTACCGTCAGGCTGGTGTTGGAGGTGAAGGATGCGCGCCCCGGCATGTAGGTGATGTTGGGATAGTTTGGCAGCACGTCCTGATATTTTGCCTGACGCAGTTCATCGACCAATGCCTGTTTTTGCGCCACCAGGGCGGCCCAGTCGGTGATGTTCAGACGGCCACGGATGCCGTCAAAACGTGCCGCTGTGCGGGCCTGATGCAGGGTTTCAACCGCGCGGATCATGGTTTTGGAGGGGACGCAGCCGACATTGACGCAGGTGCCGCCTATTGTACCGTAACCGATCAGCGCCACCCGCGCGCCGCTGTCGGCGGCAGTGATGGCGGCGGAGAACCCGGCCGAACCTGCACCGATGACGGCGAGGTCATATGTGGATGAATTGGGGGCAGTCATTTGGCACGCGCCCGGCGGATCAGCGCATAGGCGGTAAGCAGGATGAAAAAGCCCAGTGCCGGGAACAGGACATAGTCCAGATAGCCGGTGATGGCCGAAAGCCCGACAACGCCCACCAGCACCACAAGGATTGGGGTAAAGCAGCACAGTGCCATGATGCCGGTGCCGATAATGCCGGTTTTCAGGAGTTTTTTGTCATTCATCTGGTTCAGGATCCGGTGTTGATCTGGGTTGCTTCGTAGCCTGCCTGCAATGCGGCCAGGCTGATTTCATCCAGGCTGGTCAGGGTGTCTTCAAAGGTGACCTGGGCTTCGCGGATTTCTGAATTGGCGGTTACGGTGATGACACCGTCAACGGCACCTATTGCGGCCTCGACTATAAAGGGGCAGCTGGGGCAGGTCATGCCGGGGACCGACAGGCGGACGGTTTGTTCGGCGGCGTGTAGCGGTGTGACAGCGAATGTCACGGCTAATATCAGACCGGTGGGGAGATGTTTCATAATGTTTCCTTTTATAATCCAAGCATCAGCGGGGCCAGAACCGGGGCGATCCATTTCCAGAAAAATGCCATCAGCACCAATGCGGTTGAAAGCCAGAGCGCTGACTTTACCAGTCGGTTGGGCAGGGGGCGGGCACAGGTTTCACCCGCTTCGCAGGGCTGGGGGCGATAAACCAGCCAATAGCCATAGGCCAGAAAGCCCATGGTTGCGGCGATGAAATAGGGTTTATAGGGCGTCATGGCGGTCAGGTTTGCCATCCATGCGCCGGTGATCCCCATGCTGAACAGCACCAGCGGCAGGATGCAGCAGGCCGAGGCGCCGATGGCCCCGGCAATGGCGCCAAAGGCGACATAGCGTTTTTTACTGGCATCGCTGGCCGGAGCAGTTTGGTGGGTTTCCTGAAATGTCATATTCGCCTGTGGATTTGTTGATTCGTAATGCTGTATACGATCTGTAGTCACTACAGATGCAAGGAATAGTTTCATGGGTCTTAATCCGGAACAACAGGCGCTGGGGATTGGGCAGATATCTGAGGCCACAGGGGTTAAGATTGAAACCATCCGTTATTATGAACGCATTGCTTTGATGCCCAGACCAGAGCGCACCGCCGGGGGCAACCGGCAATATGACGGGACCGGTTTGAAGCGGTTGTTTTTTATTCGCCGGGCACGGCAGCTGGGTTTTGGGATTGATGAGATCCGGGCATTATTGGGGATGGTGGACAGCCGCGAAACATCCTGTGCGGTGGTACATGGGCGCACGGTGAGCCATCTGACGGCGGTGCGTGATAAAATTAACGGGCTTAGGAAGCTGGAGAAGACACTGGTGAAAATGGCCGCCGAGTGTAGCCGGGGGGATGTGCCGGATTGTCCGATTCTGGAGACCCTGTTTGAAACCGCCTGAAATGGCCGAAGGCGGGCAGATGGCGCTTGACTAACCGGGCGGTTTCCAAGATAAGCCGCCATTCCTGACAGGTGTTCCTGCGGGGTTATTTCAATATTGCCCTATACGGGGGCGCGCAGTTTGACGGCGGCATTTGCCAAAACACGGGGAACCGGGGCCACAGAACGCGAAAATGCGAAGGAAAAGCATATGTTTGCGGTCCTCAAGACCGGTGGCAAACAGTATCGGGTTCAAAGCGGAGATGTTCTGCGCGTTGAAAAACTTGCTGCTGATGCCGGCGATAAAATTCAATTTAATGAGATTCTGATGATCGGCTCTAATATTGGTACGCCGATGATCAAAGATGCGGCCGTGCAGGCCGATGTGATCGACCAGATCAAGGGCGAGAAGCTCATTCACTTCGTCAAACGTCGCCGTAAGCACCATTCAAAGCGCACCAAGGGCCACCGTCAAAAGCTGACACTGGTTCGGATCACCGACATTCTTGAAAAAGGTGGCGACAAATCCGGGGTGAAGGCAGCGATTGGGTCGGGTTCTGTTTCAGGTGTTGCGGCTGCGGCCGCCAAGCCGGCCAAGAAGGCCGCGCCTAAGAAAGCCGACGCCAAGGCTGAGGCACCAGCCAAGGCGGCCCCGAAAAAGGCGGCCCCGAAAAAAGCGGCGCCTAAGGCGGCTGCGGCGGATGATCTGAAGTTGCTGTCCGGTGTTGGACCGGCGCTTGAGAAAAAGCTGAACGAAAATGGCGTGATGACTTTTGCGCAGATCGCGGGCTGGAAAAAAGCCGATATTGCTGATATGGACGAAAAACTGTCGTTCAAAGGCCGCATTGAGCGCGAAGACTGGGTCAAGCAGGCCAAAGATCTGGCGAAGAAGGGATAGCAAACCATGGCACATAAAAAAGCAGGTGGTTCAACACGCAACGGTCGCGACAGCGCGGGCCGTCGCCTTGGCGTGAAGTTATATGGTGGCGAGATCGCCATTCCGGGTAATATTATCCTGCGCCAGCGCGGCACCAAGATGTGGCCGGGCGAAGGCGTGGGCATGGGCAAGGATCACACGATCTTTGCAACCGTGCAGGGCGCCGTGACCTTTCACAAGGGTCTTAAGGGGCGCACCTTTATTTCGGTTCTTCCGGTAGCGGAGGCCGCCCAGTAGCCGAAAATACATTAAATCAGTTTTAATGGGATCGGCAAAAAAGCCGGTCCCTTTTTCGTTTTAAGGAGGCCTTTGAAATGGGCGTCAGTTTAATTGAATACGATGGCATAGTCGCGGTGCGCGGTTTTCCGGGGGTTTTATCCACCCGTGGCAACGGGCAGGCGATGGCGCAAGATGTTGCGAATATTATTGCCGGATTGGTGAAAGTTTTGGCATTTCCAATGGCTGTAGCCGGTATTGTTGCCGGGGTTAAAACATTCGTGAGCCGCGGTGTTCTGATCTTGAAGGCGCGCCCTATGGTATCCATCTGCCTGTTAACAATACTGACAGGCAAAGTCGCTAAGCGTGCGGTTTCAGTTGTTTTCGTGGGAGAGAAGGCATGATTTTTGATCAGATAACAGCGCAGCCAGTGGTGGAGACCGATCGGTTTATCCTGCGGCCCATGCGAAAATCAGATGCCGGGCTGCTGGAGATGCACATGTCGGACAAACGCGTGGCTGAGGCGTGCCGCGCTGTGCCGCATCCGCTGCCCCCCGGTGCGATTGCGGCCTATATCGCGCGCGCGGGGCAAGACGGGCGCGGGGAAGATGTTTGGGTCATGGATGGTACGGCGGCGGGCATGCCGGAAGTGTTGGGCGTGACCTGGTTGACGCGGATGGATCGTGAGCAATCGGAGATCACGTTTTGGGTGGCGCCTGCGTTCTGGAATACCGGGATTGCATCAGATGCGGTGCGGGCAATGGTTGGCGCCAACCCCCATGAAGCAAAAACCATGTTTGCCGAGGTGTTTCAGGACAACCCGGCCTCGGCGCGGGTGATGACCAATGCCGGTTTCGGCTATCTTGGGGATGCGGAAGCGTTTTCAGTGGCCCGAAACACGGTGGTTCCGACATGGACCTATGTGAACAGATTAGGGGATTAGGCCAGCAACTGGTGCGATCCTCGGGCAGACCGAAGATCGCACATCCCCCCCGCGCGATTTTCGAGTGAATTGAAATTTTTCGAAGATTACGGGAGACTGCGGCGATGTTGGCGGAAATTATCAGAACAGACCGGCTGGTTTTGCGGCCATGGGCGGTGGTGGATGCGCCGGACTGCGCGCGGCTGATCGGTGATCTTGCGGTGTCGCGCTGGCTGACGGTTGTGCCGCATCCTTATGCGGTTTCGGATGCGTTGGATTTCATCAAAAATAGTGACGCCGAGGGGCGGTATTGCATAGAAATTGCAGGCAAAGTTGCCGGTGGTATCGGGGTCAAGGGCCATCTGGGCTATTGGCTGGGGACCGGGTTCTGGGGGCGGGGCTATATGTCAGAGGCGGCGCCTGCGGTGGTGGCTGAGTGGTTCGGGTGTGGTGCTGGAAAGCTGGAGTCCGGATATTTTATTGGGAATGACGGTTCCAGGCGTATTCTGATGGGGCTGGGGTTTCGCGGTACCAGTATTGTGCCAACGGTTTCGGCGGCAACCGGTGTGGAAAAACACTTGCAGGAAATGACCCTGAGCCGCGGTGACTGGCAGGCCTGTAATGCGTGAAATCAAAACTGCGCGGTTGCGAATGCGCGATCCTTCGCCTGATGATCTTGAAATCTATCTGGCGTTTGTGTCGGATTATGAGGTGGTCAAGTGGACATCCAGCTGGCCATACCCGGCGGACCGGGAATTTACGTTATCGCGGTGTCAACAGATAGACCCCGAAAATGGTTTCGTCGGCCTGATTTTCCAGGGTGATGAACATATCGGTGGCATGAGTTGTTTTGATGGCGCGCTTGGCTATTTTATCGCCCGCGACCACTGGGGCAAGGGTTACGCCACCGAAATGGCGCAGGCGGCAATTGCGCGGGCGTTTGCGGTGCTGGACTGGGACCAGATCACCGCCGAAGTGATGCAGGGTAATGACGGATCTCAGCGGGTGTTGGAAAAGCTGGGTTTTGTGTGTGTGGGCGACACCCGGTGTGTATCACAGGCGCAGGGGGGTGAGTTTGTGGCGAGCCGTTATGTGTTGACGCGTGCCAAATGGTTGGCGGCAAACCCCTATGAGGTTCGCAGTGACCGATTGATTATCCGCGGGTTGCGCGAAGGTGATTGGCGCGATCTTCAGGTGCTTGGCGGCGTGCCAGAAGTTGCGCGGATGATGTTTAATGTAACAGCGCCCTGGGCTGAGGCGGATGTGAAGGCCTGGCTTGAAATGTCAAAATGGCGTGGGCAGGTTGGGTTTCGCCCGGCGGTGACTTTGCTGGATGGTACCCTGATCGGCACCCTTGGTATTGGCGGTGATCCGGTGAGTTGCGCGTATTTTCTGGGGCAGGATTTTTGGGGCAAAGGATACGCCACTGAGGCCATGGCGGCGTTTTTGCCGGATGTGTTTGAGCGGTTTTCTTTGACAGAAATTACCGCCAGTCATTTTGATGATAACCCGGCCTCTGGGCGGGTATTGGCCAAGCTGGGCTTTGAGCGGACCGGCATTGCCATGGGAAGTTCGGCGGCAAGGCTTGAGGACGCGCCGGAAACGCTCTATCGCCTGAGCCGGAACCAGTTAAGGACCATGCCATGAAATTTCTTGATCTTTGCAAGGTCTATATCCGCTCGGGCGGCGGGGGCGGTGGCTGTATCAGTTTCCGGCGTGAACGGTACATTGAATTTGGCGGCCCGGATGGCGGCGATGGCGGTAATGGCGGCTCGGTCTGGGCCGAGGCTGTGGACGGGCTGAATACGCTGATTGATTTTCGCTATCAGCAGCATTTCTTTGCAAAAAGCGGACAGCATGGCATGGGCAGCCAGCGTTCAGGTAAATACGGTGAGGATATCGTGTTGAAAGTGCCGGTTGGCACCGAAATTCTGGATGAGGATGAGGAAACCGTTATTGCCGATATGACCGAGGTCGGGCAGCGGTTTTTGCTGGCGCAGGGCGGCAATGGTGGTTTTGGTAACCTGCATTTCAAATCACCGACCAACCGCGCGCCGCGCCGGTCCAACCCCGGACAGGAGGGGGTGGAGCGCACCCTTTGGCTGCGGCTGAAGCTGATTGCTGACGCCGGTTTGCTGGGGCAACCCAATGCTGGCAAGTCGACGTTTCTGGCGGCAACTTCCAATGCGCGCCCCAAGGTGGCGGATTATCCGTTTACCACGCTGGTGCCCAATCTGGGTGTGGTTGGGGTGGATGATGTGGAATTTGTCATCGCGGATATTCCCGGGCTGATTGCCGGGGCGTCCGAGGGCCGCGGGCTGGGTGATTTGTTTCTGGGTCATGTGGAGCGCTGCGCGGTGTTATTGCATATTGTGGATGGCACGGCTGAGGATGTGGCGGCGGATTACACAGCAATTATTGCCGAGCTGGAGGCCTATGGTGGCGGGCTGGCGGATAAGCCGCGGATCACGGTGCTGAACAAAATCGATGCTCTGGATGCCGAGGAGCGGGCCGACAGGCTGGCGGCGCTTAAGGCGGCTTCCGGGGGTGAGGTGATGGCGATGTCCGGGGTGTCGCGTGAGGGGTTGACCGAGGTGTTGCGCGCGGTACGGGGCAAGATTGACGCGAACCGGTTGCGGGCGCGAAAATCTGCGGAAGTAGAAGCGCCATGGCAACCCTGAGCGACGCCAGGCGGCTGGTTGTCAAAATCGGGTCTTCGTTGCTGGTGCAGGGCGGGGAATTGCGCAGCGACTGGCTGCGGGATCTGGCGCTGGATATCCGCGATATCAGGACCGGTGGCACGGATGTTGTGCTGGTGTCGTCCGGTTCAATTGCGTTGGGGCGAAGCGTTTTGGGGCTGGGGGACGGGACCTTACCGCTGGAGCAATCCCAGGCGGCGGCGGCGGTGGGGCAGATCCGGCTGGCGCGGGCCTATGAGCAGGCGCTGGCCCCCCATGGTATCACCACGGCGCAGGTTCTGGTGACGCTGGAAGACAGCAGTGACCGGCGGCGTTATCTGAATTCGCGCGCCACGCTGGGGCAATTGCTGGGGCTGGGGGTGGTGCCGATCGTGAATGAAAATGACACCGTGGCCACCGATGAAATCCGCTATGGTGACAATGACCGGCTGGCGGCGCAAATTGCGGTGACGGTGGGGGCGGATCAGCTGATCCTGTTGTCGGATGTGGATGGGTTTTATTCGGGAAATCCCGCCGATAACCCGGATGCGGAACGGTTTGATATTATCGACAAAATCACGCCGGAAATTGACGCCATGGCGGGGGATGCCGGTTCTGGGTTGTCGCGTGGCGGGATGAAAACCAAGCTGATGGCCGCCAAAACCGCCACCGGGGCGGGCTGCGCGATGGCGATCACCAATGGCGCCGGGCATCGCCCGCTGCAGGCCCTGAAAGACGGGGCGGCGGCGACATGGTTTACACCGCTGGGGGATCCAAAAAGCGCGCGTAAACGCTGGATTGCAGCGCTGAAACCCCAGGGCGACATCACCGTGGATGCCGGTGCCGCCGCCGCCCTTGGCCGGGGCAAGTCGCTGTTGCCCGCCGGTGTCACGGCGGTTGACGGGGTCTTTGCCCGGGGTGACCTTGTGGCGATACTGGGGCCGGATCAAATCGGTATCGGATTTGGATTGTGCCGCTATTCCAGCGGTGAGGCCCGCGCCATTGCCGGTCAGCGATCTGATAAAATTGAAACAATCCTTGGCTATCCGGGGCGTGCGGCCCTGATCCACCGGGATGATATGGCGCT
>CAZETX010000075.1:0-8873 GCA_964514925.1 uncultured Marinosulfonomonas sp.
TGGATGGCCGCGCCTTCCATGGCCAGATACGGATCACCCTTGGCCATTTCAACGGCGGCGTCCATATCGGCGGCCTCAACAACCATGAAACCGGTCATGGCGTTTGGGTCGGTGTTGTCGGACACGCCGCTTGCCTTGACCACTTTGGAGCCCATCAATGGTGCCGGCATGCTGACAACTGCGTCGCCCAGTCCGGCCATCCAGTTTTTCCAGCCTTCCATATGTTTTTGTTTATCCTCGGGGGATGGGGCGGCACTTGGTTTCGGGCTGCCGAGATAGGCGATGATGAATTTAGCCATGGTGTTTCCTTTTCGGTTGCTATTGGTCGTTCAGTAGATTTTCCAGTCTTGACAGGGTTGATATCCAGCCCTGTGTGCTGCCGCGAATAATGTCTTGTTCGGTCAATCCGGTTTGTGTCAGGATCAGACGCGCGCCGCCGGTGTCGATGGCCGCGACTTCAAAACGCACGGTGCTGTCGATGCTGGGGGGGCCGTCTTTGGCGTGAACGATCAGGGTGAAATCCACCGAGCGGGGCGGATCGATGGCCAGTACGACGCCGCTGATCCGGTGGTGGCCGCCGGAGGGGTCGACCATGACCATGTCCCAGTCGCCGGTTTTGGTGAGGTCAAGATTTTGATCGGCGTAGCCAAACCCGTCTGGCCCCCACCATTTCAGCAGGTTTTCATTTTCAGTTACAAACGCGAACAGTTTTTCCGGGCTGACCGGAAAGTCACGTTCAATTCGCAGTTCACCCATTGGTTTCATCCCCATTCATCATGGCACGTGCCAGCCGATCCAGACCCTGTTCCCAAAAATCGCGGTAGCTTAGGGTCCAGGTGCTGATGGCTTGCACCACCTCTGGCTTAACTGAGTAAATGCGGCGTTGTTTGTCAATTCTCTGACTGATCACCCCGGCTTCCCGCAGCACTTTGATGTGTCGGGAAATGGCGGGGGGGGACATGTTGCCGATATCCAGAATGTCACCGGCAGGCAATTCGCCTTCTTTCAGCAGCCTTTCAACAATGGCAAAACGCGTGGCGTTTCCAAGGGCGGCGAAGGTATCGGGCAGGGCGGGCATGGCGTTTCCTAAATAACGGGTATGTTAATTAACTAACCAATTAAATAAATAATCGCAACGAAAAAGTGACAAATATTTTGCATGCCATCTGTTACGCAGCAATTGAGTTTACGGATTACGCACCGGCTAAATAACACAAGCGTGAGAAATATGCCGTTTATTGCAATTGGTTACTGCGTTAGATGCTGCATGGACTGGAAAACAGAACTGGCATCCGGGCCGGACCAAAAAGGACGATACTAATGAAGATTGACGTTGGTGATTGGAAGTTTCGCCATATTGGCGCGCTGGTTTTGACGGGTGCGTTGATCTATGGGTTCTGGCTATGGCGGCCGGAGTGGTCGCCGATGCATCGCTGGAACCGGGCATTTGCGGATGCGTCGCTGATTGTAATTGCCGTGGTTATGTTGCTGGGGCCATTATCACGCCTGTATCGGAAAACCACCAGGATTTTACCCTGGCGGCGGGAACTGGGGGTTTGGGGGTTTATGGCGGCGCTGGTGCATTCCGGATTTATTCTGTTTGGCTGGGTTGAGCTGGAATGGCAGCGGTTGTTCGGGTTTGAATTTCACCCGGAACTTTTGAAATATGTCATGTTCGACAAGGGGCTCGGGCTGGGCAATGTCATTGGCATGCTGGCGCTGGTATATGGGTTGATGTTGGCGCTGACCTCAAACAATGCCTCGCAAAAGTGGATGGGTCTGAGCGTGTGGAAATATTTCCAGCAGGGGGCCTATATCCTATGGGCGCTGATTGTCGCCCACACGGCATATTTTCTGTTCATGCATTTCCTTGATTTCCATCGCCAGATACCTGAGCCGAACCCGGCGCGCTGGCCGTTTGTTGGCATCGTTGCGTTTGTGGTGGTTGTTCAGACGCTGGCGTCGCTGCGCACCTGGCGTCTGCAACGGGGTGCGGTTAGGGCTTGAATATGGGGTATAATAATACCTTATTTGTAAGTAACTGATATACAACAATTAAACTTGGGTATTTTCGCTTGACCGTGTCGGCAAGATATCTGATACAGCCCCATCCAATCCCACCTAAGGGTAGAAAAATGAAAACATTCTCGGCCACACCGGCGGATATTGACAAAAAATGGATCCTGATTGACGCCGAGGGCGTTGTTCTGGGTCGTTTGGCGTCCATCATCGCCATGCGCTTGCGCGGCAAGCACAAACCAACATTTACCCCGTCCATGGACATGGGTGACAATGTTATTGTCATTAATGCTGATAAAATTCAGCTGACCGGCAAGAAGCGTTCTGACAAGATATACTATTGGCATACCGGCCATCCGGGGGGCATCAAGCAGCGCACCGCCGGTCAGATCCTGGAAGGCAAGTTTCCGGAACGTCTGGTGACCAAAGCCGTGCAGCGTATGTTGCCGGGTGGCAAGCTGAGCCGCCGGCAGATGACAAATCTGCGGGTATATGCCGGTAGCGATCATCCACATGAGGCACAGGAACCAACGGTTCTGGATGTGAAATCAATGAATTCCAAGAATACGCGGGAGGCATAGACATGGCCGAAGAAATCAAATCACTGGATGAGTTGGATTCAGTTGCCGAAGGTGTTGAACCTGTCGCGGTTGTTGTTGCCGAGCCACGTGAGCCGGTGCGCGATGATCTGGGGCGTTCCTATGCCACCGGTAAACGTAAGGACGCGGTTGCACGGGTCTGGATCAAGCCGGGTTCCGGTAAGGTTACGGTCAATGGCAAAGACATGGACGCGTATTTTGCCCGTCCGGTTTTGCAGATGATCCTGCGTCAGCCATTTCAGGTGGCCGGGGTTGTGGACCAGTTTGATGTGATGGCCACTGTTAAGGGTGGCGGTCTGTCCGGACAGGCCGGTGCGGTAAAGCACGGCGTGTCAAAGGCCCTGCAGCTATATGAGCCGTCATTGCGCGCGGCGCTTAAGGCGGCGGGTTTCCTGACGCGCGACAGCCGGGTTGTGGAACGTAAGAAATACGGTAAGCGCAAAGCGCGTCGTTCTTTCCAGTTCTCCAAGCGCTAAATCGACACGGGCAGCGATGCCCGAGTTCATTTTCAAAGGAAGCGTTGCATTTTTGCGGCGCTTTTTTTGTGCGTAATAGGGGTGTTTGTGGTCAGGATAGGCCCCATTATTTTGTAAATGGCAACAATACCCGTGTTTAAACTGCCATTGTTTCAATATATTTGGAATGGGCACATTTTGGTACCATGCCGTTCACATCTGTCTTGCGCGGGGCCCATTCTGGGCTAAATCGGCTGATATTCATTTAGCACCTTAACTGCTGAGTGAAACATGAACGCTGCCCCTGATAAAAATTCCCCCGATCCGTTCGTCGGTTATTTCGCCTCAATTGTACTGGCGTTGGTCATAAGTAATTTTATGGCTGCGTTTATGATCGGCCAGCTGTCAGAGTTACTGAAGGCCGATATATCCTATGCCTGGCAAGTAAACCTGGCGGCGGGGCTTTTCCTTGGAATTTCAGCACTGAACCCGGTTGGAGAGCTGATTGGCCGAACATCGTTGCGGCGGGCTGTAATTCGGTTTGTTGTGGGGTTTTCGATTGGCCTAATTACTCAGTTTGCGGTTTTTACACCGATGGCGGGCGAAGCGATGTCGCGGTTTCTGTTCCTGTTGATTGTTGCTATCGCGCTACCGCTTTCAATAATCATCAGTAAGATACAGGCAAAGCTGGAGGAGCTTAATCTTGACCTGTTCGCCAGGCCCAGAAGGGTTTTGGAAAAGGTTCTGGGGGCATCGGACCGGTTGTTGTTTATCAGTTTTATGGCCCTGAGTTTTACCGGGTTCTGGTTTTTTGTTTCTGGCCCTGTGCAGTTGATGGTTGTGCTTGGAACTGTGCTGGCGGTGCTTGTTATTTATGTTGCCCGCCGGGAGGTTCACTATGACAGCTTGGATGACACGGAACGCACCAACCATGAAGCATGGCTTGCGCTGTTCCCTGATGAAACCGATGACGATGAGAAATTTAAACTGACCGACCGGTTGAAAGTAATCATTTTTACATTGGTGCCCGGTGCAGTTCTATTTGGTGGCATGACCCAGCTTGCAGTTGAATTTCTGACCCTTGTCTATCCGAACCTTGGTATAGATTTGGCGAAACCGGTGGAAGCAATACAAAGCCTGGGTATTTTTACCGCCAGCGGGTTGGCTGTGATCCTGTTTGGAATGGCCGCGCTACTGGGGTTTGCGATTTTTTCATTGCGCATTGTTGGGCTGATGAAAAGCTGGACAGAAGAACATCTGCGCGAAAATTATATCTATATGATCCGGCTGATGTATTTTAGGCCGATCCAGAAATACTGGGACTAGCGCAGGCCTATCCGTCCGGTGGCACCAGCCCCAGACCCCGTAAATAAATGCCGATACCGCTTTCCAGCAGATCCTCTGGTGGAAAGGGTGAAATGGTTCCCGGAGAGCCGCGGGCAAACAGTTCCACCACACCGTGACACAGCGCCCAGATATGGGCCGATACCATTTGTGCGGGGGGGCGTTTTTCCGGGGGGATATGGACAGAAAGTTCAATCGCTGCGCGTTCCAGAACACCATGGGCACGGTTGGCGACCTGCGCCAGTTCCGGTGTTCGGTTTATTGAGATGCCGCTTTCAAACATCGCCACGTAATGGCCGGGGTATTTGCGGGCAAAGGCCAGATAGGCACGACCGGTGGCTTCAAATGACGCCAGTGCAGAAGGCTGGCCCTTGGCAAAGGCAAATTCCATCAGATCTGCGAAAACCTCATAGCCCTGAAGGGCGGCTTCGGCGATCAGGTCTTCCCGGCCCTGAAAATGCCTGTAGACCGCCGCCGGGGTGACGCCTGCGGTTTTGGCGGCTTCGGACAGGGTAAAGCCGGTCGGGCCGCGCGCTTCGATAAGCTTGAGCGCGGCCTCTACCAGCGCCAGGCGCAGGTTTCCGTGGTGGTAACCTCTTTTTTTAGCCATCCCAGATGTCGGGACCTCCGCATATTTTGCTGTCAGGTTTACAGGCTATATCGGGATTTTTACCCTGATATTCAATACCTTGCAGAACAGCGCGGATGCCGGCGATGCGGGCGCGTTTTTTGTCGTCTGAACGCACAATGGTCCAGGGGGCCACTTTGGTGTGGGATTTATCGAAGGTTTCAATGATGGCCTTTGAATAGGCGTCCCATTTTTTCAGCCCCTCAACGTCGATCCAACTGAGTTTCCATTGTTTCAACGGGTCCTTTTCGCGGCTGAGGAAACGGCGCAGCTGTTCAGCCCGCCCGACATTCAGCCAAAGTTTGACGAAGTGGATGCCTTCATCTGCCAGCATGTCTTCAAATTCGGGCAGTTGGCGAAAAAATGCAGCGCGCTGGCTGTCGTTGCAAAAGCCAAACACCTTTTCCACCACACCACGATTGTACCAGCTGCGGTCAAACAGTACGATTTCACCGGCTGAGGGCAGGTGATTGATGTAGCGCTGGAAATACCATTCGCCGGTTTCGCGTTCGGTGGGTTTTGACAGGGCGACGACGCGGGCGACACGGGGATTAAGGTTTTCCCGCAAGCGTTTGATTGTACCACCTTTTCCGGCGGCGTCCCGGCCTTCAAATACCACCACCACACGTTTACCGGTTTTCTTGACATCGGCCTGAAATTTAACAAGTTCGCGTTGAAGTGCGGCCATTGTTTCTTCGTATTCGTCACCGCCCATGCGCCTGTCATAGGGATATGTGCCGGACAGGATGTCTTTTTTACCGGTGTTTTTGAGGGCTTTCCTGATGTCATCGGGCGCATCGTTTTTGTAAAAGTCGCTGATCGCGCCATCAAAGGGCAGGGGCATGGGGTATTCCTTGGGTTTTAGCCACTATGCCTTTGTAAACTGGGCAACGCAATCGCGCGCTGGCTATCCGCGAAGATCGGTGGTTTTGCGTCCGATTTCATCCATATCATAGGGTGTGGTCAGGTAAATTTCGCTGATCCAGTTGCCATAGAGCAAATGCGCGTGGCTGCGCCAGCGGTTCTGCGGCTGTTGGGCGGGGTCATCATTCGGGTAATAATTCAGCGGGATATTGATCGGTGTATTGCTGGCGATGTCGCGGTCATATTCGTCTTTCAGGGTGTTGCTGTCATATTCAAAGTGATTGAAAATATAGAGCGCACGATGTGCTTTGTCTTCCACCAGACAGGGGCCGACCTGATCGGAACCCAGCAGGGTTTTCAGCCCCTTTGCCTGATCAATTTCAGGCGCCCGCATTTCCGTCCAGCGGCTAACCGGGATCACGCAATCATCTGAAAAACCCCGTAAATAGGGGGAATTGGGCGCAAGATTGTTGTGGCGGAAACAGCCGAATGCCTTTTGTTCCAGCATATGTTTATCGACGCCATGGAAGTGGTTGATCATGGCCATGCCGCCCCAGCAAACCCCAAAGGTGGAATGCACGTTGGTCTGGGTCCAGTCCATGATTTCGCGCAGTTCCTGCCAATAGCCGACGTTTTCAAACGGCAGGTGTTCTATGGGTGCGCCGGTGATGATCAGCCCGTCAAATTTCTGGTGTTTGATGGCGCTGAAGGGGTGGTAAAATTCGTCCATATGTTCAGGCGTTGCGGTTTTGGAGGTGTGGTCGCTCATCCTGATCAGGCACAGGTTGGTTTGCAGGGGTGAAGCCCCGAGCAGGCGGGAAAACTGGGTTTCGGTCTGGATTTTTTTTGGCATCAGGTTAAGCAGCCCGATGCGCATGGGGCGGATATCCTGTTTTGCGGCGCGCGCCTGTGACATGACCATCACGCCTTCGTCTTTCAACACGTCAAAGGCGGGCAGGTCTTTGGGCAGGGTTATGGGCATTACAGGTCACATTCGCTGGTTGTTACTGGGGCAGGTGATAGGGTCAGGGCGTGTGGTTCTCAAGGGTGCGGGCGATCATTTCGTCAAATGCCCGGGGGGTTGTGGCGTTGGCCACGTCCTGTGCGGTCACGGTGATGCCCCAGTTTTTGGCCATGGCTGCGTAGCGGGGCTGGCGCTGGGACAGGGCCTGTGAATAGGCCCATCTGACGAAACTGTCGGGGTCAACTTTTTCTGCGGTGATGGTGTTGTCGCTTAGGTATTCCCGCCAGATTTTATGCAGAAAACCGGCGCGGTAACACATTGGTTTCGGGGCGGCGTCAAAGCGTTTGGCAAGTTCGGCGCTATGGGCATCTGAGCCTTTTATCCAGACCATCAGCAGGTTTTCGGCAAGGGATTTCAGGACCGGATCATTGGTATCATCCGGGTTCACCACTTCGCAGATTGAACCGCCGGTGTCGCAGATAAAGTGTTTTTTGGGGTCACCCGCCGCAGGGATGAAGCGTGCCGTGTCCAGCAGGGTATTTATTTCGGCCTGTTGGTGCTGCAATTGCCGGCGCATGTATTCAGTAAATTCTATGCCGCCTTTATCCGGATCGCCGGGTTTACCCAGGTATCTGGCCAGTGGTTGCAGATTATCAAAGCTTATATCGCCGGTGATATGTTCACGCAGGTAATGGCTGGCAATCCGGTAGTCGACGGAATAGTGAAACCAGTCGCCAGAGGCGTGTAACATATTGGAAATATGGGTTTTACCAAGGCCGGACATGCCAAAAAGTAACAGCTTTTTGTGCGGATCGTTCAGCCAGTCATCAGGGGTTTTGTAGATCATTGTTTGTGTCCGGTGTTGGTGTTGACACTTGGTAACGGCTTGAAACCGGTGATGGTAGAAAAATGTGAGCGATATTTATGGATTAGTGTTTCTGGCGCAGGTGCCGGAGCAGCCGGCCATCCAGAATGACCATGCCAAGGGCAAGCAGGGCAAAGCCGGCGAACGCCTTTGGTTGTAATGTTTCCCCAAGCACCAGCGCGCCAAGCAGGATGGCAACCGGGGAAATCAACAATGTCACCAGCATCAGGTTGCCCGAGCCCGCCATCGCAAGCACCCGGTAATAAAGCAGATAGGCCAGCGCCGTTCCGAACCCTGCCATATAGACCAGTGCCGCCCAGACCGGCCACGGGTAGGCAAGGCCGGGGGGGCCATCAATGGACAGCGCAATGGCCGCCATGATCAGCCCGGAAAAACCGGTCATCCCGGCAGCGGCAAGCTGTGGCGGCAGGGTTTTGAATTGTGCGCGCGCCCATGCCCCGGCAAAAGCATAGGAAACCGAGGCGCTGATGACGGCCAGTTGCGCCAGTGAGGTGATGTCAAAACTGCGCAGGGCCGAAAGCCCGACAGCCGTTGCCACCCCGACAAAACCAAGGCCGACACCGATCAGCCGGTTCGGGGTCAGGCGCTCATCTGCGAATATGGCTGCGGCAACCAGCACGCCGAATATGGCGGTGGAGCTGTTGATGATCGCGGATAAGCCGCTGTCAATATATTGCTGCGCCCATGCGATCAGCGAAAACGGGATGGCGTTGTTGAGCAGGCCCATGATCAGGAAGGCACCCCAGATTTTTGGTGATTTTGGTATCGGAAGTTTGCGGATCAGGACATAGGCCCAGAGGATCAGGGCACCGCCGCAGACGCGAAATGCGACCAGCGTGAAGACCGGTACGCCCTGCAGGGCAACACTGACGGCCAGAAACACGCCGCCCCAGATCAGCGCAAGCAGGAACAGTTCAGCCCATGCGCGCAGGGATAATTGGGTTTGTTGGGTCATGGGGGACGCTTAGCAATATGTCGGCGGGGTTGCGAGCCGGAAGTTGCGCATAAAAAAGGCCCCGCGGGTTGGCGGGGCCTGTTGGATTGTATGGGTAGGTCTAGAAGCTGTAGCCGACTTTGATACCAACGCCGATGGCCGAGTTGTCGGTGAAGGAGG
>CAZETX010000076.1:0-8653 GCA_964514925.1 uncultured Marinosulfonomonas sp.
GGCGGCGCTTTTTTGCCTGAAATACGTGTTACACTCTTTAAAAACCCGCATTGAAATCTGTTACAAAGTTTAAACACCCCCTCTAAAAGCTACCGGTCACAAATGTATGATAGGGACTGCTTCCAGCGGAACACATCAGGGCCTGCGGCCTTAAAACGCCGCGTTCACAGGCTGGAGACATGACTGCACTTGGCGCGCCAGGCTAAAATGTCTCATAAACTCACCTTGCCAAACGGGCGCCATCCAGGACATGACAACACCTTTTCAACCATCCCATTGCCCAGATATCGCCCCTGCAAACGGCGCAACAGGCGGCGGCGGGGTCATCAACAAGCTGCGGGAAAATTTTCGTCTGGATGATCTGGACATAACCATCGGTGAACCCGGCTGCACCGGCTCGGACGGAAATAGCGGCGTCGTGGCGTTTTTCGAAACCGACTATTAAGCGGCTGCGTTACCCCTGGTCGGACACAGCTTTTTGGGCCGCAATGCGCCTGTCGCGGGCCAGCGTGCTTAACCCCAGATCATCGAAAATTGCGTAAATGGCGGGCAACGCGAACAAAACAACGATGCTGGCCGCCAACAGTCCGAACACCAGGCTGGCCACCAGCGGGATCAGGATCTGGGCCTGTAGGCTGGTCTCTGTCAGGATCGGCAACAGCCCCAAGGTTGTGGTTGCCGTGGTCAGGAAAATCGCCCGAAAGCGCGCGCGCGCTGCCTGAGCCGCGGCATGCGCCACCGTCAATGCGGCGCCATGTTCTTGCTTCACAAATTCCACCAAAAGGATCGAGTTATTCACAACGACACCGGCCAATGCAACAAAACCCAACATACTGGGCATCGAAAAATTTAACCCCATGGCCATGTGCCCAAATATTGTTCCAGACAGTGCCAGCGGGATCACCAGCATGACGATGATCGGTTCCACATAGGACCGGAACAGAAAACTGAGCAACAAAAACACGCCAATCAACCCGATCAGAAAACCCTTCACCATGGATTTCTGAGTTTTTCCGGCCTCGGCATTTTGTCCTTCCACATCTAGAATGATACCCGGATAACGGCTCAGAAGATCCGGGACAAACCGTGTTTTGGTGTCGCTGACAATGGCATTTGCATTGGCAATACTTGTGTTGATGGTGCCCTGTACGGTGACGGTGCGAATGCCGTTTTCACGGTTGATCCGGCTGACCCCCTGACCGATATCCACATTGGCAACCACGGCGATCGGCACGTTGGCGCCTGTTGGCCCGGTGATGATAAATTCATCAAAGGCGCGATAGCTGCCCTGTTCATCTGGGGCCATCTGGGCGGTGACTTCCACCACCCGCCCGGCCACCTGAATTTCGCTGATGGTGGTTCCAAAATACGCCGCCCGCAACTGATCAGCCACCATGGCCGCAGTAATCCCCAGCGGACCGGCGGCATCCTTCAGTGTCACCCGTAATTCGCGTTTGCCGGGGCGCAGGTCATCCAGAACCGATGTGACACCCTGATATTGCCAAATCCAGTCCTGCAATTCCAAAGCGGCTGATTTCAACTGATCAAGATCCTCGCCCTTCAGACGCAAATCAATGGCGATACCGGCCGGGCCAATGGTGCTTTCGGCGAATTTCAGGCTGATGACATCGGGCACAGGCCCCACAGCGTCGCGCCATTCAGCCATAATCGCATCCGGGCGTAGCGTGCGGATGGCTGAAGGCAGCAAATCGACACTGACCGTGGCCACATGGGCGCCACTTTCAAACGCGTCGCGATTAACCCCGTAAGACACCGTGACGTGGCGTATAAGGTCAGCGCCGTCCGGTTGTTCGGGGCTGCGCGCGGCGTTGATCGTGTCGAGACCGTTTTCAAGTTGCGCAACAATGGCCTGGGTGCGCGTCAGCGGGGTGCCCTGGGGCAACAGAACCCGCGCGACAATGGTATCGCCATCCAGTTCCGGGAATGCCGTGAATTTCAGGAAACCCCCGGCGATCATCGCGACAGAGATCAGCAATACTGCGATGGCCAGACCGGCAACCGCGTACCGAAAACGAATGGCCAAATCGACCAGCGGGCCGACCAGACTTTCGCGGGTCCAGTTCATTGCCTGTTCGACCCGTGCGCGAATGCCGGTTTCACTGGGGGGTTTTTCCAGGGCGTGGATCAGGTGGTGGGGCAGGATCAGGAAGGCTTCGATCAGCGATACTGACAGCACAAAAAGCATCACCACCGGCACCACGCGCAGAACCGCCCCAAGATCACCCGACAGAAAAGCCAGCGATCCGAAGATCAGCGCAGTTGTTCCAAAAGAGGCGAGCACATTTGGAAACACCTGCGCCGCACCTTCTACGACGGCATCCATGGGGCTGCGGCCCTTTTCGCGCAGGCGCGCAATATTTTCAGCAATAACAATGGCATCATCCATCAGCAGGCCGATGACGATCAACAGGCCAAGGGTGGTCATCAGGTTCAGCGAATACCCCACAAGGCCCATAAGAGCGATGCCGCCCATGAATGAAACCGGCAGGCCCATGGCAACCCAGAAGGCAAAACGAAAGCCAAAAAACAGCCATAATACCGCAAAAACCAGCGCCAGCCCCTGCAGACCGTTCACCACCACCAGCGTCAGGCGTTCACGGACGACCGATGCCCCGTCTGTGGTGATTTCCATAACCACGCCGGGGGGTGCCTGTTGGCGTTCATCGGCCAAAAAGGCGTTCAGCGCGTCAATGATGCGTAGGGAATCTTCTGAACGGGTTTTGGTGATGTCCAGCACGGCGGCGGGCTGCCCGTCAAACAGGATAACATCGTCGTCCTGTGAAAAATGTTCGGCTATATCGGCGATGTCACCTAATCTGACCTGACCGCCGCCGGCCGACGAACGCACCACCAAATCCGCCAGATCGCGTGCTGTGCGGCGTTCTTCGGCCAAGCGGATCAACAGGGTTTCGGATGACGTTTCCAAACTACCGGTCGGCGTATCCAGACTGCTGGCCTGCACGGCTTTCGCGATGTCGGAAACCGACACCCCGAATTGCAAAAGCGCATAGGGTTTGAGGCTGATCTGCAGTTCCAGCGTCGAAAAGCCCTTGATATCCACCTTGGGGATGCCGCCAAATCGCAACATCCGTTCACGGACTTCTTCGGCATAGTCAAACAGGTCTGGCCGCATCGTCGGGCCGGTGATGGCAACCGACGCGACAAAATCGGTAAGGCCCAGGGGGCGAACAAGCGCGGTTTCAGCCCGGTCGGGGAAATCGTTAATGGCGTCGATTTCGGATTTCACGTCGGCGACGAAGGTCTGGAAATCTTCGGATTCGTTCATTTTGACCACGGCGCGGGCCGAACCTTCGCGGGCTTCGCAGGATTGCCGGGCAATGCCGGTCACCGCGTCAAGTGCGTTTTCAATCCGCTCGCAGATGGCGGTTTCCACATCTTCGGGCCGGGCGCCAGGGTAGGGGACGGAAATTTCCACCTCATTGGGCTGGGCGCGCGGAAACGTTTCGCGCAACAACCCCGGGCTGACAAACAACCCGGCCACCAGAAACAGGATCATCAGCAGGTTGGCAATGGTCGGGTGCCCGGCAAAGAACCTGATCATTTCAAACGCCCTTCGGAAAGCAATCTTTCGATCAGCCCGGTGTCTTCCTGGGGTTCCAGCAACAGCCCGGGAAGGGACGGGGTGGGTTTGCTGACCACAACCGGCGTACCTTCGTCCAATCCTTCGATGATCACCGCAATGCCATCCTGAATCAGGAACGGCTCCACCGGCAACAGGGCCAGACGGTTGTCTTTGTCGACAATCATCAGGTTGCCTGCCTGCAAGGCGCTGCGCGGTACAGCGATGCCATTTACCGGCTTCGCCTTCAGGTCAACTTCGACGAACATGCCTTTTGTTAACGGCGGGCGATCACCCGGCTTGGCCCCTGAATAGGCCGATGCGACTTTGACGATAACACCCAAAGTGCCTGTCTTAGGGTCTATTACATCACTTATCCGGTCCAGGGTTGCCGGCCAAATAAGGGTTTCCTGCCCCAGTGTCAGACGCACCTGAACGCCCAGATCGAGGTTCCGCAATGCGGTTGTCATTTGCGTCGGGTCTACCGTCGGGACCTGTCCGTCGGGACGGGCCGATTGCAAAAACCGGCGCAGTACCGCGACCGGGACAAGCGCCTCCACTTCGGCTGAATCAATACCGTCCAGAATAGCGCTGGTTTTGCCGGCGCTCAAGAATTGCCCGGTTTCGACAGATACCGACGCCACACGCGCGGCAAATGGCAATGTCAGTTCGGTGCGTTCAAGGTTCAGTTTGGCGGTTTCCAGGCTTGCCTGATAGACGGCCGCCTGTTCCTGTTGCACGGTGCGTTGCGTTGGAAACAGGGCCAGTGCGCTTTTCAGAGTTTGCACTTTCTGGCGCTGCCCAAGATGGGCGGACCGGGCCGCATCAAGTGTCGACTGGGGCACCGTTCCATTTGCAAAAAGTGTTTCGATGCGTTCCAGATCACGGGCCTTTAGGGTCAGGGATTCTTCTTCGATTTCCAACGCCGCGATTTGATTGGCTTCGGACACTTTCAGTTCGGCAAGGCGGGCCTGGGTCGCGCGGATATTGGCGTCTGCCTGCGCAATGGCGAGGTTGAAATCGAGCGGCGACAGGCGCCACAAGATGCTGCCTTTTGGCAGGATTTCACCTTTCACCAGGGCCGGATTCACATAAGTGACGGTGCCGCTTACCTGTGAAATGGCTTCAAAACTATGGGCCGGCGTCACCAGACCGAAACCGGACACGCTTGGCGAAATCTGTTGGCTTTTGGCGGTAATAACCCGCACCGGCACCGAGCGTTCGCCGACGGGAATGCGTTCCGGCGGCGGGTTAATAGACACTAAATAGGCCAGGATGCCCGCCCCGATCGCAGCGACTGGAAGGGTAATGAACCCCAGTTTCAAACCGTTTTTCATGTGAATTCCTTCGGCTGACAATGTCCGGTTCTGTTGGGTTCATAGACCGAAGCAGTGCCATTGTTAATTTTGGAATACCATTCACCAGGCAAACGGCGGTTTTTGGTGTTCACCAAGAAATCTAATACCAGACGGTATCAGTTGCAACGGGTGCAATCGGTTCTTGCGCAAAATTTTCTGAGCGTGACGAAGTATAGCCAAGTTGTTCTATTTGTTTGACCAAGCTATGCCAACCTTATGAAAACCCCGACCAATATGCCTCACCTAACGGGCTTTCGCTATTCTCGTGAGATCATTACTTTTACTGTTTGGGCTTACCATGGTTTTGCATTGAGCAGGGCAGGCGTAGAAAACCTGCTAGCCGAACGTGGTGTGATTGGTAGTCGAGAAGCGGTCCGGCTCTGGGTCAATCGCTTTGGCGGGCATTTTGCAAATTGCATCCAACGGGATCGTCCCGGGGCTAACCATAAATGGTACATGGACGAAGTCGTGATTACGATCCGTGGCAAGAAGCAATGTTTGTGGCGGGCGACTGAAGCAAATGGTGAGGTCCTTGATCCTCTTGTTCAAACCCGTCGGAATGTAAAAAACTGCAAAGCGGTTTTTCCAAAGATTAGTTGGCCGGTTTGGCGAACCAAGGGACGTCATCGCTGACAAATTGCACTGCTTCATCAAGCCTATTAGAACACTAGCACCTAACGCTGACCACCGCGCCCACAAAGGCCTGAATAATCCGATCGAAGTGTCGCATAGGCCAACCCGCAAACGAGAGAAGATAATTGGCCGGTTCAGGTCCCATCGGCAAGCTTGGAGGTTTTTGTCTGTGCATGGCTAAATCAATCTGATCTTCCGCCCCCGCCGCTGTCAACTCACCGCACATTCATACCGACACACCCGCACCGACGCGCTTAGCCTTTGGACCAATTACACCGCTGAAATTGTGGCGTGAGCAACCGTTATCTGGCCTTTCTCACTCAGTGTTAAACAACTTGGCAATGCCGCTATGATCCATCCACTCTGCACCAGGCTGCGCAATTGGTTGCGGCCGGACCACGATTTCTGAACAGCTATGATTGATAGCGATCTAAAGCATAGATTTCACGGAGGTTTGCTCCGTTTCTGTTCATTCTAAAATGAAGAACTTTGTTCAAAATTAAGGGCCAGGGGAGTTGCCAGCTTGTTCAGGGTCACTGACATCGGGCTGGTGACCACACCCCGGGGGTAGATCCGGCGCGAACAAACCCGCCATCGCCAGTTTGGCGTCGGGTGTTATGTCTGGCCCAAACCGGCTGGCAATGTTGCGGACGGCACAATCCACCAGCTGGCGGAACGGTTACATCAGGTTATCGGCCAGGGGGAAGGCATTGCTACGGTTGGAATGATATATTCCAATGGCGGGATGCAGGCTGGCCGGAAATGGCGCACGACGAGGTGGCCTGTAGAACGGTGTATCCGTAGTTCAGCAAGCTGTTGATGTCGGTGCGGTCAATGTCGCGGCGAAAACCCGGCCCCATCACGCGCGGCCAGTAATGGCGTCGGCCTGGGCATCTATGTTTGAGGTGTTGCCGGATTTGGTATCCCGGGTCATGCGGTCAAGGGTTGCACGGGGTTGGCCGATGGCCGCAAGCGCTGCGGCCTGCATTCGTACTTTGGCGATCGCCACCTATTTTGTAAGCGTCCGTCGCCTATGCCACCGGGCTATATTTCCATGGCATCAACTCGCCTAGCCTGTTGATTTTGTGATCTGCAATGCGTTCCAACACCCACATGAGCCAAGCCTAGGGATCGACCTTGTTCAGCTTGGCGGTTTCGATCGGGGTGAAGGCGAAAGCCATGGAATTACCTCCACGCCGGATGTCCGTCAGGCCAGCCGCAAGCCAGACCCGCGTATTGCTTGAAACCGGATTCACGACGACAATCATTTCAACAACCACGCCAGTACAACAACATCAAAACCACTCTTGGCCGATACGTGGCACCCGCCGGGAAGTTCAATCTCGATCCGCTCTGATGGAACGGATGCCAAGGCCGCTACTGGGCTGTTCGCCGCTTCAATCTCGACCGATAAAAATACCGTTTCAGCGTCTTCCGCAGCAACATCCGGTTCTGTTGCATACCGATCTTCCCGTAACCATTCGAAAATCAAATTGGAATTCATTATTCTAACCTTTCTGCCGTTTTGTTCACGCACCGCGCTTTTTACCTGTGGCTGGTAATTGCGAGCCAGACTGGGGCCCATGTTTCCCTTGGGAACCATCTGAAATTTGCCTGGTAATGTCAGGTTTTGGACCTTGTAAATCCTGCCCTCTTTTTGGCGAAATCTGAGGGTAACGAATTTTCGCAGAAAATTCCGGCGCTCAGTTTTTTACGCGCTTCCCCCGGTGGGTTTGTTGCCCGCCATGTATCTTTGTACAGGGCAATGATAACCCGTTGGAGCACACATAACCTGTTGATCGCAATCCCTGTTGCGTTGTATAATTGATTTGTAGTTACAATAGCTTGCGGGTAACGGTGCAGATAGTTTTGTGGAATGAAGGACCTTGGTCAGTGGCGTTTCCGGGGTTTAGAAAAGGATATTTATGGTTAGTTCTCTGTCCACGGATGGCTTAGAAGCGCACCGGGAATTTAATGTCCAACTACGTCGTTTTCAGGTCCTTGGTGAACGTTCATCCGGCACCAACTTTATTGCATCCCTGATCGCAAAAAATTTGGATATCACCGAATGCAACCATCTCGGATGGAAACACGCCGTCCCCCATTCGCAATTCATAGCGCGCGATATGCTGGTCATAGTCGCCTTCCGAAACCCAACCGACTGGCTCCGCAGCATGCACCGCAAACCCTGGCACAGCCCACCACACCTCCGCGGTTTACAGTTTTCTGAGTTCATACGTTCTGAGTGGGAAACACTTACCGATGATTTGCTGGTCAGAAATGACACAATGAATACCTACAGATACGAACGCCGTTCACGATTGCTATCATTGGTGGTCTGGAACCATGGATTCCGAAAAATGGTATCTAACTTCGGCGTTCGACTGGGACCTATAGGTTTGTCGGAGGATATGAAATCGAAAGTTATTGGGCTAACAGTTCAGCAGGACAGGCATCCCATATCTGGTAAGAAGTTTCAAAATGTAGTTGAAATGAGGACGGTAAAAGCACAAGGATTCTTAGGAATGCGAGAGCGTGGATGCAACTATCTGTTTATAAACTATGAAAAAGCAAAAATGGACCCCGCTGGTTTTATAAAAACCGTTGCATTAACATTTGATATATCAAGTAAATCAATGTTTATACCTGTTGATGAATGGCTTGGTGGATTTCTTAAGACCGAAAAAGAAAATCTACTGGGCTCACCGGCGTTTTTCTCTGGTGCAGACCTTCAATTTATTAACGATTTCCTTTCAATGGGAACTGAAAACGAAATGGGATATGGGTTGTTGACTTCATTATAGTTACAGATTTGAGATTGGTAATGCACTTGTTTAGGAAATAAGTGAACATTCTATCGCGATGTAGTTGGTTTAAGGTTATTCCAGAAAAAAATTAAATTATTTCGTTGAGCAGCAACGATTTATTGCGAATTACTAATATTATTTTCAGTGCGTTGAAAATCACTTGCAACTTCAGCTTTCGCTAATTAGATGTGCAGTTCTTTCGCGGGGTGGAGCAGCCCGGTAGCTCGTCAGGCTCATAACCTGAAGGTCGTAGG
>CAZETX010000077.1:0-4661 GCA_964514925.1 uncultured Marinosulfonomonas sp.
GAGGTCCGGCACATCGTCACCGATACAGTGATGCATATGAACCTGCTGCGCAGTGGCTATGGAATGTCGGTAATGCTTGCCTATTGCGACACGGTGTTTCCTGAGTTGGTGCAGGTGCCGGGTACAGAGTTGTTCCATGACCGCAGCATATGGCTGCTGTTGCATTCTGATTTGCGCGACACCACACGGGTCAGACGGTTTGTTGATTTCGTCGCGGCAGAACTGAAACAAATCAAGCCGTTGCTGCAAGGAGATCTGGTGGGGCAATCGCGGTGACCATTGGCAAAAAAAACGCCCCGGTTTCCCGGGGCGTTTTTGTTTCGACCGCGAAACCTTTGAAAGATTTCGGAGCGTATTCTTTTCTAGAAAACGGCTAGCCGCGTTCTTCGATGATTTCCACAAGATGGCTGATCTTGTTGACCATGCCACGCACGCTTGGGGTGTCTTCCAATTCGCGGGTGCGGTTCATCTTATTCAGGCCGAGACCCACCAATGTAGCCCGCTGATCAGCGGGGCGGCGGATCGGCGAGCCGATCTGTTTGACGACGATTGTTTTTGCCATTGTACCGGTCCCTTACGCTTCGGCTGCTTCAGGAGCAGCCTCTTCTTTTTTGGCGTCAGGTTTGCCAAGGATGTCAGCAACCTTTTTGCCGCGACGTTGGGCGACCGAACGGGGGCTGGCTTCTTTCAGCAAACCGTCGATGGTGGCGCGGATCATGTTGTAGGGGTTGGATGAACCGATGGATTTTGACACCACGTCCTTAATGCCCAACATTTCAAACACGGCGCGCATCGGGCCACCGGCGATGATGCCGGTACCTTCTGGTGCGGTGCGCATGACAACGCGTCCGGCGCCATGGCGACCTTCCATGTCGTGGTGCAGCGTGCGGCCTTCGCGCAGTTGCACCCGGATCATGTTGCGCTTGGCGGCTTCGCCAGCTTTGCGGATCGCTTCGGGGACTTCTTTGGCTTTACCTTTGCCAAATCCGACGCGGCCCTTTTGGTCACCCACAACCACAAGCGCGGCAAAGCCGAAGCGTTTACCACCTTTTACGGTTTTGGATACCCGGTTGATCGCCACGAGACGATCAGCAAATTCCGGCGTCTCTTCGCGACGGCCCCGGCCTCTTTGTTCTCTTGCCATATCGTTCTCTCCTAAAACTTCAGTCCGCCTTCACGGGCAGCGTCGGCCAGAGCCTTAACCTTCCCGTGAAAGAGAAATCCGCCGCGGTCGAAATAACATTCCGACACTTTGGCTTTTTTGGCGCGTTCGGCGATAGCGGCACCGATCTTGCTGGCCGCCTCGACGTTGTTCTTGCCCACAACACCCAGGTCTTTTTCCATCGAGGAAGCCGAAGCCAGTGTCACGCCATTTACATCGTCGATCAGCTGAACGCTGATATTTTTGTTGGAGCGGTGGACCGACAGGCGTGGACGCCCGGCTGCCATTTTCCGCAACTTGTTCCGAACGCGCTGGCGGCGCTTCAAGAACAGATCTCTTTTGCTGTTTGCCATAATATGCGTCCTTACTTTTTCTTGCCTTCCTTACGGAAGATATATTCGCCCTTATACGCGATGCCTTTGCCCTTATAGGGCTCGGGCTTGCGCCATTCGCGAATGTTAGCTGCAACCTGACCCACCAGTTGACGGTCGATACCTTCGACGATCACATGGGTCTGTTTTGGGGCCGTGACGGTGACACCTTCGGGCACTTCAAAAAATACATCATGGCTATAGCCAAGTTGCAGTTTCAGCTTTTTGCCTTCCAGCGTGGCACGATAACCAACACCGCTGATTTCAAGTTCTTTTTTGAAGCCATCTGTCACACCGGTCACCAGGTTCTGGATCTGTGTGCGGCTCATGCCCCATTGCTGGCGTGCCCGTTTGGACGACCCGCGCGGGGCGATGGTGATGACGTTGTCTTCCACTTTGATGGTGACATCATCGGTTGCACGAAAGCTGAGGGCGCCCTTTGGCCCCTTCACTTCGACAGTCTGGCCAGACAGTGAGGCCGTAACACCGGAAGGCAGATCAATCGGTTTTTTACCAATTCTAGACATCGTATTCCCCTAGAATATCTGGCAGAGCACTTCGCCGCCAACATTGGCGGTACGTGCACTGGCATCCGACATCACACCTTTGGAGGTGGAGACAATCGACACACCAAGGCCCTGACGAACCTGTGGAATGTCCTTAACGCCCATATAGACGCGACGACCCGGGGTCGAAACCCGCTTGAGCGTGCGAATGACGGGGGCGCCATCATAATATTTCAGGCTGATTTCAATTGCCGGATGGCCATCGGCCCCGGTGCTTGGTTCAAAGCCGCGGATATAGCCTTCGTCGGCCAGCACTTCCAACACCCGTGTGCGCAGCTTTGAGGCTGGCGTCGAGACAGTGGATTTACCGCGCAATTGCGCATTCCGGATACGTGTGAGCATATCGCCCAGAGGATCGTTCATTATCTGTGCCCTCCCTTACCAGCTGGATTTCACGAGACCGGGGATCTGGCCGTTTGAGCCAAGGTCCCGGAGCGCGATACGGCTGATTTTCAGTTTACGGTAATAGCCATGTGGCCGGCCCGTAATCTGGCAGCGGTTGTGAAGACGTGTTGCCGAGCTGTTGCGCGGCAATTTTGCCAGTTTCAGACGCGCCTTAAAGCGCTCTTCCATTGGCAGGTCCTGGTTGGCCGCGATTTCCTTAAGCGCTGCCCGCTTGACGGCATATTTTGCCACCAGCTTTTGGCGCTTAAGTTCGCGTTCGATCATTGCTTTTTTAGCCATGTCTGTTGTTCCCTCGCGATCAGCTGTTGAAAGGCATGTTGAATTGCTTCAACAGCGATTTTGCTTCCGCGTCAGTTTTCGCGGTGGTGCAGATGATGATGTCCATTCCCCAGGTGACGTCGACTTTGTCAAAATCAATCTCGGGGAAAACCAGCAGTTCCTTCAGGCCCATGGCGTAGTTGCCACGGCCATCAAAGGACTTGCCCGACACGCCGCGAAAGTCACGGATGCGGGGCATGGCGACGGTGACCAGACGATCCAGGAATTCGTACATCTTGTTGCCGCGCAATGTCACCTTGGTACCAAGTGGCATATCTTCGCGGACACGAAACGTAGCGATCGAATTCTTGGCCTTATTGATCACGGCCTGCTGGCCGGCGATCAGCGTCAGTTCGGCCTGAGCGCCCTTGGCTTTCTTGCTATCCTTAACGGTTTCAGAGCCGCAGCCGATGTTCAGGACAATTTTGTCCAGACGCGGGATCATCATTTCGTTCTTGTAGGAATATTCTTCCTTAAGGGCAGCGCGAATGCTGTCTTTATACTGCGCTTTCAGGCGCGGGGTGTAGGTTGCTGCATCTAACATCAGATCACGTCCCCTGTTGTCTTGGCAAAACGGACCTTTTTGTCATCTTCCATACGGAAGCCAACGCGGGTGGCTTTGCCTTTACCGTCCAGCAGTGCCAGATTGGACAGCTGAATTGGCATCGGACGGGGTACACGGCCCCCCTGATCTGCCTGGCTTTGTTTAACGTGGCGGATGGCGATATTAACGCCATCTACAATAGCTTTACCGGTCTGGGGCATAACGCGGGAAATTTCACCCTGTTTGCCTTTATCCTTACCGGTCAGCACGACGACGGTGTCGCCCTTGCGCAATTTGGCGGCCATTACAGAACCTCCGGTGCGAGTGAGATGATTTTCATGAAGTTCTTGGCACGCAATTCACGAACAACCGGCCCGAAGATACGGGTGCCGAGGGGCTCGTTGGCAGTGTTCAGGATCACGGCGGCATTGCCGTCAAAGCGGATCGCTGTGCCATCTTCGCGGCGGACTTCTTTGCGGGTGCGAACAACAACGGCTTTGCGCACGTCGCCTTTTTTCACGCGACCGCGGGGGATGGCTTCCTTAACGGACACGACGATAACATCGCCGACGCTGGCATAGCGCCGTTTGGAACCACCCAATACCTTGATACACTGAACGCGTTTAGCGCCTGAGTTGTCAGCGACTTCAAGGTTGGTCTGCATCTGGATCATTTAGATTCTCCCGACCTGTGGGGACATTTGCCCCAGGGTTTCGATGAACCGGAAAGGTTTTCGTTAATTAAACGAGAACCTCCCAGCGTTTGGTTTTCGACTTGGGCGCACATTCCTGAATGCGCACCTGGTCACCTGTCTTAAAGGTGTTCTTTTCATCGTGGGCCCGGTATTTTTTGGACTTACGGATGGTTTTCTTCATCACAGGGTGTGTGAAGCGGCGTTCAACGGAAACGGTAACAGTCTGTGCATTGGCGTCGCTTGTCACGGTGCCGGTCAGGATGCGTTTTGGCATATCGTCAGGCCCCTATTCGCTTTTAGCTGCATCGGCAGCACCGGCTGCGTCGGCAGCCTTTTGGTTCAGTATTGTCTTAACCCGCGCAGCACCACGGCGCGCCTTGCGGATGCCGGATGTATTTTCCAACTGACCTGTGGCCTGCTGAAAGCGCAGATTGAATGATTCTTTTTTGAGGCTGGCCAGCTCTTCTTTCAGCTGGTCCGGGGTCTTGTCACGTAGCTCGCTGGCGCTCATGGCGCTGATCCTTTCAACATCACCGGCGGGCCCTTGTTATTATCAACAATAGGTCACCCGATTCCCGGTGGAGGGAGTGAAGAGTGGCGT
>CAZETX010000077.1:4761-7936 GCA_964514925.1 uncultured Marinosulfonomonas sp.
GTTATTATCAACAATAGGTCACCCGATTCCCGGTGGAGGGAGTGAAGAGTGGCGTATAGGGCGCACGGTGTGGGTTGGCAAGGGGGTTTTCTTTCCGCAGACTAGCATCCGCCGTAATTTTTGTTTCCACTCGCTGTTAGGGTATATCTCCCGCCGCGCGGTCCTGTGTAGCATGTGCTTGAATATGTATTAACGCGCACTGGAACAGGCTTGTAGTAGTACTGCTGCACAACACGGCTAATATCGATCCCCCATTCACATGCTAACCCATCGCCATCCCTGTCTAAATCGTGGGGATCAGAAATTGGGCCGCCATTCGCAAGAAAGAACTTTTGCGCAGAGGCAGAGCCTCCAAAATCGCTACAATTCTTTGAATTGGTTATTTCAGAATTACGTGGGTAACGAATATTTCCGTAAGATGACGCGGTCCGTATCCCCAAATAGTCCGACTGAAAGTTAGTTTCTCCTCGAGTTCCAAGTTCAGCTTCAATAATTGCAAGCTCTCGTGGAGAATGTGTTACCCTATGTTGGAGCCAAAGCGAGACTGAGGAAATAGATTCATATCTTGACGGAACCAGGGTAGTGTCGGCTGCACATGATGCAATTATTAGTAACGAAGGCAAAGCGACCCACAAAGTTCGCATATTTTTATCCTAATTTTTTAAAAAATAAATAATCACTAAACTCTGATATTATTTGAAGCTGGAACGACCCCAACTCACAATCAATTCCAACAAAAAATTAGACCCGTTTTTTGGATTTCCCAATTCCAAGACCGAACAGGGAAAAGAGTCCAATGGCGATAAAGCCAAGTGATGCTGGCAATGGAACAACGGCAGGGGCTGTCACCGCCAACGATCCGGCCCCGTTATTGGTGCTTGAAAAACTGCCCCCTACTGGTTGGTAAATCAGGCTGGTTGTCAGGCTGGCTGAACCAAATGACCCTAGGGTTGTCAGATCTTCAGGGTCAGAGGCGAACGGACCACCGATCATGCTGATCGTAAAGATTACATTTGAGTATCCACCGCCAAAATACGGATCTGTAGGATCAAGAAACAGGCCAAAGTTCAGGGTATTGGTACCGACGACGATCCCGCTGTTGATAAATGGCGTTGGTTCGAGAAAACCTATGCTGTTGCCGCCGATCGTAAAATCAAGGTTCAGAAGATCAGCCGCTCCAAATTCAAATATCCCCCCCGGAAAAATAGGGAAAACATCCGGTAGCGAGTCAGAAAAGGTGCCCGAAAATGTCCAGGTATCCGTTGTCGGTGAAAACGGGTTTGATGGCATCACCCCGGTTGCAGAAACACTAATGGTTCCGGCCTGCCCGGCGGTGAACATGAAAACAAACAAAAGTGTCTGTAATATCAGTGGTAATTTTAAGTTCATATCAGACACCTTGGATCACCTGCGGAACCAGCGTTTTGACCCACACCAATCAGGGAACAGAAAAACAACGTAATTGTGTCAATTTTAGGTAATTGGTACGCTATTATTTTCCCCTGGCTAGACCGCTGCATTGTTCATTCCGATCTAAAGCAAATGGCTGGGCTTTTATATTGGGGGCGGCCCGCCGGTTTTTGCAAGAAAACCCGCTATACCGCTCTGTCGTCATAACCCGGCACGGGTTAAGACGAGGCATGAAGCAATACGACGTGATAATTCTGGGGGCCGGGGGTGCGGGGCTGATGGCGGCGGCGGTTGCCGGGCAGGCCGGGGCAAAGGTGTTGGTGATTGATCACGCCGACAAGGCGGGCAAGAAAATCCTGATTTCGGGGGGGGGACGGTGCAACTTTACCAATACCGGCACCGGGGCGGAAAACTTTATTTCCGAGAACCCGCATTTCGCGAAATCCGCCCTTAGTCGCTATACGCCGTGGGATTTTCTGGCGCTGGTCGAGCGGTACAATATTGACTGGCATGAAAAGACGCTGGGGCAGTTGTTTTGCGATGGGTCGGCGCGGCAGATTGTAGCCATGCTGCTGGCGGAATGTGAAACGGGCGAAGTCACGGTTCGCTTGGGTACGGATATTGGCGAGATTAGCCACCGGGATGGGCAGTTCACGTTGGCCGGCGCAACGGCGCGCCAGATGGTGATTGCAACCGGGGGTGCCTCGATCCCCAGGATGGGGGCGACGGGTATTGCCTATGATATTGCGCGCCGGTTCGGGCTGGATGTTGTGACCCCTCGCCCGGGTCTGGTGCCGTTCACGCTGGGGGCAGAGGATCAGCTGTTTCGCGATATTTCCGGTGTGTCCTGCCCGGTGGTGGCGCGGGTGGGTCAGGTGTCATTTAGCGAAGCCGCTTTGTTCACCCATAAAGGATTGTCAGGCCCGGCGATTTTGCAGGTGTCGTCCTATTGGTCGCCCGGCGATAGCCTGTCACTTTCAATGATGGCCGATGGCGCGGAAATGCTGATCGACGCCAAGCGTCGGATGCCCAAATCGCATTTCAAGGCCGCGTTGAGTGAGCAATTTCCAGCGCGACTGGCGGCCGTGCTGGCCGTCCGGATCGGGATTGAGCGCGAGCTGGGCAATATTTCTGATCGAGATCTTGGCCGCGCGGCCGAGCATCTGAGCAATCTGACATTCGCACCGACCGGCACCGAGGGGTTTGCCAAGGCGGAAGTGACCGTGGGCGGGGTCAGCACGGCCGAGCTGTCATCCAGGACCATGGAGGCGACACGCGTGCCGGGGCTGTATGTGATTGGCGAGGCGGTGGATGTGACTGGTTGGCTGGGCGGTTATAATTTTCAGTGGGCCTGGGCGTCGGGTGTGGCGGCGGGTTTGGCGATTGCGGGGCGTTTGGGGAAGTGATGGGAATTCTTTGGTTTCTGGTCTGCGGCTCTTTTTCAACGCTAATGAATCGGGTATTGAATTGGCATGTCAAAAATAAATTCACTTTTCGTCACCCGTCTGTACCGCGCGCATTTGTCTGAACTGGGCAAGCCGCTGGATGGGGCGGAACTTGAAACCTCTTGCTTTGCGATTGCCGCGGATGACGGGGCCGGGCAGGATTGGTGCGAGGCGAACGATTACGCCGGCTATACCAGCTATGCCAGCCTGTCCGATCTGCCGTGGCGGTTTCCTATATTCAAGGATTTGGTCAAGGTTCTGGACAAGCACGTGGCGACATTTGTCGATGATCTGGGATTTGATCTGGATGGGAAAAAGGT
>CAZETX010000078.1:0-7602 GCA_964514925.1 uncultured Marinosulfonomonas sp.
TGGCGTTTGACATTTGGACGGTGGCGCAGGGTCAGCACAATCGCCCCGATCATCGCCACCAGCAGGATCAGCCCGGCCAGTTGAAACAGCAGGATGTAATCGTCATAGATCAGCACCCCGAGGGCGGCGGTATTGTGGACTTTGTCCAGATCCGGTGTCACGGCATTGCGCAGGGACATGGCATCATCTGATACCTGCCAGACCCCCAGGGCCAGGCCAAGTTGCATGAGGATGACGACACCGATGAGCAGGGCAATGGGCACGTATTTTGCCATCTCGCCCCGTAATTCAGCAAAATCAATGTCCAGCATCATGGTGACGAACATGAACAGCACGGCCACTGCGCCGACATAGACAATGATCATCAGCATGGCGACAAATTCGGCCCCCAGCAGCACGAACAATCCGGCCGAAGACAGGAAGGTCAGGATCAGCCAGAGCACCGAGTGAACCGGGTTTTTGCTGATCACGGTCAGCAAGCCGCCGACGACAACGGTGATGGCGAACAGATAAAACGCGAGGTCAACGACGCTCATGTCTTGTCCCCTTTGGATTGGTCAAACTGGGCGCGGGCAAATTCAAGGGCGCGGGTCATGGCGGGCAAGCCGCCAAGCACCGACATCTGGGTGATCACTTCGGCGATCTCCTGTTCGGTGACGCCAGCATCCAATGCGTGGTCAACGGTGGTTTTGAACATTGCCTCAACCGGGGCGCCCTGAACGGTCATACCGGCCAGCATGGCCAGCAGCCGGGTTTTGGCGTCCAGCCCGTCCGGGTTCATGGCTTTGCCCCAGAACATTTCCATCATGTCCTTGGGCATTTTTGGCATCATGTTTTCAAAGCCCTTGGCTTGAAATTTCTCAAGCTCGGGGTTGAATTCGGCGACCATTTTCTGGCCCTGGGCCATCATGGTTTCGAACATTTTGCTAAAATCGGTCATCTGTAGGGCGCATCCATTTCAAGGTTGCGGGCGATTTCCACTTCCCAGCGATCGCCGTTTTCCAGCAGTTTGGCCTTGTCGTAAAACAGTTCTTCGCGGGTTTCGGTGGCGAATTCAAAATTTGGACCTTCGACGATGGCATCCACCGGGCAGGCTTCCTGACAGAAGCCGCAATAGATGCATTTGGTCATGTCGATATCATAGCGCGTGGTGCGGCGCGAACCGTCGTTCCGGGGTTCGGCGTCAATGGTGATGGCTTGCGCCGGGCAGATGGCTTCGCAGAGTTTGCAGGCGATGCAGCGTTCTTCGCCGTTGGGGTAGCGGCGCAGGGCGTGTTCGCCGCGGAAACGCGGGGAAAGCGGGCCTTTTTCATGGGGGTAGTTCAGCGTGACTTTGGGGGCGAAAAAGTATTTCAGCCCCAGTTGAAAGCCTTTGATGACATCAAACAGCAAAAAGTATTTTGCCGCACGGGTATAATCAAATTGTGCCATGTCTTATCCCCCTATGGCCCAGCGGGCATAGGTGCCCCAGAACCAGCCAAATTGTGCGGCGAATGCCACGAAAACCACCCAGGCCAGTGACAGCGGCAGGAAGACCTTCCAGCCGATGCGCATCAGTTGATCATAGCGGTAACGCGGTGTGATGGCTTTCACCATCGCGAAGATGAAAAAGAAAAACGCCATTTTGCCGATCATCCACAGGGCACCATCAGGGATGCCGGGGATCGGGCTGAGCCAGCCGCCGAAAAACAACAGCGATGTCAGGGCACACATCAGGAAGATGGCGATATATTCGCCGGCCATGAATAACAGGAACGGGGTGGAGGAATATTCCACCTGATAGCCGGCGACCAGTTCGCTTTCGGCCTCGGGCAGGTCAAACGGCGGGCGGTTGGTTTCGGCCAGTGCCGAGATGAAAAACAGGATCAGCATCGGGAAATGCGGCAGCCAGTACCAGTTGAGCAAGCCAAGATCGCCGGATTGCGCCCGCACGATATCGCCAAAATTCATGCTGCCGGTGGTCAGGATGACGCCGATGATGATCAACCCGATGGAGACTTCGTAGCTGACCATTTGCGCCGCGGATCGCAGGGCACCGAGGAAGGCGTATTTGGAGTTTGATGCCCAGCCGCCCATGATGACGCCATAAACCTCAAGGCTGCCAACCGCGAAAACGAACAGGATGGCGACGTTGATTTCGGCCAGTACCCATGTGTCATTGAACGGAATGACTGCCCAGGCGACGACGGAAAACACAAAGGCGGCAAGCGGTGCGAGGATGAAGACCGGTTTGTCGGCACCGGCCGGTATCACCACCTCTTTCACCACGTATTTCAGGGCATCGGCCACTGATTGCAGCACCCCATAGGCACCAACAACATTGGGGCCGCGACGCATCTGTACGGCGGCCCAGATTTTACGGTCGCCGTAAACCAGAAACAAAAGCGAGATCATGACAAAGCCGACCAGCAGCAAACCCTGCGCAAATATCAGTACAAACGTCCCAAAAGGTGTTGCCAAAAATTCAGCCATGGTGCCCCATAATTCAGACCGTCGGTATGCCCAGTGCTTCGCAGTTTTGCACCGTTATTTCGGCGTCTATTGTGCGTAAGCCCTGCGGCAGGGTTGATGAGATTGTGTAAACCGCATCTGCGGCCCAAAGGCCAGCCTTTATCGACACATTTGTGCGGATATGACGGGCAAATCCGTAGCCCCGTTTCAGCGCATATTGCGCAACGGCGCAGCGGGCATAGGCGGTGACGTCTGCCTCATTGCGCGCACCCGTCATGGAAACTTTCATATTGACCAGATCTACATCCAGAAGATTTCGATCTATCCCATTGTAAACAGGAGTAAATTCAACCTGATCCCCGGTGGCTTGGTCTGATTCAGTCGCGGCGCACCCGACAACCAGAGCGAAGGCAAGGAGAGTGATTTTCACGGGCACGGTCTGATCACTCGGCTGCGATCGGTGCCTTGGCCATATCTGCGACGGTCATTGACAATTCACCCATTAATTTACTGGACCGGGCGATGGGGTTGGTCAGGTAATAGTCTGACACAGCATTGCGGAAACCGGCTTTGCCGGTTTTCTTGAGCGCCAGGGCCTGCCAGTCATTTTCAGGGACCTGATCGGTCATTTCCAGATGCGGGACGGCCTGAAACAGTTGATTGCGCAACTGGGCCATGGAATCAAAGGGCAGTGTTGCCCCAAGTTCCGCGCTGAGGGCACGCAGGATGGCCCAGTTTTCCTTGGCTTCACCGGGGGCGAACCCGGCGCGCTGGGCCAGTTGCGGGCGGCCCTCGGTATTGACGAACAGGGCGTTTTCTTCGGTATAGGCGGCACCGGGCAGGATGATATCGGCGCGGTGTGCGCCCCGGTCACCATGGCTGCCCTGATAGATCACGAATGGACCGTCAGCGATGTCGGTTTCATCCGAGCCAAGGTTATAAATAACCTCGGCGTCTTTTGTTGCCGCCTTCAACCCGCCTTTGGTGGTGGCACCGATATCCATGGCGCCGACGCGGGCAGCAGCGGTGTGCAGCACCATGAATTTGGATTTTGTCAGTTCCGCCAGCTGCATGGCTTCGGCCAGCACCGCTGCACCGTCGGCTTCCTGCAGGGCACCCTGCCCGATGATGATGATTGAATTCATTTCCAGCACCGGGCCGAATTTATGTCTCAGCAGGCCGGAAAGTGCGGCGCGATCTGTGCCGATATGGGCGTAATCATAGGTTAGATCAACGGCTTTGCCGACAAGGCCGATGTTGCAGCCATTGATCCATGCCTGACGAATACGCGCGTTCAGCACCGGGGATTCCATTGCCGGGTTGCTGCCGATCAGCTGGATCATCCGGGCGTTGTCGATATCTTCAATTGTTGCGGTGCCGACATAGCCCGAGCGGTTGCCTGCGGGCAATTTGGCGTTATCGGTGCGGCATTCAACGTTTCCACCCTGCCCCTCAATCAGTTGTTTCAGGGCGAACGCGGCTTCTACCGGGGCAAGATCGCCGATCAGACCGGCGATTTTTTTGTCTTTCATGGCGGCGGCGGCGGCGGTCAGGGCTTCGTCCCAGCCGACGGGTTTCAGTTTACCGTTTTTGCGAATGTAGGGCGTGTCCAGCCGCTGGCGGCGCAACCCATCCCAGACGAAGCGGGTTTTGTCACTGATCCATTCTTCATTCACGCCATCATGGTTGCGCGGCAGGATGCGCATGACTTCACGGCCTTTGGTGTCCACCCGGATGTTGCTGCCAAGGGCATCCATCACATCGATGGTTTCGGTCTTTGACAGTTCCCACGGGCGGGCGGTGAAAGCGTATGGTTTGGAGACCAGCGCGCCGACCGGGCACAGATCAATGATGTTGCCCTGCAGATTGGATTTCAGGGTTTCGCCCAGATAGCTGGTGATCTCGGCGTCTTCACCGCGACCGGTCTGGCCCATGACGGTTATACCGGCCACTTCCGAGGTGAAGCGCACGCAGCGGGTACAGGAAATGCAGCGGGTCATATGGGTTTCAACCAGCGGGCCAAGATCAAGATCTTCGGATGCGCGTTTGGGTTCGCGGTAGCGGGAAAAATCAACGCCATACGCCATGGCCTGATCCTGCAGGTCACATTCCCCACCCTGATCGCAGATCGGGCAATCCAGCGGATGGTTGATCAACAGAAATTCCATGACGCCTTCGCGGGCTTTTTTGACCATGGGGGAATTGGTTTTGACAACCGGCGGCTGGCCTTCCGGGCCGGGGCGCAGATCACGCACCTGCATGGCGCAGGAGGCGGCGGGTTTGGGCGGACCACCGACGACTTCCACCAGACACATGCGGCAATTGCCAGCGATGGTCAGGCGTTCGTGGTAACAAAACCGCGGCACTTCCACACCGGCAACTTCGCAGGCCTGAATAAGGGTCATGGCGCCATCAACTTCGACCTCGGTACCATCGATGATGATTTTCTTCAGATCCGACATGGCGACACTCGCTTATTCAAGGGGGCATATCTGCCCGACGTTATCCTTACGCGCTGTTACCAGGTCCAGAGCAGCTGCCCGATGAGGGAGCCTTTGGTGATCTCAGCCCGTCCCAAAGAGCAATAAGTTGCTTCATTGCCTTTCACAACGCTGTTTTCGGCCAAATAATCATCTATGGCCTGTTTGACGCGTTTTCGTTCGGTTTTTGATTTCAAAAATGCCTTAACTTCGGGTTCGGAATAGCCCTTATCGCGGGCGTAATTTTCAAGATCCTTGGCTTTCTTAAGTGCCCGGAACATGCGGGCATTGACCGTGGAGCAGTTTTTACGGATTTCATCGGCGATGCCGGCGGATATCAGGGAATTGTTGATGTGTTCTTCCTGATTGAGCGGGGTCAGGGCAAGGGCCGGTAGCGTGGTTGCCAACAGGATAACGGCGCTGATCGACGCAAGGAACTTACGAAGCGGGGGAACGGTTCGGGTAACAAACATTAATACATCTCCACCGGCATTGCGGGTTTGCACTGCCGGTCACATCCAAAAGCCATTGACGTTGGCCCGTTTACGCCCAGCATTTCAAGACATATTGCCGTCTTTTGCACGGTGGGGCGATGCCCCACGTTTAGCGGCCAGATCATTGGCGTCTGGCCTTTTGTTGTAATTAACAAACTATCACGTTGTTTCAAGTCGTTACCATAAAAAGAATTGTGAACAAAGTTACGGTTCTGTTGGCTACATCAGCGCAACTTTAGCATCTTGGCCAGTGATTTGTTGGTTTTCACCTCGGCGCGGATGGCGTCACACAGGGCTTCGCCGCCGGTTTGCGCAACGCCGTGGCGGGCACGAAATTCGGCCTCTCGGTTTTTCATCTCGGCCTGTCCTATATCGGATTCCAGGTGTTGTACCGAGGCCACCGGATCAAGCCCGTCGGCGGCCAGCCTGCCCATCAGCTCAACCATCGCGTCCTGTAATTTGCGGTCTTTCACCTTGGCACCGTCACAGGTCAGCCCGGCGGTGGTAACCATGCTGAGTTCTGCCAGCTGTTCATAGGCGTAATCCGGCAGCAGGTCTGATTGTGCCTGTGCGGCCAGGGGGAGTGTCAGCAATAGTGCTAAAAGGGTTGTTTTCACCGCGGTAGCCTTTCCATCGATATAGACGTCACCCTGTGCGGCCAAAAAACTTTTGCCGGGTGTCTTCATGCAGCATTGTACCGGGCCTGGTGTCATAGCAAAAGACCGCAATGACGCGGGTGGCGGAACCTTGCACAGGGGTGACCTGATGGATGGTGTGTTTGCCCTGAAATATCACCAGATCACCGGCTTTCTGGTGCAGGGATATAATTCGGCTGGTGTCGCCGCTATGCAGGGCCGCAACCGTATTATAGCCTTCATCTTCAAGACTGCGGGAATTGGGCACATATTCAAACCCACCGCCCAATTCAGCCTGACGCAGCAGCAGCGTGACCACAAAATTGGCGTTGTCAAAATGCCAGCCGGTCTGCGCGCCGGGGGGATAGTTCAGCACATTCAGCCCGGCCAGCGGGTCAGCGTAGGGGTAGAGCGTGTCCAGTCCAAGAATATCACAGAGCATTTGTTTGAAGGCGTCGCTGTCATAGAGATCACGCAGACCACCGGCGGGCACCAGATCATGGGCCAGTGTTGCCGAGGAGGTGGTGACCTTGGCGTTGCGGGGGTGATCAGGGGGCAGATTGTCATCATCCGCCAGCAGGTAGACATTGTGGGTTTTCAGCTTTGAAAATGCCTGATCCAGATTGGGTTCGACCTGTGCCAGCATGGTGTGGAGGACGTCAGGGGCGACAAAATCTGAGATCACTGCAGCGCCGCCACTGGCGATGTCAGCGCGGGCCCTGGCGATGGTTGTTGCGTCGGTTTTCATATCTCAGCGCCTTTTACGTTCGCGAAACGGGGAAATACCGTCTTTGGCTTTGGTCAGGAATGCGTAGGTGACGACACAGCCGACAAAGACCAAACCGGCAATGGCCAGAAACACCCAGCGCGAGGCCAGACCACTGTCAATTGCCATATAGGCATACCACGCGGGCACGAATGCCACCAATGCCGACAGGATGGCGGCGATGAACGACAGCGCCCCGTCCCAGATGTTTCGCAGGAACCTCATGGTTTTGGCCCCTGCCCCTGCCCCTGTGCCGGCCATTTGCGAAATGCCAGATGGACCGCGGCAAGTGTGGCGAGAATCGCGGTGATGAAAATGATCAAAAACCCGGTTTGAGCCGGGCCGCCGCCGATAAAAATGCTGAGCAATGATGCAGCGCTGATAATGGCCAGCGCGCCCAGAATATTCAGGGACATGGTCCAGCGCGCGCTGAAACCGGCGCGGCTGTAAAGTGCGGAAAGGGCGAAACAGGCGATCGGGACGCTTACAGCAGCGCCGATGAACAGGATGATGAGCAGGCCATCCATCGGTTATTGCGCCGCTGTCTGGCTGCAGTTTTTCTGCCGCCAGAGCTGCGCGTCTTTCAGGTGTTTCCAGCCGAAAGCATGGTCGCTGTCGCCGTGTTCACGCAGATGTTCCAGCCGCTCCAGTGCTTCGTCCAATGTGGGTCGGTGCCCCGCGGGCACCCACCACATGGCGAAATCCATGGTGAATTTCACCTCAAACCAGTCATGGCGGCGTTCGTAGAATTGCCGGTGCACGGTGTTCCAGACGAA
>CAZETX010000079.1:0-7130 GCA_964514925.1 uncultured Marinosulfonomonas sp.
ATCACCACCTCATCCAAATGCCATTTGTCACCAACTGTGGGGCGATCTTGGCGAATGGAACTGGCATATTGCCGGCCGAACTTTACCACCCAATGCGAAAGTATAGCCAGACCACATATTCGATGATTTCTGGCGGGAAGCGGTGGCCGGTAAAGCCGGGGGAGTTCTTACGTTAGGTCATGTCAGATGTTTAGAAATGAGATGACTGGCTGTCAACTTGACGATACCACTTGAAGATATGGAAGAAAAAAACGGTGTGTTATTAACTCGGACGATACGGGAGATTTTTTTGTTTTCCGATACGAGGGCTTGAAATCCGCTATGCCAAAATTTCTAATTTAATTTGGTATTAAAAATGCGCCAAAAGTGAAAAGAGAAAATGCTAGTAAGAATAAGAAATTTGCACAAGCAATAGACGTTGCATTTGCTGCCCCAGCTGCGGGTGGACCGAAAAGCCATTTCAAAAATCATCCTTTTCCAGTCACTTTGGCTATAGTGACTAATTTTAGGTCGGGTTGGAACCGCCACAACAATGTGGTTCCCCGTGCCGGTCTACAGTTACATGGCATTATTGAAAAAATTTTAGAATTAAGTCCAAATCTGGCGTTTCGGATCGAGAGATAATTCGCGTTTATAGATTATACATTGTCGTAGTTTAAGACATAACCTCTGCTTCGGGTAAAAACCGGCCGGAGATTAGACAGGATATCCAAATTAGGCCACACAGAACCGCGGAAAATATAATTATCCGTAGTTGAATGAGTAACCAATAGCATGAACGATATTAGCCAGGCACTAGAAGTCGGAAAAGCCGAATTGAGAAAGGCTAGAAAGAATAGTGCCGGTCTATTTGGGTCGGCAATTCTTTTCAGTGTGTTTGTCAACCTCCTGATGCTTACGGGCCCTCTGTTCATGCTCCAGGTGTATGATCGTGTTTTAAGCTCGAGATCAGAGGAAACCCTGGTCGCTCTATTTGTTCTGGTTGCTTTCTTATTTTTGCTAATGGCAATCCTTGACTATGCCCGGGGGCGGATAACAGCGAGGATAGGGGCAAAACTGCAGAAAAACTTGGATTCGCGGATTTTTTCCGCAACGATGAAACGTGCGCAAATACGGAACGATAATTTTGATTCAAGTAATGCGCTACGGCATTTGGATGCCTTACAGTCGTTCTATTCGTCGCCCGGTTTCCTCGCAATTCTCGATGTTCCTTGGACGCCTCTGTTTTTTGCTGCAATATTTATTTTCCATCCCAGCCTTGGTATGCTGGCACTGGGAGGTGGCGGATTTCTGGTGCTGCTAACCATCGCCAACCAATTGATTACGTTTCGAAAAGTAAGAGATTCTCAGATCAGTTCCGAAGTTGCGCACTCATTTGCAGCGGAAGTTCGCTCGGCCAGTGAGATCGTAAAATCTCAGGGCATGCAGACCGCCGTTACAAAGCGATTGGGCTTGAAAAGGTCGGAAGCACTTTCTCAATCGATGTTTGCTAGCGATTGGACCGGCATTTTTTTATCATTGATCAAAGCAAGTCGGCTGTTTTTGCAATCAGCGATGCTTGGCGTAGGTGCATTTTTGGTATTGCAAGGTGAACTAACCGCTGGTGCAATGATTGCGGGTTCGATCTTGTTGGGCCGCGCGTTAGCGCCGGTTGAACAACTAATGGGTCAGTGGACAATGTTGCAACGGACGCGTTCCAGTTGGCACGCGCTTGTAAAGATTTTGGCGGCTACGCGAGAAGACTTGCCGAAGACCAAATTGCCAGCGCCAAAAGCGATGCTGACAGCTTCGTCCATATCTGTTTACCCGGCGGGCGAAAAAAAACCGACGCTCCGTAGTGTATCATTCAGGTTAGAGCCCGGGTACGCAGTTGGCGTCATCGGCCGCAGTGGTTCTGGTAAATCTACATTGGCCAAAGCAATATTGGGTATACTACCCGTTGCTGCAGGTGAAGTGCGTTTAAGTGGTGCGACACTAGATCAATATGAATCCGAAGACCTTGGGCGCTATATTGGCTACCTTCCTCAGTCAGTCACACTTTTCAATGGATCGATAACCGAAAATATTGCTCGTATGTCTCTTGAGCCGGACACCGATGCGGTCGTTAAAGCGGCTGTGAAAGCAAATGCGCATGAGATGATTACCGGGTTACCGGAGGGGTACAATACCTACATCAATGGTAATAATAGCATTTTGTCTGGTGGGGAAATGCAAAGGATTGCTCTGGCTCGTGCCCTATACGGTGATCCGGTTATTTTGATCCTAGACGAGCCAAATTCGGCGCTGGATACCGATGGATCCAACGCATTGAATGCCTGTGTTGCAGGTCTGAAAGAAGAGGGAAAGTCAGTTGTTATTATGACCCATCGTCCAACAGCAATCACCGAGTGTGATCTGTTGATGATCCTGGACAATGGTGCCGTCACTGCCTTTGGGCCGGCCAAGGAAACCATGAAATCAATGCTTAATAATGCCGCTGAAATACAGCGAAGTGTTCACACAAGGCCAGCTGCAGAATGAAAAAAGAAATAAGCACAGAAGCGAATTTGCTAACGTCTGCCTGGTTTCCATTGATGACGGGGTACATTGCGCTCGTGGTTCTTATTGGTGGGTTCGGATACTGGAGCGTTTCATCAAAGATTGCCGGCGCCGTCGTCTCTTCGGGAATGGTAAAAGTTAAAGCTAATCAACAGATTGTCCAACATCCTGAAGGCGGAGTTGTCGGGGCAATCCTTGCCAGGGACGGAGATTATGTTGAACAAGGGCAAACGCTGCTCAGGTTTGACGATACGCTTCTACGCTCGGAGTTGCTCACTGTTAAACGACAACTTAACGAAAGTCTGGCCCGATCCGAACGCCTCAGGGCCGAGAGAGATGGTACTGAAGATCTTGTGTTTGGTGAAAATTTGGTTGCTGCAGCCGGCTGGGACAAAACCACCTCCCGCCAACTGAGTGGTCAGTTGAGACAATTCGAAATTCGCAAAAAGGCTCTGGCACAAGAGACGGAATTATTGCGGGAACAGATTGCGCAATTTGAAATCAGAGTCCGGGGTTCAAAATCTCAACTCGAAGCGATGAACCAACGAAGTGCACTGTTTTCCGAAGAATTAGCTAACCAACAAACATTGCTTGAAAAAGAGCTGACTCAGGCGTCACGCGTTTTGGGGCTTCGAGGCGATATTGCCAATATGGAAGGGCAGATCGGACAGCTAAAGTCTGATATCGCAGGATTTAGAGGGCAAATTGCAGCTTTGAAAATTGAAATCGTAAAACTGGCCACGAGCCGTACGGAAAACGCCATCACGCAACTGCAGGATCTTCAATATTCGGAGATTGAACTGAAGGCCCGCAAAATAGCGCTGTCCAAAAAGTTATTTGATCTTGAAGTAAAAGCGCCCATGGACGGAATTGTTCATCGTTCAAAAGTCTTCGCTTTGCAATCAGTCGTTCAACCCGGAGCGCAGATTTTGTACATAATTCCGCAAAACCAACAGTTTTTAATCGCAGCGCGGGTGGATACTTCTAGCATTGATCAGGTACGGGTAGGTCAGGAGGTTGGTTTGCGCTTCACTGTGTTTGATCAGCGACGGACACCTGAATTAAAGGGTCGGGTTTCAAAAATTTCGGCTGATGCTATCGTTGATGAAGTATCGGGGACTTCGTTTTACGCTGTCGAGTTTTTACCTGAGAAAGATGAACTTACAAAACTTGAAGAGCAAGTGTTGCTGCCGGGGATGCCAGTCGAAGCATTTATCAAGACTGGTGAACGCTCGCCCCTTGAATATTTAACAAAGCCACTAACCGACTATTTCTCTCGCGCATTTAGGGGGTAATCGGGTATCGTCAAGTTGACGGATCGGTGTCACAATTTTAGACACTGAACATGACCAAACACAAGAATTTACCTGGCTTTAAAGGCCATCGCTTCCCGCCAGAAATTATCGAATATGTCGTATGGTTGTATTTTCGTTTCAGCTTGAGCTTTCGTGACGTTGAGGATTTGTTGGCGGAGCGCGGGATCACCGTCAGCCATGAAACTGTTCGCTTTTGGGTTGGGAAATTTAGCAGTAAGTACACCAAATCGATCCGTAGAGATCGAGCACGAGCTGGTGACAAATGGCATCTAGGCGAAGTTGTGAATTCAATCCGTAGAAAAAAACATTGGCTTTGGCGTGCCGTAGATCAGCATGGAAACTCGTTGGTGATCCTTGTGCAAATCCGTCGAAACACGAAGGCGGCTAAGCGTTTCATGCGTAGATTGATGAAACAATACGGCGTGCCCAGGGTGATGATCACGGATAAACTGCGTTCCTACGGCGCCGCTAAACGCGACCTGACGCCGGGTTTGGAACATCGCAGCAACAGGGGTTCGAATAATGTGGCCGAAGTTTCGCATAAACCTACGCGAAGACGGGAACGGGTCATGGGCCGTTTCAAATCAGCACGACATGCACAGCTTTTTCTCTCAGCACACGAGCAAATTAGCGTCCTTTTTCGACCCCGCCGTCATAAGAATTCCGCCATTTCCTATCGTCACGCAAGATCAGTTGCTTTCGCAGTCTGGCACGATATTACGTGCGAAATCGCGGCTGCATAAATAGTAATTTCTGAAAATATTCAACCTTGGGCAAACAACTTGACGATACCAGCCTGACTAATCTGCCAAATACGATCCTTGGATCAAAAGGGTTCCAGACACCACAGTGTCATCAACTAATAGAATTCCACCAATTTCGCCTGCGTCTGGACCAAAAAATGATCCCGAGACCTGAGAGGTATGCTGCCCTGATAGAGATCCACTAAGTTGGTCGCTTGTCATTTGGACATTTCCATCCCTAAAATTGCCTCCTGAAATTGTGGAGCCTTCGATTTGAATCGAAGCAACATTCTGGACATCTACCGGCACCGTTGCACCATCAATTCTTTTACCGGACAAGCCTTCCAACGTAATATTAATTGACTGAGTATCGAAATTCGCAACCGCAGTAGAAGTTCCATTTAAATCATAAACTGTTGGGCCATCGATAATTTGGATGCTGCTGGAACCACTGAAGGCTGCTGTTCCACTTTTAGGAATGAGAGAGAAATGAGTTGGAATACCAAACACACCGAATTGCGGGTTTCCAATTGAAGGAACTACAACGAACTCCGCTGCGTATTTAGTAACGCCAACTAGAAAAGTGTATAAACTACCTTCCTCCATCAGGGCAGACTGCCGGTCCAAACTCCAATCACCAGAAATTCCCTCAATCGTAATCCGATTATTTAGCCGGTCGACCGACCCAATTTTGACGCTGATATTTGAGTTGCCAGCCTGAAAACTGTGAGCAACAATTTGATCTCCGATTTCACTAGTTAAATCGAAAATTTGCGCTGATTCGAGCGGCGCGATTCCCGGTTCAATCGAAGGGCCGATGCACCCCGAAACTAGGCAAAATGAAACTCCAACAAACGTAGACGATTTGGCTGACATCAACTTTCCTTATAACAATTAGCGCTTTGTGATTAATTTGAAGAGGTTGTTGAAATTGAAGAACTCAACACTAGTATACTTAACCAAATCTACTTAATATTTGTTATCGCGCAGTAAAACCGAAGAATTTAATACCTCTAGGCGCTCATCTATAAATGCAGAGCGCTTACCCAAAGGAGTATTGTTTATAGCGCAATACTCTAGGTGTCAGACCCAATTCCACACAGAGGAGTTCGTCGCCAAGTCTTCAAAAACTAAGCGTGCTGGGGTAATCCCCCCGAAAATTAGTAGCGTTTGTAAGTAGAATTTCTTTTACCGTAACGGACGAGGGGATTCTGATGAAACAGTCCAAATACAGCGACGCTCAGATCATGAGCATATTGAAACAAGCCGAAGGCGGGGTTCCTGTAACTGAACTGTGTCGCGAGCATGGTATGAGCAACTCCAGCTTTTACAAATGGCGGTCTAAATTCGGCGGGATGGATGCGTCGCTGATTTCGCGCATGAAGGCGCTGGAAGAGAAAAACAAACGCCTCAAAAAGATGTATGCCGAGAAGAGCGTGCAGGCTGATTTGTTGAAAGAAGCCCTTGGAAAAAAGTGGTGAGGCCGTCTCTGCGCAAAGAGATGGCCCAGTGGGCAGTATTGCATCGAATGGTCAGCATTCGACTGTCCTGCCGAACCTTCAGCATCAGCGAGAACTGCTATCGGTATCGGCCAAAGCTCAGCGATGAAAACGAACGGATTGCAGATCACCTGCTGGCTCTGACAAAGGCTAAGAAGATGTGGGGGTTTGGCCTGTGCTACCTGTATTTGCGCAATGTGAAGGGTTTTGGTTGGAACCATAAGCGGGTTTACCGCATCTACCGCGAACTTGAGCTGAATATGCGGATCAAAAACCCCGCAAACGATTGCAAAGGGACAGACCTGAGCCACTGGCCGTGCCTGAAGCTCCCAACCAGATCTGGTCCATGGATTTTATGGCCGACCAACTCGCAGACGGGCGTTCGTTCAGAACATTGAATATTCTGGATGACTTTAACCGTGAAGGTTTGGCCATTGAGGTGAACTTCTCACTACCTGCTGAACGTGTTGTTAGAACCTTGAACCAGATCATTAGCTGGCGCGGTAAACCGCTGGCCATCCGCGTGGACAACGGCCCTGAATACATCAGCGGCACATTGCAAAACTGGGCCGAAAAGGCGGAAATTGCTTTGATGCATATCCAACCCGGAAACCCCCAACAAAACGCCTATATCGAGTGCTACAACCGAACGGTCAGAACCGAATGGTTGGGCAGATACCATTTTGAAAGCATCGAAAATGTGCAAGATCACGCCACACGCTGGCCCTGGACATACAACAATAAGCGCCCCAACATGGGCATCGGAGGAATAACACCAATACAGAAGCTAAAAAATGCAGCCTAAATTCTACTGAAACGCCCCAAAAAATGGGGGGATTACCCTGGCCAATATCAATGGGACTAGCTATACAATTTGATTTTTCATCTAAATGGAAGCAGTCCGAAATGATTCAGTAAATTGGCGTTCTGAATCAGCTGTTATTTATTGGGTCGAAAAATGCAATCTAGGAAATTAGCTAATAAGATTCCAATTTCGGCAAAATTTTAACTAACATCGCTTTTGGATAATTCAA
>CAZETX010000080.1:0-6628 GCA_964514925.1 uncultured Marinosulfonomonas sp.
TTCAGGAGCCGGCCCCATGTCAGTGTATGAGTATAAAGTGATCCCTGCCCCCAATCGCGCGGTGCGGGTGAAGGGGGTGAAGGGCACGCAAGCCCGGTTTGCCAATGCGGTGCAGGTGGTGATGAATGAGCAGGCCGGTGAGGGCTGGGAATATCTGCGCATGGATACGTTGCCGTGCGAAGAACGATCAGGGTTGCGCGGGCGGGTGACGGTGTATCAGAACCTGCTGGTGTTTCGCCGGGGGATACAAAGTGCCTCTGTGGTGGAATTGGTGCCGGAAACGGTGGCAGTTATAGCACCGGTTGTGGCCGAGCCGGAGGCGGACGTGGCGCAGGAAGTACCGGAAAACCTGTCACCAGAGGCCGATAGCGGCGGTCAGGTGGCGCGGCTGGGGCCGGCGTTGCGACGCCCGGAAATGGCGGCAGACGCGGATTAATATCGTTTAAAATCTGCCGGTTAGCTTGATTTTCGGGGAAGGTCTGTGGGCCGGTAACTGAGCCATATCAGGGGGGTGCGATTTCTATTGTCGCCAATCTGGCACCACAGTTTTGCCACAAATCGCCGCATTTTTGCCGTAATATTTGTTGTTTGGGGCGAAGGCTGCCGTTAACGTCAGGTTTGCAGTGGGGGCTGCTTTGACACCGGTGGAGGGTCTTTCGTGGAGCGTTATGAATATCAGGTGGTGAAAACACCAAGTAAGAGTACCAAATACAAGGGGATGGAAAAAGGCGCGGATACGTTTGCCCAGACCCTGATGGATGGCATGAATGAGCTGGCGCGTGAGGGCTGGCAGTTTGTGCGCACGGAAGTGATGATGGAAGAGCGGCGGTCGATTTTCGGCAATAGCCGGGTGAACCACGACTATATGATCTATCGGCGGTCGTTGCGCAGCAATGGCATGCGGCTGGATGAACCGGTGTCACCGCTGCGGGTGCGCAAGGCCCCGGCCCCGAATATCGAAATGCTACGCGAACGCATCAATACCGTGATGAGTGAACCTGATAACATTGTTGCAATGTCCAACTAGAGACTAGCCGTTTTCGGGGGCCTCCAGTTTCAGCGCCAGTGCGTGGATCCGACCCAGAATGTCTTTGCCCAGCGCCCCGTGCACCGCACGGTGGCGCTGGATGCGCGACATGCCGGCGAATTTTACCGAGGTGACGGCGACGTTGAAGTGGCTTTCGCCGCCTTCCTGAAAGCCCCCATGGCCGCGGTGACTTTCGCTGTCATCGATGATTTCAAAATTTCCATCGCCAAACTCGGCGCTTAATTTCGCGCGGATTTCTTCTGTTACTGACATTTTTTCAACTCGCCTCTGTTTTCCGTTGGTAAATGGTTTAAACTCCTGTGGCCGAGTCGAAAAGGTAAGAGTGATGGTAAAGTCGGATCCGTTCGGTTTTGACATGTCAGTGTCAACGGACAAAAAGAAGCGCACCAAGGGCAAGCGGGGCATGTCGGGGGCGTTTGAAACCTCGACCCGCAATTGTGAGCATGACGGGTGTGAGGAAGTCGGGCAGTACCGGGCGCCGCGCGCGCCGGATGTGCTGGATGATTACCTGTGGTTCTGCAAGGAACATGTGCGGGCCTATAATCTGAAGTGGAATTTCTTTAACGGTGCCACGGAGGAGGAATTGAAGGAACAGGCCGACAAAGATCGGGTCTGGGAGCGCGAAACCAAGCCGTTCAAAAAGGGCGAAGAGGACAAGGCATGGTCCCGCCTTGGCATTGATGATCCGCATCAGGTATTGGGGGCAAATGCGACGCAGAACCCCGGAAAATCCATCACCGGAACCCGGAAACTGCCGGCTGTTGAGCGCAAGGCGATCAACATTCTGGACGCCAAGGACCATTGGACCAAAGTTGAATTACGCAAACAATACAAGGCGTTGATCAAGGTTCTGCACCCGGATATGAACGGTGGAGACCGTAGCCAGGAAGAACAATTGCAGGAGGTTGTCTGGGCCTGGGATCAGATTAAAATAAGCCGGAATTTTCGCAACTGAATTTTCGCAACCGGGGGTTTGGGGTGGCGTTGGCCTGTGGGGCCTGCCGTTTAATTGTGACCGCTATGCGGGAATTTACGGCCTTTCGCGTTTTAGCTGAAATTTACAATTCCTGCCTAACCCTGTGTCGGAGACAACATTTAGTGCGGCAGAACAGCTGCCTGAACGCGGCTATTTGGTGATCGCACACATTTCAACAAAACCAACGGCTGCATAGTCCGGCAATTCTCATTCGTCTGGCCAATGCTTAGTGGCCAGTTTGCTTTGACCGGCATTTCCCGCTAGATTTGTAGTATATTCAACCAGTGCTTGGGGATTGTTCCTGTCGAACAACAAAGCAGAAACTACGACTAAAGTACGCATATGAGTTCGAGGGAATATATGAAAAATATCGTCGCGTTTACAGCCGTCGCTTTTACCCTTGCCAGTTGCGGGGGCGGAGGTATTCCGGGGCCGACGTCACGTGATATCGGCATCCTGCCCAGCGGCTTTGTCGCGACCTATGATGGTGTAACCGATGAGGTGGTGCTGAGCATCGACGGGGTTGAGGTGGCCAGACTGGCCAATGACGAACCTTTGGGTACAGGGTTTACCCTATTCGCGGACCCGGACAGTTTTACCGTGTACGCACAGACCATATCGGGTGACGGGGCTGTCTTTGCTGTTTCAAGTCCGATCGGTATTTTGAGCGCTTCGGGTTTAGCGGGTGTACATGTCGCGCGGCTGGGCGACACCGATTTGCCCAACAGCGGTTCAGCGACGTTCAACGGGAACTATGCCGGCCTTTTTGTTGATAGTGCTCTGGAACCAACAGCGTCGATCGCAGGCGATGCACAGCTGATTGCCAACTTCGCCAGTGCAAGTATTTCCGGAAATATTACCAATCGCAGCGGCGTTGGATTAACAGCTGATGATGTAATACTGCTGCCAAGCGCGATCAGCTCGGCGGGCGCGTTTTCCGGTACCACCACGGGTGGGGATATTGTTGGTCTCGCAGCCGCAGAAGATGGTCAGTATGTCGGGCTGATTGTTGGTGATACGGGTAACGAAGTTGTTGGCGGCCTGAGCATCGTCCAGATTGGTTTTGGCACTTTGCTACTTGAAACAGGTGTGTTTGTGGCCGCAGAGTGAGCCCGGCCCTGCAACAGGGTGACGTGCCGCGTACCGATGTCTGCGCCACCCGCCAGCCGGTGTTACTGGGATTGCCCCGCGCAGTTCCGCAACCGGGGGTTTGGGATGGCGTTGGCCTGTGGGTGCTGCCGTTTATTGATCACTGCGATGCCGGTTAGGCAACCATTCATTGGGTTTGTCACCAGGGGCGGGATTGTGATCGGTGGTCATATTCGGACCTGATCATCTGCCAGGGCTCGTGAAATGGTGCTCAGATTGTTATTCCTATCGTGATGCTGGATTTTGAAACCTGTAATGCCGCACGTCTTCGGCGTGACCCAAATTTCGACGGGGCGTTTTTTACGGCCGTGCGAACGACGAAAATCTATTGCCGTCCGGTTTGCCCGGTTAAGCAGCCGCTGACAAAGAATGTCTGTTACTACCAAACGGCAGCGGCAGCCGAGCAGGCCGGGTATCGCCCGTGTTTGCGCTGCAGGCCGGAAACAGCCGCGTTTTCGCCAGCATGGAATGGCACACAAACAACCGTGACACGCGCTTTACGTCTGATTGATCAAGGCTTGCTGGACGGTGGAACGGTTGATGATCTGGCCGCGAAGATGGGGGTTGGGCCGCGCCAGTTAAGCCGATTGTTTTCCCGGCATATGGGGGCGTCACCCACCCAGGTGGCAAAGACCGTTCGCATCCAACGCGCCAAACGTCTGTTGAATGACAGCGCGTTTTCGATCGCCGAAATTGCAATTCAGTCGGGATTTGGCAGTGTCCGCAGGTTCAATGCCGCCTTTCTTGAGCTATATGGGCGGTCGCCGTCGTCGCTTCGAAGGCGCAAAGTTTGAAGAACAAGCCCCTGTTTTTTAGCTATTTTGACAGCCCCGTCGGGCAACTGCTGTTGGCGGGTGACGCGACTTCGTTGCATTTTCTGAGTTTTCCTGGGGGTCACAAAGCATTTGGGCCTCAGCCAGAGTGGCGCCAGTCGGACAGCCGGTTTGATGCCGCTAAAAATCAGTTATCGGCGTATTTTTCAGGATCGTTAAAGGTGTTTGATCTGCCGCTGAGCCTGCAGGGCACGGATTTTCAAAAACAGGTTTGGCGATTGCTGGCTGAGATCCCCTATGGTGCAACACGCAGCTATGGGGGATTGGCGGAAAAACTGGCAAGACCCCGGGCCAGTCGCGCGGTTGGTGCGGCGAACGGTGCAAACCCGATCCCGATCATTATCCCCTGCCACCGGGTTGTCGGGGCGACAGGTAAATTGACCGGTTTTGGCGGTGGCATAGATACCAAACGGTTTTTGCTGGATTTGGAAAGGCCCCGGAAAATCCAGCACCGGGGCGTGGAAACCGCCGGTGGTTACGGGCAAGGCGATCAGCTGAAATCAAAATTTTCGTAGATTTCAGTGAAATTTTTCGCCCCGCGCCAGCATGCCGATGATTTTATCCATTCGGTTCTGCCGGGTTTGAGGCTTTTTTGCTGATTGAAGACGGTGGTATATCGAAAACAGGTTTGCCCTGTTCAGGGTATGAAAAACCACCTCTGCGTTTTTGTTGGCGGCCAGAGCCAATAGGAAATCTGCCGGAATTTCCATTTCTGCAGAGCCCGCGTAGGCGGACGCCCATCGCCCATCCGACCTGGCAGCCTGAATCACTTTGAGGCCGGGTTCCTGCATTCGACCGTTACCAATGAGGGTTTCGGCATGGTTGCAGTTTATTTTCGACCAGCGGGACGTTTTTGTGCGCGGGGTGAAGCGTTGAAAATAGGCCGTTTCACTGTGTGATTTCTTAATCCCGTCGATCCAGCCCCAGGCAATGGCCTCTATCACTGCTTCGCCCCAGTTAATGGAGGGGATTTTCGACTTTTTCTTGAAAATCTTTAGCCACAGTTCATTTTCTTTGGCATGGTTTTCTTTCAGCCAGTTGCAAAACCCCTGGGGGGTTTCGAAGCTTTCGACCTTGTTTGGATTTACGTCCATGTTTTTACCCTGATCCGATGCCCATTGAGTTTTGAAATGCCTATGGCCCGATCCTGACAGAGCCAAGCCCGGCGCCAACGGGTTGCCAGCTATCGCCCAAGCCCCCCGGTTGGTGACTGCACAATGCTGTTTGTGGGTTGTATCAGGGTGCCGGCACCTGTTCCCCTGCCCCGTCGCTGACCGCCTTGCCAAACTCGGCCATGGCCAGAATGATGTCACGCAGGTTCTGGCCCAGATCGGTAAGTTCATATTCGGTTTTGGGCGGCACCACCGGGTAGATGGTTTTGGTGACGAGGCCGTGTTCGATCAGCATGTTCATCCGGGTGGTCAGAATTTTTGGGCTGATCCCGGGCAGCGCGCGTTGCAATTCGGAAAAGCGTTTTTTGCCGCCCAGCAGTTCCATGCCGATGCGGGTGGTCCATTTACCGTCAATTATGTTGGCAGCAACCCGGACCGGGCAGCCTTTGCTGACCTCATCGCGGAAGCGCCGGGTTTCCAAATTGTCCGTAACTTTCATTTTTCTTATACTTTCCAAAAGGTACCTACTTCCTTTTATATAGTCTGAAAGTTAAGACAGCGTCAAGTGCCGGGGTTGGCACGTGAAAAAGGAATGAAACCATGAACAGAACAACCGTTGTTTGTTATATTATCGCGATTTCCCAGTTTATTCTGGGGGCTCTTTTCCTGTTTGCGCCGCAGTTCTTTATGGAATTGCAGGGCTTTACACCGATCGGGGCTGATGTTGGCTATACGCTGTCGATGCTGGCGGGCCGTTTTCTGGTGTATGGGGTTGGCATGATCCTGATTGCCCGTGAACCGGTGAAATACCGGGTCTGGCTGGACGGGATGATCGCCATTCAGGCGATCGATCTGATGGGCGGGCTGTATTATACCGCCACTGGCATCGTTGGTCTGGAGATATCCGGTATCGCCATGTTTGATGCGGCTTTGTTCATCGGACTGCTGTTGTGGATACGCCCGAAGGACGCGGCAGTTGACAGGGTACAGGCAAACGCCTGAGTTGAATAACTGCTGAAGCGAAGAAAGCCCGCGCTGGGATTGGCGCGGGCTTTTTCAGGTGGATGGCGCCCTGCCCTGCGGATTCTGGTCGATACGTTTTTAGCGGGTCGGTTTTCACGCCTGACTATGCTGATGCGGCCGGCGCGCCTTCAAACAAAGCCGTGGCTTGTTTGATCTCATGCTGCATATGGGTGCGAAACAGGGCCACACGTTTGGTGTTGCGCAGGTCACGGTGATAGAGCAGCCAGAGCCCAAGCTCATGTTGTTTTTCGGGTTCACGGAACCTGACCAGCCCGGGGTCGCTGTCGCCCAGAAAGCACGGCAGAAAGCCAACGCCAAGGCCTTGTTTCAGCGCCGCAAGTGTCAGCGACGTTTCGTCAACGTAAAATTCGTGTTCGCCCTGGGGCCAGGCCTGCCTAGTCCAGGTTCTGTGATAGTCGCAGCAATCAACCCCGATCCATTTTTCCGCAGCCTGCCCGGACGTGACGGCGGCGCAGTATTCCCGTGA
>CAZETX010000081.1:0-6622 GCA_964514925.1 uncultured Marinosulfonomonas sp.
GCTCGGACCCGACCTTCGCTGCATATCGAACCAAGGTCCGAACTGCGGACAATACCCCCCCTGACGCAACCTCGCTGCGAAAAACGGTCGTTAAATTGTGCGCCAAGGGGCGCATTTCTTTTAGCCCTTCGGGCGGAACCGCTGCGCGGGCGAGTATTTACGCAAAGAAAAAATCAGGATTGGGTTGATTTGTCCGGGCGGCGTTTTTGCCGGAAAAATTCCTGCAACAGATCCTGTGACCGGGCAGCGGAAATGCCATCAAATATTTCGGGCACATGGTGGCATTGCCGGTGGCTGAAAATCCGTGGGCCATTTTCCACGCCGCCGGATTTGGCGTCACTGGCGCCGTAGTAAAGTCGGCCGATCCGGGCCTGTGAAATCGCACTGGCGCACATTGGGCAGGGTTCCAGCGTTACGTAAAGGTCATGGCCCGCCAGGCGTTCGGACCCGGTGGCAGCGCAGGCGGCGCGAATGGCGAGGATTTCGGCATGCGCGGTGGGGTCGTTCAATTCCCGTGTCCGGTTGCCGGCGGCGGCGACAATGCCCCCGGATGGTGCGATAATAACCGCACCCACCGGTACTTCGCCGCGGCGGGCAGCATCGCGAGCCTCTGACAGGGCGGCATCCATATGGCTTTTGAAATCCATGGGCGTAGTCTTTGCCCGTTGGCGCGGGCTTTGCCAAGGTGCTTTCCCTTTTTCCTGTGCCCCTGTATGGCGGGTCCATGGAAAAAAAGACTCATGCCGGGGATCGGATTGCCAAGGTGATGGCGCGCGCAGGCCTTGCCTCTCGTCGTGAGGCCGAGCGGATGATCGCAGCCGGTCGGGTGAGCGTAAACGGCAAGCTGATTGACAGCCCGGCACTGAACGTCACCCCTGCCGATAAAATCGTCGTGGATGGCAAGGATGTCGGTGAGCCGGACGCGCCGCGCCTGTGGCTGTATCACAAACCCCGTGGTCTGGTGAGCACCAATGCCGACGAAAAGGGCCGCGAAACCGTGTTTGACGCACTGCCCAAAGACCTGCCCCGGGTGATGAGCGTCGGGCGGCTGGATCTGAATTCAGAAGGTTTGCTGCTGTTGACCAATGACGGCGAGATGAAACGCAAACTGGAGCTGCCCAGCACCGGCTGGTTGCGGCGCTACCGGGTGCGGGTCAATGGCCGCCCCAGTGACGAAACGCTGGAGCCGCTGCGCCAGGGGATCAGCCATAACGGCGAGAGGTTTCAGCCGATGGAGCTGCGCCATGACCGCCAGCAAGGTGCCAATGCCTGGATCACCATTGGCATTCGTGAAGGCAAAAACCGCGAGATCCGCCGGGCCATGGAGGTGATCGGGCTGAAGGTGAACCGGCTGATCCGGATCAGCTATGGCCCGTTTCAGCTGCGCGATCTGAAACCGGGTGCGGTTGAAGAGGTTAAGCAGCGGGTGGTGCGTGAACAGCTGGGTCTGGCAGCGGCACCGTCGCAAAAACCGCAGCGCAAACGCCGGGTACGCCGAGCCGATTAGCGCTGATCGAGCTTAGGGGGAATTCCAGAGCGATGTGACCCTTGCTGCACCGGGCCACATCTGATTTTATCAGTGCAAACATATTTTCGGGGAGTTGGGTGATGGCTGATCTGTTCACATTGGAAAATCTGGGCAACCTGGCGGTTTTGATATTTTTGCAAGCGGTTCTGGGGTTTGACAACCTGCTGTATATTTCGATTGAGAGCCAGCGGGCCCCTTTGGCCAAACAAAAATCGGTGCGGTTCTGGGGCATTCTGATCGCGGTGGCGCTGCGGGTGGTATTGCTGTTTGTGATGATCATGTTGATTGATGCCCTGAGTGTTCCGTTTTATACGTTCAACTTCCCCGGCATCATCGAAGGTGCGGTAAATTTCGCCACCGTGGTTTTCGTATTTGGCGGTGTGTTTATCATGTACACAGCCGTCAAAGAAATATCGCATATGCTGACCATTGAAGACCTGCATACGGATGTTGAACAGGGTGCCGGTAAATCGGCAGCGCAGGTGGTGGCCACGATCATACTGATGAACCTTGTTTTCAGCTTTGATTCAATTCTGTCGGCATTAGCCATCACCAATGTGTTTCCCATTTTGGCCATTGCGATATTAGTGTCCGGGGTTGCCATGCTGGCGCTGGCGGACGGGGTGACGGTGTTTTTGCAGAAAAACCGGATGTATGAAGTTCTGGGGCTGTTTATTTTGCTGATTGTTGGCGTGGTATTGTTGGGCGAGGCCGGGCCCGCCGCCGCACACGCCATGGGGGACGACAGTTTGCAGATCAAGCTGTTTGGCTATGAGCTGATCCCGATGTCCAAGAGCACGTTCTACTTTTCGATCGTGGTGCTGGTGGCGGTTGAGCTTATACAATCCGGGTATTCCCGTAAGCTGGCGGCTGAACGGTCCCATAATGCCAAGGGGTGATTTTAACTGCGAGATCGGGGGCTGAGATGAGCACAACAGGGCTGCAAAAATTATCCTACCTGTTACTGGTGGCGCTGGTGTTTTACGTCGCCATCACCGGGGGTGTGTGATGGCTGAAAAATTTGGCGGTCCCTATAGCCCGGATGACAGGGATGCCGGCAAAGGCTGGCTGGGCAAACGGCGCAGCCGTGTTGGTGCGCGGGTGAATTTTTTGTTTCTGGTGCCGCTACCGCTGGCGGTGCGGGCCTTTACCCAGGACCCAGGCGCGCTGGCGATGACGCTGGTTGCCCTTGGGGTGCTGTTGCTGTCGGCCTGGCTGACCCGGGAAGGGTTGCTGGCGCAGGAGGCCTATGAGGGGCGTAAGATTGCACGCCGCCCTGCCCTGCCGCGCAAGCTGTTGGGTTCTGCCCTGATGGGGATCGGTCTGTATACCGCGGTTTATGCCGCCGGGGGCGGGGTGATCAATGGCGCGATATTCGCGACCCTTGGCGGTGTATTGCACAGTTTTGCCTTTGGTCTGGACCCGATGCGCAACAAAGGCATGGCAGGGATTGATAGCTTTCAGCAGGACCGGGTGGCCCGCGTGGTTGAGGAAGGTGAAAAGCATCTGAAATCCATGAAAGACGCGATATTGCGGGCCGGGGATCGTAAACTGGAGGCCCGGGTTGAGCGGTTTCAGACCACGGTGCGCGACATGTTCAGAACGGTTGAGGATGACCCGCGCGACCTGTCGGCGGCACGCCGCTATCTGGGGGTTTACCTGCAGGGCGCACGCGACGCGACGGCCAAATTTGCCGATCTGTACGGACGCACCCGGGATACCGGGGCGCGGGCGGATTATGAGACTTTGCTGGATGATCTGGAAACCGGGTTCTCCGCAAAAACACGGGCGCTGTTACTGGACAACAAGTCTGATATGACGGTGGAAATCGAAGTGCTGCGCGAGCGTTTGGAACGCGAAGGCGTGGCGATAAATGAGTAACGTAAAAGGGGGAGAGTAACCCATGGCGGTAAATCTGCAAAAACAAGCGACTGATCTGAAATTGCTGGAGGAAGTGACGGCGGTGCAACTGGCCGAACCGACAACCGCGCTGGTGCCGTTGGCCGAGGCCAACAAGCCAGTGGCCGCCGCGATCAAGAAACGCATGGGCGAAATTGACATGGACAATACCGGGTCCATCATCAGTTTTGGCGCCGCGGCGCAATCTGAGTTGCAGGAAATCAGTCAGGCGATGCTGGCGGATGTGCGCAATAAGGATGTTGGCCCGGCCGGGGACAGCCTGCGCGAGATTGTCACCACCATTCGCGGCTTTTCGATCAGTGAACTGGATGTGCGACGCAAACGGTCATGGTGGGAAAAACTGCTGGGCCGCGCCGCGCCATTTGCCAATTTCGTGGCCCGGTTTGAAACCGTGCAGGGGCAGTTGGACAAGGTGACGGATAACCTGCTGAAGCATGAATATACCCTGCTGAAAGACATCAAATCGCTGGATATCCTATATGATAAGACCCTTGGGTTTTATGATGAGCTGGCGCTGTACATCACCGCCGGCACCGAAAAACTGGCGGAACTGGATGAAAAGACCATTCCGGCCAAGGCCAAAAAGGTCGATGCCGCGCCCGAGGACAAGGCCGTGATCATGGCCCAGGAACTGCGCGATTTACGCGCCGCGCGCGATGATCTGGAGCGCCGGGTGCATGACCTGAAACTGACGCGACAGGTGACCATGCAGTCCCTGCCCTCCATCCGGTTGGTGCAGGAAAATGACAAATCGCTGGTCACCAAGATCAATTCAACATTGGTGAACACGGTGCCGCTGTGGGAAACCCAGCTGGCACAGGCGGTGACCATTCAGCGCTCTGCCGAGGCTGCCAAGGCAGTGAAGGAAGCCAGTGATCTGACCAATGAATTGCTGACCGCAAACGCCAAGAACCTGCGTCAGGCAAACAAAGTGGTGCGCGAGGAAATGGAGCGCGGCGTGTTTGACATTGAGGCCGTGAAAACCGCCAATGCTGAACTGATTGCCACCATTGAAGAAAGTCTGGCCATCGCCGATGAAGGTAAACGCAAACGTGCAAGTGCGGAAGTGGAACTGAAGAAGATGGAAGCCGAGTTACGTGACACGCTTAAGGCGGCTTCTTCACGCGGTGACCGTCTGGGGGATGCCATTGGTTCCGCGGTTTCAGATGGTGACAACTAAGTGAATGTAGCGGCTGCAAAAACGGCAAAACACCTGTTGTTTGCTGCTGTTTTTGCGGCGCTTAGCGGCTGTGAGGTGGCGGGAACAATTCCGCCATCCGGCGATCTTCCCGGCGAGGTTGTGACGTTTCAATCCCCGGAAAGTCTGGCACTGGCGCGATATTATCGCCGGGTTCAGGACGGGTTGCTGACGCAAGGATTGTTGCGACAGGATGGCGGTGGACCGGATGCGCCGTTTAGCCAGCGCAATCTGGTGGATAATTTTATCCGTATCGCGCTGTTTGATGAATATACCAATGTTGGCGGGCGGATCGTTGCGCGAACGACACCCAGCAATCTGGACAAATGGCAGGAACCGATCTTGATGTCGGTGGAATTTGGTGACAGTGTTGTGCTGGCGCAAAGGCAAAAAGACAACGCTGATATTGCCCAATATGCCAACCGGTTATCGCGGATTACCGGGCTGCCCATTCGTCAGGTTCAATCAGGTGCTAACTTTAATGTTTTCGTGGTGAATGAAGACGAACGCAAAGCGCTGGCCCCGCGTATTCGCGAAATTTTACCCGGCATCAATGAAGCAGCGCTGAACACAGTTACTGATATGCCGCGCTCAACATTCTGTCTGGTATTTGCACTGGACCCGGGCAATGATGGTTCGTTTTCGCAGGCGTTGGCCATCATCCGGGGCGAGCATCCCGATCTGATGCGCCTGTCCTGTATCCATGAGGAATTAGCCCAGGGTCTGGGCCTGTCCAATGACAGCGGTGCGGCGCGGCCATCAATCTTTAATGATGACGAAGAATTTGCGCTATTGACGGATCAGGATGAACTGTTGTTGCGTATGCTTTATGATCCAAGGATGATACCGGGCATGGGCGCGGATGCGGCGCGGGTTCAGGCAGAAATTATTGCCGCCGAGTTGATGGGCGGGCAAAGTTAATATGACACATAACGGAGGTTAGTAATGGGTATTCTGGATTTTCTGAAAGGCGAATTTATCGACGTCATTCAATGGGTGGATGACAGTCGAGACACCATGGTCTGGCGGTTTGAACGCGAAGAGTATGAGATAAAATACGGGGCCAAGCTGACGGTGCGCGAAGGACAGGCTGCGGTGTTTATCCATGAGGGCCAACTGGCGGATGTGTTCACGCCGGGTCTGTATATGTTGGAAACCAACAACATGCCGATCCTGACCACGTTGCAAAACTGGGATCATGGTTTCAAAAGCCCGTTCAAATCCGAGATTTATTTCGTCAATACCACCCGGTTTGGTAATCTGAAATGGGGCACCAAAAACCCGATTATTGCCCGGGACCCTGAATTTGGCCCGGTGCGGTTGCGCGCCTATGGCACCTACACCACCAAGGTTGCCGATGCCGCCCGGTTCCTGACCGAGATTGTCGGCACTGATGGTGAGTTTACCATGGATGAGATCAGCTATCAGATCCGCAATATCATTGTGCAGGAATTTTCCCGGGTCATATCATCCAGCGGTATTCCGGTTCTGGACATGGCGGCCAATACCGGCGATCTGGCCAAGCTGGTGGCCAACCGGATTTCGGAAACCCTGTCACAATACGGGCTGACCATGCCCGAACTGTATATCGAAAATATCAGCCTGCCCGAGGCCGTGGAAGCGGCGCTGGACAAGCGCACCTCCATGGGGCTGGCCGGTGATCTGGGCCGGTTCACCCAATATTCCACCGCCGAAGCCATGACGGCAGCCGCCCGCAACCCAGGCGGCGGCGGTGGTTTGGGTGCAGGGCTGGGCGCCGGAATGGGCATGGCCATGGCCGGACAAATGGCCGGCCAGCTTGGCCCATGGGGGGCAGCGCCTGCGGCCCCTGCCCCGCAAGCGCCACCGCCCCCGCCAGTGGAAAAGGTTTGGCATGTGGCCAAAAGTGGCGAGACCAAGGGGCCCTATTCCAAGGCCAAGCTGGGGCGCATGGCCGGTGATGGCAGCCTTGAACGGGAAACCTATGTCTGGACCCC
>CAZETX010000082.1:0-6399 GCA_964514925.1 uncultured Marinosulfonomonas sp.
CCGCGAAGGTGGCCGCACTGTTGGTTCGGGTGTGGTGTCAAAGATCATCGAATAAAACGAAAATCACCAACCAGAGAAAGGCCACCTGAATTGGTGGCCTTTTTTTTGGGGGGATTTCGCGTAAAGTTGCGGCGTAGACCCCCAACCGCAGCCTGCAGGATCGCTGATGAACATTCCCTTTGCCGCCGCATGGCGATTATCCTTTATTTCTTTACTGCTGCTGATCATGGTTCGAATGGCCCCGCCGTTTTCGTGGGCGCAAACCCAGTTTTTATTTTCGTATGAGCTTGGCTTCCAGCGCCGGGCGCTGCTGGGGGAAATGCTAACGTGGATATTTCCCTCGGGGATGACACAGCAAAATACCTACATGGTGGCGGCGGTTCTTACGCTGTTTTCGGTCGCTGTTCTGTTCCTCTTTGTGGCGCGGGGGCTTTCAAACCTTGCCAATGGCGGCATTTTGCTGGTGCTGTTTTCGTTTTCTGTTGGTCTGGGCACATTTATTGGTAATACCGGAAATCTGGATGCAATATTGCTGGTGCTGGCGATCATTGCGCTGGCGATCCCGAAACGCTCGGCCGGGCGCATCGTTGCCGCCTCTTTAATCTGTGCAACTGGCGCGTTGTTCCATGAAAACATGTTGCCCTATTTCGCCCCGCTGGTGGGTGTTGATGTGTGGTTGCGCAACAGTGGCCACGCCACCGGCAAACGTATCTTACTGTCTGCCTTGCCGGTCATCGCCACCGGGCTGAGCGTGCTGTTGCTGTTTGCCTTTGGCACCCACCCGTTTGCACTGGCCGCTGATCTGCTGGCCAATCTGGAAATGCGCAGCCTTGGTTTTGAAATCCGCCCGGCAACACTGGATCCGGTTCTGGCCCTGCCGCCGGAAATCGCCGGTAATCTGGACTGGGTCTGGAGCTCAGAGTTTTACCGGTTCCGGTTGTTGGCATTTGGCAGTGTCGGGTTATTGATGCTGGGCACCTTCATCTGGCTGATACGCCGGGCCATGTCGCACCGCAGCCCACTGGATCAGATCGCGGTAATTGCCGCGATCATCAGCCCGCTCAGCCTGCTTTTCGTGGCATTTGATGTATCAAGGTTCATTGCCATTGCGCTCTTGAACGTGTTTCTGGTGCTGACGATCCTGTCGCGAACAGACATGGAATTCAAGGCGCGCCTGCCAGGGGTTTTTACCCCGCTGGTGCTGGTGATCCTGTTGGTCATGCAAAGCCATATTGGCCTGCGCGATCTGAACAGCCAGGAACAATACCTGTCCGGTTTTCCGGGTGCAATCCGTGCCCAAAGCAGTTGGTTCAGCACACCATAGGGGTTTGTTTGGCCATACTGAACAAATCGAGCTAAGACTTGGCCTGAGAATAAATAATGTGAACGGAGACACCTGATGTTGATTTGGATACTGGCCGGGCTTGCGGTTTTTCTGGCAAATATTTTTCTGCCCGCTGTTATATTCTTCGTCCAGTCTGAAACGCTGGCAAAGCATGTCGCAGCCCGTGATGATGACCCGGAACCCAGCGTTCAGGCCGCCCGTGCCCGACGTTCCCTCGCTAACATGCAGGAAAACATGCCGTTCTTCCTGACCCTTGGGGTGCTGGCGCTGATCGTGGAGGGCACCGATATGGGTCAGGCCATACTGGGCGCGCAACTGTTCGTCTTTGCCCGCGCCGCGTTCATGGTGCTCTATGTCACGGGCGTGCCCTGGCTTCGCTCAATCGCCTATCTTGTTGGCATTGCGGGCTGTTTCATGATGGCAGCTGCGCTGGTCTAATTGTCCGGGACCACCCCGGCAGACCGGTCAATATCTGTGGTTATCTGATCAAGGGCGGCTGAAAGCGACCGGGTAAGTGCGCGGTACCCGGCATCGTCAAGTTTGCGCGGGACGGCCGTGTCCCATTTGCAAAACCCATAGACACCCTTGGCAAAGGGCATTGGCAGGACCATCTTATCCCAGGTATTCAACTGCAGCGTTCTGCTGCTCTGCCAGGAAAACAGGAACACCGGCCGTCCGCTGGCCCGGGCCCATTCGATGGTCGACTTTTTGGCGTCACGCGCCGGCCCTTTGGGCCCGTCCGCGGCGATGCCGATGGAATGGCCGGCCCGTATTGTTTTCAAAACCTGGCGCGAGGCGGCAAAATTCGAACTGTTGGCCTGCATCGCAACGGGCACCATGCCCAGTCGCGCCTGGGTGCGCGATCCGATACGACCAATGGGCGAAGGGTCATGCAAGGCAAACAATCTTGCCAGATCATAGGGCCAGGCCAGGGGGCCGTACATTGTCTTTGAATGCCACAGCACATAGATCACCGACCCGTCTTGTAACGCTTTGCTCAGGTCTTCCAGACCTTCCACCCGCCAGCGGGTCGTGGCAAAACAAAAGCGCAGATACCCGGCCAATATCCAGGATAGTATGGCCGCAAGTGTATCCGAATTTTCCAGCCGGGTTCTGAGTTTCATAGCACCAGTGTTGGTTGGGCGATCATGTTTGCCCTTTCTTGGCCAAATACCCGCCAGTCGCAAGGGCCAGCCTTGCATATGGCTAAGAATGCCGCTATTCGCATCCCCGGTCACAGGGGTTTAGCTCAGTTGGTAGAGCATCGGTCTCCAAAACCGAGGGTCGTGGGTTCGAGTCCCCCAACCCCTGCCAGGACCATTCCAAAATGCGCGGCACCGTTCAATGAACATCCGACATGATCCAGTACCATTCGCCGTCGCGGCGGCGATCATGCTTGTGGGCGTGTTGTTATACGACGTTATGGGGGCAATAATTAAGCATCTGGGGCAGGCCTATTCCGCGCCATTGCTGTCCATGTATCGCAATCTGTTCGGGTTGATCCCGACATTGCTGATACTGTTCTGCTCGCGAAACTGGATACAGGCGGGCAGGCCCGTTTTGATACGACAATGGAAGTTCGCGCTGGCGCGTGGCGGTCTGGGGGTGTTTGCCCAGATCAGCTTTTATCTGGCCCTGCTCCACATGGAATTTGCAACCGCAACCACCATCGCCTTTGCCGGGCCGCTGTTTACGACGGCGTTGTCGGTGCCGCTTTTGCGCCACCGGGTTGGCCTTTGGCGATGGGTTGCGGTGCTGATCGGGTTTGCCGGCGTGGTGCTGGTGATGCGCCCGGGCGGGGATAGTTTTACCTGGTACGCCATCCTGCCGGTATGTGCGGCGTTTGGATACGCCAGCATCAGCGTCACATCCCGGCAATTTGACAGATCCGTCCCCACCGCCGTTATAAACCTTTATTACGCTGTCGGAACATTGATCGGGACAACGCTGCTGGTCATTTTCACCGGCGGTTTCGTGCAGATCGGTTCGCTGACAGACTGGCTTTGGATCGCCGCCATGGGCATCGCAGGTGGCATAGCGGCCTATTGCTGGACTTCGGCCTTCAGACTGGCAGACCCCAGCAGCCTGTCGCCGTTCCAGTATCTGGGCATCCCGTTTTCATTTATCCTCGGTTGGATATTCTTTTCAGAAGCACCGATTGAACAGTTGATCCCCGGCGTATTCCTGATCGTGGGGGGTGGCCTGCTGGTAATCTGGCGCGAACATTCCTTTAGGCGCATCCCACCTGCCGGTTAGACGGCCGTTTCCCGCGCCGCCCCGATCAGTGCGTCAAAAATTCGGTTGCCCGCATGGGGTGTCCCGACGAAATGTTCCTGATGCCATTGCAGACCAATGGCAAAGCGATACCCCGGCAGTTCTATCGCCTCAATTATCCCGTCCCCGGACCGCCCGCTGGCCCTCACGCCGCCTGCCAGCTTTGCAATGGCTTCGCGGTGAAACGAATTCACCTCAAGGCTTTGCCCGCCGACTATCCCCGCCAGCCCGGACCCCGCTTCAAACGTCACCACATGGCGCAGCCCGCGCCGGTCATGTTCCCCGGCCTCCGGAAACGTCAGCCGCAGATCAGGGGTCAGCCTGCAGCCCTGTAAACAGGCCAGCATCTGCATACCGGCGCAGATCCCCAGCACAGGCTTGTCGTGCTCCAGACAGACACTGACAATGGTTTTCTCGATCTCAAAACGCGCCGATGCCGGGGTCAGGGCAACCCCGTCGCCAATATACCAGTCCGCCGGATAGGCAAACCGGCCGCCACAGGTCAGCAAGCCGTCAAAATCGTCAATGACCGCCGGAATAACCTCGGCCAGATAGGGCACGCCAAAGGGCAGCCCCCCGGCATCGGCCACCGCCTGAAAATAGCTTTTAGAGGCCTCATAGCGGCTGGCATCGCCGCTGGTATTCTCATCCATCAGGATGGCGATTTTCGGCTTGCCCATTGGCCTGTCACTCTGATCCGTTTTCAGTGTGCCCTGCCTAACACGCCAAACCCGTTAACCGTACAAAAAGTTGCTGGCAAACTTCGCCTGAAGTGCCGGCACCTTGGATACCAGCTTTAACCCGCCAAGGGTCAGCGCATGCTTAAACTTGTTTTTGGTGGTCAACAGCTTTCGCAACCGCTCTGCCCCCTCCATCACAATCTTGCCTTCCGCCAGCCGGGACGCCGTATAGCCCGACAACCCGCCATCGGCGATCCTTGCCGCCAGATCGGCGGCGTCTGATATGCCCAGGTTCATGCCCCGCCCACCGGCCGGTGATTGGGAATGCGCTGCATCCCCCGCCAGAAAAACCCGGCCCTTGTTGTATTGCTCAACATGGCACAGGGAAACCCGGAAACTGGCCTTGCGATGCACCTCGGTGACGTCCAGATCAATCGGGAAATCCAGCAATGCATCTTCGGTATTGGATACAAACCGCAGCCGGGTGCCGCCAATGGGAATGATCGCCGCCAACCGCGCCCCTGGCATCATACAAATGGTTGCTGATTTCAGATGCGGCCAGTTGGACACTTCCACATCGGCAATTGACCAGACATCGGGCAGGGGTTGGCAGTGGTACTTTATGCCAATCGCCTCGCGTGTGGCACTGCGGATACCATCGGCCCCGATCAGATAATCAGCGCTCAGCTTGCGCCCGTCGCTCAGTTGTGCCGTCACCTGACTATCGGTCTGGCTCAGATCGGCCAGCTCTGCCGAATAGGTAATCTCACCGCCCAGCTTCAGGAACGCGTCGCGCAATATTCCTTCGGTATGGTCCTGTGGCAGGCCCAGCATAATGTTGTACCCGTGCTGTATCGGCGCCGCTGTCAGGGGCAGTTCTGCCCAGATTTTGTCGCCGCGATAAATCCGGACCTGTTCATAGGACACGCCCTGCGCCAGCAGTTCTTCGGTCACACCCGAAGGCGTCAGTATTTCCAGCGACCGCGGGTTGATGCCCACGGCGCGTGACAGGGTTGAACCGCCGCTCCGCCGGTCAATGATCCGGGCGTCAATGCCGCGCCGCGCCAGCTCCACACCGGCCGTCAAACCAACCGGCCCGGCCCCCGCAATCAGTACGTTCATTTCGTGCCCCTTTGGTCTGAATAAGTTATCTGGTATCCAGAATTGTTTGACAGGCGCACAGGGGTTTGTCAAATTAATGACTAGCCAGTCATTAATATTCAGACGAAAGAACACGACTATGCCAAGCCAACCCAGATCACCGACATCCCGCGTAAACCGCCGCAAAGACGCACGCCCGTCCGAGATCATCACCGCCGCCCTGCAGGAATTTGCCCAAAACGGTTACGCCGCCAGCCGCCTGGACAATGTCGCGCGCCGCGCCGGTGTGGTTAAGGGCACGATCTTCCGGTATTTCCCCGGAAAAGAGGCGCTGTTCAAAGCCGCCCTGACGCCGCAATCTGAACCGCTGTTTGACATGGCCGAAACCATGGTCAAAACCTTTCCCGGCCCAACGCGAGATCTGATCAGCCTGCTGATCCAGCGGATTTACCATCAGGTTTTCACCACCGACCTGCACATCCTGATGCGCATCATCATATCAGAGGGTCACAATTTCCCCGACATCTCAAAGCTCTACTTTGATCAGATCATTTCCAAAGGTCTGGGGGTCATTGACCAGATCATCACACGCGGCATTGAGAAAGATGAGTTTCGCAATATTGATCGCACCAACCTGGCCATCATACTGATATCGCCGCTGATCACCGCCGTGGTGTGGAAATCAACATTTGAACCGTTCCAAAGCCTGGATATAGAAAACTTGTCGAAAACCCATATCGACCTGGTTCTAAAGGGGCTGGGATCTTAATCAGGGGCTCTGGGCGCAGCACACTTGAAATGCCCCGCCAAACCCCGTATCTGCCCTAAGTCAGTCAGCAAACGGAACGATCCCATGGCCAAGATTATGAACCCCCTTCAGTTTATCCAGCAGGTCCGCGCTGAGGTTGCCAAGGTCGTCTGGCCCGCGCGCCGCGAAGTGCTGCTGACCACCGGCATGGTGTTTGTCATGGCGACGCTAACGGCGATCTTCTTTTTCTT
>CAZETX010000083.1:0-5937 GCA_964514925.1 uncultured Marinosulfonomonas sp.
CCGTCAAAGTCGGCGTTAAACGCAGAACAGACCAGCGGGTGCAACTGAATGGCCTTACCTTCGATCAGAACCGGTTCAAACGCCTGAATGCCAAGACGGTGCAGCGTTGGCGCACGGTTCAGCATGACCGGGTGTTCGCGGATGACTTCGTCCAGAATGTCCCAGACTTCGGGGCGTTCCTTTTCCACCAGTTTCTTGGCCTGTTTCACGGTGGAAGACAGACCTTTGGCCTCGAGACGGCTGTAGATGAACGGTTTGAACAGTTCGAGCGCCATTTTCTTGGGCAAACCACATTGATGCAGTTTAAGCTCTGGACCCGTCACAATAACTGAACGGCCAGAAAAATCGACGCGTTTGCCAAGCAAGTTCTGCCGGAAACGACCCTGCTTGCCCTTGAGCATATCAGACAGTGATTTCAACGGGCGCTTATTGGCGCCTGTAATGACGCGGCCACGGCGGCCGTTGTCAAACAGGGCATCGACGCTTTCCTGCAACATGCGCTTTTCGTTGCGCACGATGATATCGGGCGCGCGCAGTTCGATCAGGCGTTTCAGGCGATTGTTGCGGTTGATCACCCGGCGGTAAAGATCATTCAGATCAGACGTGGCAAAACGGCCACCATCCAGCGGCACCAATGGGCGCAGTTCTGGTGGGATCACGGGCACAACGGTCAGCACCATCCATTCAGGACGGTTGCCGCTTTCAAGGAAGCTTTCAACGATCTTGAGGCGCTTGATGATCTTTTTCGGCTTCAGTTCACCGGTGGCTTCTTTCAGGTCTTCGCGCAGCTGTTCGGCCAGACTTTCCAGATCAATCTGCGACAACATTTCGCGGATCGCTTCAGCACCGATATTGGCGGTGAACGCGTCGCCGCCGTAAGCGTCTTCGGCGTCCATGAACTCTTCCTCGGTCATCAGCTGACCATAGTTGAGGTCCGTAAGGCCGGGTTCAATCACCACGTAATTTTCAAAGTACAGGATGCGTTCCAGATCACGCAGGGTCATGTCCAGCATCAGGCCAATGCGGCTTGGCAGGGATTTCAGGAACCAGATATGCGCAACAGGTGCGGCCAGCTCAATGTGACCCATGCGTTCACGACGCACCTTTTGCAGGGTGACCTCGACGCCGCATTTTTCGCAGACAACGCCGCGGTATTTCATCCGCTTATATTTGCCGCACAGGCATTCGTAATCTTTGACCGGGCCAAAGATGCGGGCACAGAACAGGCCGTCGCGCTCGGGCTTGAACGTCCGGTAGTTGATGGTTTCCGGTTTCTTGATCTCACCGAAGGACCAGCTGAGAATACGTTCCGGGCTGGCCAGCGACACTTTGATTTCATCAAAGGTCTTTTGTGGGGTCAATGGGTTAAACGGGTTGTTTGTCAGTTCCTGGTTCATTTTGATTTCCTCAAATGTGGACGGGTTGGGAAGAGTTTGGGGTGGTGATTTTTCTGCGAAAAATCATTTGAATTTTCGCAGAAAATTCGCATCCCTATTCTTCCGGCTCCGCATCCAGGAGTTCCATGTTAAGGCCGAGGCCCCGTACTTCTTTCACCAGAACGTTGAAACTTTCAGGCACGCCGGCCTCAAAGTTATCTTCGCCCTTGACGATGCTTTCGTAGACCTTAGTCCGCCCGGCCACGTCATCAGACTTGACCGTAAGCATTTCCTGCAACGTGTAGGCCGCGCCATATGCTTCCAGTGCCCAGACTTCCATTTCCCCGAAACGCTGACCGCCAAACTGGGCTTTACCACCCAATGGTTGCTGCGTGACAAGGCTGTAAGGCCCGGTTGAACGTGCGTGGATCTTATCGTCCACCAGATGGTGCAGTTTCAGCAGGTACTTAACACCCACGGTCACTTCCCGCGCGAACTGTTCACCCGTGCGGCCATCAAACAGGATCGACTGACCGCTGGTTGAAAATCCTGCCCGGATCAGGCTGTCATCAACGTCTGCTTCTTTTGCGCCATCAAATACCGGCGTTGCAATTGGCACACCACGGGTGACGTTCTGGGCAGCTTCGATCAACTGATCCTCACCCATTCCTTTGATGCCTTCTTCAAAGACATCGTCACCGTAGGCAATTTTCATGGCGTCCTGAACCGGCGACATATCACCGGATCGCCTGTAGGCATCCAGCGCCTCGTCAATCTGCAGGCCCAGACCACGCGCGGCCCAACCCATGTGGGTTTCAAGTATCTGTCCGACATTCATACGTGACGGCACACCCAACGGGTTCAGTACAAAGTCCACCGGTGTCCCGTCAGCCAGGAACGGCATATCCTCCATTGGCACAACCTTGGAGATCACGCCTTTGTTGCCGTGACGACCGGCCATTTTATCGCCGGGTTGCAGTTTGCGTTTAACGGCAACAAATACTTTGACCATTTTCATCACACCCGGTGGCAAATCATCGCCCCGGCGGACTTTTTCGACTTTGTCTTCAAAGCGGTGTTCAAGTATGCGGATCAATGATTGGTACTGTTCGTTCAGTGCCTCAACTTCAGCCGCTTCCTTGTCATCACCAAGGGCCAGCTGCCACCACTGACCGCGGGACAGGCTTTCCAGCAATTCCTCGGTAATTTCCGATTTTGGTTTGACGCCCTTTGGCCCTTTCACAGCGACCTTACCAAGGATATGGCTTTTCAGTCGCGCGTAGGTGTTACGGTCCAGAATGGCTTTTTCATCGTCCCGGTCGCGGGCCAGTGTTTCCACCTCTTCGCGTTCGATCTGCAGGGCGCGTTCGTCTTTTTCCACGCCGTGGCGGTTAAAGACGCGCACCTCAACAACTGTACCGAAATCACCGGGTTTCACCCGCAATGACGTATCGCGAACATCAGAGGCTTTTTCACCAAAGATGGCGCGCAACAGCTTTTCTTCCGGCGTCATCGGGCTTTCACCCTTGGGCGTGATTTTACCCACCAGAATATCGCCCGGCAAAACTTCGGCACCGATATAGACGATCCCGGCTTCATCCAGATTGCGCAACGCTTCTTCGCCGACATTCGGGATGTCACGGGTAATTTCTTCCGGGCCCAATTTCGTGTCACGTGCTGCCACTTCGAATTCATCGATGTGGATTGATGTAAACACATCGTCGCGGGTTATACGTTCAGAAATCAGGATCGAGTCTTCGTAGTTGTAGCCATTCCACGGCATAAACGCGACGACCACATTTTTACCCAATGCCAATTCACCAAGATCGGTGGAAGGACCATCAGCTACAACCTGGCCTTTTTGAATTTTGTCACCGACTTTTACCAACGGACGCTGGTTAATGCAGGTGTTCTGGTTAGAGCGTTGGAATTTGCGCAACCGGTGAATATCAACGCCCGGATCGCCTGGGGCCAAATCTTCAGTGGCACGGATCACGATGCGTTCTGCATCCACCTGATCGATTATACCGCCGCGTTTGGCCATGATCGCCGCCCCGGAATCCCGGGCAACAATGGTCTCAATACCTGTGCCAACCAAGGGAGCTTCTGCGACCAAAAGGGGCACGGCCTGACGCATCATGTTTGAGCCCATCAGCGCCCGGTTCGCATCGTCATTTTCCAGAAAAGGAATAAGCGAAGCAGCAACAGATACCAGCTGCTTGGGTGACACATCGATAAGGTCGACATTTTCCGGGGCCGACAATTGATAGTTGCCGGATTTACGTGTCGACACCAGATCGTTCTTGAACTTGCCTTTTTCGTCCAGTGCCGCATTGGCCTGAGCCACGGTGTGGCGCATTTCTTCGGTGGCCGACATGTACTGAACTTCGTCGGTTACCTGGCTGTCAACAACCTTGCGATAGGGTGTTTCGATAAAGCCGTATTTGTTCACCCGGGCAAATGTTGCCAGTGAGTTGATCAGACCAATATTTGGCCCCTCGGGCGTTTCAATCGGGCACATCCGGCCATAGTGGGTCGGGTGCACATCGCGCACCTCAAAGCCAGCGCGTTCGCGGGTCAGACCACCGGGCCCAAGGGCCGACAGGCGGCGTTTGTGCGTCACTTCCGACAGCGGATTGGTTTGGTCCATGAACTGGGACAGCTGGCTGGAACCAAAGAATTCGCGCACTGCGGCTGCGGCCGGTTTGGCGTTGATCAGATCCTGCGGCATCACCGTGTCAATCTCAACCGATGACATACGTTCCTTGATCGCGCGCTCCATGCGCAACAGGCCGACACGATACTGATTTTCCATCAATTCGCCAACCGAACGCACCCGGCGGTTACCAAGGTGGTCAATATCATCAACACTGCCACGGCCATCACGCAGGTCAACCAACGCTTTGATACAGGCGACGATGTCTTCCTTGCGCAATGTGCGCTGGGTATCTTCAGCGTCCAGCGCCAGACGCATGTTCATTTTTACCCGACCGACAGCAGACAGGTCATAGCGGTCACTGTCAAAAAACAGCGTGTCAAACAGTGCCGAAGCAGCATCAACGGTTGGCGGCTCACCCGGGCGCATGACCCGGTAAATATCCATGAGCGCGGTTGCCCGGTTCATGTTTTTATCGTTAGCCATGGTGTTGCGCATGTATGCGCCGACATTGATGTTGTCGATATCCAGAACCGGGATGTCGGAGATACCGGCATCCAACAATTCCATTAGTGAACCGCCAGTGACATTGCCTTCTTTGTCAAATTCCTGGGTCAGTTCATCGCCGGCTTCGACATAGATCGCGCCCGTTGCTTCATCGATAATATCCTTGGCCACAAACCGGCCAACGATGCTGTCAAATGGCACCAGGAGATCTTTGACTTTGCCATCGTCAAGCAACTTCTTGACGGCCCGCGGCGTGACCTTTTTACCGGCCTCAGCGATGACCTTGCCGGATTTGGCATCCACAAGATCATATTCTGGGCGGGTACCGCGAATACGGTCAGGAAAGAAAGATGTCACCCAGCCCTTGTTCTTTTTCAGCTTGAACTGAACGGTATTGTAATAGGCATCCATGATGCCTTCCTGATCAAGGCCCAGCGCATAAAGCAGCGTGGTAACAGGCAGCTTGCGGCGCCGGTCGATGCGCGCGAATACCAGGTCTTTGGCGTCAAATTCAAAATCCAGCCAGGAACCGCGATAGGGGATTATCCGGCATGTAAACAACAACTTACCCGAACTGTGGGTTTTACCTTTGTCGTGGTCAAAGAACACGCCCGGCGAGCGGTGCATCTGGGAAACGATGACCCGTTCAGTGCCGTTTACAACGAATGTGCCGTTTGGCGTCATCAGGGGCATATCGCCCATGAACACGTCCTGTTCTTTGATATCCTTAACCGATTTTGCACCGGTATCTTCGTCAATATCAAACACGATCAGTCGCAAGGTCACCTTTAATGGCGCGCCATAGGTCATGTCACGTTGCATACATTCTTCAACGTCGTATTTTGGCTTTTCCAGCTCATACTTGCCAAATTCAAGAATGGCGGTTTCGTTGAAATCCTTGATCGGGAAAACCGACTGGAATACGCCTTGGATACCATCGCCATCGGTTGGCGTTTCAGCTTCTCCTGAATTCAGGAACAGCTTGTAGGATGATTTCTGAACCTCAATAAGGTTCGGCATTTCCAGAATTTCGCGGATTTTACCGTAGTATTTGCGCAGGCGCTTTTGGCCGAGGTAGGACGTTGCCATAAGTCATATGACCTTTCATTTTCGCAAATGCACCTAACCGCCGGGGCCACGGTGATGCACCCTTGAAACAAGATGTTACGGTCAATTCTTGCAATCCGTCCCACCGGACTGCACCCGATCCGAAACCTCTCTGTAGAAACGGCCTGCGTGTCAGGCCCTTCGTAAAGACAGGTTAGGCCGGGCACGAATTACGTGCCCGGCCAGATAATTATTGGGCCTTCCGGCCCTGTGCCCCTTAGGCCACTTCGACTTCGGCGCCAGCTGCTTCCAGCTTGCCCTTAACGTCTTCGGCTTCTTCTTTTGAGACGC
>CAZETX010000084.1:0-5632 GCA_964514925.1 uncultured Marinosulfonomonas sp.
TCCATGGTGGACCCATCGTCCATTTCCATCGTCGTGCCCTCGGCCATTTCCATGCTGGACCCGTCGCTCATGTCCATCCCGGACATGTCCATGCCAGCCATGCCACCATTTTCCAATGCCAGCGCCAGCTGAACCTCGTCCTCTTCCGGCAAGTCAAAAATACCGTGCTCAAGCTCCTCATTTTCCACCAAATCCGCGACGTCGGGCAACAACCCGTCGGCGCGAAATTTATCAAGCTGGCTAACTGCAGGCGGTGATTGCAGATCATGCCCCACACCGTAGGTGCTCAGATATGCAACGGCCGTTATGCCAACCACACCAATCAGAACGAAAAATCTAATCATGTTCTCTCTCCCTTCACTCTGCTGGTGTGGCGTTTGCCAGCGTGTTGTCGTTTTCTACCGGCCATGGTTCATCCGCTGCCGGCTGCCCGGAACGGGCGCTCCAGGCAAAGTTAAAGATGAATACCAGGAAGCCGGTGCCAACCAGATAGCCCCCCATGGTGATCCAGAACTGTGGCAGGGTCCATTCCGCAAGTGGCAGGTAATCATAAACCCAGCGCGGGAAATAAGCGTACCCGGCCACAAACATCATCGTCACCTGCGTGAAAATACCCGCCTGCCAAAGCCAGAAATGGGCGTTGCCCAGTGCCTGACTAAACTGGCGTCCGGTATAATAGGGATATAGATAATACAGCCCCGACATTGCCATCTGTGCCACAAAGCCAAGGAACATGGCGTGGAAATGCGCCGGGATCCAATAGGTGTTGTGAATGAAATCCGCATCAATGGATATCTGAGCATTCAGATAGGCCGTGGCCCCGCCATAGATCAGAAACGCAATAGCCGCGATCATGAACTTAAACGGTACGCTTTTACGTGCAGACGCCGGAATGGGGTTGCCCCAAAGCGTTGCGATCCAGTTGAACACATGTAGCACGCTGGGGATAAACACCAGCAAGGTCAGGATCTGGATCAACCGCTGATACCAGCCGGCGATTGTATAGGTTGGCTGAAAATGATGTGGCCCAATCGGGAATGCGAATATCATCAGCAGCAAAAACGCGATCACCCCGGACCAGTAGCTCCACATCGGGCGCCCCAGTATGCGTGGCATCAACGTGTACAGCACCGCAATGGCCGGGATAAACGGCAGGTAAACCGCCGGGTGGCCATAGGTCCAGAACACATACAGGAAGAACTCAACACTGCCCCCCCGTGCCGGATCAAAAAACGCAGTATCCGCCAGCATCATCCAGTCTGAAAACAGCCCCCAGCCAATAAAGCCCAGCGGCAGGGTCGAAATCGACAGCAAGACACCCACCGAAAATGCGCCCCAACCCATCATTGACATCTTGCCCCAGCCATTAACCTTGGCAGCAGCAAAAGCATTTCGCAGCAGCACCAGCCCGGCCAGAAACTCGGATATGGCAACAAACAGAATGGCCAGATGGCCCATCCATAACAGATTGCCCCCGACCCGCAGCGACATCGGCGCATAGGCGGTCCAGGTGAAATCGGGCCGCCCGATGATCAGCAGCAATGCCGCGATCATCAACGTCCAGTAGCTCCACTGGGTCAGCTTGGCCCAATACAGTTTCTCCAGCCCCAAAACCTTGGGCATCATATAATACAGAATGGCGATGGTCAGCGGGATCAGAAATCCGAACACCATGAACATGCCATGCAGGGTCATCAGGGTCATATAAACCCGCGCCCCCAGAAACTGCACATCCGGCACCATCAGCTCGGTGCGGAATATAATTGCAAAGAACCCGCCAATGCCCAGCATCAACAGGGATGTCAGCACGCCTTTCAGCGCGATATGACGGTGATCATTGGAAAACATCAGATCGTGGAAACTCATCTTGCCCAACACATCTTCCGGTGTCCAATGCGGGCTTACGCCTGTGCGTATCGCGTCAAATTCATGCGCCATTGTTGCTCTCCCCTATCGTCAGCTCTGCAGTTTCTTCTGCTTCCTCGTCGCCCTCAACAACCAACCAGGCCTTCATCTGGGCATGTCCGATGCCACAATAATTCACACACTGGATCAGGTATTTACCCGGCTCATCCGGTGCCTTGATCCAAACCTGCCGCATCTCACCCGGATCGATTTCCGCCGTGATTGATGCAACCGGAATATTAAAACCGTGGATGACGTCATTACTCAGTATCTTGAACAGAACCTTTTCACCGGGCTGAACAATCGCCGCATTGCGGCTGATCTCATTTTCTTCGGTGATAAATGCAAAGCCCCACTGAAACGCAGCCACCGTCAGAACCCGGTCAAAATAGGCATCGCCCTCACTGACTTCAGTGCCCGAAACCATACCTTCCTCGGTAAATTTATCCTGATAGGCAGTATAGACGCGGGTGCTGTACTGATCAGCATACCACGCCATAACAAACAGCCCGAAGACGAAAAAGTACATCAGGCCATAGGTAACCTTCCATCGCCCGCTCCAAAATATTGCCATCGCCAGTCCAAGCAATCCCAATCCCGTTATCGCGATGGTAATCGCGTACAGTGTTGCCTGCCCGTTCCCGAGACTTAATGCATTTTCCATTTAATCTGTCCCCTTTGATTAAGTGCAGCCCGGCTGCGTATTCTGGTTTGTGACGTGTCTCTCCACCGCCAGCACTTGGTCATTAATTTTCGCGCTTTGACTTTCATTGCCTGCCATTTCCGTTTCGTTTGGTTGATCTGTTGTTGCGTCCTGAATCAGCCTCGGCAGCCGCATTTCTGCGCGCAGCCCACCATTGATCAGGTTTTGCAAACTGATATCGCCGCCATGGGCCCGCACAATCGTGCGCGCCACCGACAGGCCCAGCCCGGTGCCGCTTTTCTCAAAGTTTCGCGATGCATCCAGCCGGCGAAACGGCTGAAACGCATCCTCAAATGATGCCTCCGGTATACCGGGGCCGTCATCATCCACCCGGATCACGATAGTTTCCGGTTCAAGCTGCATGGAAACCCGCGCAAACCCGCCGTATTTCACCGCATTTTCCACAAGGTTCCCAACCGCGCGGCGCAGCGCTGCCGGGCGGCATTCAAGCGATACCCAGCGCGGGATTTCCGCCAGTTGCACATCCGCACCGGTATCCAGAATGTCGTCACATACCCGCGCCAGTAATGACCCGATTTCAACCGTATCCTGCGGCTCACCCAGTGCATCTTCACGGATAAACGCCAGTGCCGACGATACCATGTTCTGCATATCATCCAGATCACGTAAAATCTTGGCGCGCAGCTCCTGGTCTTCCACAAACTCGGCCCGCAACCGCAACCGTGTCACCGGTGTTCCCAGATCATGGGCAATGGCCGCCAGCATCTGGGTCCGGTCCTCAACAAAGCGCCGTATCCGGCCCTGCATCACGTTAAACGCCTGGGCTGTGCGCCGCACCTCCTCGGGTCCGGTTTCCGGTATCGCCGGGGCCCGCACATCGGTGCCCAGCTGTTCGGCGGCGCGTGACAGGTTCTTCAGCGGTTCGGTCATGCGCCGAACAATAAGCCACGATATGGCGATCACTGAAATCAGCATCACCACCATCGAAAATCCCAGTTGCATTGAAAAAAACCGCGGCGGCGACTGAATGGCTGCGGCGGCATTGATCCAGCTGCCATTGCCCAGTGAGCGCGACACCAGAACCATCTCTGGCGGCATATCCATACCCGCGCGGCTCAGATAGGCCTGCCAATAGGCCATCGCCTCTGTTCCGGCACCGGATTTTGCATAGGAAATAGTGTACTTTGATGCCTGTTCCTGCCCAACATGGCGATCAAGTTCCATTTTCAGGGTCGCGCTGTGCCAGCTCGTGGCATCCGCCTGCCGCACAACCGGTTCATCGGTTATGGTGGCAAACATTGAACCGGTTTGGGCGGTCTCAATAATCTTGGGCCACTCGGAAGCGGGCAGGTTTTCACTCAGCGCCCCTGCTGTTGCCACCCATTGGATTGCATGGCGTCCACCGGCTGTCAGCAGCGCATTGTCCCGGTCGGTCGCGTAAAAAATATTGCTGACCAAATGGGTAAATGCCAGCCCAATGACCAGCAACACCATCGCCCGGACGGCCATTGTATCAGGCAGCAGGTTTTTCATGCCACCTCACATCCGCCGTGAAAACATAGCCGCCACCGCGCACGGTCTGGATCAGTGACGGGTTCTTAGGGTCGGTTTCAATTTTTTGCCGTAACCTGCTGACCTGCATGTCAATACTGCGATCAAACGGAACTTCCGTCTTGCCATAGGCCAGATCCAGCAACTGATCCCGTGACAGGATATTCTGAGCGTTCTCGGCAAAGGTTGCCAACAGGTCAAACTCCGCCGCGCTCAGATCCACAAGCGCCCGCGTCGGCGATGTCAGACGGCGCAACCCCAAATCAATGTGCCAGCCTTCAAACTCAATAATATTAACGTGTCGGTTTACCGGCGCGGCCGGTGTCGCCTGCGTGCGTCGCAACACCGCTTTAATACGGGCCAGTAATTCATGGGGGTTGAACGGCTTGGCAATATAGTCATCCGCCCCGCCCTCCAGCCCGGCAATACGGTTTGTTTCCTCCGCAATCACGGTCAGCATCACCACCGGAATTTCAGAGCGTGTGCGCAAATCCTGACAGATCGACAATCCGTCTTCCCCGGGTAACATCAGATCAAGCACGACCAGATCGATTTCCCAGTTCGCCAGCTCCCTGCGCATCTCAACACCATCGGCCGCAACCGACACCCTGAAACCCTCTTTGGACAGAAACCTGTTCAGCAACTCCCGGATTTCCCGGTCGTCGTCCACCACCAATAGATGGCCCAGAGATTTCTCGTCATTCATATTCATATTTGATTTTTTAACCCGAATTTGTTTCACCTGCTAAAAAACTTTGTAACGAACTGTAACAGGCGTTGTTGATGCATCCGATCGGTCTTTTGCCAGGCAATTACCAATATGGAATTAGTTGGTTTATGTCATTATTTACAAAACTTTAGACAGATTACCCCCCCCAGGGTACCGCGGTACTCAATTTGTATTTATGCAAGTATAGGCCAAACGCATTGATCAAAATATAGTGGATAATACCAAAATGTTGACGGTATTTTCCAACTACTCCCTTGACCTTCCAGTCTCTGGAAGGCCCATATACGCTGTCAGGGCCACGATTTTAACCGGTCATTCCGGCGACATAATCCCTTTACGGAGACTTAAAATGAACAGTCACGCAGATAGCCACACAACCGAAACCCAGACGGATACAATTACCCGCGATCCGGTTTGCGGCATGATCGTTGATCCGGCCGCCGGCAAACCAGCCCACAGCCATGGCGGGCATGACTATCACTTTTGCTCCGACAGCTGCAAAACTAAATTTGTTGCCACCCCAGATGGTTATATTCAGGCCGAAGACCCGGTTTGCGGCATGCAGGTAGCCCGCGCCAGCGCCAAACACACCTCTGATCATTCCGGGCAGAAATTCTATTTCTGCTCAGACAGTTGCCAGACCAAATTCACCTCAGAACCGGCAAAATATCTGGGCGATCGCCCCGAACCGGAAGCCATGCCCGAGGGCACGGTTTACACCTGCCCCATGCACCCTGAAATTGAACAGGTCGGCCCCGGCACCTGCCCGATATGCGGCATGG
>CAZETX010000085.1:0-5558 GCA_964514925.1 uncultured Marinosulfonomonas sp.
AGATCGAAGTCAAGGAACGCAAAGACCGCGTTGACGACGCCCTGAACGCGACCCGCGCGGCCGTGCAAGAAGGTGTTGTTGTTGGTGGTGGCGTTGCCCTGATGCAGGGTGCCAAAGCACTGGCCAATGTTAAGGGTGAAAACTCGGATCAGGATGCCGGTGTTGCCATCGTGCGCCGCGCTCTGGAAGCACCTCTGCGTCAGATCGCTGAAAATGCAGGTGTTGACGGTGCGGTTGTTGCCGGCAAAGTTCGCGAAAGCGACGATGCGTCATTCGGCTTTAACGCTCAGACCGAAGAATATGGCGACCTGTTCAAAGCCGGTGTTATTGACCCGGCCAAGGTTGTTCGTACAGCTCTGGAAGACGCGGCCTCAATCGCCGGTCTGCTGATCACCACAGAAGCCATGGTTGCTGACAAGCCGGCCAAAGAAGGCGGCGCCGGTGGCGGCATGCCTGATATGGGCGGCATGGGCGGCATGGGCGGCATGATGTAACACGCTGCGGCGTGTCATCCCGGACTTAATCCGGGATCGTCTGAGAAAAATTAAGGGGCTCGCTTTGGCGGGCCCTTTTTACATTAGGGCGAATGTCTGTTTGAGCTCTTCAAGTCGTGCCTCAACGCAACGAACAAGCACTCCATCGCAGTGCGTTAAGCAAATAGACCCTATGACAGAGGCATCACACATTAGCAGCCTTACGGATGATCAAACCGGCGGCAGCAACAAGATCGGCGTTATCTTTCGCTTGCTGCCCATCCGGCAGAACAGTCACATCCTCCAATCCAGTCCTTATCCCATGACCCTTGGCGACAGCACGACGGTTTACATCCCAACACGCGATACCATAGCCGTGATGAACTTGTTCAAGCCCGATGCCTGCGTCAGTCACTGTTTTCTCGATCAATGCAGCATGACGAAGGGCGTCATTGGGGTCTAGATCCAATGGCTCCACCATGACACGTCGGCATAAAGTTGACAGCCCTGAAGAAACAAACATCTGTGCATCTTGAGAGGTTAACAATCCAGCCTCGATGCCGACGCCTCGGTCAACCAGCAGCCTGCAAACACCATCAATCCCGTCCTCTCCTTGATTCGCTGTCACTAAGTCGGGCATTTCGTACCAGCCAGCAATTAGATCGAGGCGCCTGTGTGGGTCAGATTCGATTGCGGCGGAAGTGCTAAGGGATATTGGAATGCCCGGACAGATCGCGCGAACTGCTTTGATCGCTCTTGCGCAATCCTCTGCCTGAAGCGTTTCTTGTCCGTCCTCATCATATGGATGGAGATGCAGCGATTGTGCGCCTTCAGCTACGGCAGCGCGCGCTTCGCTGGCAATCTGGCCCGGTGTTTTCGGAGTTCTGGGATGAAGGCTATCTCCATTCAAAGCGACATGGAGGGATATTGGGTTGGGCATTGGAAAACTCTCGTTTAGGGCAATTCTGCATGACGACATGTGGTCGCGTCTGTGATTAGATGATGTAAACACAACTACAATTGTGTCGGAAAGTCGATGACGCGGACACTCTTTGAATGTCTGGAAAGTCCGCGCAGCTGCCATTGGCGTACCACTACAAAAAAATTGGTTTCCCTTACCTAAGGGTGCCTATTTTACCCCTGACCAGGTTGTGAACGCCGGGGCCATTGGACTGAACCCGCTTCGGTATTAGGCTCTGACTATGCGTTTGATTCTGTTAACAGTTTTAACAATGTTCGCCTTCGCGGCCAATTCGGTTCTGAACCGTATGGCGCTGATTGGCGACGATACCGGTCCGGCGGCCTTCGCGCTGATCCGGCTGGCAAGCGGGGCGTTATTTCTGCTGTTTCTGGTCAACCTGCGCGGCAGGCCGGCGAAATGGCGCGCGCCCAACCAATTTTGGCGGGCCGCGACCCTGGCGCTTTATGTGCTGGGGTTTTCATTTGCCTACCTTAGCCTGAATGCCGGGATCGGCGCGCTGATCCTGTTTGGCGGGGTGCAGATCACCATGTTTATCGGGGCGCTCCGGGCGGGGGAAACCGTGCCCAAAATCCGTTGGATCGGGGCAGGGGTTGCCTTTGCTGGTCTGGCGCTGCTGCTCTGGCCGGTTGGGGCCTTTGCCCCCGATCCGGCTGGTGTGGCATTGATGATCGCTGCGGCCATTGGCTGGGGGGCCTATTCGCTGCTCGGGCGCGGGGCGGGTGATCCGCTGGGCGCTACGGCGGTAAATTTCACCCTGGCATTGCCGGTTGGGTTGGCAATGTTTTTGGTCTTCCCTGACAGTATCACCCCCACGGGTGCTGTTCTTGCCGTGATAAGCGGTGCCGTTATGTCCGGCGCGGGTTATGCGCTTTGGTATACGGTATTGCCAAGAATGCCGGCGACAACAGCCGCGGTCGCGCAACTGACCGTGCCGGTCATCGCCGTTGCCGGTGGGTTGGTTTTTCTGGGCGAACCCCTGACCCTGCGTTTCATACTCGCAACCATTCTTGTGCTGGGTGGTGTGATAATTTCGCTTCGCCACAAACAAACACCCGGCAGACATTCCTGACCCCCGTGACGTTAGGTTCTTTGCAACTGGGTCTCGATTTAGCCACAGGCGGGCGCTATTTAGGGGGTATGAGGCTGATCCTGACCCTTTTTTTGATCCTGTTGCCGGGGTTTGCGCGCGCTGAATGCGTGGTTCTGTTGCACGGCCTTGCCCGTTCGGCCAATTCAATGCGGGTAATCCAAAGATCGTTGCTCAACGAAGGCTATACCGTGGTTAATGTCGATTATGCCTCAACCAGCGCCTCGATCGAAGAATTGATGCAGGCCAGCATTCCTCCGGCTGTTACGGCCTGTGGCGATCAAAAGGTCAACTTTGTAACCCATTCCCTTGGCGGTATTCTGGTGCGCGCCTGGCTGGAAAATAACCGGCCGGAAAATATGGGCCGTGTGGTGATGATGGGCCCCCCCAACCATGGCTCAGCGCTTGTGGATGCGTTTGAAGATATCAGCGCCTTTGCATGGCTTAACGGACCCGCCGGGCTAGAGCTTGGAACCGGCAGCGACGCCGTGCCAAATCAGCTGGGATATGCGTGGTTTGATCTGGGGGTCATAGCAGGCAGCCAGTCGATAAATCCCCTATATTCCAGCGTAATAGAGGGCGCAGATGATGGAAAAGTATCCGTCGACAGCACCCGCATCGCTGGCATGGATGACCATATCGTTTTGCCGGTGACACATACGTTCATGATGATGAACCCGGTTGTCATTGCACAGGTAAAACTGTTCCTGAAAAACGGCAGGTTTGACAAATCTCTGACCTTTGGAAAACTGATTAAACAATCGCTCTGGCAATGATCCGGGCGGCGGTTGTTGGCTGCTAACTGGCCGGGCCCAATATCCGGTTAACATGGCCCATTTTGCGCCCGGTTTTGATGTCAGACTTGCCATACAGATGCAGCGCCATTTTCGGATCATTTGACAATTCCGCCACCCGACCCACATCATCGCCAATCAGGTTCAGCATTTTAACATCACTATGGCGTTGCCCATCCCCCAGCGGCCAGCCGGCAATGGCGCGGATATGCTGTTCAAACTGATCAATGGCGCAACCCTGCTGGGTCCAGTGGCCAGAATTATGCACCCTTGGGGCAATTTCATTGACGATTAGCTGATCCGGGGTAACAAACAACTCAATCCCCATGACGCCGATATAATCCAGCGCGTTCAGTATCTTACCGGCAATCAACACCGCATCCATGCGCTGCGAACCGGATATCTTCGCCGGTAGTGTTGTGGTGTGCAATATCCCATTCCGGTGGATATTTTCACCCGGATCAAAACATGAAACCTGGCCATTGACGGACCGGGCCGCAATAACAGAAATCTCAAGTTTAAAGTCGATGAACCCCTCCAGCACCGCCGGGCTGCCGGCCATTGCCTCAATCGCCGCCGGGCGATCCCCGGCACTTTTAAGGCGATACTGCCCTTTGCCATCATAGCCCAGCTGGCAGGTTTTCAGGATTGCAGGCAGACCAATACCGGCAACCGCATTTTCCAGATCGTGCAGATCATTCACCGCCGCATAGGGCGCAACATTCAAGCCCAACCCTTGCAAAAACGTTTTCTCAACCAGCCGGTCCTGTGAAATTCGCAGGGCCTCACGCCCGGGGCGAACCGGGCGGATTGCCTCCAGTATATCCAGCGCCTGGGTGGGGATGTTCTCAAATTCATAGGTGATGACATCAACCGAATTTGCAAACCGGCTCAGGGCAGCTGCGTCATCATAGGGGGCGGTGGTAACCACAGCTGCCACATCCCCGGCTGGCGGTTGCGCGCCCGGCTCAAAAACATGGCACTTAAACCCCAGACGCGACGCTGCCACCGACAGCATGCGCCCCAGCTGGCCACCGCCAAGAATGCCAATGGTCGCCCCGGGTGCCAGCGGCTCAGTCATCGCGCGGTTCTTGCGGAATTGACGCCGAAAGTTCGCGGCGCCATACATCAAGACGTTCCGCCAGACCCTTGTCCTGCAACGCTAAAATCTGCGCTGCCATCAGCCCGGCATTGGCCGCGCCCGCAGCCCCAATGGCCATTGTCGCCACCGGAAAACCCCGGGGCATCTGCACGATGGAATACAGGCTATCAACCCCCGATAACGCCGCCGTCTGTATCGGCACACCGATCACCGGCAGCCGGGTCTTTGACGCCATCATGCCCGGCAAATGCGCCGCCCCGCCGGCCCCGGCAATGATCACCCTTAAACCCCGTTCCACCGCGGTTTTGCCATACTCCCACAGCCGGTCCGGGGTGCGATGGGCCGACACGATGCGGGTTTCATATTCCAGCCCCAGATCATCCAAGATCAGCGCGGCCTGCTGCATGGTCTGCCAATCCGACTGGCTGCCCATGATGATGCCGATAGTGACGTTGTTCATTAAAGTCTCCGGGTAAAAACCAAGGCCGCACTATAGCGCCATGGCGGGTTCACGCAATGATATCCGGCGTCAGCTCATCTTTGATTCTACTGATCTGATCCTTCAGCCGCAGCTTTTGCTTTTTTAACCGGCGCAGTCGCAACTGGTCTGTCCTCCGGCTTTCCTGCAGGGCATGGATCGCCTCGTCCAGATCACCATGTTCGCGGCGCAAAACCTCTAGTTTGACGCGCAGAACATCGCTGTGGTTCATTTTAGCTGAACTGCTCATCTGGTTTCGCAATATCCCACCTGGCTGTTTTGACTGCAAATTAGCAAACATTCCCGCAAGACACCAAGGAAATGCACAGATTTCGCACTTGTAGCGCCCTAATTAGACCCCATATTCAAAACTGGCCGCCTGTTGGGGCCAATATTCTGACTGTCGCTTATCAAAGGACGTGTCGATGACAAAACTCACCCTGTCCAGCCATCCGTATTTTCTGGGCTTTGAACAGCTTGAACGGCTGATGGAACGGACGAACAAGTCTGACCTTGGCGGCTATCCACCGTTTAATATCGAACAGACCAGCGACGAAAGCTACCGAATAACCCTGGCCGTCGCCGGGTTTGCAGAAAATGATCTGGGCATCACAGTGGAAGACCGCCAGTTGATGATCCGGG
>CAZETX010000086.1:0-5524 GCA_964514925.1 uncultured Marinosulfonomonas sp.
ACAGGATGCGCGCGCCCTGCGAGCCGCCCATGACCAGTAGCGTCATCGGGTAATCACCGGGCGGAATATAGGGCGCGCCTTCGCGTTTCATCACCGCGTTGCGCACCGGATTGCCGGTGTGATGGCCCTTTACCCCCTTTGGAAGTTGCGTCGGCCAGGTGCCGCAGGCCACGGCGTGGACCCGTTTGGCAAATATCTGATTGACCCGGCCCAGCACGCCGTTTTGTTCATGGATCATGCGTTTGCAGCCCAGAAGCGTCGCCGCGCTTAGTGCCGGAATGGACGGGTAGCCGCCAAAGCCAATGACCAGTGCGGGCCGGTCACGCAGCATGGCCCAGACGGCGGCAAGGCTGCCACCGGCAATGCGAAACGGGGTGGCCAGTTTGGCCATGATGCCGCCGCGCGCGAAGGTGGCGGAGGCCACCTGTTCAATGACAACCGTGTGGGGAAAGCCGCTGGTGTAGCGTGCGCCGCGCGCGTCAGTGGACAGTTTTACGCGCCAGCCCTGTTGCAGCATGGCTTCGGCCAGTGCCTGAGCCGGGAACATATGCCCGCCGGTGCCGCCTGCTGCGATGACAAGTAGGGGCGCGCGGGCCATGGTTATCGCCCCCTGCCGGTGAACAGATCCCCTAATTCGCCCTGTGGGCGGTTTCGGGTGAAGGCCAGTAACATGCCCACCATGATGCCGCCGGCAATCAAGGACGAACCACCGTAGCTGACAAACGGCAGCGTCATGCCCTTGGAGGGCAGCAGGCGCACAGCGACGCCGGTATTGATCAGGGCCTGAATGCCAAACATACAGGCCATGCCGGTACCCGCCAGCCGGATGAACGGATCACGTTCACGCATCAGGCGTAACAGCGAGCGCACGGTGATGAAGGCAAACAGCGCCAGCACGAACAGCACCAGTATCAACCCGTATTCTTCGGCGGCAACCGCAATGATAAAATCTGTGTGGGCATCGGGCAGTGACCATTTGACCTGCCCTTCGCCAACCCCGACCCCGAAAAATCCGCCTTCCTGAATAGCGTTGGTGGCGTAACCGATCTGGGTGTTTGGATCAATTTCACCGGACAGGAAACCATCAATGCGTTTGGCGAAATGCTCCGAATTTTTATAGGCGAATGAGCCGCCCAGCAGCACGCCGCCGGCTAACAGGATCAACAGCAGGATCGAGGCGCCACCGACGAAATACATGACGCCCCAGCCAAAAAGGATCAGTGCTGCCTGTCCGAAATCGGGCTGCATTGTCAGCATGCCGACAATGGCCAGCGTGATGGCAAGGGAATAGGTTTTGCCGGGGGGGCCGTTTATTTCCGAGCTGGCTGATATCAGCCATGCGGCAATGATGACAAAGCCGGGTTTAAGGAATTCGCTGGGTTGGAAGCTGCCGAACCCAAGGGAATACCAGCGCACAGCGCCCTTGCCAAAGTCGGTGCCGAACAGTGGCAAAAACGCGATGGCAATGAAGGATACCGCGAAACCGATGACGCCAAGGCGGCGCACCAGCGCCGGGGACATCATGGTGGTGGCAATCATCACCACCATGGCCGCGCTGCCAAATATTGCCTGACGCTTGACGTAATAGAACGCGTCAAATCCATTGCGTTCGGCCAGTGGCGGTGAGGCCGCCAGCCCCAGCAAAAGACCGATGCCGAATAGTATGAACACGCATGTCATCGACCATTTGTCGACTGTCCGCCACCAGCGGGGTAAAATAGGCTCTCCGTCCCCGCGGGGGACCGTGCCGTAAACCATCTCTGTCATGGGTGCCTGCCCAATACTGCCATTAACATCGCCCGTTTTCCGGGTCTGGGGCTAAGTGTAACGAATCACAGGACAATACGCTAGGGGGTTTGGCCTTATTTTTCAGGAATTTTCGCGCAGAAAGTTTTTGATGGTCTGATTGATGTCAGCGTCTTTGCCAATGCCGGTATTGATGCTGCGATGGCTGTATGTGCTGCCGTCAAAAATGCGGGCATTTCCACCGGCGGTACGCAGCGCGGTTGCAAAGTCAGCCGCGAACCCGGCGCGGGTATCGCCCCTGCCCTCACCGGAATACATCAACAGGAATGCCGGATATGTTTGTTGCCTGGTAAGTTGGTATTGCGGCGACAGGGCGCGCCAGTTTTGCGGATCATTGCCAAACACCCGTTCATAGAGCCGGGGCAGCTTACCGCCCCGGGCGCTGGCTGCAATGCGCGCAATATCATAGGCGCGGGTGTCGTTGGAAATGACGCGGCCCAAGGCACCGCTTGTGATCAGCCCACGGGCAACCGGCAGGGGGCGCACCCCGGTCATGGTTACCAGATGCGCCCCGGCGGAATGACCCATCAGGCTAAGGTTTTGCGGATCCCCGCCAAGTTTCGTGATGTTGTCGGCAACCCAGCCAAGGGCGGCATCAATATCGCTTAGCTGTTGTTGCACGGTGACATCGGGCAGCAAGCGGTAGTCAACCGAGACAAAGATATAGCCCAGATCGTTGAAGAACGCAGGCTTTGCATGGACGGATGTACGGCTGCCCGCCACCCATGCGCCGCCGTGAACGTAGACCATGACCGGCACGTCGCGGGTCGGGCTGAGCGGGTGGTACACATCCAGCAGAGGCGAGGCCGCGCCCAGGTCAGGGCGATAGGCAAAGCTGGATTTTTGCAGGTTCTGGGCCTGCAGTGGCAGGGCAAAGAACAGCAGGAAAAGCGTGAAACGGAATATTCCGGGAAGGTGGCGCGGGTGGGCGATCATTGGAAATTCCTTTGGCTGAGTTACCGGTTTGACGGTTTATACGTTCCGGGGGCCAGTTTCCGTCTGTTCAATGAAGATCGGCTGAACGGCGGGCAAAACCGGCGGTGATGGCCGTGCGCGATGGGGTGGCGATACACAATCGGTGCATCACAAAATGGGCGGCAAATTTAGCCGGTCCCCGGCCAATCAGGCAGGCTCTGGCAAGCTTTGCAATCAGTGCCGGTTCCCGCTATCAGGCGGATACCGGGATTGTTTCAATTTTGCGGCAGGTTATCCTTATTCTTCGCCGGCGAACCCACCGATTTCGGATAGTTGATCAAGACCAAATTGATGGCCCAATACCAAACCACCAACGACATCGGTTCCGTTGCTGCCAACGATCAGGCCGGAATAGCTGCCCCCCGAGGTCACGGTTTGGCCGACAATATCGCCGCCGGTTGCGGCGCCGGTAAATGCGCCGGCCGAGGTGATCGCAGTTGGTGCAAGCACAATGTCAGTTGCCGTAAACCCAATGCCGACGCGATTGGTGATCTGACCCGAAATACTGGCGTTTGCAAAATCAGCAGTCAGTGCAAAATCGCCGTCGACGGCACCAAAAAATTCCAGATCGCTGTTTACGAGAAAGCTGGCGTAATTTCCGCTAAACGCCGCCGAGCCGCCACTGGGCAGTTCAGTTTCGACAAACCGGCGAAACTGTATACCAGCAAGGCCCAGCTCGGCCGTCGGGCTTGATATGACCAGGGCCTGACCCTGGCCTGACGGGGCATAGCCAAGCAGGACCCTTTGGTCACCGCTGGTGTAAAGCCTAAATCTGCTATTAAAGGCACCACTATCGGCGAATGTCGCCACATCCACGCCGTCGATGGATAATACGATCGTGTTACCGGGACCTGTGGTGGCCACTATGCCACTGGGCAACGTGCCGATATCCTGGGTGGTGGCAACAGGTGTTTGGGTACCCGCGCCGCAACCAGCAAGGGTAAGGGCGGCGGCAGTAAATATAGAAATATTCTTCACAATTAATCCTCAATCCAAATTAAATCGGCGCTAAAATTCCGTGGTCTTGTAATATTGGCAGCAGGTGCAGCTTTGGTAACGCCAACTATAGGCAGCGATCATGGTGTACACAATATGGTGGCAAAAATTGCATCTTGTGGCTGGAATACCGGGACAGTTGCCGCCGTTACCCTGCCAAATGCAGGTCTACTTCGGTTCTGAAGTCGTCGCCGCGGGCTGCAAAATCGGCGTATTGGTCAAAGCTGGCAGCGGCCGGGGCCAGCAGCACGGTGTCACCGGGTTGGGCATCGCGGGTGGCACTGGCAACGGCGCGGGCCATGGTTTCACAAACCTCGTGCGGGGTGTCGCCAAGCTGGGCAGCGTATTGGGCGGCGCATTCGCCGATCAGGTAGGCTTTGGCGACGTTTTTAAGCTGTGGTTGCAGGGCTTTGATGCCGCCATCCTTGCCCTGCCCGCCGGCGATCCAGCGGATGGATTTGAACGCCTGCAGGGCCTTAGCGGCGCTGTCGGTGTTGGTGGCTTTGCTGTCATTGACGAAGGCGACACCGTTTTTGGTGCCGATAAACTGGCTGCGATGGGCCAGACCCTGAAACGAGGTCAGCGCGGTTTCGATAAGCTTGGGGGCAAGGCCAAGGCTGCGGGCAACGGCGTAGGCGGCGCAGGCGTTCTGGTGGTTATGGGCGCCGGGCAGGCCGGGGATGGCGCGCAGGTCAATTGAAGCGATCTGGCGGGTTTTGCGGTATTCAGCAAGGAAACCTTTGCGGGCATAGACCGACCAGCCGGGGCCGGTAAGTTTGCGATTGGCGGAGATGCGGATCACCCGATCATCGCTGCGGGCTTCGCTAAGCTGGTTGGCGAGATACTGACCTTCGGCTTCGTCCACGCCGATGATGGCGCGGTCGGGTCCGCCCTCGGCAAACAGGCGGCGTTTGGCGGCGAAGTAGCCCCCCAGCCCGGCGTGGCGATCAAGGTGATCCGGGGTCAGGTTGGTGAACACGGCGATGTCGGGGGTCAGGGCGCGCGCAAGGTCTGTCTGGTAGCTGGACAGTTCCAGCACCACGACCTCACCGTCATGGGCCGGGTCCAGATCAAGCACGCCGCGGCCGATATTACCGCCAAGCTGCGCCGGCTTGCCTGCGACCTCAAGAATATGGTGGATCAGGGCGGCGGTGGTGGATTTGCCGTTGGAGCCGGTGACAGCGACCACCCGGGGGGCGGTGTCAAAGCCTTCCCAGTCCAAAGTGGCGAAGGAGCGGAAGAACAGGCCGATATCGTTGTCGATGGGCACGCCGGCGGCCTGTGCTGCGGTGATCACCGGGTGGGGTTTGGGGTAAAGATGCGCAATGCCCGGCGACACGATCAGGGCGGAGATGTCATCCCAGTTTTGCAGGCGGGTTAGATCGGTGGCCGGGTAGCCGCGGGATTTGGCGTAGGCGCGGCTGTCGGGGTTGTCGTCCCAGACCAGCGGTTCAGCACCGCCTTCTTCCAGCGCAATGGCAGTGGCCAGACCGGAGCGGCCCATGCCCAGAACGGCGATTTTCTGGCCGTTATATCCCTGTACCGGTATCATTTATGTGCCCCATGGTTTGATGGGCAAAGGGCTAGCGCAAAGACCACGGATTGGGAAGGGGGCGTCAGGGGGCGGCCGCGCGCATGGCGGTGAGGGATTGTTGGGCGGCTTTGGATTGTGGGTGATCTGCGCCCAGCGCGGTTTGCCAGATGGTTACTGCCTGTTCCATCATTGGCAGAGCTTCATCAAAGCGGT
>CAZETX010000087.1:0-5462 GCA_964514925.1 uncultured Marinosulfonomonas sp.
AGGCCATTCAGTTGCACCCGCTGGTCTGTTCTGCGTTTAACGCCGACTTTGACGGCGACCAGATGGCGGTTCACGTCCCATTATCCCTTGAGGCTCAGCTTGAGTGTCGCGTGTTGATGATGTCCACCAACAACGTGTTGTCACCGTCCAACGGTGCGCCGATCATCGTGCCGTCACAGGATATGATCCTGGGTCTCTATTACGTTTCCATGGAACGTGAGGGCATGAAAGGCGAGGGCATGATCTTCTCTGATGTGGATGAAGTCGTCCATGCTTTGGATGCAGGCGAAGTGCATCTGCACGCCAAGGTTCAGGCCCGGATCGCGCAGATTGATGAAGAAGGCAACGAAATCATGGTGCGCTTTGACACCACCCCGGGGCGTATCCGTCTTGGGGCGCATCTGCCCTTGAACGAAAAAGCACCTTTCTCGCTGGTCAACCGTTTGTTGCGTAAATCCGAAGTCCAACAGGTCATCGATAATGTCTATCGCTATTGCGGCCAAAAAGAGAGCGTCATCTTCTGTGATCAGATCATGACACTGGGATTCCGCGAAGCGTTCAAGGCCGGTATCTCGTTTGGCAAGGACGACATGGTCGTTCCCGACACGAAATGGCCGCTGGTGGATGGCACCAGAGATCAGGTTAAGGGCTTTGAACAGCAGTACATGGATGGCCTGATTACACAGGGTGAAAAGTACAACAAAGTTGTTGATGCCTGGTCCAAGTGTAACGACAAAGTCACCGATGCGATGATGGATACCATCTCGGCCAAAAAGAAGAACAAGGATGGCTCAGAGGCTGAACCAAATTCGGTCTACATGATGGCGCATTCCGGGGCGCGTGGCTCTGTCACCCAGATGAAACAGCTGGGCGGTATGCGGGGTCTGATGGCCAAACCAAACGGTGAGATCATCGAAACACCGATCATTTCGAACTTTAAGGAAGGCCTGTCGGTTCTGGAATATTTCAACTCTACCCACGGTGCCCGTAAGGGTCTGTCGGACACGGCGTTGAAAACCGCAAACTCGGGTTATTTGACTCGGCGTCTGGTGGATGTGGCCCAGGATTGCATCGTGCGCCAGCATGACTGCGGCACTGAAAAAGCCATCACCACCGAAGCTGCCGTCAATGATGGTGAAGTGGTGTCAACACTGGCCGAACGGCTGTTGGGCCGTGTGGCGGCTGATGACATATTGCGCCCCGGTACCGACGAAGTTCTGGTGACCAAAGGTGAGCTGATCGATGAACGTAAATCCGATCTGGTTGACGAAGCCGGGCTGGCGACGGTTCGCATCCGTTCACCCCTGACCTGTGAAGCCGAAGAAGGCGTTTGCGCCATGTGTTACGGGCGTGATCTTGCCCGCGGCACCATGGTGAATTCCGGTGAAGCGGTTGGTATCATCGCGGCGCAATCCATTGGTGAACCCGGCACACAGCTGACCATGCGGACATTCCACATTGGTGGCGTGGCGCAAGCCGGTCAGCAGTCGTTCCTTGAAGCCAGCCAGGACGGTCGCATTGAATTTCGCAATGCAAACGTGTTGAAAAACGCGGCGGGTGACAACGTTGTCATGGGCCGCTCAATGCAACTGGTTATCATTGATGAAAATGATCAGGAGCGGGCGCATCACAAATTAAGTTACGGTTCCAAACTGCACGTTAAGGACAAGTCCAAGGTCAAGCGCGGCGATAAGATGTTTGAATGGGATCCTTACACCCTGCCAATCATTGCCGAAAAGGGCGGTACTGCCAAATTTGTTGATCTCGCAACCGGTATCGCCGTGCGGGACGAAACCGATGAAGCAACCGGTATGACCCAGCGCATTGTTATCGATTGGCGCACTGCACCAAAGGGTAACGACCTTAAGCCAGAAATCATCATTGTCGGAAAAGATGGTGAACCGGTGCGCAATGCCGGTGGTAACCCGGTGACCTATCCAATGTCGGTGGACGCTGTTTTGTCCGTTGAAGAAGGTCAGGAAATCAAAGCCGGTGACGTGGTTGCGCGTATTCCGCGTGAAGGTGCCAAAACCAAGGACATTACCGGTGGTTTGCCACGGGTGGCGGAATTGTTTGAAGCCCGACGTCCAAAAGACCACGCGGTGATTGCTGAAATTGATGGCTATATCCGATATGGCCGCGACTATAAGAACAAGCGTCGCATCGCCATTGAACCAGCTGACGACAGCATGGAAAAAGTCGAATACATGGTGCCAAAGGGTAAACACATCCCGGTTGCCGAAGGTGATTTCATCCAAAAGGGTGAATACATCATGGATGGCAACCCGGCACCCCACGACATTCTGGGGATCATGGGTGTGGAAGCGCTGGCCAATTACATGATCGACGAAGTGCAGGACGTGTATCGACTGCAGGGTGTTAAGATCAACGATAAGCATATCGAAGTGATCGTGCGCCAGATGCTGCAGAAATGGGAAATCTCGGATAGCGGTGAAACTACACTGCTCAAGGGTGAACATGTCGACAAGGCCGAATTTGACGCCGCAAACGATAAGGCAATTGCCGCCAAGCGTGAACCCGCCAAGGGCGAACCAATCCTGTTGGGGATCACCAAGGCGTCGCTGCAGACCCGTTCGTTTATCTCTGCGGCTTCGTTCCAGGAAACCACGCGGGTTCTGACCGAAGCTTCGGTTCAGGGTAAGCGCGACAAGCTGGTGGGCCTGAAAGAGAACGTCATCGTTGGTCGCTTAATTCCGGCTGGTACCGGTGGGGCAACCATGCAAATCCGCAAGATTGCCACCGATCGCGACACGAAAGTCATCGAAGAAGCCCGGGCTCAGGCCGAGGCCGCAGCCGCACTTGCTGCTCCGGTTGACGACTTTGTTGGTGGTGACGAATTTGACAGCGCCGTTGTCGACACACCGGAAAGCCGCGAATAAAGCGACTAAAAAATCTTTATAGGAAGGCCCCGCCTGAAAAGCCGGGGCCTTTTTTATTTGCCATTTGTTCATTTCGCTATTTGCAATCAATTTCCTTGCACTGTTGCCGTGGATTTGAAACTGCTGGCTCATAAACAGTTTTTCCGGCCGGTTGAATGACAGACCCCTCACATAATCTGCGCAGCTCCATCCTGATGTCGGCCTCAATGGCTGCCTATGTGTTTAATGATATGTGCATGAAAGCGTTGTCAGATGAGCTACCGGTATTTCAGGCGATCTTTTTGCGTGGATTACTGACATCTCTCATCATCGCGTTCCTTGCGTGGAAATTGGATGCCCTGCGGTTTCGCTATGACAAAAAAGACTGGAAACTGATCCTGCTGCGATCCCTTGCTGAAATGGCCGCGGCTTATTTCTTTGTTACGGCCATTTTCAATATGCCCATTGCCAATGCCACCGCTATTTTACAGGCGTTACCACTGACCGTCGCGCTGGCCGGGGCATTGTTTCTCGGGGAAGCGATTGGCTGGCGTCGTCTGGTGGCCATCCTGATCGGTCTGATCGGGGTCCTGTTGATTGTACAGCCGGGGACCAACGGTTTTAGCGTCTATTCTGTTTATGCAATCCTGACGGTGGTTGCGGTAACCATCAGGGATCTGGCGGCGCGCCGGTTGTCCAAAAATGTTCCCTCCCTTAGCGTTGCACTGATTGCATCCCTTGTGGTGACCATACTTGCCGGATCGGCGTCACTGACGATAGAATGGTCGGCCCCCAGTTTAGCAGGCTGGGTGCAACTAATTGGCGCGTCTGTGTTCATCATTGGCGGCTACGTTTTTAGCATTATGACCATGCGCATCGGTGATATCGGTGCCGTGGCCCCGTTTCGTTATACCAGCCTGATCTGGGCATTGCTGCTTGGCTTTTTCCTGTTCAACGAATGGCCGGATGGGCTTAGCCTGATTGGCGCGGCGATTGTCGTGGCCACTGGCGTCTATACCATTTTACGGGAACGCAGACTGACCCGTCAGGGGCTTCAGTCTTCGGGCTGACCCAGCGTTGAACCACGCCGCGCCATCTTTTGTTCCGCATCGGTCAAACCGATATCCCCGGCAAACATCGCCCGTGCTGCAACCAGCCGCGCATCCCCCGGATCCAGCCCAATGGTGCGGATGAAATCCTTGCGCTCCAATGCCTGACGGTCGCTGTCAGAAATCGCCGTGCCCATGGTTTTGTCCAACACCTCACCGCCGAAACTAACATGGAAATTTCGCTGATAGTCGCGAAAATGGTGCAGGTTATGTAACCTTGTAACCCGCCGCTCAGCGGCAAATTTCCGAATGTTCAGGTGGGCGGTCATATGGTACCATTCATAGCCCAGAAACCCGATACCATGGCCAACAAACCCCACGGCAATCGCCATGGAAAAAGCGTCGGCAAACCCCAGTAGCGTAAAGATCAGCGTATATAGAAACTGCCCGGCCAACAGCATCGGCAGGGCAAACCAGATCGGCACAAAAAACAGCCCCGGTTTTGTCGGGAAATCATGGTGTCCGTAATGGCACAGGTACAGCACGTTAAACCAAAACTGGTTTTTTGGCGGCGGCAGGTGAAAAATGAACCGGTGGATCAGGTATTCGCTTTGCATCTGCCCCAGTATCCCCAGCGGGATCAGCAGCCAGAATACCCCCTGCCAGCGCAGGGCCAGAAAGATCAGACTGAGCAACACCGCCAGTATAATCACCCGCACCGCCATGTGTCCCCAAAGCATCCCAAGACGCACACCATAGGCGCGTTCCCCGGGGTTGAGGGTGGCGTGGATATCAACAGTGTTCACCCGAAATCTCCCGAAAACTGATGCCGCCCTCTATACAATTAATTTTAGGCGCTTGGAATATGACGTCGCGGCATCTGCCATGTGGGCTTTGGCTGTTGACAGCATACGCGACTCTTCATATACCGCGCAAATTCAGGCCGTTGGGGCAATCCGCTGGTCTGTTTGCAAAATTGAAGTGGTCATGATCCGGGCGCCTTTGTCCTGATCCTCTGAAAAAACACCGCAGCGTTCCCGCCGGAATTGGGGACATGCGGTTTTTGTGTGTTGCGATGGGCGCAGCACACTGTGAATTGAAATGTGTTGCAACACGGGGAAATAACCGGAATGCCAACGATACAACAGCTGATCCGCAAGCCGCGCCAGCCGAAAGTAAGACGCTCCAAGTCGATGCACCTGGAAGCATGCCCGCAAAAGCGCGGTGTCTGTACGCGTGTCTATACCACCACACCGAAAAAGCCGAACTCAGCCATGCGTAAGGTCGCCAAGGTGCGCCTGACAAATGGTTTTGAAGTCATCAGCTACATCCCCGGTGAAAGCCACAACCTTCAGGAACACTCGGTGGTTCTGATCCGTGGTGGCCGGGTAAAAGATTTGCCCGGTGTGCGTTACCACATCCTGCGCGGTGTTCTGGATACCCAGGGCGTCAAGGACCGTAAGCAGCGTCGTTCGAAATACGGCGCCAAGAAGCCGAAATAAGAGGAATACGATATGTCCCGCCGCCACGCCGC
>CAZETX010000088.1:0-5047 GCA_964514925.1 uncultured Marinosulfonomonas sp.
GTCGGTCATGCATGACATGAGCGCTTCTGGTTCCAAATAGCACCTTTTGAGGGCGTTATTTCATGGATAAGCCAGCAAGTGTTAACAAGCGCTTTTGCCACGCCCTGGAACCGCGTAATGCCGCATAAGTTCATTGCCAGCCGCCGCCACAAGTTTTCAAGGAAGCAATATCGGGTGACAAACTGGGCTGAGCATACTGCACGCCACAGCCAGTGCTTTTTACCGCGGTTCAAAATGACGACTTCCTCCAAATGCCATTTGTCACCAACTGGGGGGCGAATTTGGCGAATGGGCCTGGCACATTGCCGGCCGAACTTTACCACCCAAAACCGGATGGTTTCATGGCTGACAATGATCCCGCGTTCCGCCTGTAAATCTACAACATCTCGTAAACTCAGGCTGAAACGAAAGTATAGCCAGACCGCATATTCGATGATTTCTGGCAGTAAGAGGTGGCCTTTGTTTTGCTCGGGTGTCCCCCACCCATTTCGAATTATGTTCAATGTTTCATGAAATGGTTTTGGCGATCGGGGATAAGCTGCTATTTCGTTTCTAGTTTGACCCTGTCGGTAGCTATTTCTGATGGGGATTTAACCGTCGATAAGCAAGAAAAAATCATCAGTGGGTTTATACCGTGACCAAAAAATCGCTGAAATTTTCAGGATTGAGCGCCAGTGTTAGACTGGACGTGGATCAAAGACTTTTGAACGCATTGCCTGTTGTTTTCGCGCACTGGAAATTTTCAGTTTCGAATGAAATGATGGATGCTCCTTTTGTAAGCATTTGTCTGGGGGATGATGGATATACCATCGACTCTCCCTTTATGGACAATGCAAAGAATTACCAAGATCCGGTGGACACGCTTTGTTGTTTGGTCGTTGAACTGGCGTGGGAACACCTTCGCGCGGATCCAAGCCTATTGTGCCTTCATGGTGCGGCCGTTGAAATTGATGGTAGATTAGTGGTTTTTCCGAATTCCAGAAAAGCAGGTAAAAGCACTTTGTCTTTGGCGCTGTTGGCCGCTGGGCATAAATTATACACCGATGACTTTTTGCCGTTATGCGTGAATGACGGTGGTGAAGTTTTAGGGATGTCACATGGAATTTCGCCTCGCATACGTTTGCCCGTTGCCAAACAAATTGGTGCGACTGCAATGGCCTATGTCAAACATAGAACAAGTCTTTCAAACCGTCGATACCGTTTTGTAAAACCACTTACGCATGAAATCGCGCGATTCAAAGAAACGGCTCCGATAGGGGCGCTGATAATCCTGGAGAAACATGCAGGTTGTAAGTTGGCGTTAGAGGAAATTGGCCAATCAGATGCCATGAAGTCATTGATTATACAGAATTTTTCCAGAGAAATGAATGCAGGCGGTATCTTAGAGACACTTGCTGCAATTGTACGTGGGGTGCCAAGTTTCAAATTGCATTACGAAGAAGTTGAGCCGGCGGTTGAGCTGTTATCCAATCGATTGGGAAACTGGAAAACTGGCCCTGACAAGGTCTTCGTTTCATCACGCGCTATTCGCTCGGCGGCACCAGCTGGTGTTCCGAATGCAGAGTTTTCAGGCTTAGAAAGTGAACCAATGGTTCAAGCCAGCGGCACCAAAATTGAAGTGTTTAAACAGGACTATTATTTGGCCGCTCCAAATGGTCGAGAAATTCACAAACTAAACAAAGTTGCTGGAATAATCTGGAAATTTCTTGAACAACCCACAAGCGCCAGTGAATTGGTGGCATTACTTTCTGTAATTTTTCCAGAACAAGCTAAAGCTGAGATCACGAAAGATGTCTATTCAGCACTATGCAAATTTGTAAGCAGCGGTCTGGTACACCCGTCGTTAGATGTTGTACTGTCCAATCAAGAATTGGATAATAAACAAGACATAGCTATATATTAGATTAGGTATGGAAAATATTGACCAAAAAAATATGGCTATCGCCGCTTCCAGAAGGGCGGTTCTGACCCGTCTGGGGATGGCAACCGTGGGGGCATATTTTGTACCCGAGCTGCTATTGCTTAGTCAGGCCCGTGCGGCTTCAAGTGCGTCGCCCCCTTCAGAACCTACTGTGCCTACCCCGCCAACACCGCCTACCGCGCCGTCAAATATCGAAGAGATTGAACGGGACGTGAAGAAAATTGACAATTGTAACCGGGCTTCTTCCACTAACCCATCCAACGAAATAGTGGTGAGACGGCGGGATTATGAAAAAGCGGCAGCTTCAGTTTCGGCAGGTTACGCCAAACCTTTAAATCAAATATGGGGCGATATCGCCAGGGCCTACCCTGGTAGAATTGTCGGAATGCAATTCACAGGATTTAAATGGCGACCGCGCTACCGTCTAAGGGCAATTTCGCCTGTAGGAAGACTGGAAACAGTAATTGTTTCAGCACGAACCGGCGCAATTGTTAGGATTGTGGGCTGCTAATGCGAATATTGTTGGTCGAAGATGAACAGGCAATTGCGAATTCGATCGCAAAGGTTTTGACACATAACGGGTTTATCCCGGAAATTTCAAGTGATGGGAAAGATGCCTGGTTCCGCGGTGGTACAGAGGATTATTCGGCAGCAATACTGGATATTGGATTACCAAGCTTAGATGGGCTAAGTGTTTTGCGTTATTGGCGGAATGAGAACGTCAACATGCCGGTTATATTATTATCCGCAAAAAGCAGCTGGATTGAAAGAGTGGACGGGATAGATGCCGGCGCTGATGACTACCTTGTGAAACCGTTCCACATGGAAGAGCTGGTCGCCCGTCTGCGTGCATTGCTTAGGCGTAATGGGGGCGAAAAGAAAACCCAGCTTGCTGCCGGTGGGTTAATTCTCGACACAAAACAAATGCAAGTATTTGTAGACTCGGTACCAATAAACGTAACACCTCTGGAATTCAGGCTGTTGAACTTCCTAATCCATCAGCGCGGCAGAGTCGTTTCGCAAGAGGAGTTGGCAACCAACATCTATTTTCAGGACCAAGAGCCCGATAGCAACGCTGTTGAAGTCCTAGTCGGCAGGTTGCGCAAGAAACTGAAAAACGATGTACTAAAAACACGCCGGGGTTTTGGATACTACATCGAGGCGTTTGAATGAAGCTGTCGTCACTTGGTTTTCGACTTTTTCTACTGTCATTTCTTTCTATTTTACTAGCTCTGGTGGCGACTACTTTTGTTCTAAATTCACGGTTTCACATATATTTTGTAAATAGAATATATTTGGAATTGCAGCAGCACGTAGAACAACTCGCTACCAACATAACAATAGATACAGACGGCGACGTGCGTGTTGATCCACTCTCGAACGCTCGCTTCAATACCCCTTTTAGCGGGCACTACTGGCAGGTGATTTTAAACGACGGGAACCAACAATCTTCTCGCTCGCTTTGGGGCGGAAAATTTGAAGTCCCGGATGATCGTCCCCCGGGGGTGCAATTTCGCGCGTTGGCAAAATCCCCGGTTGGTACGGATCTTTTCGTAATTGGCTGGCCGATTTCGGCAGGCGAAGGCTCTTCGCGCAGGAATATACTTTTGTCCGTTGCTATCGACACAACGGAAGTTGTAGAGGCAGAGCTGGGATTTCGAAATTTTTTAATAAGCTGGCTGGCAATAATGTTCACCGGACTGTTGCTTGCAGCCTGGGCTCAGGTCAGAATTGGTCTGGCACCACTTAAGCTATTGCGCAAAAAAATCGCAACTATACGGGTCGGATCCGACACCCGATTGGTTGGTCATTTTCCAACTGAAGTTAAACCGTTGGTAAAAGAAGTAAATGAACTGTTAGACCTGCACGAAAAGTCCCTTAAAGTCGCCCGATCCCGCGCAAGTGATCTGGCTCACGGTCTGAAAACGCCGTTAACAGTAATGCGTGTGTTGGCCGAAGATCTAGCTTCATCAGGGCAAACTGAACAATCCGATGAGATGGAAACTCAGATTTCTACGATGCACCAGTTCATTGAACGAGAGCTGGCCAGGGTAAGTACAAATATCGTTCAGACCCGAAAATCACCCGCTGCAAATATTATCAATCGAATGATGAAGAACATCAAAAAATTACCCCGTGGGCGAGAATTGGAATGGTCTCTGGATGTACCCGAATACTTGGCAAGCCCGTTTGACGAACATGAATTGTCAGAACTTGTTGGCAATCTATTAGATAACGCCCGCAAGTGGGCAAAATCTACGGTACATGTGAGTGCAAAAAATTTAAATAGTGATCGTGGTTGGATTAAATTTTCAGATGATGGCCCGGGAATTAAAAAACCAAATATAAACTCGGTGCTGGCTCGAGGCGGGCGATTGGATGAGGCCACACCAGGTACCGGGATTGGCCTAAGTATCGTCACAGATCTGGTTAGTCAAAAAAATGGCTTTTTGGAATTCAGCGATTCACCCAATGGCGGTTTGACGATTTCTATTAATTGGTAAATTTGGGACTTTGTTGCATGGATGATGCCCAGATCACAGTACGTCCTTACCCGTAAATTTGGTCATGCTAATTGCTCGAACAGGGGTCTGGCGAATTCGGTCATTTTGTTGAGAATGGTGGTGCCGTTCTTGGCCTCCAATTGCTGGTTTTCAAAGCCCCGCGCTTTCAGCTTCGGCCCACTGACGGCCTTCCAACGCCCATTCATTGCCCGTCAGTGGATTGCAACGCAATCCATGAGAGGGTGTGTCTCAACCCGGCTGCGCTGATTGTAACCGCTGTAGGCTTGTCACGCCAAGCGACCACGGGCCTGTATTGCAGAAATGTGCTGGTCCCTATGTGTTGGATCATGCGGAAATCGCGGGCTTGGAGCGGCGTTCTGTGGGGGAGGGATGATGATCTCAACCGACTCGCCAAATCGCGCCCCGAGCAGGGTATTGGTGGGCGTACCGTCGCAAGCCCCGTCCGCAAGGAAATGGGAAACTGGGGCATCGATCTGATCCAAAAGTCTTGGCAATGCGGTTGTGTCGCCAGCCCTATCCAAAGTCAGTTCCGTGCAAATATTTTCACCGGTTGCGAGGTCCAAGCCAATATGCAACTTACGCCACCGCTTGCGTTCAGCCT
>CAZETX010000089.1:0-4870 GCA_964514925.1 uncultured Marinosulfonomonas sp.
ATATTCATCAAAGCGTCATAACGGTGTCACGCTGCGCAAACAACTTGGCAATACCACGATATTACATGTGAAATCACGTCGGCCTAAGTTTTACTTTTCCGGCACGCTTTAAACCAAGTCAAATAACTTGACGATACCCCAGAGGCTTAAACGTGACATGAATATGGGGTGTTTCCCCCATAACTTCAGCGTGTGGGTTTTGGTATTGTGAATTCATCAACAAGGAACATCCCGTTCCAAATAACCAGATGGAGAGAAACAATGAAAACCTCAAGAACTACAAACAATGTTGTGAAATCCCTGACCGTTTTGGCACTGGCTGCAAATGTGAGCTTTGGTGCAACCCAGGCGCAGGCTGGCGAAAAAGAAATTGGGCAGATACTGGCAGCTCTTGCAGCAGTTGCCATTGCCGCACGGGTCTCAAACAACCAATCCTCCAGCGGCAACGCCCAAACCGTTCAACCTATCCAAGTCAGCAGCAACCGTGCCGCACTTCCTTCGTCACTTCAGACTGCAGACGGCGATAGCATCCGGGTCGTCAGCACCCCCGGTTCAGGTTCTGGCCCCACGCTTTTGTGCCTGAAAACATCCAGCGGAATGTGGGCAAAGGCTCTGAATTTCTCAAACGGCGCGGTTCTGAACTCTGAAGGCGGCACCCGGGCTTGCACCAATGTCGCTGCCGGCAACGTCCAGTTTGATTTCATCAAAGCCAAATTCGCAGGCGTTATGACATATGTTGGCTCCAGCAGCATGAACCTGACCGGATGGGAAGGTGGAACGGTAACGATTAACTGGGTCGCCGACTAAAAACCGCGGCGATAGCGCTAAAAACGACAAGATAAATGCATCAATGTGCCGCGCAAAATTTGCAAGCACGTTGGTGCATTTAGCCGTTTCGGACCATATTAAACGGGGAAACTGAATTGATCTGCAGCTATTATAAATGCCCGTGTTCTTCGATCAGCCCTTCGTGCAAGGCTTTGGACATCAGCCCGACGATCGAGTTCACACCAAGTTTCTGCATAAGTGAGGCGCGGTGTTTCTCAGCCGTTTTCCGACTGACCCCCATAAGATCGGCAATTTCTGGGTTGGTTTTACCGGCGACAATCATGTTCAGTGATTGGCGCTCGCGCTGTGTCAGATCACCGATCGGAGCGGTTTCACGGATCAGATCGGCCAGAGTGCTTTCGATATGTTTCCCGCCCTGTAGAATGATCGGCAGCTTGGCAAATAGTTCGGCATTGTCGGAACCCTTGGAAAACAACCCGTCAACACCGCTTTCAACAATGCTGCTAAGCAGGCCGACAGAAGTTATAGCTGTCAGGACTACTATGCGTGTATCCGGGCTCCAACGCTTGATATCGAACAGGATTTCCGCGCCTGATGCTATTGGCATTGAAATGTCGAGGAAAAGCACATCCGGGCGTTCAGTTTTGACGGCTTCGATGGCTTCCAGGCCATTGGCAGCTTCGGCCACCACGCGAATTTCTCGGGTGTCCACGATACCCGGCGTTTCAAGTGCCACACGCAATCCAGCACGTACAATTTGGTGGTCATCGGCGATAACCGCACGAAAATGCTGTGTCGTTTCTAAACTCATGCCAAAATACCCTACGAATCGGAGATTGACCCATGTGCTTTGATCGAACAACAGTTTTTTTGAAACGCGCTGGCATGCGTGGGGCTTTTGCGTTGGCCAGTCTTGGCGGATTGGCTCTTGGGGCGGCTGCAGAAATTGGCGATGACGACGGCGGTGACTATGATCCGCTACCCGGGCGGACGCGCGAACAGATTGAAGGATTGATTTTCAACTTTGACGAGGTTGTCGAAAGTATCGCGCTCTATGCCTCTCTCATGTCGGTTCTGCTAATCCTGCTGGCATTGTCGCTGTCACTCCGACTTAATAGGTGGGCCGCTTATGTGGCGCTGACAATCGCGAGCATTGTCTGGTTTGCTTTTTTCGAACAACACGTGACCTCGCTGTTTTGGATCGGGCTGAGTATCAGCCTGACCGTTCTTGTGATTACGGGGTTCGGGTTGGCCAGCCTGCACTTTTTGCTTTCGGGGGCTTCGATCATTAAAACCCGACCACTTGGCTGGATGCGTTCAGTTCTGTTTTTCGCGGCCGGGTTGATCTGGCTCGTGCTTGCAATGAACTGGGCCAATCGGGTGGGGCAGCCCCAGGTGTTGTTCTACGGGATTGCAGTTTTGGCCTGCCTTAGCCACACGGCTGCTATCCCGAGCTTTGTAACGCTTAAGCGCCCGGCGGCCCCAGCGACACGGAACGGGATGCTGTTTGCGTTGACCCTCGTGCTGGCTGGCATCTCTGTGTTGGTTTTCGGTGAGCTGGGGGAGGATTTTGACATCGTCTTCACCACGCGCATTGCCATTCTTGCTGTTGTCGGATTTTTCACGCTTTTCTTCATTCGACATGTATTGTCGATCCTGCGCGAGCGCGACGCGACCATACAACAATCTCTGAAAGATGCGCGCAAGGACGCGGAAAAGACCCGTGCTTTGTTGGAGGCAGAAAAGAATTACGCGCGCGCCAAGGAAGCCGCAAAGCTGCATACGATGCGGCTAGCCACGGCGTCCCATGACATTCGCCAGCCAATTGCATCGTTGCGCACGACCATGGCAGCGGTGGCAAAGGATGAAAAACAAGAAGTGCGTGAACAGTTGACTGTGGCGTTTGATTATCTTGATGAACTTGCCAAAAGCTATCTGGATATGGGCGAGGTGGAAAATGCCCCCGATCGCCCCGAAAACACTAATGGCGAAGAGATCGTATCTTCGGAAATTATCTGTGCCACACTGGACAAGATGTTTCGCAAAGAAGCCGAAGCCAAGAAATTGGAATTTGAAGTCCACACGCATAACGCCGATCTGCGCATCCAGCCGTTGATCGTGACGCGCATCCTTAGCAACCTTCTGTCAAACGCGATTAAACACACGGACGAAGGCAAGGTTGAACTGCGCGCAGAATCTGTGCAAAACGGGTATAGGTTCTCGGTTTACAACAGCGCCAAAATGCCGGACAGTACCGGGATCGAGACCCTGTTCGACCCGTTTATTAAGGGGCGGGACTCTTCGGGTACCGGCTTGGGATTGTCCATAGTTGAAAAATTGGGAAACTCTGGCGGTCTGAGTATTTCGTGGTCAAGCCCTTCGGGTAAAGGCACCACTTTTTCACTGTTGATTCCGAACGACCGTTTTCTGCGCAACCACAACAAACTTAACCAGATCCTTCCTCAGTAGACAGCCCGAAACGGTATTGCCAAGTTGTTCTCTCGGATTGGACCTGTCCCGCTTTAGTGCCGCTCCGGTTGCTCATTTAAGCAGCCTTTCGTTCAAAATCCAATGGGCTTTTCCAGCCTAGTGCCGAGTGTCTGCGGCGTGGGTTATAGAAGCCGTTGATGTATTCGAAGTTGGCATCCATTCTTTGGAAAACTAGGTAGTATTTGCTTCACACAGTCGCGTGCTTTCAATGGGCCTTTAGGACCGGAGAGCCCAGGCTGGCCAACACATTGGTACTTAAATTCCCGCCGCGCCCCAAAACCTGTACCTTTTCTGCCCGGTTATTTCGCGCACCAGCCCACGTTTTGCGAACAGGCTCAGGTTCCGCTGCACCGCCGCCCGGCTGGCCCCGGTGTGGGCTTCTGCCGTTTGCGCCGACAAAACTGGTGTTGCGATCAGGGCCGCGATCAACGCGCGCGGCGTCTTGCCAGACAAATCGGCTGTACGCTCAACCGCCCGCACCCGCCACGCCGCCAACCGGTCCAGTTCCAGCCGGGCCGCTCGGGCGGCATTGCTGACTCCGGTATACCAAAGCGCCAGTTTTCGCGGCGGCGCACCGCCCGCCATCAACCCCTGCACGCCTGACAGCGCCAGCGGCAGGAATGGCAGGTGAGTTTGATCAGCCGCAACCCCCGGCGGGGCCGCAGCCCACTGTGGGTTCACAGCGATTTTGGCGGCAATAACGCTTGGCTCAATCACCCCTTCAAATCCCGAAAGACCCAGACCCCGCCAAAGGTGGAAGCCGAACGCCGAGCGGGTTAGCGGATGCAGGTCGCCCCCCTGTACCGCAGCGCGCCAACGGTCCGTTAGGCTTTGAAACTCTTCGCCAACCGGGCGCTGACCCATGTCGCCTAGGCCATCTTCTTCGACCCTGACCCGGCCCAAAAATTCTTCCGGCGCAAACGGATCACGTGTTCCCTGTAACCGTGATCGCGCCCATTCCGCCAGCGCCAAGTCCCGGTGATCCGCATCTGAGGCCGACAGCCGCAACACGCCGTAAAGCGCCAGACGCTCCACCGGCAATCGCTGCCCCTCGGCCCAGCTCAGCCCCGCCACCTCCAGCAGTGCCAGCCTGTGGGTTACCCCGTCGCCGCCGGCAACTCGCTCCCACCCCTTCACAGCCTGATCCAGTCGCGCCACCTCAGAGGCCGCTTGCGCCAACTCCCTGCCCTGCTGGTTTTCCGCGGCCCGCCAGGCATCGGCATCCGGCAGTTGCACCCGATCTGCGCGCGGCAAAGGTGGCGATGTCGGGTCCACATCCTCGGGCTCACCGGGCAGAAACCACAGGTCCTCCTCCGGCGTTTCCGCGTCATAGATTGACCGGTTGGGGTTCGCGTCAGGCATCAATAATTATGCGGGTTATTCGTCATAACGTGCAATATAAACAGATTATGATTATATCATAGTCGTTTCTGCCAGCAGATTCTTACACATGATAAGTTACAGTTATCATGCCTATTGTGCTACGGAAGGAATTGGCGCAGAAATTGGACTATGGATCGTAACATGAAACACAGGCTAAGGGTGTCAGACCTTCTTGATCGGCCCCGTGTATTTGGCCACCTGCTTGTCA
>CAZETX010000090.1:0-4796 GCA_964514925.1 uncultured Marinosulfonomonas sp.
GAAATGATCAACGAAGTTCTGGATGTTATGAAAACGCTGGCCGAAGAAGGTATGACAATGATTTGCGTGACCCACGAAATGGGATTTGCGCGGGCCGTGGCAGACCGGGTGATATTCATGGATGCCGGTGAAATTGTCGAAGAAGCTGAACCAGAAGAGTTCTTTGAAAACCCGAAAAGTGCACGGACAAAAGAATTCCTTAGCCAGATCATCACCCACTAAGGCCGACCAAATGACATCAAATTATCCGCCGCATCAGGGCTTTCTGGATTTTGCCGAAAAGCTTGCTGATGCAAGCCGCACCATGATCCTGGCGGCCTTGGACCATGCGCCCAAGATCGACATCAAACCGGACGCATCGTTTGTGACCGACACCGATAAAGCGGTGGAAGCCCGCATGCGGGAAATGATTGAAAGCACCTATCCAGACCACGGGATATTGGGTGAAGAATTTGAAAATACCAATCTGGACGCCGAATTCGTTTGGGTGCTGGACCCGATTGACGGCACTGCGCCATTCATAGCGGGAATTCCGGTGTACGGTACTCTTATTGGGCTGGCGTGGCAGGGCAAACCATATGTCGGCGTGATGGATCACCCGGCAACATCGGATCGATGGACAGGTGTTGTCGGCCGGTTTGCCAATCGTAACGGCTCGGGGGTGTCGGTGCGACCTTGCCCAGGCCTGAAAAACGCATTCGTAACCTGTAGCAGCCCGGATTTCATGACCGGCCCAGAACGCGCAAAATTCGCCGAATTGCGCGCCTGCGTTCCATATGTACAATACGGAGGCTCATGTTTTTCCTACGGTGTTCTTGCGTCGGGCCAGGTCGATCTTGCGGTGGATAGCGGACTGGAACCGTTCGACGTGTTTGCCAGTGCGGCCGTGATCGCCGGGGCAGGCGGGTTCATGACCGACTGGAACGGCAATGAACTAAATCTTGGCTGGTCCGGACAGGTGATCGCGGCAGGTGATCGTCGCTGTCTGGAAGCCGCGCTAGCGCTATTGGGCGACCGATAATCCAGCATTAGGAGGAACACACGTGAAATCTGAATTGTTCATTGATGGGGAATGGGTTCCCGCCGCATCCGGCGCAACAATTGCATTAATAAACCCGGCCACCGAGGAAGTTTTTCATCACGTCGCAGCAGCCGGCCCCGCCGACATCGACGCCGCAGTCGGTGCGGCACGCCGTGCATTTGATACCGGACCATGGCCGAAAATGGCCGGGACTGAACGCGCACTAATCCTTCACGCCATGGCCACAGAGATAGAGGCCCGCGCCAAAGAATTGGCTAAGTTGGAAGTTCTGGACAACGGCAAACCCTTGCCCGAGGCGCTGTGGGACATCGAAGACACCGCCGGGTGTTTCACGTTCTATGGGGACATGGCCAAGGCCGCCGATGACGCGCCGGATGATTTTCTGAAGCTGGGCGATGACCGGTTCACCAGCCAGGTTGTGCGCGAACCCACGGGGGTAGTCGGCGCCATAATCCCCTGGAATTATCCGATGCTCATGGCCTCTTGGAAGGTGGCGCCAGCACTGGCGGCGGGATGCACGATTGTGCTGAAACCCTCAGAAGTCACACCACTTACTGCGCTGGAATTGGGTGGCATTGGCAAAAAATGTGGCTTGCCTGACGGCGTTTTGAACATTGTCACCGGGTTGGGGCCGGATGCAGGGCAACCGCTGAGCGAGCATCCGGATGTCGATAAGATTGCCTTTACCGGATCGGTACCCACCGGGGCCAGAATAATGCAATCGGCGGCCAAGGACATCAAAAATATCTCTCTGGAACTGGGCGGAAAGTCCCCGTTTATTGTGTTCGCAGACAGCGACATAGAAAAAGCTGTCGAATGGATCATGTTCGGCATTTTCTGGAATCAGGGGCAGGTATGTTCCGCGACATCGCGGGTGTTGGTCGAAAGCTCTCTATACGCGCCGTTGACTGAACGCCTGGTGGAAGAAGCTGCAAAAATAACCATCGGTGACGGCATGGACGATGGCGTTTTGCTGGGCCCGATGGTCAACAAAACCCAATACGACAAGATTTTAGACGCCATCGAACAGGGACAACGGGATGGCGCCCGTTTGGTTGCCGGGGGCGGGCGTGTCAAAGGAATGGAAAAGGGATATTTTATCGAACCGACGGTTTTTGCGGACGTGCCAAAGGACAGCGCAATTTGGACCGACGAGATATTCGGACCAGTATTGTGCATGCGATCGTTTGTTTCAGAAGACGAAGCGATCCAAATGGCCAATGACAGTGAATTTGGTCTGGCCGCCGCCGTGATGTCCAAGGATGACACGCGATGCGACCGCGTAGCGCGCGCATTACGGGCCGGGATCGTGTGGATCAACTGTTCACAACCCACATTCTGCGAAGCGCCATGGGGCGGCTACAAGAAATCTGGTATCGGCCGGGAACTCGGAAAATGGGGGTATGAAAACTATCTTGAAACCAAACAAATTACGCGGTTCAACGGCGCTGAACCATGGGGGTGGTATTTGAAGCCGGGGAACGAATGAAATACCAGGAACGTGGGATCAAAAAAAGATACCAGCGGGCGGGGTACCCTCACATATTCTGGTTCGTACGTTGTTTTTGAAAATCCGACCTTCACTCAAGAAATCTTGGGGTGCGGTCCGCGAAAATAAGGACATTGAGCAGAGTCGAAATTTTCCTAACGCCAACTGGATTTGGCTGGCAGCAATAACAACAGCCTTGGAATGCAGTGCTTTGGTCGTCAATAACCACCAACGGCAAGTTGTTCAGACACAACTTCCCTAAGGATGTCGGTGAATGCTGCTGTCACCGTTTCGGGCGTTCTGTTTGCGGGATACAAAATGTCGGATACCATCTTAAAATACGGTTTAACCGGCACCGGTTGCTGCCAGTCTGCAACTCAGCGGGCACTGTCAGAAGATACACGGCTGTGAAGGTGAGGGCGCCGATTTAGCGCCTACATATGACAAAGCGCTGCCCCTTTTGGCTACTTCAAGACGTGCCCCAAATTCATCCGCCTGGCGGTGATGATGTAGGTACGTTATCCACTTTCACTTCGAAATGTAGAGGATCTGCTGCACGAACGCGGCGTTGACGTTAGCCATGAAACTGGCCGCTGGCTTAACAATCGAGCCGAGAATTCACACCGGCCGTTTCGACGGTGAGAACGCGCAAAGTTGCGCTTTTGAGGAATGCGAACCTTGCAGAAATTCGTCGCCGTTCATTCGTCAGTTCACAATCATTTCAAACAGGAACGTCACCCTTATAGTCGAGACAATTTCAAACTCAACCGCGCTGCTGTTCTTGCTGCGTGGCGTCTACCCGGCGTGGCGTAAAAGGCAGCGCCAGTGATCAAACAGAGACTGCTTCGTATTGGTCTGGCAGCACCTACCGGGCTAACCTGGTTCGAGCGCAACAACGTCAACCTCTGGAAATTTCACCGCAATATCGGCTAAAATCTTTGATGATCGCCTGCAGATCCAATGGCGCACTTCCTCAGCAAGCTGCAAATTGTGTGAGTTCGGATTTGTTACCATACAGTAGTTCAAATTTGTCCTTAGCGTTTTGGGCAGAGCCGGCTTCAATAGCCCTTCTTCCAGCAAAAAACTGCAAGATGTAACATAGCCGAGCGCCACGCCACGCCCGTTCAACGCGGTTTGCAAAACCACCGAATAGTCCGGTACGCGAATTTCAGGCAGGGATTGACCAAGCGATTGTGAGGTCGCATCCAGAAAGTTTTGCCAGGATATTCTTGGATTATCAAGTTTGACCAGCGAATGTGCGCTACCAGTTAGCGGCGCATCAAGCATCCCGTGCTTTTCAAGATATTCGGGGGAAGCAACGGCCACGAGCCATTCAGGTGCGAAGGGCACTGCATGATCCTCTGGTGCTACTTTGCTTTCAAGGCGCAAACCCAGATCGCAGCTTCCCAAGGGGCCCGTCGCCTCGCCCCCGGTCAACTGATAATTCAGCGTAACATCAGGAAATTCGCGACGGAACGCCGGCATCTGAGGTATCAACCAATGGGCCGCAAATGACGTTGAAAGCGACAGTGTCAGGGCATTTTTCTGAGGAGCAATGCCGGTGATCTGATCCAACGCAGCTTCAAGCGCAGAAAATGAAAGATGCACTGCACGAAACAGGATTTCACCATCTGAAGTTAATGCCATCCCGGATTTTTTGCGCAAAAACAACCGCGCCCCCAGATGCGCTTCCAGGGCCGCGATATTTTTACTGATCGCCGGTTGGGTAACATTCAGGTTCGCGCCGGCTTTGGTGAAATTCAGGGTTTTGGCCGCACTTTCAAAGGCAAACAATGACTGTGCTGATGGCAGTTTTTTCCGTAAAGTCATAACTGCAGGTTATACTGTACATGAAAATAAGCAATATTCTTTTGCCCGAAAACTCGTGATCTATTCCAAAGTAACGATTCTCAGACATATGGAATACCTACGTGGCCAAACCCCGTCGTCGCAGAAAAAAAGCCTCTGATTCAGTCAAGGCCACACCGCCGCCGCCCTATGTCACCCGGACGGCGCCGGTTTATGACATTCTTAGCGACGAGCAGGCCGGGATAATTGAAGAAGCCGCCGAGGATATCCTTGAAAAGATTGGCGTCGAAGTGCGCCATGGGCCGAGCCTGAAGCTGTTGGCGGAGGCGGGATGCAAAGTTGAGGGCGAGCTGGTAAAGTTTGAGCGCGGTTTTTGTCGCAAGCTGGTGATGGACAATGCGCCATCCGAATTTGTGCAACACGCCCGCGATCCGCAAAAATCCATCAGGATTGGTG
>CAZETX010000091.1:0-4716 GCA_964514925.1 uncultured Marinosulfonomonas sp.
ATGTAGCGATTGATGACGATACCCGCGCGGATGGCTGTGAAGTGTTCATGGGGCGCATGATCAGGGGTGTGAAAAACGGGCCGTCGCCGGCTTGGTTGCAGGACCGGTTACGGGCTATTGGATTGCGGCCAATCTCGGCTTTGGTGGATGTGACGAATTTTTTCACCTACGACATGAACCGGCCTTTGCATGTGTTTGACGGCGATAATGTTGTGGGCGATCTGCGGGTGCATCGCGCCGAGGGGCGCGAGGTTTTTACCGGGCTGGATGAAAAGGAACATAGGCTGGCGGCGGGCATGGTGGTGATTTCCGATGATGGGGGCATTGCCAGTGTGGGCGGCATCATGGGCGGGTTGCGCACCGGGTGTACCGAAGGCACGACATCGGTGTTTGTTGAGGCGGCTGTTTGGGAGACTATTCAGATTGCCAAGACCGGGCGGGCGTTAAAGATCAATTCGGATGCGCGTTATCGCAATGAGCGGGGCATTGATCCGGGGTTTAACGCGCCATCGTTGGAACTGGCAGCGGAAATGATTGTTGAGCTGTGCGGTGGTGAGGTTTCTGAGGTTGTAACGGCGGGGGCGGTGCCGGATGTGGCGCGGAGCTATCAGTTGGACACCGACCGGGTGCAATCGCTGGTGGGGATGGAAATTGCACCGGAAGTACAAAGGGCGACGCTGACGTCGCTGGGTTTTGTGCTGGAGGGCGATATGGCAGCAGTGCCAAGCTGGCGCCCGGATGTGCAGGGTGAGGCCGATCTGGTGGAGGAAATCGCGCGAATTGCGAGCCTGACCAAGCTGGTGGGCAAGCCGATGGCGCGCCCGGTTGGCGTGGCAAGGCCGATCCTGACGCCGATGCAGAAACGCGAAAGCGTGGCCCGGCGCACGGCGGCGGCGCTGGGGTATCATGAATGCGTGACGTATTCGTTCATTGATGGCGCGGCGGCGGCGCTGTTTGGCGGCGGTGGTGACGCGGTGAAGCTGGCCAATCCGATCAGTTCTGAAATGTCCCATATGCGGCCCGATCTGTTGCCGGGTCTGCTGGCGGCGGCGGCGCGCAATCAGGCGCGGGGTTTCATGGATATGGCGCTGTTTGAAGTTGGCCCGGTGTTTTCCGGCGGCGAGCCGGACGAATACCAGCCACAGGTGGTTGGTTTGCTGATTGGACAAAACCACGGACGTGACCCCCATGGGGACCGGCGCGGCGTGGATGTGTTTGACGCCAAGGCGGATGCGCAGGCGGTGCTGTCTGCGATCGGTGCGCCCGCCAAGGCGCAGGTGTTGCGCGATGCACCTGAGTGGTGGCATCCGGGGCGCTCTGGTCGGATTGGGCTGGGGCCAAAGAAAATACTGGCGGTTTTTGGTGAGGTTCACCCCCGGGTTCTGGCGGCGATGGATGTGAAGGGGCCGGCGGTTGCGTTTACGGTTCACCCGGCCGAGGTGCCGTTCCCGCGCAGTAAATCGGCCACCCGGGCGGCTTTGATTGTGAATGATTTGCAGGCGGTGGAACGGGATTTTGCCTTTGTGGTGGACGCCGATGTTGAGGCTTTGGCACTGGTGAATGCCGCGGCCGGGGCGGATAAAGCATTGATCCAGTCGGTGTCGGTATTTGATGAATTCAACGGCGCGAAGGCCGAAGCACAGATGGGCGAGGGTAAAAAGTCTTTGGCTATCTCGGTGCGGTTGCAGCCGGTTGAGGCCACGCTGACGGATAAGGATATCGAGGCGGTGTCGGCCAAGATCGTGGCCGGGGTTGCCAAGGCCACAGGCGGGGTGTTGCGCGGCTAGGGCCGGAGCCTGCGGCGCGGATATTTTTGAAAAGAAGAAAGCTGTGCTGGCTTTGGGCGTTTGTTACCGGCTGGATATTTTGGTTTTCAGGCGACGAACTAAGGTAACCGCGCAGCTGTTCAAAAACGTGCTAAATTTCCCGGTGGCGGGCGTGATCTGCCGCTGAATGGTTGGCATATCCGGCAGAGCAGATCGCCACCAGAACCGGTATCAAGTGGCGTGAAGGCCGGGTGGGGCTGATTTGCGGTGGACAGCGCCGTTAAAATGACAACTCGTTTTGGGCCGAAATTCAGCGCAGAAAATCAGCCTTGCAATGCATATCAGTGACCAAGCGTCGCCCTTATTTTGGAAGAAATGTAATTTTGAACCGACGTTTGATCGTTATCCAAATTTTCAAATTCCTCATTTTCTTCCATCAGGTTGCCTGTCCAATCGGGCAATATTGGGTGAAATCCCACCGCATTTTTAACCGCTTTTGGAAATTTCGCCGGATGTGCGGTTGCCAAAGTTATCATCGGGGTTTCGGCTGAGCTGTATTTTTGGGCAACATGCAAAGCCACGGCCGTGTGCGGATCGGCGAGGTACCCGTTATTGGTGTAAAGCAATTCCATCATTTCAACCGTTTCAGGTTCGGTTGCCGTTCCGACGTCAAACCCGGCCTTGAGCTGGCGAAGGTCATTTTCATTAATGTCGTAGGAACCGGACTGTTGCAGGTTGGCCATCATCGCCCGGACAGAAGGTGAATCCCGCCCGGAGGCGTCAAACAACAAGCGTTCGAAATTTGACGAAATCTGAATATCCATTGATGGTGTGATTGTGGGTTTGACGCCTTTCATTTCATACCGGCCGCTTTTTAACGTGCGGTGCAGAATATCATTTTCGTTGGTTGCAATCACCAGACGCTCAATCGGCAGACCCATCTGACGGGCGACATAACCGGCATAGATGTCACCGAAATTACCCGTTGGAACAGTGAATGAGACCGGATGCTCTGGTGCGCCCAGACTTGTGGCGGCGGTGAAATAATAAACTGTTTGCGCCATGATCCGCCCCCAGTTGATCGAGTTTACCGCGGACAGGTGCACAGTGTCACGGAATGGGTGATCGGCGAACATGGCTTTCACCATGTTCTGGCAATCGTCAAAGCTGCCATCAATCGCGATGGCATGGGTGTTGGTGCTTTGCAGGGTGGTCATCTGGCGCTGTTGCACCGGCGATACTTTGCCCCTGGGAAACATAAAGAATACATCAATATTTTCGCGTCCACCGAAGGCGGCCAGCGCAGCGCCGCCGGTATCCCCGGATGTGGCCCCGACGATGGTCAGGGTTTCGCCCTGTTCTTGCAGCACATAATCCATCAGACGCGCCAGAATTTGCATGGCCACATCTTTGAAAGCCATGGTCGGTCCGTGAAACAGCTCTAACAGCCAGCCGTTGTCGCCAATCTGCAAGAGTGGCGTGATAGCAGGGTGATGAAACGTGTCGTAGGCTTCTTCAATCATAGCCTTCAGATCAGCATCTGGAATTTCGCCATCCACAAAGGCACGCATGACTTCAAATGCCACATGGGCATATGGTTTGCCCCTGAAAGACGCTATTTTGTTTGCCGAAAACACCGGCCAGGATTTGGGCACATAGAGACCACCATCATCGGCCAGACCGATCAGCAGCGCCTGCTTAAAGCTTAGTACGGGCGCCATGCCCCGTGTGCTAACGTATTTCATTGGGTGAACATGCCTGCTTTGATGTGTATTTCGTGATTTCTGGTGGGGTACCGCAAATAGCGGTCAGTCGCCGACCCAGACCGGATTGGACCATGCCCGTTTGCCGGCGCGATCAATAACCGTGACCCGCAGCCACGGAGAGCTACCCAGACGTTCGCGCGACAGGTGCCCTGTGGTCATTGATGCACCGTGCAGGGTTGCGGTGCCGGTGCCGCGGCCCTGCACAATGATCGTGACGCAGGCCGAGCAATCCACCTCAACATAGTCATCACCGACGCGAATATCGTCGATTTGCGGCCCCAGACTGGAATAAAACTCACCGGCTTTCAGCGCTGCCAGCAGCGCCTCGGGTGAATTTTCTGTTGCTTTGACCATGACCCAGCCGCCGAAATGATCCGGCGTGTTGAAATGGGCGTCATCGGTGGCGATCAGGTTCAGGTGGTTGCCCTGATCCAAAAGGTGGTCCAGAACCATCAGGCTTTCACCGCGATCATTGTCGACGGCGCAGCCATGGTTGTAAATCTCAACCGCGTGGGCGGCTGTTATGGAATGGGCGTCGGCTTCTGTCATGCGCGACCAGTGCGGGTGGGCAATGGCTACGAATGCGCCTGCATCCCGCGCCCGCTGCGCGACACTGGCGCCGGTTTCCGAGCTATCGTGTGACACGAAATTAGGGGCGTCCGGCGGGGTGAAATCCGCAGGCAGGCCGATCGCCAGCAGATGCCAGATAAGGCCGTTCGACATGGCGCCGGTATGCATCTCGGCGCCCAGAATGGTGGTAAAACCATTGTCGCGATAATTGGAGGTGTCGGTGATCGGGTAATCATAAAGTCCGACAAAATGATCGGTAAGGGAAATGAAATCATACCCTTCCGCGTGATAGCGCTGGCAGACTTCCTGCGGGTCCAGAACCCCGTCTGAGCGGTCCGAATGGGTGTGCAGATTGCCGCGATAAAACTTACCTGGCGCGGTGTAGAAACTGGTCGGCATGGTGGGGGCTTTCGATCGGACGCCACGGCGTCATTTTGCAGGGATCAGGCCAGTGCCTCTGCGTGGTGGCATGCGACCTGATGTTTGTCGCCGATCGGCCTGAAGTCAGGCAGAACAGTGCGGCATTTTTCGTCGGCGTGAGCACAACGGGCGTGAAAGGCGCAACCCGAGGGCGGGTTGAACGGGTTCGGGGGTTCGCCCCGGATGGTGGCGCG
>CAZETX010000092.1:0-4589 GCA_964514925.1 uncultured Marinosulfonomonas sp.
GCATCAATCACATAGCCCAGTTGCGGCAGGCCAAGGTAGATCAGATAGACCTGCATCAGCAGTGGCAACCCGCGAAAGAAAGACGTGTAAAAAGTGGCAATCGCATTGGCAAAACCGTTGGACGATAGTTTTGCCACCGCCCCGAAAATTGCCACGATAGACGCCAGAATGATGGAAATCGCCGAGATGTAGAGCGTGGTAAACACCCCTTGCGAAATCATGAACCAGACTTTGGATTTGATGAACACAAAATCCAGCCCGAAACTGTAAAAGAAGCTTAGGAACAACAGCAATAGTTCGATCCAGACCACGATAACCTGAAGCCGGAACGGCAGGAACCCGATCAGCACGATATTGGCTGTGAAAATCAGCGACATGACCAAACCAATGGCAAGATTGCCAAACAGCCCGGACTCGGATGGTTCGCCTATCGCGGGGCGCATGAATTCACCGAACACGGTGTCGTTCAACCCCATAAGGCTGAATATGACAAAGCCAATCGCCAACATTATCGCCATAACTCTGGGTTTGTGTACTGCCGGATCGGGCACCACTGTATCTGCAAAAAGCATGTTGTTTCCCCTGTTTGGTAATCCGGCCCGTGTTCCGGGCCGGATCATTTTTTTAAAGCATCCCAACCATTATTGGTTGCGGTTTGCTTATTTGACTAGCCACCGGTGGCCGAGTAATCGATGCCGTACCATTTTTCAGACAAAGCCGAGAGGGTTCCGTCAGACTTCATATCGGCCAGCATACCCGCCAGCTTGTCGTTGAATTCCGCATCGCCCAGGTCAATCGCCAGTGCAAGCGGCTCATAGAATACTGGATCACCCAATACCCGAAGCGGATAGTTGGCCTCGATCGCGGCAAGGATCGCGGGCAAGGAACCCACCATACCATTCAGGCGAACCCCATCACCCAGACGCAGATCGTCCATTGCGGCGGTGCTGTCTTTGTAGGATTTGTTTTCAACTTCCAACTGATATTCAAAAGCTGGCACACCTTCGGCGTCAATCTCAAGATCATGCTGCAGATACAGCTCAAACGTTGTTGCGGTGCCCGCACCGACGGCTTTGCCGTTCAGATCAGCGATAGATTGAAACGGGCTATCCATGTGTACGGCGATTGACGCAGGCGTGAAGTAATAGACCCCCGGAAAAGCCAGCACTTCGGCGCGTGATTTTGTCGGAGTCATTGAACCAACAGACAGATCCCAGCGGCCATTCCAACGGCCAGCTGTTATGATGTCCCAGGAAGGTGTTACAAATTCAACTTCAACACCCAGACGCTTGGCCAGTTCGCGGGCGACATCAACATCAAAGCCGTCCATTTCATTGCTGTCATTGATAAATGATTGCGGTGCCCAGTTTGCATCGGTTGCAACCTTCAAAACACCTTCTGCCATCACGCGGTCAAGCGCTTCGCCGGCAAAGGACATGCCCGTGGAAAGTGCCAGTGCCGCCGTGGTGGCAAGCGTGAAAATTCTTCGGTTAAGTTTCATGGTGGTCTCCCTTAGTTGGTTTGTTGCCAATGTAGATTTGGCGCGATTACCCGGATTGTCCGGTATTAAATTTACGTCTTGTCACAGGTGCACCGCCAAACGATATGCTTCCAGCAATGCGGCATGGATAGAGCGCGATGATACTGCGTCACCCAATCGATGCAATGTATAACATTGTGCCTCTGCCTGTGGCTGCGCGGACCAGTTGGCCATTGCGTCTACGTCGGTGATACCTTTGTTGGCGGCCCCGTCGCGCAGATCAAAAAACACTTCGGCAAGGGGGTCGGTGCCGGTTTCCAGCACCACCTGATCGGTGGTGATTTCCCGGACCTGTCTGGTCAGTTCATGGGTTAGTGTTGCCACAAGTCGGTTGCCAAATTTATGTAAGGCGCTGAGTTTCAGATAAGCCAGAGTCGTTACACCCTGTGCTGCCAGTCGTTTGTGGAATACTATTCGATCTGTATATCCCATCTCGGTGGCAGAATGGGCGTCTATGGTCGCCAGTGTCACGCGGTGCCCCTTGGCCGACAGCATGTCCGCCGTTGCGACCGCCTCATAGCGGCCCGTATGATCGCACACCAGAACGTCTTGTTCGGCCCGTACATCGCCAGACAGAATATCCCAACTGGATACTGCCAGTTCCGCTCCGGGCAGAGTTTGCTCCGCGGGCATACCGCCGGTTGCAACAAACACATGATCGGGGTTTTCGGCCTGAACGTCCGCGGCCTCGGCATACATATTACAACGCACGTCGACGCCCAACTTTTCCAGTTCACCGTCGCGCCAATCCACAATCTGGATCAAATCCTTGCGCCACGTTGTTTTCGATGCCAGCTGGATCTGGCCACCCAGTTTGGGCGCGGCTTCGAACAATACAACCTTGTGGCCGCGCTCTGCCGCCACCCGCGCGGCTTCCATGCCTGCGGGGCCGCCACCAACGACAACCACTTTTTTGCCCGGCGTGGCACTGACAGGTACCTCCATCGGCAGCAATGTTTCGCGACCAGAAGCAGGGTTATGGATGCAATGGATTTTCTTGTAGATGCAATGTGAGGCACCGATGCAGGGCCGGATGCGGTCTTCTTCGCCGCGCATGATCTTATTCACGATCTGTGGATCAGCGATATGAGCGCGGGTCATGGCCACCATATCCAGCACGCCTTGGCGAATGGCGTGGCGTGCGTTGGCCACATCCGTCACCCGTGCGGCATGGAAAACCGGCACGCCAATTTCGCGCCGGAATGCGCCGACTGTCTCAAGGTAAGGGGCCAGTGGGCGGCTCATCCCCGGCATGTTTTCCTCAACCAGCGTGATCTCGGTATCCATGCGGCCAACCATGCAGTTAAAGAAATCAACGGCCCCTTCGCGTTTCAGGATTTCGGCGATTTGCATGACCTCGTCAAACCGCAATCCGCCGGGGCCTTCGTCCAGCGTCAGGCGCATGCCGACCACAAAATCATCCCCCACCTGACGGCGAATTTCTGCGTGGACCATCAGGGCAAACCGGGTGCGGTTTTCGATGCTGCCGCCGAAACCGTCACTGCGTAGATTGGACCTTGGTGAAAAGAACTGCCCGATCAGATGGGCGCTGGCCAATGTTTCCAGCCCGTCCAGCCCACCCTGTTTGCAACGCCGTGCCGCCTGCCCAAAGGCTTTGACGACACGGTCAATGTCATTCCGGTCCATCTCACGCGGGAAATTGCGGTGCAGATCTTCGCGCACGGCAGACGGGGCAATTGTTGGTAGCCAATGTTCTGCCTGTGCATCACCGCGCCGCCCCATATGGGTGATCTGGCACATCAGGGCTGTGCCATGTTGGTGGATTCGTTCGGAAAACCTTTGGAAGTGGGGGATGATCTTGTCAGTACCGGCGTTCAGTTGGCGAAATACCGACGGCGAATCCGGGGCAATGTTGGAACTGCCACCAAACATTGTCAGCGCCAACCCGCCTATGGCTTTTTCTTCGTGATACCGCTGATAGCGCAGATCGGGCATGTGTTCGTCGTCCATACCCGACGCATGGGACGTACTCATCACCCGGTTCTTCAACGTCAGCCCACGGATCGTCAGGGGCTGCAACAACGGGTCTTTGGTTTTCTGTACCATTTTCTCCATCACGCAAAACTATCCGGCAGCACCGCACGGCGTTCATCCATGAATGCCTTCAGGGCGGCATCGATTTTCGGGTCCAACTTTGGTGCCTCATATTTCGCCAACATGTCGTGGCGCCGTAACGTCGCCCGCTCTGCTGCATCCAGTCCCCCTGCCGCGGTCCATTGTTCAAATGAATCCCCATCGGCATTGGAGGGCTGGTAGAATACGGTTTTGTATCGGGCCATTGTATGGGCGCAGGACAGGAAATTACCCGCGGGTCCGACTTCGGCAATGGCATCAAAGGCGAGCGCATCGGGGCTTGTATCAACCCCTGACATCATCCGTGACGCCGCGCCAAGCATGTCACAATCAATCAGGAATTTGTCGAAATCAGCAACCAATCCGGCCTCAAGCGTGCCGGTTGCGTGGATCAGAAAATTCACCCCCGACAGCATCGCATATGTAACATACATCGCGCCTTCCCAACCCGATTGGGCGTCAGGAAGTTTAGAAATCGTCGATGATCCACCGCAGCGATAAGGCACGCCCAGACGCCGCGCCAACTGCCCGGAGATCAGCATTGATTTCCAGGTTTCGTCATAGCGGATCGGGCTGCCCGAACGCATCGACATACCAAGCATCATAAAGCCGAACATCACCGGTGCACCGGGGCGCACAAGTTGGGTGATTGCCATACCCACCAGCGTTTCGGCCAGGGATTGTGAGCACAGACCAGCAACCGTGGTCGGGCTGGAAGCACCCGCAATCATGAACGGTGTGATGACCGTGGCCTGACCCGCCGCCGCGTAAACATGGGCGGCATCCAGCATGGTTTCATCCAGCACCAGCGGTGAATTCAGATTGATGAGCGCGGTAACCACACAGTTTTCATCGACAAATTTTTTGCCGAATACAATCTCACACATCCGCATGGTGTCTTCGGCGCGTTCCTTTGCGGTAACCGCCCCCATAAAGCACTTATCCGACAGCGCCA
>CAZETX010000093.1:0-4484 GCA_964514925.1 uncultured Marinosulfonomonas sp.
TTTCGGCAATGCCGGAATGGTGGCGCGCGGTGGTCGCAAGCCGCCCGGGTTGGGCGACTGCCGCGATGATGGTGGCGGTATTTGGCGGTGTTTTGGGCTGCATTTTGCTGCTGTTAAGGAAATCAGCGGCTTTCTATCTGTTCGTGGCGTCGCTGGCAGGTGTCATTGTTACGATGAGCCATGCCGTTGGTGTACCCGGCGCGGGTGCGCGCCAGATATTTGAAGCGATTGTTATGCCGGTGGTGGTGGGACTATTTTTGATTTGGTATGCAAGGCTAGCCGCGCGTAAAGGCTGGACAGGCTGATCCGGCCAAGCCGGAACTTTTGAATTCAGTGGCGGCATTGGCGACGCCATTTGGGACGCCTGATCATGGATCGCGCAAACCGGGATTTCTGTAACCGATTTTGAAATAGCTGAATCAACGGGAAGTGTTGTATTGCCTTAATTTATAACACTTGTTATAAAATGGCATCAACTAGCGCACCCGACTGATAATATCGGGCAATCAAGAGGAACTTTCGATGGCGGAACCAAAATCCTATCTGATAATTTCATCCATCCCCAAACCCGGCAAACAGGAGCTGCTGCACAGCTATTTGTCGCAGGCAATGCCGCTGGCGATGGCGGCTGGCGGGGTGCCCGTGGGGCGCTATGTGGCGACAAAACAGTTGATGGGTGAAGGCGGCCCGACATTAATTGCGGCTGTTGAGTTCGCAGACGAGCAGGCGATCAGCGACATGGTGGCCAGCGCTGAATTTGTGGCGCTGGGCGGGCTGCGCGACGAAGTTTTTGACCGGTTGGATATGATCATATGCAAAGCGATGTAGGATCAGGCGGCACGATGCCGGGCACGCAATCAATCGACACGTCCCGGATCGGAAAAATCTCAATAACGGCCGGATACGGCGTTGTCGGGCGCGGTATCAGGGTGATGGCGCGCCAGAACCTGCCGGTGTTCCTGTGGGTTAACTTTTTTGCCACATGGTTCATCGGTGGCGGCGCATTGATGCTGTACTTGGGATCGACGTCCATTCTGCCGTGGGTTTGTGTGCTGACACCGCTGGTTGCACTGACATGGTTGCCGCTGGTGGCGTCGCGCTATGGTTTCAGCCGAATTCTGGGTGTGCCAAGGGCGGTGCCGTGGCTGGTGGCCATGGTGATTGCGGTTCTGGAATTGCGAAACGGTGGTTACGTCGGGCAACCGGGTGGCTATTTTGTGTTTCTGGTCGGGTTTATCATCATCAATGGTATTGCCACATTGCTGGATTTTGTCGATATCCTGCGCTGGAAGCGCGGCGAGCGTGAAGAGACATTTGATACCGGGTTTTTCAACATCTGATCGGGCCCTGACATTCGGCCATTATGTAGATATGTTTCGGAGACCGGACCGCACAAGCCGATCAGGAGCAAAAGACTTGGCAAGACTGAAAAAACCCCCAGGGCGACCGCGTGAATTTGACGAAAAAGCGGTTCTGAACATGGCCATGCGGGCGTTTTTTCAGAATGGCTATGACGGTACCAGTTCGCGCGCGCTGCAGGCGGCAACCGGGTTGACAGCGCCCAGCCTGTACAACGCGTTCGGGTCAAAACAGGATCTGTTTCTGGCAGCGCTGGATCGTTATGTGCAATCCGGGTTTGATTACATGATTGACGAGCTGGCCAACGGCACCGCCGGGCTGGGGGATCTTGAGCGGTTTCTGGAAAAAGTATGGTCAACATTTGAAGGCGAGCAGACACCGATGGGGTGTATGGTGCTGAACACCCGCGGCGAATTTGGCCGCAGCCAGCCGGATATTCTGGCCGTCTGCGATGTTTTCACTGACCGGCAGGTGGCGGCAATCGCGGCGGCGATGCAGCGGGCGGCGGATCTGGGGGAAATCGATCCGTTGCTGGTGTCACGGCAGATCCACAGTTTCCGGATGATGCTGAACGGATTTCTGCATCTGGTGCGCACCAATGGGCTGGACCGGGACGTGCGTGACGCCTATGCGGCACTTGGCCAGACGGTTCAGGGGTGGCGGCAGCCAGCCGCCACTTAGCGCTGGCGCTATTGCTTCAAGGCCAGCGTCGGCGACAGCACGTCAATGCCAAGCGCCTTGCCAACCGCATAGTACGTCAGTTGCCCGGCATGCACGTTGAGCCCGTTCAACAGGTGTTCGTCATCTTCGCAAGCCTGTCGCCAGCCCTTGTCGGCCAGTGCCAGCATGAACGGCATGGTGGCATTGCCAAGGGCGATGGTGGATGTACGCGCGACAGCGCCGGGCATGTTGGCGACGCAGTAATGCATGATGCCGTCGACTTCATAGATCGGGTCCTGATGGGTGGTGGCGTGGCTGGTTTCAAAGCAACCGCCCTGATCGATGGCCACATCCACCAGCACGGCGCCGGGTTTCATTTCGGAAAGTTGCGCGCGGCTGATCAGTTTCGGCGCAGCAGCGCCGGGGATCAGGACGGCGCCGATGACCATGTCAGCCTCGCGCACCAGATCAATGGTGTTGCCGGCGGATGCGTAGGAATTTTTGAAATCGCGGCCAAAAACATCGTCAAGGTAACGAAGGCGGGGCAGTGAACGGTCCAGCACAGTAACGTCCGCGCCCATGCCAGCGGCAATTTTTGCGGCATGGGTGCCGACAACGCCGCCACCAATAACCACGACGCGGGCCGGGCCGACACCGGGCACGCCACCCATCAAGACGCCGCGGCCACCATTGGCTTTTTGCAGGGTCCAGGCACCAACCTGTGGTGCCAGTCGCCCGGCGACCTCGGACATCGGGGCGAGCAGCGGCAAGGTACCGTTGCGATCAGTAACGGTTTCATAGGCAATGGCCGTACAGCCGCTGTCTAACAGGTCGCGAGTCTGGTCGGGGTCGGGGGCAAGGTGCAGATAGGTGAACAACACCTGGCCCTGGCGCAGCATCTTACGCTCGCCCGGTTGGGGTTCCTTGACCTTGACGATCATGTCAGCCCACTCAAATATTTCTGCGGCAGATTTGGCAATGCCTGCACCCGCGTCGATATAGTCGGCATCCGGGAAGCCCGCGCCAACGCCGCCATTGGTTTCAACCAAAACCTCGTGGCCATGATTGATGGCTTCGCGGGCCGCATTTGGCGTCAGGCCGGTGCGGTATTCCTGGGGTTTGATTTCTTTTGGGCAACCGATTTTCATGGGGGCATCTCCGTTGAATTTTCTTCGGTATCGCGTGGATGAAACGCAATTGTTTTGAAATGGGCTGGTAAGTTAACGATAACATGGTCATATATTGTGCGAGAGCCTTTAATTTTCGCAGAAAATTCAACTATGCACAAACTTGACAGTATAGATCGTCGTATTCTGGACGTTTTGCAAAAGGACGGCCGGATCACCAATGCCAATCTGTCTGAACGGGTAAACCTGTCGCCCTCGGCTTGCCACCGCCGGGTGCACGGGCTGGAGAAATCCGGGTATATCAAAGATTATGTGGCTCTGCTTGAGCCAAAGATGATGGGCCGGCCAGCGACGGTTTTTGTCGAAATATCCCTGTCAGGGCAAGCCGATGAAGTGCTGGATGCGTTTGAGCGCGAGGTGGCGAAAATTCCGGATGTTCTGGAATGCCACCTGATGGCCGGGCAGGCGGATTATTTATTAAAGGTGGTGGCGGCCGATACCGAGCAGTTTGCGCAGATCCACCGCCGATATCTGGCGAAACTGCCGGGGGTGGCGCAAATGCATTCAAGCTTTGCGCTTAAAACTGTGTTTAAAACAACGGCGCTGCCGGTTTAGGGCGTTCAGGCATATTGGGGAAATATCAGTGACAATGCATGTGGGTGTGCTTGGCCTTGGGCGGATGGGTTCTGCAATACTTGATCGTTTGGGCGATCAGGGATTTGAAATATTTGGCTGGAATCGAACCCCTGTTGTAGCGGGTAGCAATACCAAGGCTGAGATTTTCCCGGAGATTGGCGGCGTTGTTGCCAGATCCGATATTATCATCCTGTCGCTGTTTAATGATCAGGCCGTAACCGATGTGGTTGGCAGGCTTTGTGAACATGATCTGAGTGGCAAGGTTGTGGTGGATACCAGCACCACGCGCCCCGATACGCTGCGTGATCTGGAGCCGCTGCTGAACAAGGCCGGGGCGCTGGTGGCGGATGCGCCCATTGCCGGGGGGCCGGATATGGTGCGGGCCGGAAAAGCCGGGCTTTATGTCGGCGGTGGCAGGGCGGCGGTTGAACAGTTTTGCCCGGTCGCTGATGCGTTTGCGGCGCGGGTCATTCACGTTGGTGATCTGGGGGCGGGGGCCACGGCAAAGGTGTTCAACAACATGATGCTGTGCGGCTATTGGCAGACATTGAAAGAGGCTATGCTGACCGGGCAGGCGGGTGGTTTGTCGATGGCGCAGATGGTGGATATTCTGTCCGGCAGCCCGGCGGCGTCGCCGGCGTTTTTAAGCCGGACTGAAGTGTTGCTGGGGCAAAGCGATATGGTTGGATTTCCGGTGTCGGG
>CAZETX010000094.1:0-4468 GCA_964514925.1 uncultured Marinosulfonomonas sp.
CTACATATGACAAAGCGCTGCCCCTTTTGGCTACTTCAAGACGTGCCCCAAATTCGTCCGCCTGGCGGTGATGATGTAGGTACGTTATTCACAGAAAACCAATGAAGCGCCTTGGCCAACCACATGTCATCGTGACCGATCTATTGCGGCTACAGCGCTGCAGATGGTCAGGAAACTGGCCGCTGGCTTAACAATCGAGCCGAGAATTCACACCGGCCGTTTCGACGGTGAGAACGCGCAAAGTTGCGCTTTTGAGGAATGCGAACCTTGCAGAAATTCGTCGCCGTTCATTCGTCAGTTCACAATCATTTCAAACAGGAACGTCACCCTTATAGTCGAGACAATTTCAAACTCAACCGCGCTGCTGTTCTTGCTGCGTGGCGTCTACCCGGCGTGGCGTAAAAGGCAGCGCCAGTGATCAAACAGAGACTGCTTCGCATTGGTCTGGCAGCACCACTGAGATCAGTTCGTACATGTCTAATTGCGCTTTCGTCTGTCTGGGAGCGTCATCTATTGGAGTTTGGTTAGCTTTTTGTTAAAGTGATCAACCAGAATCCAAAGGCCCAGATTGCCATGATGAATACGCTTACCAGCGTTGAGAGCGGGCCTGCAAACGGCGAATTTTACGCTTCTGTAATCGATCTTGTAGGCTCAAATTCATTTTTTGCCGAAATGGCAAAACTTCTTGAACAGGTCATACCTTTTGATGGGTTGATTGTATTCCTTTACAAAAGCAAAAGTGCGCCGTCGTCTCTTGGCTGTTTCAAATGCGCGCTGGATTTTCAGCCCGGGCTCGAAAACTACCTGAAATTCACCTATGTGCTAAATCCCGTTTACCGGGCGTTTCTGGGCAATATTGCATCCGGGGCCTATCAGATCACCGAATTAATGCCTGAAGGGTATACAGAGCAGGTTGCCAATTCCGATTTGCGCATTCGGATTGAAGATAACGAAGTCATCGGATACCGCACTCCTGGCTGGCCAAAGAATATGACCGACGTCTTGGGGCTGATTCAGTTGCCGGGTGAAACCATGATTGAATTTGATTTCATCACCACTCAGACCGACGATCAAACTGGTCGCTGTCTGGAAGCGCTGAAATCAGTCATCCCGGTTCTGGCCAGTGCGGTGCGCAAACATTTTGAAATTACCCCCCATGAACTGGAGTCAAGCAGTGCGAAACCAAGCCATGAAGACCGTTTTCAGGGGTTTGGAAAATCTGTCCTGACGCGCCGGGAACAATCGGTTGTTAAGATGATTCTGACCGGGCATTCCAGCAATTCGATTGCCCTTTCGTTGGAAATTTCGATGCCCACAGTGAAAACCCACCGGCGAAATGTGTATGCGAAATTGAATATTTCTTCACAGGCAGAGCTGTTTAATCTGTTTATTCGCAGTCTGGTGGACAGCGCTGCGTGACAGGCAACCCTGTGGGCATTGCGGTATTTTGCGCGTCTCATCCCTTAGGATGATTTAAATCTCCTGACTAATCGCAACAATCACCGCCAACCGGGCCGGGTATAGATATCTGGTCTGAATGGCTGTTGGGGGTACGTTGTTGAAATTTCCAGTTGACGAGATCCGGGCGCTGTTTCCGGCGTTGGCGCAATCTGACAATGGCCATCCAAGGCTTTACCTGGACAACCCGGCGGGAACGCAGGTTCCGGCGTCGGTGGCGCAGTCCGTCGCCGATTATATGCTGACCAACGCCAGCAATCTTGGCGGGCATTTCGCGGCCAGTCTGCGGACAGGCGAGGTGACGTTGAAAGCCCATGCCGATGCCGCGATGTTCCTGGGCGCCAAATCCGCCCGTGAAATTATCATCGCCCAATCCATGACCACGCTGACCTTCCATCTGTCGCGTAGCATTTGCCGGGATTTTCAGCCCGGCGATGAAATTGTCATTTCGCGCGTTGAACACGAAGGCAACATTGGCCCCTGGCTGGAAATTGCCAAGGATAAGGGGTTGAACATCCGTTGGGTGGATTTTGATCGCGAGAGCTGGCTGATTGAACCTGAATTGCTGACCCGCGTACTAACCGACAAAACCCGGCTGGTCTGTCTGAATTATGCCAGCAACATGACTGGCTCAATCAATGACATCGCCAAACTGACCGCCATTGCGCAGGATGCAGGCGCACTGGTGTTTGTCGATGCCGTGCAGATGGCACCGCATCATTTGATCAATGTGCAGGAACTGGGTTGTGATTTTCTGGTGTGTTCATCCTACAAATTCTTTGGACCACATCTGGGAATTTTGTGGGGTAAAGAAGATATTTTGGCCGGGTTGCACCCCTATAAAGGGCGCTGCGTTTCCGATGATCTTCCGGATCGTTTTGAGACTGGAACCCCGCAATTTGAACTACTGGCCGGTCTGTCAGCCACGGTGGGGTATTTTGAGAATTTGGGACGCCGGGCATCTGATTCCGATAACCGTCGGGACTTAATCAGTGCGGCTTACAAACTGTCGCGCGATTACGAAGAGCCGCTGACCAATATGCTGATCGATGGCATCAGCCAGATTTCTGGCATGACAATATATGGCATCACCAACCCAAACCGGGTGCATGAACGGGTGCCAACAATATCGCTACGTCACGACGTGATCAAACCGACCGAGATCGCGAAATCCCTGGCTGATTCAGGCATATATGTCTGGCACGGCCACAACTATGCCTACGAACCAACCCGCTTTCTGAACATCCCGGAAGACGAAGGCGTCGTCCGTATTGGGTTGGCACATTATAATACGGGTGAAGAAGTAGCCCGTGTGGTCCAGGCAATTGAAGAAATAGCTTCAAATGGGCGCTGAAATTAAAAAAACGTAACAACAATGGAGGATACTATGAAAAATAAAACCCTGAAAATACTTGCGGCGGGCGCGGTTGCGCTGTTTGCTGCAGGCCCGGTTTCTGCGGAAACCCTGCGCGTGGGCATGGAATGTACCTATGCACCGTTCAACTATAAAACCGCAGATGGTGATCTTGCTGGCTATGACGTCGATGTTGCCAATGGTGTCGCTGAGATTATCGGTGCCGATCTGGAATTTGTTTGTCAGCAATGGGACGGTATGATCCCAGCGCTTTTGGCCAACAAATTTGATCTGATCGTCGCCTCAATGTCGATCACAGATACACGCCTGGAAAAGATCGACTTTAGTGGTCCTTACCGGGATTCTGTGGGTCGACTGATCGGTAAAACCGATGCGGGCCTGAACCTGTTTGATGATGCCGGCAACCCGATCCCTGAAAATTTTGCGGGGCTGCGGGTGGGTCTTGAACGGGCTTCCACTTACGAAAACTGGTTCAATGCAGTTCTGCCGGATGCCAAGATTGTTCTCTATGATGGTTCCGAACCGCTGTATCTTGATTTGCAGAACGGGCGCGTGGACATCATCATGACCAACCCGATGAAAGCCCAGTTGCGGTTTCTGAGCGAGGATGCCGGTGGTGGATTTGGCTTTGTCAGCCCGCCGGTCAGTGAAGAAGAATACTTTGGCATTGGCGTTGGCATTGGCCTGCGTCAGGGTCAGGATGAACTGCGGGAACGCCTGAACGGGGCGATCAAAGAGCTGATCAACAACGGTTCTTTGACAGAATATGCCCTGAAAATCTTTCCATTCCCAATCCATGATCCTTCCTGGGGCGACAGCTAAGGTCTGACAAAAAACAATGGGGCGGCGCGAGATTATCGCGCCGCTTTCGACTATTCTGTGCTTAAGTTATTTTCAATTTCTGGACCAAAGAGGGTAGGCCTATGGACGCAGTTGTTGGCTGGTGGGACGATTATTTTTGGGGATCCCTGATCGTACTTCAGGTATTTTTCGCCTCATTGGTCCTGATGGTATTGTTTGGTCTGATTGGCGCTGCGGCGAAACTGTCAGACAGTAAGGTTGCCCAGAAAATTGCCGCCGGGTATACCGTTGTTTTTCGCGGCACGCCGGAAATTTTGGTGATCCTGTTGCTCTATTTCGGATCAGCGATCACGCTGACCACGATTGCGCAGATTTTCAATCCCGAGATAAAATTCGTCGACGTTCCGCCGATCTGGGCTGGCACATTCGCCATCGGCTTGATCGTTGGCTCCTATGCAACGGAAACATTCCGCGGCGCGTTTCAGGGGGTAAAGCCCGGCAGCGTCGAAGCCGCGCGCGCCCTGGGCATGTCAAATTTACAGACGTTCATCTACGTCCGGGTGCCGGAAATGTGGCGGCTGGCACTGCCATCATTTGGCAACCACATGCTATCGCTGATCAAAGACACTGCCCTGATTTCGATCATCGGACTGAACGAAACATTCTTTGTGGCCAAACAGGCCATTGCATCAACCGGCAAACCTTTCACCATGTATATCGTTGTTGGCGCGATATACCTGGGTTTCTCTTCCATTATCACACTCACCGTTATGGCGTTTGAGAGATATGGCAACAAACACATGGTGGACGCGCGATGATCTTTGATCTTGAACT
>CAZETX010000095.1:0-4426 GCA_964514925.1 uncultured Marinosulfonomonas sp.
GCGATACAAATGTCACAACCCATTGGGGATTTCACACAGCCTTTGAGGAATTGTTCCCGGACATCACACTGGATAAAACGATATTTTCTATAAAGAATAACCGTTTCACCTGTGCGGGTGGCGCGTCGGCCATGGATATGATGCTGCAGTTGATAACAGCCGATTTTGATCAGGCACTGGCAAACTGGGTGGCGGATAAAATGGTGTATACCTCGCCGCGGTCCCACACCCATTCTCAGCGCCTGTCCATGCAATGCCACACCGGCGTGCGCCATGAAAAATTCTCGCACGCAGTTTCATTGATGGCCAGCAATACTGAGAACCCGCTACCCCACAGCGTTTTGGCACAAAAGGTCAATATCTCTACCCGACAACTGGAACGGCTTTTTCGTAAGTATTTCGGCACGTCACCAAAAGTACATTATATGCAGCTGCGGCTTGAAAAAGCCCGTAATCTGCTACTGCAAACCGATTTACCGATCATCGAGATCAGCATGATTTGCGGGTTCAATTCGTCTTCACATTTTTCAAAATGTTACCGACGTAATTTTGGTGTCTCACCAAGTTACCGCATGTTCCATTCAGAATGAGACACCCCAAAAGGCAATCAGGAAAGGCTTAACCTACACCAGGACTAGACAAAAAAACAAAAACCAGGGAGACAGTAATGTCAATTCAACCACCATTTACCGAACTCGATATCAAGAAAGCCCCGGACGGGTTTTATGAAGGCTACAGCCTGCCAATCGCCTTGCTAAGCAAGGGGCTAATGACCCTCCTGGTGATCTGGGCATTGGCCTGGCCCGGGAATGCCAACAGTATTTTGTCAGCACTGAACGGAACATTACTGAACGTATTCAATACGTTCTATATCGTTTCTGTCGGGCTGTTCGTCTTTTTTCTTATTGTCGTGGCGGCCATTCCGGCCACGGGAAAAAAGATCCTCGGACCAGAGGGGGAAGCGCCTGAGTTTTCAAATTTTTCCTGGTTCTCGATGATGTTTGGCGCAGGTCTGGGCGTGGGGCTGATGGTTTTTGCCACCGCCGAACCGCTTAGCCTGTGGGGCTCAAACCCGGTGGTTGTCGCTGGCGATGTGGCCGGTAATTCGCCAGAGGCGCTGACCAGCACCTACCGCTACACTTTCCTGCATTACGGTTTTCACGCCTGGGCAATATATGTGATCACAGGACTTTCACTGGCCTATTACGCCTACACACGTGACATGCCCCTGACCATCCGCTCGGCACTGACACCGCTGCTTGGCAAGGCCGTTAACGGGCCGATTGGCCATGTGGTAGATGTGCTTGGTGTGGTCGCAACCATTCTGGGTGTGTCAGTGACCATCGGCTTTGGCATCAGCCAGTTTGTTGACGGGGTCTATTCGATCACCGGCATGGAATGGATGATGGATATGACCGGCGATGCACCGAAACCGGCCACGGTCGGTCTGATCGCGGCCCTGGTCATGATCATGACAATGTCGATCATTTCGGCGGTATCAGGCGTCGGACGCGGGGTTAAATACCTGTCCAACCTAAATCTGGTTCTGTCGATTATCCTGTTGCTGACTTTTGTGTTTTTTGGCTCATTCCTGTTTGCCATGACCACCTATGCAACCGCATTTGTCGACTATATCCTGCATTTCTTCTCGCTGTCGTTTGAGGCGTACAGCCCGTTATCAGCCGATGAGTTTGCCGCCAACCTGCCCGCCGAGGCAGCACCATTGGCCGGTGAACTATTCGGTGGGGCGACCAATGCCTGGGGCTCACTAGCGGGCTTTCAAAGCGGCTTGACCGGGGCTGCCGCCGACCTACCCGCAGAAGTTCAAATCGCAGCATATGAAGCCGGTACCGAGGGCCGCCTGTTTGGCTGGCAATCTGGCTGGACCACGTTCTATTGGGCCTGGTGGATTGCATTTTCACCATTTGTAGGCCTGTTCCTTGCGCGGATATCCAAGGGCCGTTCGGTGCGTGAATTCATCATCGGGTGCGTCTTTGCACCTGCACTGGTTTGTTTCGCCTGGATGACAATACTTGGTGCCACTGCAATCGATCTGGAAATGACCGGCGGGGCCAATGGCGAAATTATCGGGGCATCCAACACAGCGAAACTGTTCGTGACCCTGGGCAACATGATTGATGGTGGCTTTCTGACGGCGATCTCAGTCATGTCGGTCGTTCTGATCATGACCTTCCTTGTGACATCCGCTGACTCGGGCATTCTGGTGATGAACACCATCATGTCCGGCGGCGAGCAGGAAACCGGCGTGAAGCACCGGATCATCTGGGGCATCATCCTGACTCTGCTCATCGGGGCATTGCTGATCGCCGGTGGCGGTGGTCTGGACGCCCTGAAAAACGCCATGATCATCGGCGCACTGCCGTTTACGTTTATCATGGTTCTGATGGTCGTGTCGCTGGCAAAGGCATTGTACCGTGACAGCCTGAGAGAAAAAGAAGGCGGCTTAACTCAGCCGGCCCGAACATAACATCACTGCAGGAAGTCGCGCGAAAACGCGGCTTCCTGATTTTTCAGTCCAACATAGCAGGCGCTTTGTGAAATCAGGGGGGCTGGCTAACCATTGACACCGCTGATAAATCGGGTGGCTTTTGAAGGCCATTCAAAACAAGATCAATATGGGCTGCGGCATAGCGATCCAAATCGATCTGGTCATTTTCGCCAAAGATGTTTTGCCAGATGGCCGAGGCGATGGCCGGGCCAATGATGACGCGATAATCCTCCATATAGCCGCCTTCGCGAAACTCGCCTCGCCGGATACCTTCCTGAATAATCCGTTCCAGGGTTTTTGGCACATTTTGCATGATCTGCTTGTGGAAAAACCCGGCCAGCTCGGGGAAATTACGGCCCTCTGCCACCAGAATGCGCAGGATCACCCCGACCTCTCCGGCGCTGATGCGTTGGTACAGACCGCGCAGCGCCATGGTCAGGATGTCAGCAGCCGTACCGTCCTGCGCCATAATCATCCGGTCGACATCTGATCGGACCCCGTTGATCCGCTCGGTGATAACCGCCTCAAACAACGCCTGCTTAGTTGGAAAATAGCTGTAAAGTGTTCCCTTGGCGGCATCTGCCCGGCGGGCGATATCGCTCATCCGGGCGCCGGCAAAACCATGTTCGCCAAATTCGACCAACGCCGCTGCAACAATTTCGCGGGGGCGGGCCTGTTGCCGGCGTTTGGGTTTGTTTTCCGATGCGGGCATGTTTTCGCCTTTCCAACGCAATTCAGCCGGTGCCACAAATAGACCGCACGCCCTGTAATGCAACCCACCCCGGTTGGGATTACCGGTGTAATCTATATTGACTCTAGGGTCATTATGGAAATAATCGTTGGACTGCAGAACGTCTGCAGTTCGGTGCCATATCCAAGCCGACCCCGGCCATTATCCACTCCCGCAGGGCGGGGAACAAGGGACACACCATGACCAAAAAGAATTCTCGGTTTGCCCGTCTTATACTGCCGGTGCTGCTTGGCGGCTGTATTTCTGTGGGTCCCGACTATGTTGCCCCCGAACAGGATCTGGCAACGCAATTTGTCGGCGGCGGCGCGGTGCAGGCTGAAAACATAGCGGGCCAGAAATGGTGGCTGGGTCTAAATGACCGGGCGCTGAACGGCTTGGTGGCGCGTGGCCAGGTGTCAAACATCGATATTCGCACCGCTGTATTGCGCATCGCCGACGCGCAGGCCGAAGCATCCGTGGCCGGTGTACCGGCACTGTTATCCGGCTCGCTCTCGGCCAACCATACAGTTGCGGGTGGTGATCTGGTTTCTTCCACCACAACAAACACGCAATCCTTCATGCCCGGTTTTGATCTGGACATCTTCGGGGGCAACCGTCGCAGCCGCGAACAGGCCGCGGCCAATCTTGAAGGCTCGCGTTTTGATCTGGGCACCACGCGCCAGGTTTTCATGAGCAACCTTGTCACCCAATACATTCAGGCGAGGTACTATCAGGAAGTGATGGCGATCACCCGCAATGTCATCGCCAGTCGCCGCCAGACACTGGAACTGGTGAACAGTCAGTTTGCCAGCGGGGCTGTTTCCAGGCTGGATGTGGCCAGAACACGGGCCCAACTGGAAGACGCCCGCGCCAGCCTGCCGGGTTTGGAAACTGGGTTTAACAACGCAGTTTTCGCCATCGCGACACTGTTGGCCGAACCCGCCGGTCCGATCAAATCTGAACTTAGCCGTGGCGCGCGACAGCCGTTGCCGCGCGGCTCTGGGCACAGTGGTGTTCCGGCCGATCTTTTGCGCAACCGCCCGGACGTGCGGGCGAGCGAGCGGGACTATGCCGCAGCAATGGCCGGAATTGGTGTCGCCCAGGCGGCGATGTACCCATCGCTTTCACTGGGCGGCAGCATCACAGCGTCAACCGCCACAAGTTGGAGCTATGGCCCCAGCCTGCTG
>CAZETX010000096.1:0-4162 GCA_964514925.1 uncultured Marinosulfonomonas sp.
AATAAGATTCCAATTTCGGCAAAATTTTAACTAACATCGCTTTTGGATAATTCAACCCGATCCAGCAAGAAGCATCAAATAAACAATCCTTCCATCGATTGAATTTCTGCGGTGGTAAGGCCAAAGAAATTAATTTCTGTACCTTGATCATAGAACACGGCAAACCCGGCCGCACCGTCGTTAATATTTTCCAATGCTTCAGAGAAACTGGCATAGTCAAATCCGATAAAAAACAAATGGTCTTGTGCGATTTCAAAATCAACCCCAATAGCTACTGCTTGACCAGAAAGAATTGTACTAAAATCGAGTTCGGCAATTGTATTTATTCCTTCGTTTGGTCGAAATACAAACGTATCTTTTCCTCCCCCACCCGTCAGGAAATCATTCCCTAACCCAGGCTGAAGGATATCATTGGAATAAAACTTTTGGCTAATATCTCCAATCAAAATATCGTCGCCTGAACCACCTTGAAGAAAGTCCCCTTCCACTCCCCCAATTAGTAGGTCATTGCCGGAGCTGCCTACAAAAAGGTTTTTTCCGAGCGTTGCCAATAAAATGTCATCATTTGAACCGCCGATAACTTCGTCAGCGGTTGAGAAATCAAAAAAATCAACAACTGCCCGCTCTGGGTTATCATGTTCAATGATAATCCTAAATATTTCGTAATCTTGCGTAAGGTTGATATTCAAAACATCGCCAGCAACATTTCCAGGTAAGCTAGATAGTGTTGGTGTGTCAAACAGCCTCAATGCCGGATCGGAAGCGTCCAATATAGTGTCCATGCTATTCGTATTTCCGAGGCGGTTCACTGTTGCACTAAAATTTGAACCAAACCCATCAATTTTCAAATCAAGTTCATAACCAGTGTCCGGGATGTCATTCGCCGCAACAAAGATTGTAACTGTGTCCAGATCACGGAATGAATAGACTGAGAATGGATCACTCCTATCGTTCTTTTGATATCCATCTATCAGCCGCGAGCCTTTAAGGGATTCTGCCATTAAACGAAATACTTCGCCTCCCGCCGAGAAAAATGACTCACCCTCTACCTGATGGGAGAAACTGTTACGATTCCGCACATTTACGCCCCACAAATCGGTTGCGCTGGCGCCAATTCCGACATGGGTAGCAAACAATTCTAAAACACCAGATGCTTGCCTGGCCCCAATATCCTGGAAACGTAGGTCGATTTGATTGACTTGATTTCCCGTACCCATCGACCAGCCTGATAGATTGTATTGCAACTGCTTTCCTGCATCACCTTCGGCATCCAATTTGGCCTGCCATAAGGCTAACTGTAATCGAATGAGTTCAGGGCGTGCTAAAGTCCGCGTCTCGCCGCCGGTTTCAAACGAATATTGCTCGGCATCAACAGCTTCAAATCGGTAGGGAAGTTGATGGGCTACGAGAATATCAATATTCGAAATGTTCCCTGGGTCAATTTCCGCGCGGATTAGTTCGTCTTCTTCTTGGGACCTCCCCAATTGGATACTAACTTGCAAAGTGTCGGCTAATTCTCCTGGATTTGAATCAACAAATTCACTGATCACACCTACAAACTCGTTTGCGATTTCACCATACAATGACACATCATTCTGGAATTCAGCCTGGGCATAATATTCGTTCCCAATTTCCAGTGTAAACTCTTTTGGGATTGGACCATAAACTCCGTCTAAAATATCCGAAAGGAGTTGACCAAGATGTAGCTTGCCAATTTCGATATTTTGGGCGTATCGCGCCGTCGGAATTATCATTGTGAACCCAACATCCGAAGAATTAGCGGCAGAGAACATTTCAGTCAAATCGGAACGGTGGCGATCTGGATCTGGCGTCCACATTTGAGTGCCATCAAAAATACCCGGAATATCAAGGCCATATACATCGGTTTGGACTTCGGCCAAATTACCACCAGGCCAACGAATATTTCCACCGTTCATGTATGCGAAATCAGATTCAAAATTAATTGGTCGACCGAACCCTGTTTGGATAATTCCGAAATGGGAAACTGTAAGCAGTTGCCCAGAATAAGAAAAATTATTGGTGTTAATTGTGAATACTTTGGGCATTGTTCGGTCTCCTGTCCCTTAGTTGGGGATACCATACATCGTTTTGAAATTTCCTTGCGTTTAGAAGTCATTGGCCAGTGCGTGTGCCATAGGAAATTCTAGTAAACAGTAAGGCATAAATGGATGACTTTATGATTAATATTAGTTACTAATCATAAAATGCGATTTAATATAAAATCAGCAATTTATTGTCATTTGGTACTGCGGTGTTGTCACGTAAACTAATGATCTATGAACAATTCCCAAGTACAGGCTCTCAAGGGGTATTGTCACATTAACTACCGATATTTGCAGGAAGCAGCATTAGTGGCATCGTCAAGTTATCGTCGATACTTGCGGCGAAATCCCGGACGCTGGTTTTCAGACAGCCTTCAACTCACGCGTGATGTCATCCCAAATCCAGTGAGCGTCGGCTCTGGTCTGGCGGTAAGCTGCGGCTGACAGGGTGTGGCGGCGTGGGCGGAAGATGTTTTGGATTTGGTCATGAGCGGATAGAAATTGTTGAACCTGTCGAGGGGATTTGAACCGCCCCATGATTTTTCTCGCCGCCTTGTCGGCCTGTGTGATCCTTCAGATCGGTTGTTGAGGCCCTTATGGCGGCGGTGCTCAATTTCCGGAGCAAGTTTCTTCAGGGCTGCACCATAGCTTCGGAGTTTGTCGGTCACAACAACCCGAGGCGCGCCAAACGCCTTGAAGAGTTTGCGAAAAAACCGAGCAGCGGCCCGTCTATTACGCCGAGATTGGACGAGGATGTCCAGCACGTCACCGCGACTATCAACGGCACGCCACAGCCAATACTTCTTCCCGTTAATCGGAAGAACGACTTCGTCCAGGTGCCATTTATCCGCCGCCGCTGGTCGATCCCGACGGATCACCCTGGCATACTGAGGTCCGAATTTAGCAACCCAGGCACGGATAGCCTCGTTGCTGACCACAACGCCGCGCGCGGCGAGCAAATCCTCAACATCGCGCAAACTCATGGGAAATCGGTAATTGGCCCACACAGCATAGGAAATAATCTCAGCAGGGAAACGATGGCCTTTGAAAGCACCAGATTGCTTGGGTTTTGTCATGCGCCTACGTACCGGCTTGTGAGATGACCCGCAACTTGACGATGCCCTGCTGACTGATGACGTGCTACTGAAGAATTACCATGGCTCCGAGTGGCGTATATTCCGCGCGAGTGACCATCCACCGCTCTGGTTGGGGTTCCAGATCGGCTTCGCAGATGATTATCTGACAGGGCTGTCTGGATAGCTGCGCAGCTGGCGCAATACTTGACAAAAAGGTTTAGACCAATTATCTATCCCCTCGAAGGGAAAGATTATGACTGTGCGTGCGTTTGATGACCTCACAATTAAGGAAGCGGCTCACCTAGCAGGTGTTCCGAAGAGGCGTATCGAGAAGGATTGCGAGGAAGGCATTGTTCCTAGGCGCAACTTAAAGCTTTGGATGCGTGAGAGAAGTGCTGCACATGTTCCTGCGCATGCGGTCGTCTATGCTTGTGCAATGCATTCGCTTGACGGCGTAAAAATGGAGAAAAAGTCCAAAAAACGCGTTTGGAAATTTCTCAGGAGTACAAAACAAGCAAACTTCGGTTCTCTTGAGCTGTCTCCAGGATTAATGCTTAATCTCGATCCCCTCGTTATTGAGGTTTGGGGTCGTACACGCGGCTATCTTGAAGCAAGGCATCAGTATTTGGCTGTAGATCCCGAAATACTCGGAGGCGAACCTATCTTGAAGGGAACTCGGATCACATGCCAATCGGTTCTCGGCCGCATTGATGGCGGCGAGACCTTGGAAGAGCTCGTCGAAGATTCCCCAGAGATCAGCAAAGAAGCTTTCGAGGCTGCTTTGGTCTATGCTCGGGCGCATCCACCTCGTGGAAGACCAAGTGCTGCTGGTAAACCTTGGCGCAAGACCGCATAAGTCTTGATAATGCGGCTCTTTTTGGACGAATGCCTGTCGCCTCGCGTGGCAAATGAACTGATTGCTGAAGATGGCTACTATGTAGTTCATCCACGGGTATTGCCAAGTTGTTGGCGTCAGATTTCGAAGTATGGCCAAAGGTCGGATCATGCCGCCATTTCGGTGGC
>CAZETX010000097.1:0-2399 GCA_964514925.1 uncultured Marinosulfonomonas sp.
GTAACGCGCTGGCCAATTGGCTGGCCCATGAAAAAGCCCTGAAGAACGCCGCGCAAAACACCCTGACTGCCTATCAGACCGATGTGCTGGGGTTTCTGGCCTTCCTTGGCCGGCACTTTGGTGACAGCACCGGATTGGGGCCGCTAAAAACCATTAAAATCAGTGATATGCGCGCCTGGATGGCCAGTGAACGCGCCCGTGGTGTCTCGGCACGTTCCCTTGCCCGCTCGCTGTCGGCGGTGAAAACTTTCTATAGCTGGCTGGCCCGGCGCGAAGGTTTTGAACCCACTGTTGTCCTGTCTACCCGGTCGCCAAAATTCAAACGCAAATTGCCGCGCCCGCTGGCTAAGGACGCCGCGCGCGACATGATCCAGCGCGTCGGTGATCTAGCCAGTTCCGATTGGGTCGCTGCCCGTGATGTGGCGGTTCTGACCTTGCTTTACGGCTGTGGATTGCGGATATCTGAGGCGCTTGGCCTGACCGGCATACAGGCAAAGCTGCCCGAGGTCCTGCGCATCACCGGCAAGGGCGGTAAAGAACGTATTGTGCCGGTTCTTCCCGTCGCCTGCCGGGCCGTTGCTGACTACGCGCGGCTTTGCCCCTATGATCTGGCCGTTGATCAGCCACTGTTTCGCGGCGTGCGTGGCGGCAAACTGAATGCCCGTTCAATTGCCAAAGCCATGGAAATCGCCCGCGCCCAACTGGGCCTGCCAGCCACTGCCACGCCCCACGCCATGCGTCATTCCTTTGCCACCCACTTGCTGGGCGCGGGGGGCGATTTACGGTCAATTCAGGAATTGCTGGGCCACGCCTCACTGTCCACGACACAGGCGTATACCGCTGTGGATACCGCACGGCTAATGGAGGTCTACCAAAGCGCCCACCCGCGGGCCTGACCGCTGTTAAATTGAGCGCCGTCCCGGCGCATTATTTTAAGCACTTCGTGCAGGGCGCTCCGCGCGGGAGTATTTTCACAAGGAAAAACCTGTTTCGACATTTGCGAGGGCCGGGGATTCAGTTGCACAAAGGATTGAATTGCGCCATGACCGCCCAATGACAAAACCAGCCTTTGCCCTTGCCGTTCATCTGCTCACTGCCACTGGCGCGGTATTCGCCATGCTGGCCATGCTGGCGGCGGTGGAAGAAAACTGGAGCCTGATGTTTCTGTGGTTGGTGGTGGCGTTTTTCGTCGATGGTATCGACGGGCCTTTGGCGCGCCATTTTGACGTCAAAAAGAATGCTCCGGAATTTGACGGGGTGCTGCTGGATCTGATCATCGATTATCTGACCTATGTGTTTGTCCCCGCCTATGCGCTGTTCAAATCCGGGTTGTTGCCGGGCTGGACCGGCTGGATCGCGATCATTGTCATCACCTTTGCCAGCGCCATGTATTTCGCAGATACCCGCATGAAAACAAAGGACAATTCGTTTTGTGGCTTCCCCGGATGCTGGAACATGGTGGTACTGGTCCTGTTCGCACTGACGCCGAATTTCTGGGTTATCCTTGGCATTGTGGCGGTTTTGGCCGTGACCATGTTCACACCGGTCAAATTCATCCACCCGGTGCGCACCGAGCGATGGCGCTGGCTGTCCCTGCCCATGACCCTGGGCTGGACCATATTCGCCGGCTGGGCCGCCTGGGTAGAATTCCACCCCGAAAGCTGGGCGCTTTGGGGGCTGATTGTCACCTCAATCTACATCGTATTCGCCGGAGTCGCCCAGCAGATGTTTCCGGCACGCGGACAGGCCAATGGATAAGCGTCGCCTGACCACAATATTTGAGATCAGCGGCTCGGTACTGGCCATGATATACGCCCTGCTCATCGCCTCCAATACCGGCAATGAGATCCTTGGCTTTTCGCTGTTGCTGATCTCGGCCAGCCTGTTTGCCGGCTGGGGCTATCTGGACAAGCGCTGGGCATTTTTTGCCCTGCAGTTTTTCTACGCCGCCAGCGCCATCATCGGGCTGATCCGCTGGGGATAGTCCCGCCGGATCAGTATACAGTTTTCCGCTGTCAGACAGGCAGATCTTGCCACTTGATGCGAATGATTTTTCCGGATGTCGCCTTGATCAACCTACGGTCAATAATCCTGGATGATACTTCGAAGTTTTCGTTTATTTTCACCACACATAACTTGTTGAAATGGCCAGCCGACTTAACTGTTACTTCATCCTTATTCTTGAACGGCGTAATGGTTTTGATCTCTATAAAATCATTGCCCAATCGACCATCAGAGCCCTGTGCATATTGCTTGTGAAGCGTGACACCAAGGGTGATCGCCAGGAACAATTCCCCGATCTGCCCATAAACGCTAAGATGGTTACCGGTAGTGTGAAAATAATCCTCTGCGGCGTGCATCAGGCTTTCAAATACCGGGATAAGAGCGCGCTTGCCATT
>CAZETX010000097.1:2499-4139 GCA_964514925.1 uncultured Marinosulfonomonas sp.
GCTTGCCATTCCTTAAACTCAAGTTGCTGGTTAATCTCATCCCAGCTGGTCCATTCCCCACCGTCCCAAATGGCGTTGTCTGGCCCAAGTGCTTGATTTAAATCGCAGTACATTTGGTCAGTGTAGCGAAGAATAAGTTGATTGTTTGACCGCCTTACTTACACCCGTGTCAGCACCACCCCGCCCACAATCAACACCGCCGCCAACCCCTTGCCGCGATCCATCTTTTCACCAAAAAACAACCAGCCGATCAGAACTGCAAACAGGATTGAGGTTTCGCGCAAAGCCGCCACCAGCGCTATCGGTGCCTGGGTCATCGCCCAGACCACAATCGAATAGGCCAGATATGACGCCACCGCACCGATGCCGCCAAACAGCCATGTCCGCCCGCTGGCCTGCAATATGCCCACACCACGGCTGGCCACCGCCACCGGGGCGAAAATCGCCGAAGTGATGAACAGCGCCCAGCCGACAAAGGCAATCGGGTCGCCCATCAGGCGCGCGCCGGTGCCATCCACCAGCGTATAGGCCGCCGTGGCCACAGCAGACCCTAAGGCAAACGGCACCAGACGGCGTTCCTCGCCCCCGGTAAACACGCCGCGCGCCATCAAAAGTATCCCCGCCCCCAGCAGCAGAATGCCCAGTACTTCGGTGCGGCTGACCACATCCCGTAACAAAAACGCCCCCACCAGCAGCACAATCAGCGGTGCCGCCCCGCGGGCGATCGGGTACACCCGGCTCAGATCGCCCTTTTCATAGGCATGGGTCAAAAACAACAGATAGGCCGTGCGGATCAGCCCCGAAGCAATGATCCACGGCCAGATTTCCACCCCCGGCAGCGGCCGGCTCAGCGCCACAGCCAACCCGATCAGCCCGTCCCCCACAGACAACAGCAACATTGACGTCATCTTGCTGGCCCCGGTCTTGACCAGCGCATTCCAGACCGCATGCAGCAGCGCCGCGCCCAGCACCCACAGGAAAACCGTGAAACTCATATCAGCAAACCCGCCGCGCCCTCATGGCGCAAAAGCGCCACCTTGGTTTCCACACCCCCGGCCCCGGAAAATCCGACCAATCCCCTGGCGCCCATGACCCGGTGGCAGGGGATGATCACCGGGATCGGATTGCCACCACAAGCCCCGCCAACCGTCTGGGGTTGCGCCCCCAGATCGCCGGCGATCTCACCATAGGTGCGCGTGTAGCCAAACGGGATCGCAACAATCGCATCACACACCGCGCGCTGAAAATCGCTGCCTTCCACCCGCAACGGCAGATCGAACTTTTCCAGATCACCGGCATCATAGGCCCGCATCTGCGCCGCCGCCTTGCGCAACAGCCCCGTTTGGCAGCCCTCATCCCGGCCATCCCACACAACCGAGACGATCGCCCCGCCCTGCTCAACGATACCAAGCCGTCCAAATTGTGTATCCACCAAGATCATCGCCATAGGGTCACCGTGACCGGTCGGCAGAGCCGTTGCAACCGCAATGCGCCCGGAAATCTAAAATCAGTTGCGACAATTTTCTTTGGCAAAACGCTAGCAGAGATGATCCGCTCGGGGATGTCGGAATCGGAAAGGGGGGTGCCATGCGGCAAGCTAGGTTTTCGAAGAACGGTAGTATTGAATGTCAACAATGCGG
>CAZETX010000098.1:0-3975 GCA_964514925.1 uncultured Marinosulfonomonas sp.
GCCTTGGCGGCTATGACGCACTTGCAATCTTCGCCACCAAACTGATCGGGCAGGCCCAGGGCGATGACATGCTGGGGCGCTTTTGGCTGAACCGCAGTGCCGATCGCAACGATCGTGATCTACAGGTTCTGATCGACTATCTGGTCAATCAAACCGGCGGACAGATGTATTATACTGGGCGCGACATGGCCCTTGCCCATAGGGGAATGGGGATAAATGAAACCGACTGGGCACGGTTTATTGAGATCGTTATCAACGTTGCCGGTGAGCTGGGTGTTGGTGAAACCGAAGGCGGCGAGGTGCTGGCCTTTCTTGATAGCCTGAAAGCGGATATCGTGACAGCATAGGCCGACTAACCGGCCCGAAACTTCGGCGGGTTCTTTGCCAAAGGGTCTGCCCGCAACCAGCCGTCTGTTGGCGGAAAAAACGCAAAAAACAGGGAACGCCATGGACAACAATTCCCAAATCAGAGACGGCGGCTGTATTTGCGGCCAGCTGCGGTATCAGGTTACCGCAGAGCCGATGATCGTGCATGGCTGCCATTGCCGCGGCTGTCAGAAAAATTCTGGTTCTGCGTTTGCTGTTAACGCGCTGTTTGAGGCCGAACGGGTGAAGCTGATATCAGGTGAGGTTGAGGAAATCACGGTTCCGACCCCCAGTGGCACCGGTCAGGACATCACCCGCTGCGTCAAATGCAAGGTCGCGGTCTGGAGCAGCTATAACATGGGTGGTTTGCGTGCACGTATCCGGTTCATTCGTGTCGGCACCCTTGATGACCCGGACCAGATGCCGCCGGATGTGCATATTTTCACCGGCTCAAAGCAGCCATGGGTCGTTTTGCCGAAGGATGATCGCAGGGTAGAGGTGTTTTACGTTTTTAAGGAAACCTGGTCGCCCGAAAGCATGGAACGGCTGGAAAAAGTCAAAGAGGCTGCTGGCAGCGGGATTTCCTGACGGGAAAGCTGCGGCCAATCACGAGTAACCGCAGCCTGTCCCTATGTGCCTGATCAAAAGCGCCTAGGCGGCGCTGAATTGCAGACTGACACCGTTCAGGCAGTGGCGTTTGCCGGTGGGGGCCGGGCCGTCATCAAAGATATGGCCGAAATGGCTGCCACAGCGGCGGCAATGCACCTCAGTACGCACACGCAACAACACCCGGTCGGGTTTGGTGCGCACGGCATTGGGGATGGCTTGCCAGAATGACGGCCAGCCGGTGCCGCTGTCAAATTTCACGGCCGCTTCATAGACCGGCAGATCGCAACCGGCGCAGGAATAGGTGCCGGCGGCGTAGTTTTTATCCAGCGGTGAAGAACCGGCTTTTTCGGTGCCGCCCTGACGCATGACCTTGTACTGGATCTTGCTTAGCAGGGCTTTCCATTCCGCCTTGGTGCGGGTGACCTCAAAATCACTGGTGGCGAAGGCGCGGGTGCCGGTGGCGGCAAGTGCGCCAGCCATGGCGGCGGTTGCTAAAAATTGGCGTCTGTGCATTCTAAAGTCTCCTTAACGCGGTTCTGGTCCTACTTGGCGCAGCGCCCGAAATAAAGCAATCACGGGCGCTGCAACTCTGTGTGTGGTTTGTTTCAGGATTTGCATAAAACCCTTACATTGCTGGCAAAAGTACCGCATCCACCACATGGATGACGCCGTTGGACTGAACCACATCGGCGATGGTGACGCGGGCCGTTCCGCCCTGTTCATCGGTGAGGGTGATCCAGTCACCATCGATCTGGGCCTTCAATGTGCAGCCCCCCAGCGTGGCCACATCATGGGTGCCGCTGTCATCTGCAATCATACCGGCGATGGCATCTGACATCACCGCGCCTGCGACCACATGGCAGGTCAGGATCTTGGTGAGCATGGCTTTGTTTTCCGGCTTGAGCAGGGTTTCAACGGTGCCCGCAGGCAGGGCATCAAAGGCGGCATTGGTGGGGGCAAAAACGGTGAACGGGCCGTCCCCCATCAGCGTGTCCACCAGCCCGGCGGCTTTGACGGCGGCGACCAGCGTGGTGTGATCGGCTGAGTTCAGCGCGTTTTGGATGATGTTCATGCTTTGCATCATTTCAGCGCCCCCGACCATGGGATTGGCCGGTGCGTGGCTGGCGGCATTCAGGGCCAGTGGTGAAAGTGCGATGGCCGCGGATAGGATAATTGGTTTGATCTGCATTGTAGCTCTCCTGATAGGCCCGGCCGTTTTGGTCGGGTTATGGGGAGCCACGGGCCGGGGGAGCAAAAAGTTTCAGAAAAGTTTAATTATTTTCAGGTGCCGGTGATGACGCCGGTGGCCAGCACCGCCCCGGTGGGGGCGCCGGTGGGGGAGCCGCCCAAGGGTTCGTCGCTGATGGCCAGGGTTGCGCCCGCCAGAAGCGGTTGCAGGGCGGCGGGAATAATGTGGGTGCTGGTGGGGGTTTGCGACAGCACACCAAGGGAAACCGGCGGGCTGTCCCCTGCGATCAGCCAGAGTTCCAGCGCGCGGCCGGTGGTGGCGGCACCGATCAGGCGGGCGAGTTCAAGGGTTTGCGCGTTCGCGTCATAGCTCATGTCCAGTTGCAGGCTTTGGTCGGGTGCGGATATTTCGGCTGTGAGTTGCGCTGTCGGGCTAAGGGGCCCCTGCCCCAGCATGGCGATCAGAACCAAAGCAAATGCGGTGGCTGCCCCGGCCCCGGCCAGCCAGCGGCCAAGCCCGAAGCGGCGCGGCGGATTGGTTGGGAACAGGGCGGCGTCCAGTTGGGTTTTGATATGGGCGGGGGCGGGTGTTTCGGGCAGGTCATCGGTCAGGGCGGCAAAATCGGTGGCCCAGCGCGCATAGGCGGCGCGCAGGTCAGGTTCGGTATTCAGGCGGGCCTGAAACGCGGCGGTTTGGGTCGCATCCAGCAATCCCAGCGCATATTCTGCGGCCAGGGCAGAATCGTTTTCATCCATGTCATTGGCGCTGTTCATCGCGTCAAACACTCCTTTAACGTCATCAAAGCCCGGCGCAGCCATGTGCGCATGGTATTGAGCGGCACGGCGAAATGATCCGCCAGTTCCGCGTAGGTTTCGCCCCCCAGATAGGCCCGGCGCACCGCATCTGCCCGGTCATCCGGCAATTCATCCAGACAGGCGGCAATGCGGGCGCTTTCATCACTGGCAATCGCCTGTGCCTCGGGGCCCGGCGCGGGATCGGGCAGGTTCTGCACCATGTCCAGCGCGCCAACTGTGGCTTTGCGGGCGCGCAGCCGGTCAATGGCGTGGTTGCGCGCCACGGTGATCAGCCACGTCATCGGGCTAAGGCCGTTGACGCGGTACCGCGCGGCGTTGTGCCAGATCTTGACGAACACCTCTTGCAATGCATCTTCAGCCTCGGCCCGGTTATGTAAGACACGCAGGCAGATCGAAAATAGTTTCGCTGAGGTCAGAATATAGAGCTGGTCAAAGGCGGCGCGTTGACCCAGACCAATCTGACCCAGCAATTCCTCTATCTCTTTTCGCGCGTTCATATGAACATTCTAAGCACAGTGTCGCGGGATTTGCCAATGGTGGCTTTGGCCGGTTTTGTCCCCTTGCCCTTTGGCCAAGTTTAGGGCACCTAATGCCTGTCAGAAGCGGTGCAGGAAGGGCAAGGAAGATGGCAGACGGGAATATGGATACGCAGGCTCGCCCCACCGAGGAAATATCGGTGCGCGAAGTGTTTGGCGTCGACAGCGACATGGCAGTCAAGGGATTTGCCGAGGCCTCCGACCGTGTGCCGGAGCTGGACAGTACCTATAAATTTGACCCTGACACCACATTGGCCATATTGGCGGGCTTTGCCCATAATCGCCGGGTGATCATCCAAGGCTACCACGGCACCGGTAAATCCACCCATATTGAGCAGGTGGCGGCGCGGCTGAACTGGCCCACGGTGCGGGTTAATCTGGACAGCCATATCAGCCGCATCGATCTGATCGGCAAGGACGCCATCAAGCTGAAGGATGGCAAGCAGATCACCGAATTTCA
>CAZETX010000099.1:0-3969 GCA_964514925.1 uncultured Marinosulfonomonas sp.
CCCTTCGGGCGATTTGCGCTGCGCGCGGCGAGTATTTGGGCAAGGAAAAACCAACGCTGTTGTAAAGTCTGATATTTGTCGGCAAACCGGGTGTATGAAACAGGAAACGATCTTTGGTTATGGCTCTCTGGTGAACGCGGCCACCCATGATTATGGGGCGCTTCAGGCTGCGACTTTGCAGGGCTGGCGGCGGGTCTGGCACCATACCAGCTTGCGCAAACTGGCGTTCTTAAGTGCACAACCAGACCCGGACAGTCAGATCAGCGGCGTTGTTCTAAGCGCGCCCGCTGTTGATCCGGCACTGGAAAACCGAGAGGCCGCCTATCACCGCTGGCAGGTTTCACACCAGATATTACCTGATCCGGGGCAAGCTGATATGATCAGCGTTTTCGCCATTCCCAAACAAATCCACCGCCCCGCCCAAACCGGCGCAACCCTGCTGCTCAGCTATATTGATGTGGTGGTGCAGGGGTATTTTCACCATGCCGGTGAGGCCGGCGTGCAGCAATTTTTCGAAACCACCCATGGCTGGGACGCCCATATTTTGGATGACCGCGAAAATCCACAATACCCGCGCCACCAGCGCCTGAGCAAACAGGAAACCGCCCTAAGCGACCATTGGCTGGATGTGTTAGCGGCGAAAGTGGAATAGCTGCATCAGGCGGGCCTGACGGCTGAACTGATCGACAGGTGCAGCCACGGTTTTGCCCGACCGGTCCACCACCCGAAACGCCAGCCAGATCGCCAGCACACCAAATACCATGCCCCCCATCGCCTGCCCGATCAAAATACCGGGCGCACCGTACCAGGCCGCCCCCACCAAAACGAAAGGAATGGTGCCCAGCGTGTGCCGGCCCCAGTTAATCCAGGTGGAATAAAACGGATGCCCCAGATTATTGAAGGATGCATTTGACAGAAATATCAGCCCGGTGAAAAAATAGGTCAGCGCCAGCGGCCCGCAAAACAGAAACACCAGTTCCAGGCTTAAACCTTCCGCATTGAACAGCGCACCAATGGGTTGCCGGAAAAAATACAACAATGCCGACACAAAAATAACCACGCCGGTGGTAAAGATCAGCCCGTCGCGCAGCGCGCCCCGCACCCGATCATGTTGCCCGGCCCCGTAATTTTGCCCGATGATCGGGCCAATGGCGCCCGACAGCGCAAACATCACCCCAAACGCCACCGGCGTCAGCCGCCCGATAATGGCCATGCCCGACACCGCGTCTTCGCCGAATTCGGCCATGGAACGGGTCACATAGGCCTGCCCGATCGGGGTCGCCAGCTGCGTCAGAATGGCCGGAAATCCAATGGTCAGGATCGGCCCCAGATCAGCGAACAACGCGCCCGGCCGGGGCAGATGCAAGCCGCCATAATAGCGGATCACCGGATACAGCGCCGCCACCGCGATCGCCACACGAGATGCCACAGATGCCATCGCCGCCCCGGTCAGATCCAGATTAAAGCCAAAGATCAGGATCGGGTCCAGCACCGCGTTCACCACACCTGCAATGATGGTCGACGTCATCGCCCGGCGCGCGTCACCATGGGCGCGCAAAATCGCCCCCCCCACCATACCGATCAACAGAAACGGCAGGCTCGGCACAATGATCGACAGGTAAAGCACTGATAACTCAAGCGTTTCCCCCGTCGCCCCCAACAAACCGGCCAGCGTCGTCAGATTGAACCAAACCACCGCTGCAAAAACAATGCTGAACAACACCCCGAAAACCAGCGTATTTGTCGCCCGCTGCGTCGCCAGATGATCGTCCCCCGATCCCAACGCGCGCGCCACCAAAGATCCCGCCGCAATTGACATACCGATCCCAAAAGATGACGTGAAAAACAGGATCGCCCCGGCATAACCCACCGCCGCCGCCAGCTCGGCACGACCCAGCATTGAGATAAAGATCATATCCACCAGATCGACGATGAAAATCGCCATCAGCCCGACCGACGCCGTCAAAGACATTACGGTAATATGGCGCAGCAGGCTGCCCTCCAAGAACTTCGCCTGAGTTTCCGCCATATCTGCCCCCTAAAGTGTTGGTTTCTTTTGCAACAGCGCCATGACATCCGCCATTTCCGGGCCCCGTTGCTTGCCGGTAACCGCCAGTCTTAGCGGCATGAACAACCCGCGCCCCTTGCGCCCGGTTGCCTCTTTCACTGCCCCCGTCCAGCGCCCCCAGGTTTCCCCGTCATAGGGCGCATCCGGCAGCATCAAAAACGCCTGCGCCACAAATTCGCGATCTTCATCGGCCATAATCGGCGTCCCCCCATCGCGAAACAACGCCCACCAGCCGGCCATATCCGCCCGGGTGGCAATATTTTCCCGAACCGCCCGCCAAAACCGTTCGGCCAATGCCCCCGGCACGCCAATCCCGGCCACCTGATCCGCCACATCCGCCAGCTCCAGCCCAGCCAGATATCGGGCGCTCAGCGGGATCAGATCCGCCTCATCAAACTTGGTCGGGGCCGACCCAAAGCGCGAAATGTCAAAACCTTCAATCAGTTCATCCATTGATCCACGCAGCTCAATCGCATCCGATGAACCAAGGCGCGCCATGTGGCTCAACAGTGCCATCGGCTCCACCCCCTGGGCGCGCAAATCACGTAATGCCAACACCCCCAACCGCTTTGACAGGGCTTCACCCTGGGGCCCGGTCAACAGGGAATGATGTGCAAATTCAGGCACTTCCCCACCCAATGCCCGGATAATCTGTATCTGGGTCGCGGTGTTGGTCACATGGTCAGACCCGCGCACAACATGGCTGACACCATAATCAATATCGTCACAAACCGACGCCAGCGTGTATAAAAACTGCCCGTCACCACGGATCAGAACCGGGTCGGAAACCGATGCCGCATCCAGCGACAGATCGCCCAAAATACCATCCGTCCATTCAATCCGCTCATGGTCCAGCTTAAACCGCCAATGCCCCGGTCCGCGCTCCGCACGCAACGCCGCGCGCTCAGCCTCCCCTAGCGCCAGCGCCGAACGGTCATAGACCGGCGGCTTGCCCATATTCAGCTGTTTCTTGCGCTTCAGATCCAGCTCAACCGGGGTTTCAAAACACTCATATAACCGCCCCGCGGCCCGCAGCTGATCGGCGGCCTCTTCATAGCGCTCCAGCCGGGTTGACTGACGTTCCACCCGGTCCCATGTCAGGCCCAGCCAGTTCAGATCTTCCATGATCCCGTCGGCATATTCAGGCTTGGAACGTGTCGGGTCGGTGTCATCCAGCCGCAAAATAAACTGCCCACCCGCCTTGCGCGCGATCAAATAATTGAACAGCGCCGTGCGCAGATTTCCAATGTGCAAATACCCGGTGGGGGACGGCGCGAAACGTGTGACGGTCATTGACAATTCTCCTGAGAAATCCGGTTTTTCACAGGAAACCGCCTTTGTCCATATCCGCAAAATTCACGCCCGGTTTTTCTTTTCAAAAATTTCCCCGCCAGAGGCTGAAACCAGTCCAAAACACTCAGCTTGGTTCTATGTCCCACCGCGTCGCCAGATCATCCAACCCGGCCCGGATCAGCCGCCCCAAAACCCCAAGATCAACGTTTTTAAGCGGCCCCAGATACAGACAGGACTTGCCGGTTCTGTGCTTGCCAAGATCCCGCAACAGATCTTCAAACCCGCCATATCCGGGGATCACATAGACCACCATATTGGCCTTGCGCGGCGAAAATCCGCATGCCGGCATATCGCCCTCACGCCCGCTGTCATAGGTATAATGATACTGCCCATAGCCCACAATCGTCGGCCCCCACATCCGTGGCTGAAACCCGGTAACCTTGCGAAACAAAGCCTGCAGTATCAGCGCATCCTCACGCCGGGTTTTATGCTCAACCTGCCGGATGAAATCCGCTACCTGCACATCCGTTTGCCGGGTTTTGTTCTCGGCCATAACCAGTTCCCCCCAACCAATGCTAACACAAATCCGCAGCGCGGGTATTTCATCC
>CAZETX010000100.1:0-3961 GCA_964514925.1 uncultured Marinosulfonomonas sp.
ATGACCGAACAATCCCCCAACGACGCCTTCCACGCCACGTCCTTCCTGCAGGGCCACAACGCGGAATATATCGAACAGCTCTACGCCCGATACGCCAATGATCCGAACGCCGTGGATGCGGCATGGGCCGATTTCTTTAAGGAACTGGGTGACAGCGATATCGATGCCAAAGCCGAGGCCGCAGGGCCAAGCTGGGCGCGCAGTGACTGGCCGCCGATCCCCAATGATGATCTGACAGCCGCGATGGATGGGCAATGGGCCGAAGAACCGACGGGTGCCGGCGAAAAGATTAAGGCCAAGGCGGCGGCAACCGGGGTTACGGTGTCGGATGAGGCGATCAAACAGGCGGTACTGGATTCAGTGCGCGCCATCATGATCATCCGCGCTTACCGCATCCGTGGCCATCTGGTGGCTGATCTGGACCCGCTGAATATGCGCGACAAGGGCAACCACCCGGAACTGGACCCGAAATCATACGGTTTCAGTGATGCCGACATGGATCGCCCGATCTTTATCGACAACGTGCTGGGGCTGGAAATTGCCAATATGCGCCAGATACTGGACATCGTGAAACGCACCTATTGCGGCACGTTTGCCCTGCAATACATGCATATTTCCAACCCTGAGGAAAGCGGCTGGCTGAAGGAACGCATAGAAGGTTATGGCAAGGAAATCGCCTTTACCCGTGAGGGGCGCAAGGCGATCCTGAACAAACTGGTGGAAGCCGAGGGTTTTGAAAAATTCCTGCATGTCAAATATATGGGCACCAAACGTTTTGGGCTGGATGGCGGTGAAAGCCTGATCCCGGCGATGGAACAGATCGTTAAACGCGGCGGCTCGCTTGGGGTGCGCGATATCATTTTTGGCATGCCCCACCGGGGGCGGTTGTCGGTTCTGGCCAATGTCATGGCCAAACCCTACCGCGCCATTTTCAACGAATTTCAGGGCGGCAGTTCCAAACCGCAAGAGGTGGACGGCTCGGGTGATGTAAAATACCACCTTGGCGCCAGTTCCGATCGGGAATTTGACGGCAATACCGTGCACCTGTCGCTGACGGCCAATCCCAGCCACCTTGAGGCGGTGAACCCGGTGGTGATCGGCAAGGCGCGGGCCAAACAGGAGGCGCTGAACGATAGTGATCGCAGTCAGGTGCTGCCGATCCTGTTGCACGGTGATGCCGCCTTTGCCGGGCAAGGCGTGATCGCCGAATGTTTCGGGCTGTCCGGGCTGTCGGGCCACCGCACCGGCGGCACCATTCATATCGTGGTGAACAACCAGATCGGGTTTACCACCGCGCCGCATTTTTCACGGTCTTCGCCCTACCCCACTGACATCGCGATGATGGTGGAAGCGCCGATTTTCCATGTGAACGGCGATGATCCCGAGGCGGTGGTGCATGCCGCCCGTGTCGCCACTGAGTTTCGGCAGAAATTCCACAAGGATGTGGTGATCGACATTTTCTGTTACCGCCGCTTTGGCCACAATGAGGGGGATGAACCGATGTTCACCAACCCGTTGATGTACAAGCAGATCAAAAAGCAGAAAACCACGCTGCAGCTTTATACCGAACGTCTGATCCGTGACGGGCTGATCCCGGAAGGTGAGATTGAAGATATGAAGGCGGCGTTTCAGGCACATCTGAACGAAGAATTTGAGATCGGTAAGAATTACAAACCCAATAAGGCCGACTGGCTGGACGGGCGCTGGTCACATCTGGACAAGCACGGCGAAGAATACCAGCGCGGCAAGACCGCGATCCCAAAGAAAACACTGGCCGAAGTCGGCAAAGCCCTGTCCGGCCTGCCCGCCGATTATCCGGCCCATAAAACCATAAAACGCCTGTTTGATGCCAAGGCCAAGATGTTCAAAACCGGCAAAGGTTTTGACTGGGCCACTGCCGAAGCATTGGCATTTGGCTCACTTTTGACCGAGGGCTATCCGGTGCGCCTGTCAGGGCAGGACGTGACCCGGGGCACCTTTAGCCACCGCCATTCGGGCATCGTAAATCAGGACACCGAAGAACGTTATTATCCGCTGAACCACATCCGCAAAGGTCAGGCGAAATACGAAGTAATTGACAGCATGCTGTCGGAATATGCGGTGCTGGGATTTGAATACGGCTATAGCCTGGCGGAACCCAACGCGCTGGTACTTTGGGAGGCCCAGTTTGGCGATTTTGCCAATGGTGCGCAGATCATGATTGATCAGTTCATCAGTTCAGGCGAAGCCAAATGGCTGCGCATGTCGGGTTTGGTGATGCTGCTGCCGCACGGCTATGAAGGTCAGGGGCCGGAACATTCCAGCGCCCGTCTGGAACGGTTTTTGCAGATGTGTGGCGGCGATAACTGGATCGTTGCCAACTGCACCACGCCGGCAAATTATTTCCACATCCTGCGCCGCCAAATGCACCGAAGCTATCGCAAGCCGCTGATCATGATGTCGCCAAAATCCCTGTTGCGCCACAAGCTGGCAGTGTCGACAGCGGATGATTTCACCAATGGCTCCAGCTTTCACCGGGTGCTTTGGGATGACGCGCAAAAGGGTAATTCTGACACCAAACTGGTGGCCGATAACAAAATCAAGCGGGTGGTGATGTGTTCGGGCAAGGTCTATTTTGACCTGCTGGCGGAACGGGATGCGCGCGGCATCAAAGATGTCTATCTGATGCGCCTTGAACAATTTTACCCGTTCCCGGCCTTAAGCATGGTCAAAGAACTGGATCGTTTCAAACAGGCCGACATGGTCTGGTGTCAGGAAGAACCGAAAAATCAGGGCGCCTGGTCGTTTATTGAACCCAATATTGAATGGGTGCTGACCCGGATTGAAGCCGATAACACCCGCCCCAACTATGCCGGCCGTCCGGCCGCTGCTTCGCCCGCGACCGGGCTTGGCAGCCAACACAAAGCCCAACAGGCCGCTCTGATCGACACTGCCCTTACCATCGAAGGATCAAAATAATGTCCACTGAAGTCCGCGTACCCACCCTAGGTGAAAGCGTCACCGAAGCCACCGTTGCCACCTGGTTCAAAAAACCCGGCGAAAGCGTGGCCGTTGATGAAATGCTATGCGAATTGGAAACCGACAAGGTGACGGTTGAGGTGCCTTCACCGGTAGCCGGGACATTGGGGGATATTGTTGCCGCGGAAGGCGACACAGTTGGGGTCGACGCCTTGCTGGCCACCATCAACGAAGGTGCCGGTTCTTCTGACCAAAGCGCGGCCCCCGCCGCTGCGCCTGCCGAACCCGTAACCCCCGCCGCGCCCGCACCAGCAGCCCCTGCCAAAAGCGTTGAAAATGCGCCATCGGCAAACAAAGCCATGGCCGAGGCCGGCCTGAGTGCTGATCAGGTACCCGGCACCGGGCGCGATGGCCGTATCATGAAAGAAGACGTGGCCAAGGCCATTGCCAGCCCGGCCCCGGCAGCTGCAGCCGCCATTGTGCCCCGTGCAGCGGTTTCAGCCGATGATGCGTCCCGCGAAGAGCGCATCAAAATGACCCGCCTGCGCCAGACCATCGCCCGGCGCCTAAAGGAAAGCCAGAACACCGCCGCCATGCTGACCACCTATAATGAGGTCGACATGTCTGCGGTTATGGGTCTGCGCACTGAATACAAAGACCTGTTCCTGAAAAAACACGGCGTCAAGCTGGGGTTTATGTCGTTCTTTACCAAGGCCTGCTGCCACGCCCTGCGTGAGGTGCCCGAAGTGAACGCCGAAATCGACGGCACCGATGTGGTCTACAAAAACTACGTGCATATGGGCATTGCTGCGGGCACGCCCACCGGCCTTGTGGTGCCGGTGATCCGCGACGCCGACGCCATGTCATTTGCCGAGATCGAAAAGGCGATTGCTGAAAAAGGTGCCCGTGCGCGGGATGGCAAGCTGAGCATGGATGAAATGCAGGGCGGCAGTTTCACCATATCCAACGGCGGTGTTTATGGCTCACTAATGTCATCCCCGAT
>CAZETX010000101.1:0-3937 GCA_964514925.1 uncultured Marinosulfonomonas sp.
TCGAGCTGGCCAATGACGGTATGACGATGGTTTGTGTGACCCATGAAATGGGGTTTGCCAAAGCAGTGGCTGACCGCGTTGTGTTCATGGATGAGGGATCAATTATTGAAGAGAACGACCCCCACAACTTTTTCGATAATCCACAGAACCTGCGGACCCAGAATTTTCTAAGCCAGATCCTGCAACACTGAGAATTTTCGCGGCATTAAATCAGTTGCCCGCGTTGCGTTGACAAAGATCGTCAGGTTCCGTTCAGTATCACCAAACTGGCATGGGCACTGTGCGTGTCAGCGGGCAATTTAATCGTAAGTGAGCTTCTGTGGATGAACTTGAAAATTTGGCAGGATGTCCTTTTAAGCGAATGGGGGATCACCGCTGACCTTAGGCAGTTGGAGGGTGAATATGACCTGAATGTTCTTGCCGAAACCGGCGATGGCAAAGGGTATATTCTTAAGGTCATGCGACCCGGTTGTTCGGGCGATTTTATCGACATGCAGGTTCAGGCACTAGCCCGGATTAAAAACGCTGACGCTACGCTGCCGTTCCCGGCGGTGGTGGCATCAAATTCCGGGCAAAGTATTCTAGAGCTCTCTGATGAACGGGGTGAAACGCGACTGGTTTGGCTGCTTCAAAAGCTGCCGGGTGATTGTTACGCGCGGCGGTCCCCCAAAAGCCTGGACCTGATCCATCAACTGGGACTGATCCTTGGCAAAACCGATGCAGCGCTTAAACCATTTGAACACCGGTTTCTTGAACGAGATTTCAAGTGGCACCCGGTTCAGGCAGGCTGGGTGACGGATCACTTAAACGCAATCCGGAATGCTGCTCGCAAAGACTTGCTTGCCGAAATTATCAGCCAGTATCACGCGCTTCTTCCATTGCTCCAAGAACTGCCGTTTCAGGCCATCCACAATGACGTCAACGACTACAACATCCTTGTAAGCGGGCAACTTGACGAACCGCGCCAAATCTCTGGTCTGCTTGATCTGGGGGATATGTGTGCCGCACCGCGTATCTGCGATCTGGCAACTGCCGGGGCCTATGTTGTTCTGGACCATGATCACCCCGAGGCAGCACTGGCGGCGTTGGTTCAGGGGTATCACGCGACCAACCCGCTTAGCGCGGCTGAACTGGATCTGGTCTGGCCCCTGCTCCGCATGCGGTTGGCGGTCAGCGTGGTTAATTCCAGCCTGATGGCCATTGAAAACCCCGGTGATCCCTATGTCACTGTTTCACAGGCCCCGGCCTGGCGGTTTCTTGAAACCACGGCGCCGCACCCCCGGATTGTCGCAGCCCGATTGCGTTGCATCTGTGGGTTTCCGGTGTCTGAAGGTGCCGACCGGGTCATGGCCTATCTGGACCAACATCGCGGAGATTTTGCACAGGTTCTGGAACGGGACCTTACGACCGCCCCAATGGGTTCTCTTTCGGTGGAAGAATCCCTTTGGCCGCAAAACCCGTTTGATCTTTCATCATTGGAAGCCGCAAGGGTCGGTGAAGAATTCAAGCCAAAGGATGCGATCTGGCTGGGGTACTATAATGAACCGCGCCTGATCTACACAGCCCCGGCATTTTGCAAAGGCCCGTGGAAAGCCTCGGACCGGCGCACTGTGCATCTGGGTGTTGATGTGTTCGCCCCGGCAGGCACGCAGATCCATGCGCCGCTGGATGGTAAGGTTCTGGTGGCTGAATACCGCGACGGGCATCTTGATTATGGCGGGGTCATCATACTAAGCCATGAAACCCCCGAGGGTGACCCGTTCCATACCCTTTATGGGCACCTGGACCCGGAATTCATAACGCGGCTGTCACCGGGTGACGACATAACATCCGGGCAAGCGTTTTGCCGCCTTGGCGACGCGGCCCAAAATGGCGGCTGGGCCCCGCATCTGCATTTCCAGCTGGCGCTTTTCACAGATGGAATTGAGGCCGACTGGCCCGGCGTGGCCGACCCGGATGAGATGTATCTGTGGCGCGCATTATGCCCGAACCCGGCGGCACTGCTTAACCTACGGGACGACAAAACAAGTTATCAACCAACCGATAAAACCAAAGTGCTGAATGGACGCCGGGATCATTTCGGGCGCAACCTGTCGCTGACCTATGCAGATCCGGTGATGCTGGTGCGGGGCTGGAAACATCACCTGTTTGATGAATGGGGCCGCCCCTATCTGGATGCTTACAACAACGTGCCCCATGTCGGTCATGCCCATCCGCGCATTCAAAAGCTGGTGGCGGCGCAACTGTGCCGGATGAATTCCAACACCCGTTATCTGCACCCGGCGCAGACCGCCTTTGCCGAAAAAATCCTGTCCAAATTCCCGACGCCTCTGAACGTGTGTTTCTTCGTGAATTCCGGCACAGAAGCCAACGAGCTGGCGCTGCGGCTGGTGCGCGCCCATACCGGCCAAAAGGGCATGGTAACCCCCGACCATGGCTATCACGGCAATACAACCGGCGCGATTGATATATCTGCCTACAAGTTCAATGCCCCCGGCGGTGTCGGGCAATCGGACTGGGTGGAACTGATCGACCTGCCGGATGATTATCGCGGGCGTTTCCGCCGGGACGATCCTGATCGGGCGGAAAAATATGCCCAACTTACCGAGCCGGCAATTGCTGCATTACAGTCAAACGGCCACGGTGTTGCCGGTTTCATTGCGGAAACATTCCCGTCCGTTGCCGGGCAAATCATCCCCCCGGCTGGCTATTTACAAGGCGTTTACCGCCGCATCCGCGCTGCAGGTGGCCTGTGTATTGCCGACGAAGTGCAAACCGGGTTGGGACGGCTGGGCACACATTACTTTGGGTTTGAACAGCAAGACGTGGTGCCCGACATTGTTGTTCTGGGAAAACCGATCGGCAATGGTCATCCCTTGGGCGTGCTTGTCACCAGCCGGGAAATTGCCGACAGTTTTGCCGAAGGGCCCGAATTTTTCTCAACCTTTGGCGGGTCTACGATTTCATGCCTGACGGGCAAAGAAGTGCTGGATATTGTCGACGACGAAAACCTTCAGGGAAATGCGCGGGACATGGGCCGCCTGTTGCTTGATGGTCTGAAGCAGATGCAAAACGATTTCCCGCAAATCGGTGATGTGCGCGGTATGGGGCTGTTCATCGGTGTCGATCTGATTGAAGACACGGGCTTGCAAAAAGAAAACACGCGACTTTGCTCATACGTAAAAAATCGTATGCGTGAACACAGAATTCTAATCGGAAGTGAGGGCCCGAAAGACAACGTTCTTAAGATCCGGCCCCCGCTGACAATAGACCAGGAAGGCGTGGGTATGATCCTTTCTTCTTTGGCCAATATTCTTGCGGAAGTGTGAGGCCAGGACCCCCGCAGCGGCGTATCAAATGGCAAATACACAGATACAATTAGTTGTTTTCAGGATTGCGTCATGACCAAAGTCCGAACATCTCGCGGATAGACAGTATTGAATAGGCGATGGTCTTGCTTCAGTTGCTGTATCATCAGAAATTGCCAGTACAGCAGCAATCAGTAGGATTGGGAGCCTTTCCCAATGGGCCACTGACGTTGAGCCTGATTCTGGCGGATGTCTTACGATCCGCGTGCTCTAAAAGCACCTGGCCCAATTCCAGAAACATACAATCTGGCGCGTAAAGGTGCTGCGTCGCATGAGGTTACCGAAATTTCACCGAAGCTTTTGTCGAGTTTTACAGGAACGAGCCTTACCAAGAAGGTCGTAGATTCAAATCCCACCCAGCAACGCCGCGCCCGTATCAAAAGCAAGAGGGTTCGGAGATGGTAAGCTGCGTGGTGGCTGGGAAGGGTTGGTTCTGATGTGAAACCTTTCCTGATCGGCGAATTGGAGGTCGCCCAGTCGAGCGCCTGGGGTGGAATTTGTCCGCGTCAGGTCACAGAGTTCAAGGAAGTCGTTATTTATCCCGTTGAAATATCCAGTCATGGTCAGGG
>CAZETX010000102.1:0-3862 GCA_964514925.1 uncultured Marinosulfonomonas sp.
CGCCACTGGGAAAACGGCATGCCGTAGAACGCTTCGCGCGCTTGGTCTTTGGTCATTTCGTGGCCGCGTTCATCCGCGGCTTCCTGCATCCAGCGCGACAGGCAGTTGCGGCAAAATCCGGTCAGGTTCATCATGTCAATGTTTTGCACATCGGTGCGATCCTGCAGCAGGTGTTGTTGCAGCCGGCGAAAGGCGGCGGCTTGGATTTCGATGTGGGTCTGGGTGTCCATGGGGTTTTCCTTGGGGTTACAATACGCGTTTGGCGTAGGTTGCCGGATCAATGTCTTTGATGTCAACGGTGAGGCTGCCAACATCCGGTAAGGACGTTTCCAGTGCGTTCAGAATGGTCTGGGTCAGCCGGGATTTGGTTTTTGTGTCGCGACCGGCCATGAGGTGCAGGGTGACATGGGCAAAGCTTTGCGGTTCCGTTCCGATATAGGACGCCGCGCAGGAAATGGCGCGGACCTTGATGGTTGGCGCGTCAAATTCGCCGCTGCGCAGGGCGGTATCATATAGGGTTTTGCAAAGGTCAGACATGTTTTGGTGGTTTGCGATATCCGCACTGTGTTCGACGACTAAATGGGGCATGGATGTTTCCTTTAATAATCGGCTGATGCCAGAACTTCCTGCAGCGCGACGGCCAGCCGTTTGGCCCATTTCTGTTGGCCGGTATCAGTTTCTATCAGGTCCTGACGCAGCTCAATCAGGACGTTGGGGCGGCCGGTTTGCAAGGCGTGGCGATCAACGGCGTCACCGGGAAGGTGGCCTGCATAGGGTTCATTTGCGCCGATGCACAGGGCGGGGTCAGCGCGCAGGTTGGCCAACAGGGGGTCGGATAACCGGGTGTCATCCGCGAAAAGCAGGCCGATATGCCAGGGCCGGGGCGCGCGGGAATTCAAGCGCGGGGTAAAGCTGTGGACGGCGACGATAATGGTATCGGGGCGCCGGGCAGCCAGTTTGGCGTAGGCCGCGTGATAGGGGCGGTAATAGCGGTTCAGGCGGTGTTGCAGGTCGGCCCTGGTCGCGTGGCGATTGCCGGGGATGATGGTGCCGTCATACAGGCGCATCATCAGGGTCGGGTCATCTTCGCCACGATTTGGATCAATCACCAATCGGGAAAACCGCGACAGGATTGCCGGCGCGTTCAGCTGTTTGGACAGCTGGCGTGTCACCGCAGCGGCGCCGATATCATAGGCAATGTGGCGCGACATGTCGGAACTGCTCAGGCCGAGTGAGCCGCCGTTAATATCATCGGGGATTGCATTTGAGGCGTGATCGCAGCTGAACAGTAACCGTGACGGGCGATCAGCGCCGATGATTTCATAGGCCGTTTGGGTCATGGGTGATTCTTGTGGTTGTGTCAGGTCTGATTAGGCAAATCTTTGGGTAAGTGCCAGTTGTCAGCTGTTGCAATTTCCGCCATAAAGAGCGTTAGCGCTAAAATAGCAATGAAATTGGGGAAATAACTGCATGCGACGTCTTCGCAACGTAAAAATTGTGGCCACTCTTGGCCCTGCATCTGATGATTATGAAATGATCCGGGCCCTGTCTGAGGCAGGGGCTGATGTGTTTCGCCTGAACATGAGCCATGGGGAACATGGTGAAATTCGCGAGCGTCACCGGATCATTCGGCAGATTGAAAAAGACACCGGGCGCCCGATTGCAATATTGGCGGATTTGCAGGGGCCAAAGCTGCGGGTTGGCAAGTTTGCCAATGGGGCAGAGGATCTGAGCGAAGGGCAGGCGTTTCGGTTTGATCTGGATGAAACTGACGGTGACAGTAAACGGGTTTGCCTGCCGCATAGTGAAATTTTTGACGCGCTGAAGCCCGGGGCGAACCTGTTGGTGGATGATGGGAAGATACGGCTGGAGGTTACGGAATGTGGCCGCGATTTTGCCGACTGTATTGTCAAAAACGATGGTACGATTTCAAACCGTAAAGGCGTGAATGTGCCGGATGTGGTTTTGCCATTGGCCGCACTATCGCAAAAGGATCGCAAAGATCTGGAATTTGTCTGCCAGTTGGGGGTCGACTGGCTGGCGCTGTCTTTTGTGCAGCGGGCAGCCGATGTGGAAGAAGCCCGCGAACTGGCGGCGGGGCGGGCGCATATCATTTCCAAGATTGAAAAACCGGCGGCGGTGGAAGCGTTTGACGAAATCCTGAAAGTGTCTGACGGGATTATGGTGGCGCGGGGTGATCTGGGGGTTGAGTTGCCGGTGCAGAATGTACCGCCGATCCAGAAGCGTCTGGTCCGGGCCTGCCGCAATGCGGCCAAGCCGGTGATCGTGGCCACCCAGATGATGGAAAGCATGATCGAAAGCCCGGTACCGACCCGCGCGGAAGTGTCCGATGTGGCGGCGGCAATTTATGAGGGTGCGGATGCGGTGATGTTGTCGGCGGAAAGTGCCGCCGGGCAATACCCGGTTGAGGCCGTGACCACCATGAACAATGTGGCAGAAGAGGTTGAGTCTGATCCAACCTATCGACAGGTTTTGGATGCCAGTCGCGCCGGGATCAAGGAAACCATTGCCGACGCCATTGTTCTGGCGGCGCGAGATATTGCGGAAACCACTGATATCAAAGCGATTTGCTGTTTTTCGGAAAGTGGGACGACGGCATTGTTAACGGCCCGCGAGCGCCCCCATGTGCCGATTATCGCGCTGACGCCGAAAATAGGTACGGCGCGGCGTCTGGCGCTGAGCTGGGGGATGCATTGCAGGGTCACAGCCACGGTTGACCGTTTTAAAATGGCGGTGGTCAACGCGGCACGTGCAGCCCGTGAAATGGGTTTTGCCGATGAAACTGATCATATTGTGGTGATTGCCGGGATACCGTTCAGTCAGCCCGGTTCAACCAATATTTTACGGGTGGCACCTTGCGAAGAAAGGTTGATTTACAGTACCGATCCGGAATAGAGGGAAGCTTGGTTATTGGAGATTGAACTTTGGATAACGATTTCATTCTGGTATTGGGGGTATTGATTGGGGCGCTGACATTTCCGGCGCTAATCAGTGCGTTTTCCCACGGTCGTCCACCGCGCGGCGCCATCATTGCGTTTGTTACCGGGGGCGCCCTGGTCAGCTGGGCGGTTTATAACCGGCCCAACTCTTATTCGATTGAAGGTTTCCCGGATCTGTTTGTCAGCGTTGTGAAACAGCTTTTTCTTTAAAACGGGCCTGATTTATCCTTGCCAGCCCGGGCGCGCGGGCCTATACGCGCCAAGTTCAGGTATACGGCCGGCCAAAGTGGCATGCCGAGTTGTATGCAAAACCGCACCATGAGGAGACGGAAATGCCCAAAATGAAGACGAAATCGAGCGCCAAGAAGCGCTTTAAGGTCACGTCTACCGGTAAAGTGATGGCAGCCCAGGCTGGCAAACGCCACGGTATGATCAAACGCACCAAGAAATTCATTCGCAATGCACGTGGGACCACCGAGCTATCCGCACCGGACAGCAAGATCGTGAAATCCTACATGCCCTATGACCGCTAAGGAGGCCTGAGATATGTCAAGAACAGTAAGTGGGCCCGTCACCAAGGCGCGCCATAAGAAAATAATCAAAGCTGCCAAGGGGTACTATGGTGCCCGCAGCCGGTTGTTCCGCACCGCCACACAGGCCGTGGACAAGGCCAACCAATACGCAACCCGCGACCGTAAGGTTCGCAAGCGCAATTTCCGGGCGCTGTGGATCCAGCGGATCAATGCGGCTGTTCGTGCCCAGGATGAAGCGCTGACATACAGCAAATTCATCAACGGGTTGAGCCTGGCGGGTATTGAGGTGGATCGCAAGGTTCTGGCTGATCTGGCCGTGCATGAGCCGGACGCGTTTAGCGCCATTGTCGATAAGGCAAAGGCCGCGCT
>CAZETX010000103.1:0-3807 GCA_964514925.1 uncultured Marinosulfonomonas sp.
AAAACCTGAACCACTTTTTTGGAACCGGCGAAGCCCGGTTTCAGGCCTTGCATGACATCAACCTGAAAATTGAGCGGGGCAAACTGACCGTGCTGATGGGGCCATCCGGATCGGGTAAAACCACGTTGCTGACATTGATGGGTTGTTTGCGCGAAACCCAGGATGGTTCAGTGCGGTTATTGGGAACCGAGCTGAAAAACGCGTCAGTCAAGGTGAAAACCCACTTGCGCCGCCGGCTTGGCTTTATCTTTCAGGCCCATAACCTACATGAAAGTCTGACAGCCTTGCAAAATGTGCGGATGGGGCTGGATGTGCATGGGCACGGGAAAACCGGTTCCTATGACAAGGCCGCAGCCCATGTTTTGGGGCTTGTCGGGTTGGCGGATCGCATTGGCTATCTGCCGGCCAACCTGTCGGGCGGTCAAAAACAGCGGGTTGCTGTGGCGCGCGCCTTGGTTGCAAACCCGGACGTCATTTTCGCTGATGAACCGACGGCCGCCCTGGACAAGGAAAGCGGTTTGGCGGTCGTAAAATTGCTGAAACGAATGGCCGCGGCTCAGGGCACAACAACCGTCATGGTCACCCACGACAACCGTATCCTTGATATGGCGGACCGGATCATTAACCTTGAGGACGGGCGGCTTGTGGGTGATCGAAAGCCCTAACCCCACGCCCGGATTTCGCCATTAACTACGCACCGGTTTCGCCGATCACGCTTGCACCCAAAACCGGAACTTACACAATTATTCGGCGGCCTTGATGGGCTTAGCTGTATTGAGACCATACCGTTCAGCGGCTCCCGATTGGACATAAGCATCAAGACCCTTTTGCAATGTAGCCCCGGTCATGGGTTGAAGAGGCTTTCGCAACGGACCAGAAGGCAGGCCAACGGCCCGCATCAGCGACTTGATCGCTACCGGATTAACTGCCGAATAGGCGAAATGCAGCATCGCGAGGTTGTCCAACCAAGCCGCGCGGCAAGCAAAGGCATCGTCGCCGTTCTCCCATGGTTTCGAGATAGTTGCCATTTCCTGCGGAATGATGTTGCCGGTCATATTTGCAGTGCCGTGTCCGCCCAACGCCATAGTCGGAATGACCAGACCCAAGTTTGGAGAACAGCAGCACATGATGGCAATGTCGGGTTTCGCCGCACACATCTGCGCCACCTGTCCGACGCGCGTGGTCGACTCTTTCAACACAACCATGTTCGGGTGTTTGGCCAGCTTCAGTAAATTGTCCCAATGCAGATCGGTATTGACCCGTGGTGGGTTGTTGTAAAAACCCATTGCCATATCGGTGCTGTCCAGTACTTCGCTGGCATAGTCGGTGATGGCCTTGCTGTCGGCGCAGATATAGGCCGGGGCAGCCAAGATCACACCGTCTGCGCCTGCGTCCTTGGCAAACCGGGTATAGTCAATCGTTGTCGCGGTATTGTTGCCCGTCACACCGTAATAAAACAACATCTTGCCGGTGTTCATTTTTGCGGTTTCAGTGATGATCTTTTTGCGCTCTTCAGCGTCAAGCATCGATACTTCGCCTGTCGATCCCATGAAGAGTATCGATTTGGTGCCGTTTTCTTCATGCCATTGCAGCAAGGTGCGAAAGCCTTCGATATCCACAGACCCATCCATGTTCATGGGGGTAATTAAGGCAACAAATGAACCTTTGGGTTGAATGTGCGGCATGATTGGCTCCTTTGGGAAATGGTTCCGGGGTTATGGTACGTGCCCGTATTTTAACGGCCAGGCTTTTGAAATTCGAGTACAAAACCACGATACCACATTTTAGGGCATTGTCAGAGGAAACTGGCCTAAAAAGTATGGGCAGATTTGTAGCATTTGCGGATGATAAATCCTTCGTCCATTCGCTACCTCGAAATCATCCGCATGGCGGTGACGCTGTACAATCGTTTCCCTTTGTCACTGCGCGATGTCGAGGGTCTCCCGCATGAGCGCGGCATTGATGTCAGCCATGAGACTGTGAGGTTCTAATGGAATAGATTTGGCCCGATGTTTGCGGCCGAGAGCCGTAAAAAAAGTATCGCCAGATGCGCGCCTGTTCGAAATGGCAGTGGCGTTTGGACGAGGTTTCGTAAAGATCAACGGCCAAACTCACCGCCTCTGGCAGGCAGATGACCACGAGGGAGATGTGTTGGAAAGCTATGCCACCAAGCGTCGTGATCGCAGCGCCGCGTTGAATTTCCAAAGGAAATCAATAAAACGGAACGGCCAGCCGCAAATCATCGTGACAGACAAACTAAGTCCTATGGTGCCGTGATAAAGATCATCGACAATTCTGACAGCCAAGAAGCCGGCCGCTGGTTGAACAACCGAGCTGAGAGCTCGTGCCTTCCGTTTCGGCGACGAGAAGGTGCCATGCTTCGCTTCAGGCGGATGCGAAGCTTGCAGAATTTCGTCACCGTTCACGCTTTAGTTCATAATCACTTCAACCAAGAGCGTAGTCTTTACAGCCGCAAGAAATTCGAGCTCAACCGCGCCGCTGCTCTCACCGAGTGGCGCGATATCGGCGCCGCATAAAGGGCAGCTTTACTGTCCTTGCAGAGACTGCTTCGCATTCGTCTGACAGCACCGCCATCGACCCCGGTCCCATTTACCCATGCGGAACTGGCGCGCAGTTGTTGCGTGTTTACGGGGGTTTGCGAGGTGATGGGGGTGACAGAGACGCACCGGATTGGTGAATACGCTTCAAAATACCGGCTAGTCTCAGTAGTGGAATTCCTCGGTGCGGTTTTTGGATATTTCCCTGTTAACAGGGATTTAACAGGGAAAAAGCGCTGTTGTGGCCGGATTTGTGGAAATTGGGTGATAATACATTAAACAATTACAGAGACTTGGCCGCGATTTCCCTAAGCACATTAACAGGGAATTTAATCATGCGAACAGGGAAATAAATTTTGTGATCAGGGAATTGAGTTGTCAGGTTGGAAACGGGTATTTCAGAGAAATCCCAACTGGCGTTCCTGCACCTTCCAATCCAGCGGCAGCTTTGCGCGCACCAGAGTTTCCAGCGTTAACTGGGCTGGTTGATCACCGTCGACAATGGCCGTCTGAATGCGTGGTGACAGCCCGGCAAGTGGAATGATCCGGGCGACGTGGCGGTCGGAATATTTTTGGTTCAAAGCTATTGTTTTGAGCGGCGTACCCTTGCGAAGTTCCCCCGCCGATTTATGGGTATTGCGCGTGACCTGGATCAGGGTTTGATCGGGGGCGGGAATTGGATCACCGGCGATGATTTTGAGCTCAACACCGCGTCGGTAGCTGAACGGGGCGTCAAAATCTACAGGTGCGGGGTTTAGATCGGCAACCGGATGCCCGAGCCGTTTTGACAAACTGTCGCCCTTCAGTTTGAACCGGTTGCGATCCTTTGCGATCTGACCGGAGCAAACGAGCTGGGTCAAAAGCCGGTGGTTCGCGGTGCGAAGTTCTTTCGCCAAATCCAATGCTGCCTTTGATGTTCCCTCGACCTCAACAGCGGAAACCGTACATAGTAGCTTATGACGTTCTGCCAGAGCGGACAGGTGATCGGCAATCACTTTGACGACGGCTTTCTCAAATCCCGGTGCTGATAGCCGCCAACCGCCGGGATCAATCCCGCCTGAAATCAATCGGTTGGAAACATAATATCGCAGGCGACGACCATGACGATGGGTTGGGGTGAGAAGATCGCCTGTCTCATCGCGAAACTTGCCTGACAGCACTGTCAGAAGATACACAGCTGTGAAGGTGAGGACACCGATTTAGCGCCTACATATGACAAAGCGCTGCCCCTTTTGGCTACTTCAAGACG
>CAZETX010000104.1:0-1247 GCA_964514925.1 uncultured Marinosulfonomonas sp.
TGGTGGGCACAACGGCGATGCTTTCAACGTTGTTTACGGTGGTCGGGCAGCCATAGAGCCCGGCACCTGCGGGAAACGGTGGCTTCATGCGCGGCATGCCTTTTTTGCCCTCAAGGCTTTCCAGCAGCGCGGTTTCTTCGCCGCAGATATAGGCCCCGGCCCCGTGGTGCAGGAACAGGTCAAAATCCCAGCCGGATTTGGCGGCGTTTTTGCCCAGCAGCCCGGCGGCGTAACATTCATCAATGGCGTTTTGCAGCACTTCGCGTTCGCGGATATATTCGCCGCGCAGGTAGATGTAACAGGTGTTGGCATTCATCGCGAAACTGGCGATCAGGCAGCCTTCGATCAGGGTGTGGGGATCATGGCGCATGATCTCACGGTCTTTGCAGGTGCCGGGTTCGCTTTCGTCGGCATTGACCACCAGATAGGCCGGGCGACCGTCGCTTTCCTTGGGCATGAACGACCATTTCAGGCCGGTGGGAAAGCCAGCACCGCCGCGCCCACGCAGGCCCGACGCCTTCATCTGGTCAACGATCCAGTCGCGGCCCTTTTTGAGGATTGTGCCGGTGCCATCCCAGTGGCCCCGCGCACGCGCGCCCTTAAGTGAGCGGTCATGCATGCCGTAGAGATTGGTAAAGATCCGGTCCTGATCCTTGAGCATATTCGTCGTTCCTAATTATCCTGACGCGCGCGCCAGATTTGATAGATCACCACCAGCGCCCAGAATAAACCGGCCAGTGCCGCAAAATCGATCAGCAGGGCATAGCGCCCGGCCAACCCGTATTGTTTGCCGATGAAATTGGCCCCGATCCAGAGCAGCATGGTACCGGCAATAACGATGGAAACCATGCGTGTTTTGCGTGCCTGTTGCTTTTCCTGTTCGGGGTCCAATGTGCGTTCTCCTTAGTAGACGCCGCCTTTTTTGACGCGTTTGGAAAATTCGGTTGCGCCGCCTTTGGCAAGGGTCTTGGCCTGTTTCACCCAGCCGTCACGGGATACACGGCCTTTGAAACCTTCCAGGTTTTCGTCAACCCACTTTACTTCGGCTGTGCGCCAGTTGGAAACCTGATCAAAGTGATAAACGCCCATTGTGTTGAGCATGGTTTCCATCTTTGGGCCGACGCCTTTGATCATTTTCAGATCATCCGCGCCCCCTGCCCGGGCTTTCCTGAGCATTTCAGGTTTACCGGTTTTTGAAACCGGTTTGCGGGCTGGTTTGGCTTTGGCGGTTGGTTTCGCCTTGGCGG
>CAZETX010000104.1:1347-3779 GCA_964514925.1 uncultured Marinosulfonomonas sp.
GGCGGCTGGTTTGGCCGGGGCGCTTTTTACTTCACTGGTAAGATTGCTGGCCTGTGATGCAGATGTGGATGCCGGCGTGGATGCTGAACCAGAGGAGAGGCCAAGGCCCATGTCTCCGTCATCAGCGTCGCGGTAAAAGCCGATCCACAGCAGGATGGCCACCAGAATGCCGATGAGAATGGCCAGTAAGAGGGCTGGCCAGAAGGTATAGGCGGCCAGAAATTTCAGGATCAGGAACGCCAGTACACCGGCGGCAATTGCCCAGCCCCAAAGTTTACCGGTATTTTCACTTCTATGAGAACTCATAACATATCTCCCCGTTTTTCATTTTTTGTTCTTCCCGTTCAGTATTTGGCACGTTTAGAGAATTCCGTCGCGCCACCTTTGGCCAGAATTTTGGACTGTGGCACCCATTTATCACGGCTGGCGCGGCCTTTGAAACCTTCCAGATTATCGTCAACCCAGGACAGGTCATCCTTGCCCCAGTCCGCGATCTGGTCAAAGTGGTAAAACCCCAGCGAATTCAACAGCTTTTCAAGCTTTGGCCCGACGCCTTTGATCATTTTCAGATCATCGGCCCCTGATTTACGCGGCCCCTTGAGGGCGCGGGGCTTTTTCGGTTTGCCAGTGGTGGATTTCGCACGGCTTTTGGGTTTGGCGGGTTTGGTCGCTGGTTTGGCTGGCTTTTTCGCAGCTTTTAAACCCAGCCAGGGGGTGGTTGTTGCCACCTCTGTGCCATCAATCCGCTTGATCGTATCGCCCAGGTCACTGGCCAGTTGCACACTGGCATTATACTGGGTGCGTCCGCTTTCATGGTCGGTCAGACTGGTCAGACCGGCCAGAGGTTCGGCGGCGTAACGGCCATTTTGCGGACCCGGCAGCGGTACTTTTCCGGCGGCCATTTCATCAATGATCTCACCCATGCGTTCGGTGGTCAGATCTTCATAATAGTCTTTGCCAATCTGGGCCATGGGCGCGTTGGAACAGGACCCCAGACATTCGACCTCTTCCCAGCTGAATTTACCATCGGCGGAAATTTCATGGGGGGTTGCAGCGATTTTATCTTTGCAAACACTGATCAGGTCTTCGGCACCACAGATCATGCAGGACGTTGTGCCGCAAACCTGAATATGAGCAACAGAACCAACAGGTTGCAGCTGAAACATAAAGTAAAATGTCGCCACTTCAAGAACCCGGATATGGGCCATACCAAGCCGGTCTGCGATATGTTCAATGGCCGGTCGCGATAGCCAGCCTTCCTGTTCCTGGGCGCGCCACAGCAATGGGATGACAGCCGAGGCCTGTCGCCCTTCGGGGAATTTGGTGATCTGGGCGTCGGCCCAGATCTGGTTTGCCTTGGTGAAGGCAAAGTTATCGGGCTGGTTGGGATGTAGGCGGCGCAGCATTGGTCAGTTGCCCTTTAAGGTGCAGTCGGGATTGATTTTTCTGCGAAAAATCATGCCTCCGGCGGGGGTGTTTATGAAAAAAAGAAGGGGTGGAATGGTGTTTGGCATCAGCGGTCCACCTCACCGAAAACGATGTCCATGGTGCCGATGATGGCGGCAACATCGGCCAACTGGTGGCCGGTTGCGACATAGTCCATGGCCTGCAAGTGCAGAAAACCGGGGGCGCGTAGCTTGGCGCGGTAGGGTTTGTTGGAGCCGTCGGACACCATGTAGACGCCAAATTCGCCCTTGGGGGCCTCAACCGCGGCATAGATTTCACCGGCGGGGACATGGAAGCCTTCGGTATACAATTTGAAGTGATGGATCAGGCTTTCCATGTCGGTTTTCATGTCGGCGCGTTTGGGGGGGGTCAGTTTGCCCCGCGCCAGCACGTCGCCCTGCCCGTCCGGAGCGTTCAGTTTTTCCACACATTGGTGGATGATTTTGACGCTTTCGCGAATTTCCGCCATCCGGCACAGGTAGCGGTCATAACAATCACCGTTCTTGCCAACCGGTATCTGGAAATCAAATTCGTCGTAACATTCATAGGGCTGGGCCCGGCGCAGATCCCAGGCCAGACCGGAGCCCCGCGCCATGACGCCGGAAAAGCCCCAGTCAAGGATGTCCTGTTCAGTGATGATGCCGATATCGGCATTGCGCTGTTTGAAGATGCGGTTCTCAGTCAGCAGATCGTCGATATCATTCAGACGTGCCGGAAATTGCAGCGCCCAGGCTTGGATGTCTTCCAGCATGCCCGCAGGCAGGTCCTGATGCACACCACCGGGGCGGAAATAGGCGGAATGGAAGCGGGCACCGCTGGCGCGCTCATAAAATTCCATCAGTTTTTCGCGTTCTTCAAAGCCCCAGAGCGGCGGGGTCAGCGCGCCCACATCCATGGCCTGTGTGGTGACGTTCAGAATGTGGTTCAGCACCCGGCCAATTTCGCAAAACAGCACCCGGATCAGGGAAGCGCGGCGCGGGATGACG
>CAZETX010000105.1:0-3700 GCA_964514925.1 uncultured Marinosulfonomonas sp.
CCGAATAACAGTAGACCCGCGCCTTTTGAAACACTCAATTTTGATCCCAAATTATTGCTCCGAAAATTCTTCCGGAAACAGGTCGTTCCAAAACTCATAAATCGCTCGGGTATTCAGAGGCGACATCCAGCCGTGGTTCTCAAAGTCGTTGCGCAAATCCGAACGGTCAATGCCCGCTACAAACAAACGTTTGTCCGCATCCCGTTGTGTTGGTGAGCGCGCCGCCGCCAATTCCTGCACCCGTTTCAGTTTCGCCGCGCGGCCCTGCAACTCCTTGACAAGGGGCGGCTTTGGCGCGGCTGTCGCTTCGTCCTTCCCATACCGATCCCGCAACGCTGCCGCCAGGTAGCGTGCTGGATCGCGTACACCCCCCTGCCCCGCTACATAATCCAGCTTTGCCAGCACCGTGGCTTCACCATGTTCGGTAATCCATTGCCGCGCTAGCCGGTCCGATACCCCCATGCCGCGCAACCGGTCATAAACCGGTGCATTGCGCACCCCTGCCCCGTCATCCATATCAAGGATCGCCAGTTGCGGGTTGGCTTCAATCAGAAACCGAATATCTACCACTGCCCTGCCGCGCTTGCGAACCTCGGGCGTGATGATGATATTGCTGGTCCTGTTCACCTCGGCCGTCGCCGGTTTGATGATCTTGGCATTCAAGTGCTTGTAGCTTTCGTAATAACTACTGTCATCCACCCCCATCAGCCGGCGAAACGTATCCAGCGACCACCAGCCGGTGCTGCCTGTGCGATGGAACCGATAACAATTCTCATATAGCGCCAGCGCATGCCCACTGGTGAACCGCCGCTGGATATTCAGGTTGATCAGCGCAAATATCTTCGGATCGCTCAGCTTTTCCGCCAGAGCCGGTGAATAGGCGTATTCGCAAACGCCGCCCTTCAGCTTGGCAAAGCTCAGCAGACTGGACACACCCCATTCCTGCTTGCCCGCTTCATCCAGCATGTCCCATTCCGCCACCGTCTCTGCTAACCCCCGCAGTGACTGTTTCAGCGTGTAAAAATCGTTGGAATTATACCCGACCATTAGGCACAGCGTGCGTGCATCCATCTGAAAGCTCTGTTGCCGCGTCAGCATGTCATAGGCGTTCAGCAACAGCACATTGGACAATTTGCGCTGCAACAGCGTCAGCTTGCCCGATACATGGATCGCCGCCACATGCTTTTTGACAGCACCCCGGCGCAGCGCACCTGTCAGTTTATCCTTGGGAATACCCGTATCCATTACCCGTAGCCCATCCTGTGAAATCCTCTTTAGGGATCTTGCGGGCGTTGATACACTTAAAGGCACCTACGTTCAATCCCACCTCGGATACCTTAAACTCTGGCGTACAGCATCCCGCAAACGGGTTCCCAATCGCAAAACCGCAAATACCATAGGTACCCGTTTTCAGGATGGTACCCGATCTGATAGTGCTATGATTCGCAGAACTAGTCACTAATACTCGATATCGGCACTGTATACCGCGAATCAGCACCTTTGACCCCGCATCCGGGTCCTACCCATCCTGTAACCAGGCACCCTTGGTCCTGTAACTAGGCACCCGATCAGGACTAACCACTTGGTAATAAACCATTTATTGGCAACAAAGTCTTTAAATATCTAAAAGTACTAAAACAGTATTGCCGTTGTTTTTCTTGGATTCTATGGTTTTTTGCCTGTTCTGATTCCCATTCGCCAGTACATGTGCCATAGATTTGTGCATCAGCGGTAGAAACACGTACATTGGCAAAAACCTATGACATCCCCAAAGAATCCTAACACACCACCTTATTTCGGCATCAGCCCGGTAGAAGCGGCGGCAAAGTTGTCTCAGCCTACAGATACCGCCCGATTCGCGAAAGCCGCGGCGTTCGCTGCGAAAGGTCGGGACGAACTGGTCAGAGGTGGCCATGCCCCAGACGGTAAGAAACGCCTGCGCAAATTTTCCACCTGGGAAATCTGCCGTTATCTTATTCCGGTGGCCCCGGCGCATTTTCGCAGAGTCCTAAAGGCCAACACCGATCTGCCCCAGGGCACTGGTGAGGGGAATACGAAATGGTTCTCTCTGCAGGAAATCATGGCCCTGCGCGAGCATTTCGCCGTTGAAGGTGCTGCCAACCGTGAATACCGCCCCTATCGCCCCGAAGGTGTCGACGCCAAGGTTCTGGCGGTGGCAAATTTCAAAGGCGGGGTTGGTAAAACCTCGACTTGCGCGCATCTCGCCATGAGCGCCGCACTGGATGGATACAAAGTCTTAGTGATTGATCTGGATAGTCAGGGGTCAATGACCAGCATCATGGGCGGCCAGGTGGAAGACGAATGGCAAACCGCGTTTCCGATCATTGCGCGCGACTATGCAGAGCATGTTCGGGATGAAAACAAAGTACGTATTGCCCGCGGATTAGACACTATTCCGCTTGATGAGACTCTAACCGAGGCGTTGGAGGTTTCGCCGCGAAACCTCATTCAAAGCACCCACTGGCCAAATATCGACCTGATCGGCGCGCAGCTTAACCTCTACTGGGCCGAGTTTCAGGTGCCGGTTTGGCGTATGCAGTCTCGCTCCTGGGCGCTGTGGGATGGGCTGACCAATGGCTTGGCCGACAGCGGTGTCCTGCAGGAATATGACATCATCCTGCTGGATACCCCCCCTGCCCTCGGTTACCTGACCATTAATGCCCTATCTGCCGCCGACATCCTGTTGGTGCCGCTTGGCGCGTCTTTTCTGGAATTTGATTCCACCGGCCGGTTTTTTGACATGCTGTATTCGACTTTTGCCAGCATCGAAGACGGTGAAAATTCGCAACGTCGCAAGCTGGGGCTGGATGAAATCAAGTTTGAATGGGACGCCGTGCGCACCCTGATTACCCGGTTTGATGCTTCGCAACAGACCGATATGGCCAATGTCATTCAGGCCTATTTTGGGGACATGATGACCACTTTTCGCCAGGAAATGACCGCCATGGTCGGGCAGGCCGGTGAACAGGTGAACGGTATTTATGAGGCTGACTACCGTGAATTTAACCGTGAAACCTATGTCCGGGGCCGTGAAACTTTTGATCGGACCTGGGCCGAGGTCAAAGAAATCATTCTCGGTGCCTGGTGGCGCGACGAACAGGAATTGAAAGAGGAACAGGCAAATGGCTAAACGCAGGAAAGTTTCCGCCCCCAGTGCCGCAGATCTTGACCGGATTGAACAAGAGTTTCGCCGCGAAACCCCCGGCAGGCCGGCGTCAGGCATGGCGCCAATTTCACAGGTGACCGGTGATGCAGCCCTGTCCAAAGAAATGGTTTCTCCGGAACTGCGCGCCAATCAGGCCCGCGACGAGGTCGATGCAGACGCCCACAGACTGGCCGTCGGGCAGGGCCGGGTGATGTTGGAAATTACCCTTGATGACATCATGGACGATGCCATGGTACGCGACCGGATGTCTTTAAGCGTGGCGGAAATGGAAGAGCTTAAGACCTCAATTGCAGCCCACGGTCTGCGCCTGCCCGTAGAAGTATTCGCGCGGGCCGCTACGGATGATAACAACCGCCCCTATGGGCTCCTGTCTGGTTATCGCCGCCTGCGGGCTTTTCGGGAACTCCTTACCCTGACAGGCAATGATAAATACGCATCCATCAAGGCGCTGGTGCGTGATCCAGAAGACCTGGGTGGTGCGGTTTCAGCCATGGTTGAAGAAAACGAAATCCG
>CAZETX010000106.1:0-3490 GCA_964514925.1 uncultured Marinosulfonomonas sp.
GGAAATGATCCGGGGGATCATTTCAGCCGTGAACGGGCGGAGCCCCGGAATGGTCCGGGCGCTGACCGTGCAAGGGCACGGACCAGAAGAACATAAAAATACCGGCACTAGCAATCGCCACCCACGACATTCCCGCAACACATCCACCACCCACCAAACCCACCGATTTGGCCAAACCCCCGCCCTGCGCTACCCTTCCCCCACGCGAATAACAGGGAAAAACACACCATGCAGGAACTCACCGCAAACGTCAGCTGGCTGGCCGTCATCATTGGTGCCATCGCCGCATTCATCATCGGCGGGCTCTGGTACTCACCCAAAGTCTTCGGCACCAAATGGGCCGAAGGCTCGGGCCTCAAGGATTGGGGCAGCACCGACGTCCCCAAAGCCGCGATGCTGGCAAACTTCGCCGGCCTGCTGTTGCTCAGCTGGTTTGTCAGCGTCACCGCCGCCAACAACGCCCTGCTGACGGTGATACTGGCCACACTGGCCTTCACCATTCTGGCCGCCTCTGGCAGCCTGTTCATCGGCCAAAGCAGCTACACACGCCACGCCAATGCTGGCTACTGGATCGTCGCCGTTGCGGTCATGATCCTTGCCAACGGAATATTCTAAACCCGGCCACGGCGCGGTAAACGCATCTTTTCCCGCCCCCAAAAACCTGTTCTAATGGCAGCCAACCAATAACAAGCCAGAGCAGTCAAAAATGGCCAACGACCTTCTGACCCCTGAAAAGGGCTCAACCTATGACGCCGCCTCAATTGAGGTGCTCGAGGATATGGAACATGTCCGCCTGCGCCCCGGCATGTATATCGGCGGAACTGACGATCGCGCCCTGCACCACATGGTCGCCGAGATCATCGACAATTCCATGGACGAAGCTGTCGCCGGCCACGCCAACTGGATCGAAGTCGAACTACACGCCAACTATTCCGTCACCATCCGTGACAATGGCCGCGGCATCCCCATTGATCCACACCCGAAAGACCCGTCAAAATCTGCACTGGAAATCATCTTTTGTACGCTGAACGCCGGTGGCAAGTTTTCCGGCGACAACTATCAAACCTCCGGCGGGCTGAACGGCGTCGGCTCCTCGGTGGTCAATGCCCTGTCGGACCACGTCCGCGTAGAAGTCGCCCGCAACCGCGAACTTTACGCCATGGATTTTTCCCGCGGCATCCCGCAAACCAAACTGGAAAAAATCGGCGCTGCCCCCAACCGGCGCGGCACCTCCGTCACCTTCCACCCGGACCCGGACATCTTCGGCTCACTCAAATTCAAACCTGCGCGCCTGTTCAAAATGGCGCGTTCCAAGGCTTACCTGTTCTCCGGCGTCGAAATCCGCTGGAAATCCGACATTGACGACGGCGAAACCCCCACCACCGCAACCTTCCATTTCCCCGGCGGGCTGTCCGATTACCTGAACGAAACCCTGGGCGACGCCACAACCTACGCCGACGCACCGTTCGCTGGCAAAGTCACCTTCCGCGAAAAATTCAAGGTTCCGGGCTACATCGAATGGGCGATCAACTGGACACCATCGCGCGACGGCTACATCCAAAGCTATTGCAACACCGTACCAACACCAGAAGGCGGCACACATGAGGCCGGTTTCTGGGCCGCAATCCTGAAAGGCATCAAAGCCTATGGCGAACTTTCCGGCAACAAAAAAGCCGCCCAGATCAACCGCGATGACCTTGGCTCAGGCGGCTGCGCCCTGATCTCAATCTTCATCGCAGACCCCAGCTTTGTCGGCCAGACCAAAGACCGCCTAAGCACCGAAGCCGCCCAGCGCATGGTGGAAAACTCGGTACGCGACCACTTTGACAACTGGCTGGCCTCGGATACTAAATCGGCAGGCGCGATCCTTGATTTTCTGGTGCTGCGGGCCGAAGAACGCCTGCGCCGCCGCGCCGAAAAAGAAACCGCCCGCAAGTCCGCCACCAAAAAACTGCGCCTGCCCGGCAAGCTCACCGATTGCTCCTCCAAGACCCGCGCCGGAACCGAGCTGTTTATCGTCGAAGGTGACAGTGCGGGGGGCTCTGCCAAAATGGCCCGCAACCGCAAAACCCAGGCGCTTTTGCCCCTGCGCGGCAAGATCCTGAACGTGCTCGGCGCCGCCAGCTCCAAAATCGGCACCAACGCCGAAATTTCTGATCTCTGTCAGGCCCTTGGCGTCGGCATGGGCAGCAAATTCAACGTCGATGATCTGCGCTATGACAAGGTCATCATCATGACCGACGCCGATGTCGACGGCGCCCATATCGCCGCCCTTTTGATGACGTTCTTCTTTACCCAGATGCGGCCGATGATTGATGCCGGGCACCTCTATCTGGCCTGCCCGCCGCTGTTTCGCCTGACTCAAGGGGCGCGGCGGATCTATTGCACGGACGAGGCAGAAAAGAACCTGATGCTGGAAAAAGGACTGGGCGGCAAAGGGCGTATTGACGTGTCACGGTTCAAGGGTCTGGGGGAAATGGACGCCAAGGACCTCAAGGACACCACCATGAACCCCGAAACCCGCAAGCTGATCCGCGTCACCATTGACGAGGACGAACCCGGTGAGACCAGCGATCTGGTAGAGCGCCTGATGGGAAAAAAGCCGGAAATGCGGTTTCAGTATATTCAGGAAAACGCCCGGTTTGTCGAAGAACTGGACGTATAGCGCGCGACATCCTGCGCGCTATGGTTCGCCGCCAGCGCCGCTGCGGTTTTGCCGGCCTGTTCAAGGCAACTGGTGACGGAAACGCCGTTCAGATAATTGCCCACCAGATACAGGCCCGGCACCCGGTCGGGCGTGGCCTCCAGCACCTCTTTGCGCGCGTCATGACCCAATGAATACTGCGGCAACCCGCGCGACCACAGGCGGGTGCGCAGGTGCACCGGTGCGCCTCTGATCCCCAGCAGATCGCCAAGTTCGCTTTGCACGGTGGCCACCACATCAGCCTCGTCCATCTGCGCCACGTCCGGATTACGCGCCCCGCCCATGTAACAGGAAATCGCCACATGCCCGGTGGGCGCACGGCCCGCAAACATGGTCGTGGGGAATTGCGCGCCGGAAATCAACTGGCCCGCGTTCAGCGTACTCAGATACCCCAACCCGTCCAGCGGATGCGCCACCTGCGGGGCGCGATAGCCCAGAAACACCACCCGAACCGGCGGCGCGGCAATGGCGGACAAGGCGTTGGCGGCGTCGGGGTCAAGCCGCGCGCATAACCCTGCCGCCACATGCGGTTGCACCGCTAGAACCACGGCGCGCGCACGCAGGGTGCCGTGGCGGGCGGTGGTGACGACAAAGCCCATGGCGTCCCGGTTCACGCGGGTGACGGCAACGCCGGTGGCCACCCTGTCGCCCAACGCGCCCGCCAAAGCCCGTGGCAGGGTGGCGATCCCGCCGGGCCACGAGAACAACCGCCGCCCCGGATCGCTGCCACGTTTGGCGGCCATAACAGCGCGCAGAATCGACCCATATCGGGCCTCCATTTCGACC
>CAZETX010000107.1:0-3402 GCA_964514925.1 uncultured Marinosulfonomonas sp.
CGCAACCCGGAACGCTCGGTGGTGATCGGCGGCACAAATCAGGTGTTTGCGCCGGTTTACGGTTCACCTTTTATCCGCGATCTGGATGGCGGGCGGCGCTATGGTGACATCGCGTCGTTTGAAAAGCTGGTGAAGCTGGTGCAGATGCTGCCCAGCCTGCACCATGGCGGTTTTGTCACCTGCGAGCCTTGCGACGTGCCGGTTTCCAAACGCCATCTGGACATGTTGTTCATCCACATGACCTGCGCCGACAAACCCCACCTTGGGGCGATCACCGAAATGAGCCGCGCACAGGACAGTGTTGATATGGCCGAGATCGTGTTTGGTGCAGATGTGATGGCCGACAATTGCGTGATCATGGGCAACGTCAACACCAATTCGCCGCTGCTGGTGGACAAAGTTGTAACCGAGGCGATCAAAACATATTGCGGGCGTGGTCAGGGGATCGTTGTGGCGCCGTTCATCCTGTCCGGTGCCATGGGGCCGGTCAGCACGGCGGCTTCGATTGCCCAGGCGATGGCCGAAGCAATGATGTGCTGCGCATTCGCCCAATTGGTTCGCCCCGGCGCACCGTTTGTGATGGGCAATTTCCTGAGCTCCATGAGCCTCAGGTCTGGTGCGCCCACGTTTGGAATGCCGGAACCGATAATTTCCAATTACGTTATTGGACAATTGGCCAGGCGTGTCGGGTTGCCGCTGCGGTGTGGCGGCTCGTTGACCGCCGCCAAAACCGCCGATGCGCAGGCGGCCTATGAAAGTGCCGACAGCATGCATTCAACCATGATGGCGGGGGCGAATTTTGTGCTGCATTCGGCCGGCTGGCTTGAGGGTGGTCTGGCCACAGGTTTTGAAAAGCTGGTGATGGATGCGGACCGGTTGGGCAGCTACCAAAAGGTGCTGAACGGGCTGGATGTTTCGGACAATGCCATGGCGCGCGATGCCTACGCTGAGGTCGAACCAGGCGGCCATTTCCTGGGCTGCGGCAACACCATGGCGAATTACAAAACCGCATTTTACGAAAGCGCGCTGTCGGATAGTGAAAACGTCGAAAAGTGGGAAGAACAGGGGTCAAAAGACATGGAGCGCCGCGCCTATGAGCGTTGGAACAAGATGCTGGAAACCTATGAAACCCCGCCGATGGACCCGGCAAAACGTGAAGAACTAAAGGCCTATGTAGATCGGCGAAAATCCGAGTTGCCGGACGCCTGGTACTAAAACCAAAGGAAGATTGAATGCCCGAAATACAAAAAGATGCCACCGGTGGTAAGAAACTGCCAAGCCACGCCAAAGTGGTGATCATTGGCGGTGGTGTTGTCGGTTGCTCAATCTTGTTTCATCTGGCCAAGTTTGGCTGGAAGGATGTTGTTCTGCTGGAGCGTGATGAGCTGACCAGCGGGTCCAGCTGGCACGCTGCCGGGCAAATACATACGTTGTCGTCCGATCCAAATATCAGCCGCCTGCAAAGCTATACAATTGATTTGTATAAAGAAATAGAAGAAACCAGCGGGCATTCTGTAGGACTTCATATCACCGGCGGTTTCTATCTGGCATCCACCCCGGAATGGTATGACTACCTGAAGCGTGAGCGTTCCAAGGCGCGTTACATGGGACTAAATCAGGAATTCATCAGCCCCAAAGAAATGGCAGAACGCCACCCGTTGATTGACCCGAAGCACTACCACGCGGTGCTGTGGGATGATCAGGATGGTGATCTTGACCCGTCGGGCGCGACCTATGCTTTTGCAAAGGCCGCCAAGGTGCACGGCGCGCAATATTTCACCCACACACCGGTGACGGCCACCGTTCAGCGCCCGGATGGCAGCTGGGATGTGACCACACCCAAGGGCGACATAAACGCCGAAATCATCGTCAATTGTGCGGGCCTTTGGGCGCGCGAAGTCGGGCATATGCAGGGGTTGAATATCCCGGTGCAACCGATGGAGCATCACTATCTGATCACCGATAAAATTCAGGCGGTGGCTGACCACCCGACACGCTTGCCTGCGGGCATTGATTACGAGGCCAACATATATTTCCGTCAGGAACGCGAGGGCATGTTGCTGGGCACCTATGAACCCACCTCGACCCCGTGGAAAGTCGGCGGCGTGCCGTGGGATTTTGGCCATGAGCTGTTGCCCCCCGATCTGGACCGCATTGCCGAGCGACTTGAGATGAGCTTTGAACGCATTCCGGCAATTGGCGAGGCCGGGATCAAGGATATCATTAACGGTCCCTTTACATTTGGCCCCGACGGCAACCCGATGATCGGCCCGGTACCGGGGATGCGCAATTACTGGTGTGCGGTTGGCGTGATGGCCGGGTTTTGTCAGGGCGGCGGCGTTGGCCTGGCCATGGCGGAATGGATGATTGATGGGGAGCCATCGATTGACGTCTGGGCGATGGATGTGGCGCGGTTTGGTAGCTGGGCCAGCCCCGACTGGGGCACGGTGAAATCCAGCGAAAACTATGAACGCCGCTTTGTGATGACCTTCCCTAACGAAACCCTGCCCAAAGGCCGGATGCAGAAAACCACCGCTCTTTATGACCGACTGGTCGCCAAAGGCGCGCGGATGGGTCAGGGCTTTGGTCTGGAAAATGCGCTGTGGTTTGCTGATGGACCGGACGATGCGTTTGAAGAACCAACATTTCAGCGCAACCGCAGCCACGAATACGTGGCGCGTGAGATTAAAGCCGTGCGTGAAGCTGTGGGTGGCATTGAGATCGCGAACTTTGCCAAGCATGAATTCAAGGGTTCCGGGGCGCGGGATTATCTGAATAAGGTGCTGGCGGGCTTTGTGCCCAAGGTTGGCCGGGTAACTCTGACCCCGATGCTGACGCCCAAGGGGCGGCTTTACGGTGATCTGACGGTGGCCTGTCTGAGTGATGATCACTTCATGCTGTTTGGTTCGGGTGCCGTACAAGAGGCGCACCGGCGCTGGTTTGAACGAGACCTGCCAGATGATGTGCACTATGAAAACGTATCCGATGACTGGCACGGCATTGCCTTGTCCGGCCCCAAATCCCGCGAGCTGCTGGCCCGGATCACCCGCGATGACGTCAGTGCAGACGCGATGAAATTCCGCGATATCAGCGAAACTTTTGTCGGCGGCGTGCCGGTGAAACTGATACGGATCAGTTTCTCGGGCGAACTGGGCTATGAGATTTACTGCAAGCCGCAATACTTGCTGCGCCTGTCCGAGGCGGTTGAAGAAGCCGGCGGCGATCTTGGCTATCGCTGGTACGGGGCGCGCGCGTTGATGTCGATGCGCCTTGAAAAGGCATGGGGTGTCTGGACGCTGGATTTCCGTCCGGATTTTACTGCCGCCGAAAGCGGTATGGATGCGTTCATCAACTGGAAGAAAGAATTTGTCGGCAAAGAAGCGGCCTTGGTCGAACGAGAAA
>CAZETX010000108.1:0-3238 GCA_964514925.1 uncultured Marinosulfonomonas sp.
AACCACCCCAAGTGGCGCGACCCCTTCGATAGGGATTGAGCCTCCCCCCTTTTGGTGGACACCCAACACAGCGTGATACAGCGCAAGGAGTGTTCCCATGAAAGCAAAGAACAAGAACAAAACCAAGAAAAGGCGGAGGGCGCGAAGGGTCTTCACCCCCACGTTTCGAGCTGATGTCGTGAAGCTTTGCGAGGCTGAGGGAGAGACGGTGAGCGGCGTCTGCGAGCGGCTCGACCTGACTCAGTCGTCGGTCCGAGGGTGGATCCGAAAGGCCCAGTCCCTGGCCGCAAGTGAATCGGGGACATCGTCCCTGACCATCGGTGAACAGGAGGAATTGCGAGCCCTGCGGCGCCAGGTCAAGACGCTGAAGATGGAGCGCGAAATCCTAAAAAAGGCGGCGGCCTTCGTGTGCCACGACGGCGCCCGGTGATAGCGGGGTGCCTTGCTGGATTGGAGATGAGGGAAGGTCCCTCGAGATCGGGCTGCAGGGCCAGGTCTCAAACCACCTCGAGCTGCGTCGGTCAAGAGCCGTCGTGGTGAGCGTCGAGGAAAAGCCACGACAAGATCGCGGCAGGTAAGATTCGAGAAGACGAACAAAAGTGAACCGTCGATGACGTGTCGTGAGCTTTACCAACAGCGTCGAAACCGGGATGGAAGGCTGACCCGGGATGAAGTCCAGCGGGAGCCTGTTGATTGGCTGGACGGCGCTCGGCATAAAGGCGGCGTGAGCTCGAATCAGGCTCCAGTTTGGAACGTGGGAACCTGTCGTTCCGATGCCAAGAGAAGAATCCGATCGGAAAGTCTCCGGGAGGGTGCAAGTATCGATGCGGAGCACAGGGGCGGAGTCACCCGTAGTAGCGGTGAAGCCGGTGAAAGTCGGCTGAGCAAAGGGGTGGCATCGTTCAGCCGTGAACAGCGATCAACCGCTTATTGCGGGAGGAGTCGTTGAGCACGGTAAAGCCATTGGCCATCTCGAAACGGATGGTGTGGGAGGCCTACAAGGCTGTAAAGGCCAACGGTGGTGCGCCCGGTGTCGATGGTCAGAGCCTGGAGGACTTCGGGGGAAACCTTGAGAACAACCTCTATCGGCTCTGGAATCGAATGGCATCTGGGTCGTACTTTCCTCCGCCCGTGAAGCGGGTGGAGATTCCCAAGTCGGACGGCGGCGTACGTGAACTTGGAATCCCGACAGTGGGAGACCGGATTGCGCAGGCTGTCGTCAAGCAGTACCTGGAAGCGATCGTCGAGCCCCATTTTCATCGTGATTCGTACGGCTATCGTCCGGGGCGCTCGGCGCACCAGGCGGTGGGGGTGGCGAGGGAGCGTTGCTGGCGCTTCCAATGGGTCCTCGATCTTGACATCCGGGGGTTCTTCGACAACCTCGACCATCGGCTTGTTTTGCGGGCCGTGAAGCGATTCACCGACTGTCGGTGGGTGCTGCTTTACGTCGAGCGTTGGCTTCGTGCGGACGTTGTCCTACCCGACGGCGGACGACAATTGCGGAGCAGGGGAACGCCGCAGGGTGGTGTTGTCAGTCCACTTTTAGCGAACCTGTTTTTGCATTTTGCCCTGGATCAGTGGCTGGATGAACTGTGTCCCGGTGTGCCGTTCGAGCGGTATGCCGACGACAGTGTGCCACGACGGCGCAGAAAGGAGGCCGAGGAGGCCAAGGAGACTGCAGCCTTGCTGCACAGGAGATGGGGGAGGGCCCCCCGGAGTCGGCATGCAGGTGCAGGCTCCAAACCACTTCGAGCTGCTGCGGTAAAGAGCCGTGGTGGTGAGCGTCGAAGAAAAGGCGCGGCTCGATCGCGTCAGGTGAGGATCATGGAGACGAACGCGAGTGAACCACTGATGACGTGTCGAAAGCGTAGAAACGACGTCAAAACCGGGAGGGAGTCGTTAGCCCGGGATAAGTCCAGCGGAGATCCTGCTTACTGGCTGGGTGGCGTCCGGCATGAAGGTGGCGTGAACATGTTTCAGGCTCTTGTGTGGAACGTGGGAACCTGTCGCCTCGATGTGAAGGGAAAAATCCAAGTGGAGGACCCACGAGGATGAAAGTACCGATGCGAGGAACAGGGGCGGAGCAGTCCGTAGTAGCGGAGAAGTCCTCGAAAGGGGATGGAGCGAAGGGGCTGCGTCATTCAGCGAGGAACCCAGGTCAACCGAGAGATCGGGATGAACCTGGGGACCGAGCAAAGCCGTTTGCGATTTCCAAACGTTCGGTTTGGGAGGCATACAAACGGGTGAGGGCGAAGAAAGGAGCTGCGGGGGTCGATTCGGAAACGATCGAAGTATTCGAGAGGAAGCTTTCGAAGAACCTCTACAAGCTCTGGAATCGAATGTCGTCGGGAACATACTTCCCGCCGCCGGTGAAGTCCGTTTCGATAGCGAAGAAGGACGGTGGCGAACGAATGCTGGGCATACCGACGGTCGCGGACCGTATTGCCCAGACGGTGGTCAAGATGTACCTGGAGCCGGAGGTGGAACCGCATTTCGATTCCGACTCCTATGGGTACAGGCCTGGGAAGTCAGCGCTCGATGCCGTCGCGGCAGCCCGGATACGGTGCTGGCGTCACGACTGGGTGGTTGATTTGGACATCAAGGGCTTCTTTGACAACTTGGACCACGCGCTCGTGATGCGTGCGGTTCGGAGGTACACGCAGTGCCGGTGGGTCCTGTTGTATACGCAGCGGTGGCTAGTCGCTCCGATGCTGATGCCGGATGGGACGCTGGTGCAGCGGGCGAAGGGCACGCCCCAAGGTGGTGTGATAAGCCCTTTGCTGGCCAACATTTTCTTGCACCTCGCGCTCGACACCTGGATGCGAAAGGCTCATCCACAAGTGCCGTTCGAGAGATATGCGGACGATGTTGTCGCGCACTGCAAGACGGAGGCGCATGCGCTCTCCGTCCGCAGGAGCATCGAGAAACGGCTCGCACAGTGCAAGCTGGAGCTCCATCCTGAGAAGACGAAGATCGTCTATTGCAAGGATGATGACCGTCGAGGTTCGTATCCCGATGAGAAGTTTGACTTCCTCGGGTACACGTTTCGAGCTCGGCGATCGAAGAACCGGTCGGGGAAGTTTTTCATCAACTTCACGCCCGGGGTGAGCAACGATGCTGCAAAGGAGATGCGACGAAGGATGCGGAAATGGAAGTTGCATCTTCGCAGTGACAAGGCCATCGACGACTTGGCCCGTATGTGGAATCCCGTCCTTCGGGGCTGGATTCAGTACTACGG
>CAZETX010000109.1:0-3178 GCA_964514925.1 uncultured Marinosulfonomonas sp.
ACATCCCTTAGGAAAAAGCTGAAATTCGCGTTTTGACCGGCGGCGGTCTGGGCGTTGGCGTGGCAGCCGAGGCAGGTGCCAAGATCTGTTTGGATGTAAGTTTCCATGGTCAGGTTGGAGAGAAACCGCGGGACTTCGCCCTGTTCAAACAGCGCGCTTTTGTTGGCGCCGCGCCACTGGGTTGAGATCAGCATGTAGTTGGCAAGCACCGAACCGGTTAGTTTTTCGCCCCAGACTTTGTTGGCGTTGCGGGTTTCGTGGAAAATATCCCAGCATCTGACGATTTGCGAACCACGTTTCACCGGGGCGGAGGCGATGCGGGCGAAAGGCGCGTTGTTGGCCCATTTCCAGTAAAGGCCGGGGTCGGCATTGGTCTGGCATTCCGGGCAATTGGCGTCAAACAGGGTGTAATTGTCGGCGGGTTGCGCCGGGGGTTTGCAGCCATCCGGAAACAGATCATTGTCGTAAATGCTGTTGATGCTGCGGGCGTTGGCAGCGATGGGCGCGTTTTTGCGGTGCTCAAATGTTGACCAGATCCATTCATTGCCATTGCCGCTGTTGACCCGTGTCACGATGTGCATGCCCACCAGGCCAAGGCGCACCGGCAGGCACATAGCCTGCCCGGATTGCGCCCGTTCAGCCGGGACATGGATCAGGCCATCAACCGCGATATATTCCTGTTGTCGGTCCCCGGTCAGTATCCGCCAGGCGGTTTTCACAAGGATGCTGGCCGGGGTGGCATCCGTGCCGGTGCGCCCCTGCGGGAAGGAAATCGGTGTATCGCCAAATGCCTGTTGGCCGCTATAGGTTTGCAGGGCGTTATCAAGAACATAGCCTTCAAACGCGGTGTTGGCGCGGGTTTCGTAGACGATGAAATTGCCGGCCTGATCGATCAGAACCGAGCCATCTGTCTGTACCAGATCGCCGGTGACAACCACGGTTTCTTTGCTGCCGGAACCGCAGGCCTGTCTGGCGGTGTCAATGCCCAGAATTTGCTGCCTTGTGCGGTAGGTCTGCCAAAGCGGAAAGCTGGCCACGGCTGTGGTGGTGATGTTTTGTGCCGGATTACCGGGGCCGTTCAGCGGCCAGTTCAGGGCGACAAAGGACTGCCATGAAAAGAAATCAAACGGTTCCTGAGCGCCGCGGGAAACCACGAAATATTCAAAGCTGGCACTGAAATCGGTTTGGTCATTTGGCAGGGTCGGACAGATCTGATCAAGGGGCGGTTCAATGCAGAAGCTGGGTTTGAAGTCTTTGGAGCCGGGGACTTCGTTCAGGATCAGGCGGGGCGGTTTTGTGCGGTCTTGCGCCATTGCACCGGTGAAGTTCAGGCTGATCAGGAGCGCGAGGAATGTCTTCACCAACTGGCCTATTGGGGCGATATCAAATAATGTATACATTTTTGCATTCTGGATACATTATTGGGTTTAAGTCAATATGGAACTGTGATCTGATAGCAGGATGGATATCCCTAAGGCTGCGAAACCCCAACAAAACTGCGACGGAATTGCTGAAAACCGGCTGACGGCGATTGTGGCGACGTTGCGCGCCGAGATTATCAGCGGGGTTCTGGCCCCGGATCAACCGCTGGGTCAGGACAGGTTGGCCGAGCGGTTCAATGTCAGTCGTATTCCGGTGCGCGAGGCGCTGTTTCAGTTGCAGGGGTTGGGGTTTGTGACCATTGAACCCAACAAACGGGCGCGGGTGGCGCCGGTTAGTCTGGCGGATTTTCTGGAGATTTATGACATGCGCATCGCGGCTGAAACACTGGCGCTGCGCCGGGCCATTCCGGAGCTGTCAGATGCGATGATTGCCGCTGCCAGTGATATTCAGGATCAGATTGAAGCTGAGCCCGTTGAAAATTTCGGGGCGCTGAACACAGCGTTTCATATGGAAATATACCGGGCGGCAAAAAGCCCGCGGCTGCTGGCCCATATTCAGGTTCTGGGCAATGCCGCCGACAGGTATCAGTGCATGGCGAAGGCCGGGCCCGAGGCGCGCGCGAAATCTGATGGCGAGCATTGGGAGTTGCTGGCGGCCTGTGGCAACCGCGACGGGGGTAGTGCTTTGGCCTGTCTGAGACGCCATATCGAAGCGGGGCGCGATATGTTAGCGCCGATTGTCAGCCAGCAGGTTTAGCCGGTCAGGCCCCGTCCGCGAAGCAATGCCCCGACCCCGGGCATAGCGCCACGAAACGCCAGATAGGCATCTTTGGCGTCCTGCGAACCCCCGGCCGACAGGATGTGGGTGTGCAGTTTGTCGGCCATTTCAGGATCAAACGCACCGCCTGCTGCCAAGAAGGCTTCAAAGGCGTCAGCGTCCATGACTTCGGACCACATGTAGCTGTAATAGCCCGCTGAATAGCCGTCACCGGCGAAGACATGGGCAAAGTTTGGCGTGGCGTGGCGCATGGCGATGGCGGTTGGCAGGCCGATGTTTTTAAGGGTTTGCGCCTGTTTTTCCATGGGGTCAGCCGGGGGTGTGCCCTGATGGAAGGCCAGATCAACCATGGCCGAGGCCAGATATTCCACGGTGGCAAAGCCGCTGTCAAAATTGCCCGCCGCCAGCAGGCGTTTCAGCATTTCGGGGGGCATTGGTGCGCCGGTTTCGGCGTGGGTGGCAAATTCGGCCAGCACCTCGGGGACTTCCAGCCAGTGTTCATAGAGCTGGCTGGGCAGTTCGACGAAATCACGCGCCACCGAGGTGCCGGAGATTGAGGCGTAGGTGACATCTGACAACATCTGGTGCAGGGCGTGGCCAAATTCGTGGAACAATGTGCGGGCGTCATCAAAGGACAGCAGGGCCGGTTGGCCGTCGGCGGGTTTGGCGAAGTTGCAGACATTGACCACGATGGGGCGAATGTTGCCGGCCAGTTTTTGCTGGCTACGCATGGCCGAGCACCAGGCACCCGAACGTTTGGAACCACGGGCGAAGTAATCACCTATGAAAACCGCCATATGTTTGCCGTTTCGGGTGACGTTCCAGGCGCGGGCATCGGTGTGGTAAAGTGGTGGGTTTATGGGCGCAAATTCCAGGCCGAACAGACGGTTTGCCACGGCGAACACGGCCTCTATCATCCGGTCGAGTTGCAGGTAGGATTTAATGTCGGCTTCATCCAGGTCATGTTCGGCGCGCCGCCGCTTGTCGGCGTAGTAGCGCCAGTCCCAGACCTGCAGAT
>CAZETX010000110.1:0-2753 GCA_964514925.1 uncultured Marinosulfonomonas sp.
CACCCAATCCCGGCATCATGCCACTGGCCACTATATTGATGCGTGCCCCAATGGAGTCACCCGATCTGCGCAAGGTATCCATGTAATCTTCCAGTGCTTTTATTTTGCTGGTATCGGGGCAAAAGAAAGGATTGTTGTGTACTTCATCCCAGTCCAGGGTTTCTGCCACAACCGGTCCGAGCTGTTTGAGATAACCGCGAATAGTTATCCCGCATTTTTCCAACAGATATTTTTTGGCGATGCCTCCTGCGGCCACACGCATAGCGGTCTCTCGCGCCGAAGAACGCCCGCCACCGCGATAATCACGCAGGCCGTATTTTTGCTGATAGGTATAGTCGGCATGACCCGGCCGGAAGCGATCCATAATGCTGGAATAATCTTTGGAGCGCTGATTGATGTTATTAATGAGCAATGCAATCGGTGCTCCAGTGGTCTGCCCCTCAAACACACCAGAAAGAATCTGTACCTCGTCAGCCTCGCGACGCTGGGTGGTGTGACGTGAAGTTCCGGGTTTACGTCGATCCAAATCCTCCTGCAAATCAGCTCCACTCAACACCAACCCCGGCGGGCAACCGTCAACGATACAACCAATAGCCGGGCCGTGACTTTCTCCGAAGGAGGTAACCGTAAATAATTTTCCGATGCTATTTCCAGACATGGGCGCGATTATAACAGGATCTGTCAGCCCATGATCGCCTTCAAGTCACGGTAGCTGGATGGGGTTAATCGGCGCAATAGGCGACGGTATGTTAATAAACTGTTGGTCACTCTTTTGGGCGGGAGGCAAATCCGCCTTGTGGCTCGCTTTTTTCGGTTCTGGCCTGGCTTTTTTCACTGGTTCTGGCCTGACCTTCGCCGCAGGCTCAGGCTTTGCCGGGGAGGCAGGTTTGGTCTTTTTCTGAGGAGCAGGCTTAGCCCTGGTAACGGAAGCCGGTGCAGCGGGTTTTGCTGCCGGTGTTTTATTTACCGGTATCGAGTCCGCAATCTGTTTTGGCTGCTTAGCCGGCCTGCTTTTGATGAGCTGTTCACCCTCGGCCCCGGAAGATACTTGGCTTCCCTCACCAAACAACGCCTTTTCGGCTGCCTTGTTCATCACAATAATCGCAATACGGCGATTAATGGGATGACGCGGCTCGGCCTTGTTAAACAACACCATGGAGGCCAACCCCACCACTTTGACTATTTTTTCATTCGCCAGACCACCAACAACCAGCTCTCGACGGGAGGCATTGGCACGATCCGCTGACAGCTCCCAGTTACTATAATTTTTCTTTTCCCGACTCACAAAACGTGTCGCATCGGTGTGACCAGTAAGACTGATACGGTTAGGCACGGTATTAATGGTTTTGGCCAGCTCGTGCAGGATCTCCTTGGTGTAGCCTTTAAGTTCCGCGCTACCGCTATCAAACATGGGACGGTTTTTCTTGTCCACAATCTGAATACGCAAACCTTCCGAGGTGATGTCCAGCAACAATTGATCCGTGAAAGGCTTGAGCGCCTGACTGGCCTCAATCGCCTTTTTCAACGCCTCCATCAGCGATTCCAACTGCTCTTTTTCCGCCATGGCTGCCTGCTGAATCTCGTCCTCAGTAGGGGCTCGTGGCTTCATCGCATTTTCCTTGGAGTCATCCCCCTGGGAGATTTTTTGCCCACCCCCCATATCGATAAGATCCGCACTCGACCCTGCACCATCTGCCAAACCTTGTGTGGGCGGACTGAAATACTCAGAAAGACCCGCTTTTTCTTCCTTGGTGGTAGAAGCAATCAGCCACAGCAACAAAAAAAAAGCCATCATGGCCACGGCAAAATCAGCAAAGGCCACCTTCCAGGCACCGCCATGATGGCCGTGCCCGCCCTTTTTGATCTTTTTGACGATGATGGTTTGGTTTTCCATGGCATTTTTACCCGGTCAGCAGCCGGTTGGACCTATTCAGCTTTGCCCTTAACAAAGTCTTCCAATTCCTGAAAACCGGGACGATGGTGGGAGTAAAGCGCCTTGCGCCCAAACTCCACCGCAATTTGTGGCGCATAACCATTCAACGACGCCATCAGGCACACTTTGATGCATTCAAACACCTTGCTGTCGTCTTCATTCATATGCGACAGGCTGGTGGCCATTGGCCCCACAAAACCATAAGCAAACAAAATACCCAAAAAGGTACCCACCAATGCTGCGGCCACATGTGCGCCCAGCTCCTCCACCGGGCCACCAATGGAGGCCATGGTAATCACGATACCCAGCACCGCTGCAACAATGCCGAAACCGGGCAAGGCATCAGACACTGCCGTAATCGCCGCCGGGACTTTTTCCGCCTCATGATGATGTGTCTCCAGCTCCACATCCATGAGATTTTCAATTTCAAAAGGATTCATATTGCCCCCCACCATCAGGCGTAAATAATCGGCAATAAAATCCAGTGCGTGGTGGTTTTTCAAAATCTGTGGATATTTCTGGAAAATCGGACTGTTCTCAGGCTCATCGATATCCGCCTCCAGCGCCATTAATCCCTCTTTACGCGCCTTGGTAAACAGGTCATACATCAGCGCCAGCAACTCCATGTAGCTTTTTTTGTTATGTTTGGAGCCTTTCAGTAATTGGCCGAAGGAGCCCAAAGCACCTTTGATCACCGTGCCCGGATTAGCGATGACAAACGCCCCAAAAGCCGCGCCACAGATAATCAATATCTCAAAAGGCTGCCACAACGCCATCAACTTGCCATGCGAGAGAACAAACCCTCCCGCCACACAAGCAA
>CAZETX010000111.1:0-2674 GCA_964514925.1 uncultured Marinosulfonomonas sp.
CCGCCAGCCAATGCGCCGGTGGCGCTGAGGGCGAAAGCCGATGCGGTAAGTAAAAACTTGTTCATGGTGAATTTCCCCGTTTTTTGTTTTTTTGTATCTATACCATGAATAGCAATAAAACCGGCCGTTCTGCAAAGAATAACGCGGCGTCAATTGTGCAATGACATGGGTTAGGTGGCTAAGTTGTGCTTATTTTGCACTGGTTTTGCGGGATTCGGCCCTGATATTCAGGTAATTAGCACTTAGAATCAAAACCCCGCCAATGATAAATGCCGGGCCCAGAACCTCTTGGAACAGGATATACCCCAACAATGCGATCAGCGGCAGGCGGGCAAAATCCACTGGCATGACCACCGCAGCCGGGGCCAGCATCAGTGCTTTGGTGATGCAGAAATGCGCCACGAGGCCGGCCAGTGCGATCAGGATAAGCCAGGGGGTGTTTGCCGCGGTAACGGGGGCGATATCGCCATCATACCCGGCGCAGACCAGCGCGAAAACCAGTTGCATGGCCGTCAGCCAGAACAGGATACAGGTGACAGTTTCATGTCGCGTCAGGCGGCGGGTGAAAACCGCCGTTGCACCAAACCCGATGGCCGCCAGTGCCGCGGCAATGATGCCGGGGCTAAGGGTAACATTCCAGGGTTGGGTGATGATCAGGATGCCGGCAAACCCGATGGCGGCTGAGATAAGCCGGATTTTGGTCAGGCGTTCGCCTAAAACAACCGCAGCGATGAACATGGCCCAGATCGGCGAGGTAAATTCTAGCGCGAAAACCTGCGCCAACGGAATAAGAGCGATTGCCAGGAACCAAAGGTTCTGACCGGTAAAATGGGCAATGTTACGGATTAAGTGAAGGCGAATTGAACGGGTTGAAATTTGCCCGAGCGTGCCGGTGCCGCTTGCGGTGATCAGGACCACCACAAACCCGATTGCCGAGCGGTAGAGCATGATCTCAAACGTATCCAGATTGGCCGACAGGTTGCGGCCGGCGATGGCCATGGCGGAAAACGATACGATCGCGCCGATCATCCAGAACGCGGCGCGAAGGGGCTGGGTATCGGTTTGACTTGCGGCGGGGAATGGTGCGGTTGAAATGGGGTCAGCCCTTAATATTCAGGTCAGATTTTTCATAGATATGGCGGCCGCTATCTGATGGCAACGCCCGTTTCAATGCCCAGATGCGTCTGACTTCGGGCATGCCCAGATTGGGATTATCAGCGAGAAAGTCACGGGTATACTGGTTGAACTGATTGTGGCTTTTGATGGCGGTTTTGTGGTTTGGGTTGGCGGCCTTAACTTGCAGCCTGTGGTAAGCGTGCAGGGCATCTGCAAGAGTTTTCCCGGTGTTGGACTTTATCCAATCCATCAAAGCAATTGAGAATTTGAAATCCTGGCCAACTTGGGCGCTGAAAAACCGCCTAACATTCTGGGAATTTTTGTAACTGTCGGTTATGACAGTATTTGCGGTCAATTCCGCACTGTGCCAGTCAAAGCGGGAGTCAGGTTTTTTCTTTATGTCGTTTGCCGACGCCCTTTCACCGGTTTCCAGGAAATGTTCGATCCGGCTTAGAATTTCAAACTTGCCGCCGGATGTCTTGAGGCCGTATTGACGCGCACAGTTGATCAGTTCGTCCTTTAACCAATACCAGCGCCTAAGTTCTACAGCGCAAATAATACTGGCAATTTCGGGACGGGTTTTGAGCTGAGAAGACATAGATTAATGATCAAATAAATTGACCAGCGGGTCAATGGTTTTAGCCTTCGGAAATTTCAAAGTCACGTGGCATGTGTTTGGTTTGTTCCCACCAGTGACTTGCCCGGGTGCGTTTGGTGTGTATTTCAAAGGCGGCAGCGTCGGCAAAGCGTTCGCTTACCAGAAATGTACAGGAACCGGGGGCACTTTGGGTGATGTCAAATTCAATGTTCCCCGGTTCGGTCCGGGTCAGTCGAATGTGTTCGGCTACAGCTATTACAAAGGCATTCCGTTCATCGGGGGTGCAGGTGATGGTTCCGTTGATAACAATATTGGGCATCGGGTTTAGCGTCCTTTTCACCTGATCAGAGAGTGTTTTTTGCCATTTTGCGCGGATAACATCTTTGTTCATCAAATATCCCCGCCGGAGGCAAGGAAATTTTCTAAAGTTTGCCTCTGGCGGGGATAATTATGGAACCAGGATGTAAGGGTTTGTTAACCTAGAACCGGCCAATGTGGCCGGGCGGTACAGGCGGGGACGCCGATGGCCGTGAACGAAGATGGCACCCTGTCCGCTAATTTGGCAGGGTGTTTTCGTTTTCAGATATCGGAGAACGCGAATGAGAAAGAGTAGCGCATCAGTTTCAGGTTTTTGATCATGCGGGCGCCGCTGATTAGTTTTTCATCAAAGTCGGGCGCGATAAGGATGCCGCGCGGTGGCGTTTCGGTTTCGTCTGAGATGTCGGCCATATAGGCGGCGATCTGGCCCAGTACGTCCCGTTTTGCGGTGACGGCCTTTAGTTCGATCACCACATAGTTGTCGTTACTGTCCTTGGCGAGGGCGTCGATCCGGCCTGATGGCACGTGGTATTCCTTGCCGTTTGGGGCCAGAGTCATACCGGGTTCCAATTGATCAAGGCAGGCGATCAGTGCGGTTTGCAGGTCTTGTTCATAGCGGAAAGACAGGTCGGTGGTTTGGTC
>CAZETX010000112.1:0-2663 GCA_964514925.1 uncultured Marinosulfonomonas sp.
CCAATCGAAAACACCAGATCGGCACGGCGCGTCGCATTGTGCGAATAGTGGTGATGATCACCACCAGAAGTGTCGCCCAAGGGGCAAGGCTGGCTGCGAAACTGCCCAGGGTGTTGTCAATATTCTCGTTGGCGAACACCCGACGCCCTAGCGTGCGACTGATCAGACCCGCAACAACCTAGCCAACAACCAACACCGCCAGCGCCTTGGCCGAGGCCACCGCCAACGGCCCCAATGCCACAATCTGGTCAATCAAGTTTTGCATATCGCCCCAGCCCCATTTTCGCCCGCCGCACAAAAAACGGGCCCGCATTGACTAAATGCAGGCCCGATCAGGTCATTTGCAACCGCTTACTTCTTCAACGAAGCCGCGATCTCTTTCAACAGGTCCAGCTCACTTGGGCCCGGATCTTCTGCGGGGGCTTCTTCTTCTGCTTTTTTGGTTTTATTCACAGCCCTGACCAGCATGAATACCACAAACGCGATGATCAGAAAGTTGATGATCGCCATGATAAACCGGCCATAGGCAAATACCGCCGCCCCGGCTTCTTCAGCTGCGCCGATCGAAGCGTATTCACCGTCACCCAGCAGCGCAAACATGCCGGAAAAATCGACCCCACCCATGGCCAAACTGATGATCGGATTAATCAGGTCACCCACTAGCGATGTCACAATGGCGGTGAATGCAGCGCCGATGATGATACCAACGGCCATGTCCATGACATTGCCCTTGGCGATAAAATCTTTGAACTCATTGATCATAATAGTACCCCGTTATCCGTTTACAAACCACGCGTCAGTTCGCGCATAATTGCGGGAGCTAACACACTAGTTATTGGCCAGTCACCTTTCATTTCGGGGAAACCTTTCTTATGTGTCTCTCAAGGAACACCAAAGGTATTACGATGAAAACCATTTCTAATCATCCAATCAGCAAACGTTGGCCCGCCAAAAACCCAGACGTTATTCAGCTCTATTCCTTCCCCACACCAAACGGCGTCAAAATTTCTATCATGTTGGAAGAAACCGGCCTTGATTATGAACCCCACAGGGTCAGTATCATGGGCGACGTCGACACACCTGAATTCCTGTCCCTGAACCCCAATAACAAAATCCCGGCCATCATTGATCCAAACGGTCCCGATGGCAGCCCGATTGAACTGTTTGAAAGCGGGGCCATCCTGATCTATCTGGCCGAAAAATCCGGCCAGCTACTGCCAAAAGACGCCAAAGGTCGCTATGAAACCCTGCAATGGCTAATGTTTCAGATGGGCGGTATTGGCCCGATGTTTGGCCAGCTTGGATATTTCTACAAATTTGCCGGTGCGGAAATCCAAGATGAACGCCCGGTGGAACGGTACATTCAGGAAACCAAACGCCTGCTGAACGTGGTTGAAAATCAACTGGACGGCAAAGACTGGATCACCGGCAACTATTCCATCGCCGACATCGCCATCGCGCCCTGGCTGGATGCGCTGAATTTCTACGGCGCCACCGAAGAACTGAACTGGAAAAGCTATAAAAATTCTGTGGCCTATGTCGATCGCTTCTATGCCCGCCCGGCGGTGCAAAAGGCCAAAGACATCCCCCCGGTCGACGGTTAAACAGGCAGCGTACCGTTCAAAACATAGCGCAATATCTGCACCACTTGCTGCGGCGTTTCGATAACCGCCAGCGCCGCTGCATCCACCTCCTTTAGCGCATGCTGATGGTCCGCCCCGTGCATCACGATCAGTGATTTACCCAGCGCCGCCGCAAACCCCGCATCAAACGCGGCATTCCATTGCCTGTACTGATCACCAAACCGCACCACAACTATATCGGACAATTCGATGGCCCTCCGGGTGCGGATCGCATTGATCTTTGCCCCCTTGTGATCATGCCAAAACTTGTCCGCCTCGGGCCCCGTTATCGCCACACCACAATCATCCGAAGCACTGTGATCCGTCACCGGGGTGCTAAACGTCACCGCCAACCCCTCGGCTCCGTCAATAATCTGTTCTCGCCAATCGGTATGAATTTCACCCGAAAGATAAACGTTCAACGCCATCTCAGACCTCCAGTTTTTGCTGCCCTACCTCTAGCGCCGCAAACCGCCGGATGCAATTTCAAGAGGTTGTAACATTGTCTGATTTACTCAGAAAAATTCCTGAATACTGATATTGAAACTCGCTGACCACCGCATTCCACGCCTCAGATGCTGCCATCCGCTGGGATCATATTGTCAATCCGAAACGGCGATACAGCCAGAACGTATGGACCATGATCCCACATGGAAAACAGTAGCGTATGTTGCTGATCGATAGCTTGCTCATCTGAATGCAAATTACACCAGGTGTCATCCGGAGCAATGGGGCAGCATTAACGTTAGAACACTGAACAATCACTTTTTCCCGGCGCCAAAGACCTTGGAAACCGTTTCAATGCTGATCCCGGGATTCTCTAGGCTAGGTTGTAGTTCAACCAATGAATTTCCATAAATTGCACAATGAACACGACTTTGTCCTATCGCCAATCCAGCACGACTTTACCGCTTGAACCCGAACGCATCGCGGCAAAACCTGCTTCAAAGTCATCCACGCCGAAACGGTGCGTGATCACGGCGCTGACATCCAAACCGTTTTGCAACATGGCCAGCATTTTGTACCAGGTTTCAAATATCT
>CAZETX010000113.1:0-2626 GCA_964514925.1 uncultured Marinosulfonomonas sp.
AGGCTGTCGCGGTCGTTAATGTCTGATATTTCAACCATGGCTTACCCTGCCAGCCGCATGGGTTGTGGGCAAGGTGCTATTCGGGTTGCTGGTTTTGGCGGCGCAGGCGGCGGATCAGGTAGATCAGCGGCCAGCGCAGGATCGAGGAACCGGCGATCAGGGCGATCAGACCGACGATGGCGCCGGTTTCATAGGTGACCCAGCCCAGCAGCGGGATGCCGATGGCGATCAGGAAATAGGCGGCGGGCCAGTGTTTTTTGCGGGACGGAAACATGCCGATGACATTGGCCAGCACCAGCCAGATGAGGGCGACGATCAGGGAGGTGCTCATGGTTTATTTCCTTGCAGTTCTTTGGGCAGGGTTACGGGCTTGCCCAGGGATTTTTTGATCAGGTAAATCAGTGGGTTACGGAACATGGACAGGAAAGCAAGCAGGCCAAGCCCGGCTATCCAGTAGCCGTGCTGCACCGCTATAAAGCCAATCAGCACCGGGGCAAGGAGCAGTAGTGTCACACCCGGTATGAATTGCAGGCGCATGGGTAAAAGCGCGGTGATGGTGGCGGCGATGGCCCAGAGGGCGGCGAAGATCAGGGGCAGGCTCATCTAAAAGTACCGGTGCGTTGGGGTGCGGGTTGGGCGCGTTGTGTCCTGGCATTGTGTCATGGCTTTGTGCCTTTAAGATGGCCGGGTAAGTCATTGGCCCATGTGGTAATTGTACCGGCGCCAAGGCAGACCACGATGTCACCGGGCCGGGCATTATCCCGGACCAGTTCTGCAAGGGCGTTTTCGTCGGCAATGGCGACGGCGTGGCGGTGGCCGTGGGTTTTCAGCCCGGCGACCAGATCATCGCGGGAGGCGCCCGGTATCGGGTCTTCCCCGGCGGCGAAAACATCGGTGATGCCGACGATATCGGCGTCATTGAAACAGCTGCAAAAGTCTTCGAATAATGAGGACAGCCGTGAGTAGCGGTGGGGCTGGTGCACGGCGATGACGCGCCCGGTACTGGATTGGCGGGCCGCTTTCAGGACGGCGGCGATTTCCACCGGGTGGTGGCCATAATCATCGATGATGGTGACACCATTCACCGTGCCGACCCTGGTGAAGCGGCGGTTGACCCCGGCAAAGGCGGCCAGTGCATCGCGGATTTCGACGGTTTTCATGCCAAGGTGGCGGGCCACGGCAACGGCGGCCAATGCGTTGGAAACATTGTGGTCACCGGGCATGGGCAGGGTGCAGCCTTTGATCGCCATGTCTTGGTTTTGCAGGGCGATGTCAAAATGTGCGATGCCGTTTTTGTAGGTCAGGTTTTCGGCGCGGATATCGGCCTGGGCGTTGAAGCCATAGGTGACCACGCGCCGGTCGGTGATGCGCCCGACCAGTGCCTGCACCTCGGGGTGATCGGTGCAGCACACGGCAAGGCCGTAAAACGGGATGTTGGAGACGAAATCAAGGAAGCCCTGCCTTAGGTTATCAAGGGTGCCCCAGTGTTCCATATGTTCCGGGTCAATGTTGGTGACAATGGCGATGGTGGCGGGCAGCCGGTTGAAGGTGCCGTCGCTTTCGTCGGCCTCAACCACCATCCATTCGCCCTGCCCCATGCGGGCGTTTGAATCGTAGGCATGGATGATGCCGCCATTGATCACGGTGGGGTCCAGCCCGCCGGCGTCCAGCAGGGTGGCGACCATGGTGGTGGTGGTGGTTTTGCCGTGGGTACCGCCAACGGCGACATTGGATTTCAGGCGCATCAGTTCGGCCAGCATTTCGGCCCGGCGCACCACCGGCAGCCCTTGCGCGCGGGCAGCGTCCAGTTCGGCGTTGCCGGGTTTGATGGCCGAGGAGATTACCACAACGGCGGCGTTTTCAAGATTTTCGGCGCGCTGGCCCTGAAAGATCGTGGCGCCAAGCCGGGCCAGCCGTTTGGTGATTTTGGTGCTGCTCAGGTCTGAGCCCTGCACGGTGTAGCCGTGGTTGATCAGCACTTCTGCGATGCCGGACATGCCGATGCCGCCGATGCCGACAAAATGTACCGGGCCCATTTCGGTGGGCAGTTTGGTGGCGGCGGCGTTCATGGTTGTGCCGCTTTGCCGGAGACGGATTGCACCAGTTCCACCAGACGTTCGGTGGCGTCGGGTCTTCCCTTTGCCAGCGCGGCATGGGCCATTTTCACGGCCGCATCGGGGTTTTCCATGACGGCGCGGATATGTTCGGCCAGACTGTCGGTTTCCAGCAGGCTTTCGGGGATCAGGATGGCAGCGTCGGCCCCGACCAAACCCCGGGCATTGGCGGTTTGTTCATCGCGGATGGCGGCGGCCAGTGGCACCAGAATTGAGGGGCGGCCAATGACGCTGATATCGGCCACAGAAGACGCCCCGGCCCGACTGATCACCAGTTGCGCCTCGGACATACGCCGGGGCAGGTCCTGAAAAAACGGTTGCACATCGGCGTTGACGCCGTTTTTGGCGTAAAACTGGCTGACGCGGTCGTGGTCTTCCTGCCGTGCCTGATGGGAAACCCGCAGGTTGAGCAGGATATTTTCGGGCAGTTGCGCGATGGCGCCGGGCACGATGTCAGACAGGATGCGCGCGCCCTGCGAGCCGCCCATGACCAGTAGCGTCATCGGGTAATC
>CAZETX010000114.1:0-2555 GCA_964514925.1 uncultured Marinosulfonomonas sp.
TCGCGCCTGAAAACCACACAACTGGGAGACTGAAATGAAAATGCGCAATCCAACAAATTTGGCCGCGCTGGCGACTACAGCCTTGATTACTTTGGGATCTACGGCCGTTCTGGCGCAAGATGTCACTATTCAAGTATGGGTCGGCGGTGGTGCCGGTGACGAAAATTCCTACCGACTCGGTGCTATCGAAATCGCGGCTGACATCATGGAACGCGAGGCCGCGGTCTTGGGCGACGACCTGAATATTACCATTGACGGACAGTTTTTTGACGATTGGTCAGCCTTTAAACAGGCAGTAACACTTGGTGCAGAGGCAGGTACTGCTCCGCATATCGTGGTGTCGGGTCATGAGGATATTGCATCTTGGGCACAATCGGGTCTGATCGTTCCAATCGAAGACTATGTCGATTTGGACAGCTGGCCGATAAACGACATCTACCCCAACCTGCTTGAATTCTCTTCATTTGACGGCACGCTTTACGGTTTGCCACAGGATGCGGAATCGCGCCCGTTCTTTTTCTGGCGCGAATATATGACCGCAATTGGCTATTCGGATGCACAGATCGACGCGCTACCGGCTGACATCAAATCCGGGGCTTACACGTTGGACAACGTGCTGACAGACGCCAAGAAAATTCAGGACGCGGGACTGGTTGAACCGGGTTATGGGTTTTACCCACGCGCCAGCAACGGCCCGGATTACTGGCAGTTTTATCTGAGCTTTGGCGGGGTCATGGAAGAAGACGGCAAGCTGGTATTCGACAAGGAAGCCATGACCGGCTTTTACCAGTTCTTCGTTGACGCTGTTGCCTTAGGTGTCACCAAGAAAAACCATCTTGGGATGGATTGGGGCCAGTGGTACGGCGAAGTTGCCAACGGCAAGGCTGCGATGTGGCATGGTGGTACATGGCACTTTGGTCGCTATAAGAAAGAAGGCAATGATGACTTCTGGGGCACCATCCAGTTCGGCCTGATCCCTGGTGGCGGCGCAAACGGCGCAGCCAACACTATTACCCACCCGCTGGTATACTTGCTGCCAAAGCAGGAGAATGATGACGAAACCGCAATTGCGGCTGAGTTGATCAAGATTGCCTCCGGTCCACGGATCAATTCGCTGCACGCCATCAAGTCGGCACACCTGGGTATCTCGAAATCTCAGGAAAGCGTCGATCTGTATTCCGGTGATCGCTGGGCACGTGAAGCAACAACACGTCTGTTGCCAAACGCCAGCGCGATGCCGAATAATGTGAACTTTGGTCAATACTGGGAGATCATGTTCGGTGGTCTGGAAGCGTCATGGACAGGGTCCAAAACAGTGGCCGAGGCCATTGCTGACGTGGAAACTGAGTTGACAACAACCCTTGGCGACAAGATCACCATGCGTTGATAAGCTAACGATCTGCGGCGCGTGATATTGCGCGCCGCAGATGACAGTTTTCGGGGGCGATCATGGTAAATGCAGTCACAGAACCGGCCAGCGACACGACCACAGGTGCCCAAATGGGGCGCGACACAGGTCCAAAGCTGACAAAGCTACAACAAATCGGCAATTCAAAACACCTTGGTCTGTACCTGCTGGCCCCTGCCGGCATTTTCGTCTTACTGTTCTTTTTGATCCCGGTCATTTTGACCGGCGTGTTCGGCTTTACCAATATGAGCACTGCGACCGGTATCACCGGCGGCTCGTATCTGGCCAATGGTTCATCCATGCAGGCACTGGAGGACCGGCACGATCTGGGTGAGATCGCCGATCAAATCAACAAAATCGTATATACTGTTGATGAAGCAGGGCTTGAGGCCGCTGCGCAGAGCGGCGTTTCCGCTGGCACCCTGCGCGAGTTGGCTGGCAAATTTCAGGGCGAAAATTTTGACAGCCGCCGCGACATTGAACGCGCCATCAAAGCCCTGGATGCCCGCCCCGCCAACACCCGCGCCACCAAGGCGCTGGCCAAACACTTTGAGCGCTCGGTTATCAATATACGTTTTGACACCAAACAAGAACTTTTGGCGGCGATTGATGGGTTCGGGATTTCCCTGACACCCGATCAACAGGACGCGGTCATCGACGTGACCTATACCGGCTGGGTGTTCACCACCGACAATTTCAAACGCATGATTTCGCTGCCTGACACCAAGAAAACACTATTGAACACGTTGTTTTATGTGTTCACCACTCTGATCCTGTTCAATGTCGGCTTTGCCTTGGTGCTGGCGATCTCAACCCATTATATGGATAGCGGTCCTTCGGGTTTCTTTCGATCTATATGGCTGTTACCTCGTATTACGCCGCCGGTCCTCTACGTTTTGATGTGGAAATGGCTGGCCTGGGATACCGGGTTTATTTCGGCCATACTCGGCCCGTTTGGTGTGGAGCCGAAAAACTGGCTGCTCGACAGCCCGGCCAATGCCTGGACTTTCATTATCCTGATCAATGGTATGGTCGGCGCGTCCATGGGGATGTTGATCTTTTCCTCAGCAATCAAGGCCATTCCAACATCGTTGTTTTACGCCAGCGAAGTTGATGGGGCCACGCGGGGTCAACAAATCCGCCACAT
>CAZETX010000115.1:0-2311 GCA_964514925.1 uncultured Marinosulfonomonas sp.
TGTTCGGCGCGCCGCCGCTTGTCGGCGTAGTAGCGCCAGTCCCAGACCTGCAGATCGGCGTTGATGCCGTCTTTGGCCATCATCGCGGCCAGCGTTTTGGCGTCGGCATTTGCCGCCAACACCGCCGGTTGCCAGACATCGGCAAGTAATTTTTGCACGGCCTTGGGTGTTTTGGCCATTTCGGTTTCCAGCTTGAAGGAGGCAAAATCGTCGTATCCCAGCAATTGCGCCCGTTCATGGCGCAGTGCCAGCACCTCGGCAGCGATGGCGCGATTGTCGGTTTTGCCGCCGTTTGCACCGCGGGCTTCCCATGCCTTAAAGGCGCGTTCACGCAGGTCGCGGTTAGGGGAAAATTGCAGGAATGGCACGATCAGCGAGCGCGACAGGGTGATGACCGGACCCTTGGTGGCTTTTTCCACCCCGGCGGCGCGGGCGGCGTTGATCAGGAAATCCGGCAGGTCCTGCAGATCAGTTTCGGCCAGATCCATGGACCAGTCGGCTTCATCCGCCAACAGGTTCTGCACAAAGCGGGTGGACAGGACCGAGAGCCGTTCCATGATGGTTTTCAGCCGGTCACGATCCGTGCCCAGCAGTTGGGCACCGGCGCGCACAAAGCCGCGCCGGGTCAGGTAAAGCACCCGCGATTGTTCATCGCTCAGGCCAAGGGTATCGCGCTGTTCCCAAAGGGTTTGGATACGGGCAAACAGGGCGGCATTCAGGGTGATTTCGGATGAATAGGCGGCCAGTTTAGGTGAAAATTCTCGTTGCAGCTGCTGGCGCATATCGTTGCTGTCCGAGCCGGCGATGTTGAAGAAAACACTGAGTACGCGGTCAAGATCAGCGTCTGCCAGTTCCAGTGCGTCGATGGTGTTGGCAAATGTTGGTGCGTCATCCGCCTGCGCAATGGCGGCGATGTTTTCGCGCGCGCTTTGCATGGCGGATGCAAATGCCGGGGCGAATTGATCGTCGGTGATGTCACCAAAAGGTGGCAGTTCAAATTCGCCGATCCATTGGGAAAGCAGGGGGTTTGTCATGTTCAGCGTCCTTTATTGGCGAATTGGCGGGGTATTGGCGGGCTTGTGTCAGGTGCATGTCGTGGGCAAAATGACCGTAGCGGTCAAGGTTTGTCTTACCGTATCGCAATGTTTGTGAGGTTCAGATGATAATACGTACCCTTCGGGAAGACCGCGGCTGGTCACAGGAGCAACTGGCGGAAACCTCGGGGGTATCGGTGCGCACCGTTCAACGCATTGAAAGCGGCGGGCGGGCCAGTCTGGAATCCCTGAAATGTTTTGCGGCGGTGTTTGAAACAACCATTCCTGATCTGAGGAAGGACGCTGATATGACCGACCATGACACACCAATTGAAAGCCAGGAGCCAACGCGCAAGGTGCCGCTGGAGAATGCCCCCGGACTGACAGACGAGGACCGCGCCGCGTTGAAATACGCGCGCCACCTGCGCAAATATGACAGTTGGTATGACGACAAAGACGGCTGGGACCATGAAGATCGCCCGGATGATCCAAACCTGTCCGGTGATGAAAACCGGGTGCTGAAACAGGTGCGCCGCGAGCGGAATTTTTACCGGAGCCTTGGGGCATACGGGATCACTGTTGGGTTTTTGTTCCTGCTTAACTTTATGACCAGCGACTATATGTGGGCGGTCTGGCCCGCCATGGGGATGGCCATTCCGCTGATATTTCAGGCCATGCATACCTTTGGCAACGACCGGGTATTGGGGGATGACTGGGAACGCGAGCAGGTGGAAAAACGGCTGCACAAATTATCGGGGCGCCCGGCCCGCCCGCAGCGGCGCTAGGCACAGGTGGCAGGTGGGCCGGTGCCGCCAGGCAGCAACCGGGTCTTTGCGGAAATCCGGCCAATAGCGTAGCTAATGGGCCCCGGAACCAGAAAGGCCACGCCATGTCACAATCCCTTGCCCTGATCGCCGTTGTTGTTCGTGATTACGATGAGGCCATCGGGTTTTATGTCGGCAAACTGGGGTTTGAGCTGGTCGAGGACACCTATCAGCCGGAACAGGACAAGCGTTGGGTTGTGGTGCGGCCAAAGGGCGATGGCCAGACGGCGATTTTGCTGGCCCGGGCATCGGAACCCGTGCAAGAGGCGTTCATTGGTGATCAATCCGGCGGGCGGGTGTTTTTGTTTTTGCAGACCGATGATTTTTGGCGGGATTATGAGATATATCAGGGGCTTGGGGTAGAGTTTGTGCGAGAACCGAAAGTGGAGAGTTACGGGACGGTGGCGGTATTTAAGGACCTCTATGGGAACCTGTGGGATTTGGTGGCGTTTG
>CAZETX010000116.1:0-2304 GCA_964514925.1 uncultured Marinosulfonomonas sp.
TGATCCATGAGGTCTGCGTTGCCATGGAATTTGGCGCCTCAGCCGAAGATCTCGCGCTTACCTGCCACGCCCACCCCACCTGGTCCGAAGCCGTGCGCGAAGCCGCCCTTGCCTGCGGCGATGGTGCCATCCACGCCTGAAACCGCACCCAATTTTTTCTTTGCAAAAATACTCTCGGGGGTGAATGGGCCAGCGGCCCAGAGGGGGCAGACAGCCCCCTGACCTGTCGGACCCGCAGGGTCCGATCCCTGACTTCATAGGCTCTTGGGGCCGGACCCTAGCCCACAAGCATGCGTAAACCCTGGGTCACATCGGTGCGCACCGCCAGCCGCAAACCCGGTTCATCCCCGGCCCGTAGGGCGGCGACAATTGCGCGGTGATGCTGGGGCACCTCGGTGCGTTTCAGGCGGCCATACAGGCTGCGCATGGTTGGACCCAGCTGCAGCCAAACGGTTTCGGCCATGGCCAGCATCGCCGGGGCCTGCGCGCGCAGATAAAGCGTGCGGTGAAATTCAAGATTGGTGCGGATATAGCCAATGGCGTCGCCCTTGACGATCACCTCAGCCAGCGCACCGTTGATCGCCTGCAACCGGTCAATCAGCGCCAGATGGGCCCGCGGCAGTGCCCGGCTGGCCAGTTCAGGCTCAAGCAATGCGCGGATGGATGCCAGTTCCTCAATCCGCTCATTGCTCAATTCAGGTGTTGCGACACGGCCCGAGGCGGTCATGCTCAGCGCGCCCTCGGCCACAAGCCGGCGCAATGCTTCGCGCGCCGGCGTCATTGACACATCAAATTCGCGCCCGATACCGCGCAATGTCAGCGCCTGACCCGGCTGTAATTCACCATGCATGATGCGCTGGCGAAGGGTTCGGAAAACCCGGTCATGGGCCAGAACGGCGGCGTCGGAACTGCGTTGTTGGATCAACATGGGGTAATGTGATCACACACAACTTACGGCGTCAATTGACTAAACCGATAGGAATGCAATTGCGCGCCATTTTGGCGCAACCATTGGCGTGGGCGTTGATAATCGGGGTAAACCCGCGCCACCTGCGCCCAGAAATCTGCTGAATGGTTCATTTCAATCAGATGGGCCACTTCATGTGCTGCCACATAGTCCAGCACATCCGGCGGGGCCATGATCAGCCGCCATGAAAACATCAGGTTGCCCTCACAGGTGCAAGACCCCCAGCGTGACCGTGTGTCACGCAGGGTGATCCGGCGCACCTGCTTGCCCAATCGGCCGGCATAATCATCACAGGCCCGGCTAAGCTGTTCACGGGCGCGTAGTTTCATAAACGCCGCCAGCCGGATCGCTACTTTTTTCGGGTCACCCGGAACCATCAGCTGATCTTCCAGCAACTGAACAGTCCTTTTTTCACCTGCAACAATCGGCAATTCAACGCCTTGAAACAAAACCTTGGCACCGATTGTCAGGATGGTTTCCGCAGATCGCCTGCCAAGCTGCTTACGTATCCAGCTTTCTTTTTCGCGGGCAAACCCACTGGCCTCGGACTGACTGGCTGCACGGGGCAGCGTCAGCGTCACCCGTCCGTCCAGCTGTGACACCCGCAAAGACAGACGCCGCGCGCGGGCGTTTCGGCGCAGTTGGATGGTGATCTCGGGGTTTCCCGATAGGCGCAGTTCAGTCATTGTTTTCCCACGGCTTGCCTGTCTTACCCGTCTAAACCAGTAGCTAAAAAATGCACAGGCCGGATCAACTGAAGCCGAAAACCGGTGAAAGGCTTTGACACAGGGCAAACGGTGTGTCAGAGGGCTTGAAATCTTACAAAATCACAGTCGAATAAAGGGGGTTTTTATGCCCAAAGAAGAATGGGGCGTTAAGCGCATATGCCCAACCAGCGGTAAACGTTTTTACGACATGAACAAAAAGCCGATCATCAGCCCCTATACCGGCGAAACGGTAACGCTGGATGCCAATACCCGTACCCGCGTGGCGGCACCCGAAAAAGTCGCGCCCAAAGTCGAAGAAGATCAGACAGAAGAAGAAGAAGATATTCTGCTGGATGATGAAGACGACAGCGATGCCGCCGTTGACAGTGATCTTCTGGATGACGACGACGAAAACGACGACGTACCACTGGACGAAGTAAAAGACGTACCGGCAAGCGACGACGACTAAGCCAGGCACCCGGGCTTTTCTGCTTGATCTGCCCGGGTCAGTTAAATACACACACCAAGCGCGGACGTAAGAACGCGCTTATCGGGGCCTTAGCTCAGCTGGGAGAGCGCTTGCATGGCATGCAAGAGGTCAGGGGTTCGATCCCCCTAGGCTCCACCAAA
>CAZETX010000117.1:0-2255 GCA_964514925.1 uncultured Marinosulfonomonas sp.
GGGTGCGCGACGGCGGTGCCTCGGCCGTGCTGGCGGCATCGATTTTTCACTTTGGTGATTTCACCATTGCCCAGGCCAAACAACACATGGCGGCCGCCGGTATCCCAATGAGGTTGACATGAACACACTTGAAAAACTTGCCGCCACCATTGAAACACGTAAATCCGGCGATCCCAATAGTTCCTGGACCGCACGCCTGCTGGCCGCGGGACCGGAGAAATGCGCCGAAAAATTCGGGGAAGAAGCTGTTGAGGCCATCATCGAAGCCGTTAAGGGGGATCGCGACGCACTGACACGCGAAGCGGCGGATGTGTTGTATCATTTGCTGGTGATGCTGGCGGCGCGGGATGTTTCGCTTGAAACCGTCCTGCACGAGTTGGAACGGCGCGATGGGATTTCCGGCCTTGACGAAAAGGCCGCGCGTTAGGGTTTAATCCACCCCAACATATGAAGATAGCCAAGTGCCGCAATCGTGGCCGCATCCCGGATGACACCGCCGGCAATCATATCAAGGACAATCTGGAGGGGAAAGGCCTGGGATCGCATCCCCTGCTCCTCAACCTCCTGATCAATCGTCCCTTGCGTCAAATCCGTTGCCACAAACATGTGGCAGCGTTGCCTGATCAGCCCAGCGGCGACAAATAATTCGCCCAATGCCTGCATTTGACCAGCCCGCAATCCGGTTTCTTCCGTCAGTTCAGCGTGGGCGGCATCCAATGGATCAGCATCCGGTCTGTTTTCCCAAACCCCCAGCGGCACTTCCCACAGACGTTCCCCCACGGGGTACCGGTATTGTTCAACCAGTTGGATTGAGCCATCGTCGTGAACAGGCACAATCAGCGAAAAGTCGGGCTTGTCGACATAGCCGTAAATCCCTTCATGCCCGTCGGCAAACCGGATCGCATCCTCGCGTACCTTCATCCACCTGTTTTCGTAAACAATTTTGCCGCTCAGCTTTTCAATTTCCGCACCCATAACATCTCCGTTCCAAAAATACCCCCGCCGGAGGCACCGCGACCCCGAAGGGGGCGCAATTCAAATGTAATGCAGCCCAAGGCTGCACATTTAACCTAGGGTCGGTTGAGATTACCACGCCGTACTGGTTTCCGCCCAAAAATCGCCAGTGCGACGTGGTAATCTCAACCGAGCCTAGAGTTTCGAACTAATGATCCCCGTATTAAACCCGCCCATCCGTAATTCGCCAAACAGGCGCTGATATTCGATCTTGGGGCAGCGATTTTGAATTACCGATAACCCGGCCGCTTCTGCCGTTGCTGTCGCCTCAGCGTGTTCCACCCCGATCTGCATCCAGATTGTTTTCAGATCGGGCAATATTTCTATTGCTTGTTCAACGATTGCAGGAACCGCTTCTGGTCGGCGAAAAATATCTACCATGTCGACTTTTGCATCGGTTGGGATAGCTGCCAGTGAGGCGCGTATTTCTTCGCCAAACAGCATCTTACCGGCATGACCCGGATTAACCGGGATCACCCGGAAGCCTTTCAGGCCAAGGTAACGCGCAACAAAATAGCTGGGGCGCACCGGGTTCATCGACACGCCGACACAGGCGATGACTTTCGTGCGTTGCAGTATTTGTTTCAAGAATGCGTCGGAATAGGACATGGGCGTACCTTAGCTACGGTAAGCAAAAGAAAAAAGCGCCCGATCTGTTTGGACCGGGCGCCAGTTACGGAACGAGGGACAGTGAATTCGGGTGGGGTGTTCCAGACCCGACCCACTATGATATGTAGGGCGCTAAGACTGCTCTGGTAGAGCTGGTAAGCAAACTGTGATCAGCCTGTGCGACTAAGCGTCCAATATTCCGGGCCAGTGCATGTTTGCAGAGGCAACATAACCGGGGATATCTTTTTTCCAGCGCCGGCGTACACCTTTGGAAAAGTTCAGATACAGTTTGTCTTCGTTGATCGTCCAGGCCTCTGGCACAGTCGTGGCAATATATCCCTGTGACATAGCATAGGCGCAGTAGCCACCGTATTGCGGGGCGAAGGCGCGCGGGTCGGCTTCAAATGCGGCCAGATTCTCAGCCGTTGCAAACCGCCACATGGATCCCATCCATTTTAGCATATGCGCGTCAGTGCCTTCGGTTGGCTTACCCACGGTAAAATAGGCCACCGGGTCATAGCCGTGAATTGCGGTGCCTTCGGTATTAAACACAGGTGCACTGGCGGCAAGTGCCAGACGCGGCAGCAGTGTTGTGCCAAGGGCGGCAACGGACAGGGTAAGAAAACGTCTGC
>CAZETX010000118.1:0-2183 GCA_964514925.1 uncultured Marinosulfonomonas sp.
CAGGCGACGGTGTTTAATGACGACCCGGCCGCACAGGCGCGCGTGTTTCAGGATGCCGGGTGTGAATGGTTGCATCTGGTGGACCTGAACGGGGCTTTTGCCGGCGAGCCAGTGAATGGGGCGGCGGTTGAGGCGATATTGGCGCAGACGACGGTACCGGCGCAACTGGGTGGTGGTATCCGCGATATGGCAACGATTGAGCGCTGGTTGTCCAAAGGGCTGGCGCGGGTCATTTTAGGTACGGTTGCGGTGGAAGACCCTGATCTGGTGCGCGGGGCGGCGCGCGCCTTTCCCGGGCAGGTCGCGGTTGGGCTGGATGCACGAAACGGCAAGGTTGCCACCCGTGGCTGGGCCAAAGAAACCGATATTGACGTTACTGATCTGGCCCGCTCGTTTGAAGATGCCGGTGTCGCGGCCATTATCTACACCGACATCAACCGTGACGGCGCCATGCAGGGGCCAAATGTGGCGGCCACGGCGGCGCTGGCCAATGCCGTAACAATCCCGGTGATTGCTTCGGGCGGGGTATCTTCGCTGGATGATCTGTTGGCGCTGAAAAACAGCGGCGCGCCGCTGGACGGGGCGATTTCCGGGCGCGCGCTGTATGACGGGGCGATTGATCTGGGTGAGGCGCTGGAAATATTGAAGGGATAGGCGTTGAAGCGCATTAGCTACATACTTCTCTGGATCGTGGTTTTCGTTTGTTCGATGCCGGTGCTGGGAATTATCTGGTCATCCTGGTTTGCCGATAAACATGGCTGCACATTAAACGAGGCCAATTATAACCCCTGCATTGTGAACGGTACCGACTGGGGCCACATATTGGGGGCCGCATTTATCAGCGGCTGGCTTGGGCTGATCACAATCCCTGTGGGATTGCTGGCTTTGCTGGTGATACTGGTGATGTTTGTTACCGGCGCTATCCAGAAACGCCGGGCCGCAAACCGCTGATATTCTAAGGAGCTTTGGAATGTTTTTCAAAGGCGTCACCACGCAAACCCTGCCCCGGTCCAGTCTGTTACAGCCGCGGGTGCAACCCGGCGATTTCATGGATTGTTATGGGTGCAAATCAAACATGACCGCCCGTCAGGCCGGTGAAGAACTGGTGCGGTTTCCGATCTGGTTTTATCCGTTGTTTATCATTCGCCAGATACTTGTTCTGCCCTTTGGGCTAAGGGGGCCGGAAAAATCCGGCAACCGGCTGGGCATGTTCCCGATTGAGACAGAAACAAATAATGAGCTGATCCTGGGCTTTGACGACAGGCATCTGAATTTCAGGATTTCGGTGCTAAGCGAGGGTGGCCAAGTATTTGCCACAACCTGGGTGCAGAGAAACAGCCGCTTTGGGCGGTTTTATCTGCGATTGATCATGCCGTTTCACGTATTGATCATGAAAAACTCGGTTGCCCGGGTTGCCCGTGCGTCACGGCGCGCTCTGGCCTAAGTTGATATCCCCCTGTATCAGAAGCTGAAATTCAAAGGCGCGACATGCTGAAAACCCGCATCATCCCCTGTCTGGACGTCGCCAATGGCCGTGTGGTCAAGGGGGTGAATTTTGTTGATCTGGTGGATGCCGGCGACCCGGTGGAAAGTGCGCGGGCCTATGATGCGGCCGGTGCGGATGAGCTGTGTTTTCTGGACATCATGGCGACTGAGGAAAACCGCGGCACCATGTTTGATCTGGTCACCCGCACCGCCGAACAGTGCTTCATGCCGCTGACCATTGGTGGCGGCGTGCGCACCCCGGACGACGTGCGCGCCTTGCTGCTGGCAGGGGCCGACAAGGTCAGCTTCAATTCTGCCGCCGTGGCCAACCCGCAGGTGGTGGCGGACGCCGCCAATCGCTTTGGCAGCCAGTGCATCGTGGTGGCGATCGACGCCAAAACAGTGTCCCCCGGCAAATGGGAAATATTCACCCATGGCGGACGGCGCGAAACCGGTATTGATGCGGTTGAATTTGCCCGCACGGTTGTGGCCAAAGGCGCCGGGGAAATCCTGCTGACCAGCATGGATCGCGACGGCACCCGCGCCGGGTTCAACATCCCGCTGACCCGCGCCATATCGGATGCGGTCCCGGTGCCGGTGATCGCCTCGGGCGGGGTTGGCACGCTGGATCATCTGGTGGAAGGGGTGCGCGACGGCGGTGCCTCGGCCGTGCTGGCGGCATCGATTTTTCACTTTGG
>CAZETX010000119.1:0-2117 GCA_964514925.1 uncultured Marinosulfonomonas sp.
CCAAGGCAAGTTGGTAGCTCTAAATGTTGAAGGCTATCAAATACGCCAATCGCACCTGTTTCAAATGCGCAAGCGCGACAAAGACGTTGGCATTGTTGCGCAATCAATCTGGGAGCAACTATCGGAGGTCGCGTAGGTGTTGTCACATTCACCTGCGCCGATTGTGGGCCCTGGGATTTTGGGCTAGCTGACCGCGATGCAAACACCGTCTATCAACTATAAGCGCCATCGCTTCCCGCCGCAGATCATGGCTCATGCGGTCTGGTTGTACGTCCGGTTCAATCTGAGCCTGCGTGAGGTTGAGGAAATGCTGCTGGAGCGCGGCATCGACGTGTCCTACGAGACTATTCGGCGTTGGACAGCCAAGTTTGGACCGCAGATTGGAAGGAACCTGCGGCGACGGCAGGGCCGCCCCGGCGATGTCTGGCATCTGGATGAAGTTGTGGTGAATATCGCGGGCCGGGCGTTTCGGCTCTGGCGCGCGGTCGATCAGCATGGCGTCGTGCTGGACGAGATCCTGCAGCCCAGGCGGGATAAACGGGCAGCAAAACGGCTTTTGGTCAAGCTGATGAAACGGTATGGTTTCGCCCCCAACGGATATGCGACGGGGATTTGCAACGCTGGCGGCACAGGCTGAGCAAACACTGCAGCAGGACCCGTTCAGCGGTCATCTGTTTGTGTTTCGGGGCCGTCGTGGCGATCTGCTCAAGATCATCTGGTGGGACGGTCAGGGGGCATGCCTGTTCTCAAAGCGACTGGAGAAGGGTCGGTTCGTCTGGCCATCGGCCAAAGATGGCAAGGTAGCGTTGACGCCAGCACAGTTGGCGATGCTTCTGGAAGGTATCGACTGGCGTATTCCAGTTCGCACCTGGCGACCGTTGAAGGCTGGATAATTTGATCAGATCGTTACTTTATGGATTCCCTCAAACCCCATAATTTGCTAGCTATCGGTCATGATCGATGTGGCCAAAACCTTGCCGGAAGACCCCGAAGAGCTGCGTGCCTTCACGCAGCTTTTGCTGGCCGAGTTCAAGTCGCAAGCCTTGCTGGTCACCAAGCTCAGACATCAACTGGCTGGTCACAATCATCACCGGTATGGCAGTAAGTCGGAGACAATTGAACAATTGCAGCTGGCTCTGGAAACGAGCGAGATCGCGAGCGCGGCGATGACGGCTAAGCTGCGGCTGCCGGATGAGGAGACCCTGAAGGGCAAACCCAAACGCCGCCCGATCCCGGATCACATCCCGCGTCAGCATATTGAACTGACTACCGATAACGATGCTTGTGCTGAATGCGGTGGTAAGCTGCGTCGTCTGGGTGAGGACGTAACAGAAGAGCTGGAATATGTGCCGGGGCGCTTCATCGTGAACCGTATTGCCCGGCCACGCTTTGCCTGTTCGTGCTGCGATCACTTCACCCAGGCACAGTTGCCATCCCGCCCTATTGAGCGCGGTCGCCCGGGACCCGGCCTTTTGGCCCATGTTCTGGTCAGCAAGTATGCGGATCATTTGCCGCTCTATCGCCAAAGCCAGATATTTGCGCGCGACGAGCTTGATCTGGACCGCTCCACGCTGGCCGACTGGGTTGGCAAAACCACAGCCCTGCTGGAGCCGTTGGCAACAGCCATTGGGCGTCATGTTCAGACCGGTCAGGCTTTGTTTGCTGATGATACACCGGTGAAGATGCTGGCTCCCGGAACCGGCAAGACCCAAACAGCACGGTTTTGGACATACGTTCGCGATGAAAGGCCATGGTCGAGCGATGCCCCATCAGCTGCGTGGTACCAGTTCTCGCCGGATCGCAAGGGCCTGCATCCTAAGGGCCATTTGAAGTCCTATCGGGGCTGGATGCACGCCCCCTCTCGGCAGATTGCTGCGCAATCACCTGCCGGGCAATGGACGGCTATGCCGGTTTTGAACACATATACCGCGCCGGAGACATCCGCGAGGTCGCCTGTATGGCCCATATCCGGCGCAAGTTCGTCCCTTCTTGGTGATTGCTACGCATTCACCTGTCAGGCAATGGATGTGCACAGGGCACAAGGGTCAGCCATCGCAGAGGAGGCCATCCACCGGATTGCCTGTCTCTATGCCATCGAGAAAGAAGCACGGGGTTCA
>CAZETX010000120.1:0-1975 GCA_964514925.1 uncultured Marinosulfonomonas sp.
CGATCCTGATGGGCATGGGAAACCGCGCCCATATTGTGACACCGTCCATAACCGCGCGCGGTTTGTTGAACATGTCTGCATTGGCTGGCACGCCTGTGGCAAATTATGGTTAGCACTATTTTTTCTTAAATCTTTACAGTGACGCAGGCAGAACAATTTCTGACGGATTTGGTATTGAAACCCCCAATAAGCGATGGTCCTGTGTGCAAAACCTTTAGGATTTCCTAAGCCAGTTCAGGGGATAAGCATGTCAAAAAAACGCAATGTTCTGTTCATTGTTTGTGACCAATTGCGTGCTGATTGTGTAACCGGCGCATTGGCCCAACACGTCAAGATGCCAAATATTCAGGCGTTGCAAAATGATGCGGTAACATTCACCAACCACTTTTCGGTGACCAGCCCCTGCGGCCCGGCGCGTGCCAGCCTTTTGACCGGGTTATATGCAAAAAACCACCGTTCTGTGCGCAATGGTGCCCCATTGGCGGAAGACATCACCAATCTGGCGCTTGAAATACGCAAGAACGGATATGATCCGCTGTTGTTCGGGTATACCGACACCAGCCGCGACCCGCGCGGTCGTGATCCTGACGACCCGGTTTTACGGAACTATGAACAGGTTTTGCCGGGGTTTATTGAATGTCAGGAGATGAGCCAGGACTTTGGCGGGGACGACTGGCGGGCGGATTTGGTGAGCAAGGGGTATATTTTGCCCGATCCAGAGGATTTTTATGCGCCAGTCTCTGCTGACCCAAACAGGGACACGCAACTGGATGACCCGGCATTTTATCGTGCCCAAGACAGTGACACAGCATTTTTGACCAATGCGTTCCTGCGTCAGATACCAGACCATAGCAATTCTGACTGGCTGGCGTTGCTGACTTACATTCGCCCGCATCCACCACTGGTCGCGCCCGAACCCTATAACCGGATGTATGATCCGGACGACCTGCCCCTGCCCCGGCGTATGGATAACATTATGCAGGAAACTGCGGTTCATCCCTTTATGCACGCGGCTATGGAAAAACCCCGTATCGACGGTATCGTCAGAGGATTTAAGCGGCAACTGGTCGCAGATGATGACGCGACAGTTCAAACTTTACGCGCTATTTATCTGGGCCTTGCCAGTGAAGTTGACGCCCATATTGGCCGTGTCGTTGGCTATCTGAAAGAAACCGGGCAATATGATGATACGGTCATCATTTTTACGGCTGACCATGGCGAAAGTCTGGGTGATCATTTCATGTGGGGCAAGGAAAACCCTTATGATACGTCTTTTCGGGTGCCGCTTATTATTCGCGATCCTGATCACCCGAACCAGCACGGTACGCAGATCGATGCATTTACAGAATCGGTAGACGTGACCCCAACGATTTTGGACCTTTCGGGTCAGCTTATTCCTGTCACGATGGATGGCGCTTCGCTGGTCCCTATGTTGCAGGGCAAGGCACCAGTAACATGGCGCGACCACGTGTATTTAGAGCTGGATTTCGGCGAGCCGGACGCGCCGACTGTATGGCAAAAGGCAACTGGTGCCAGTTTTCGCGCGGCCAATCTGACGATATTACGAGAAACCCGTTTCAAACTGGTTCATTTCAACGGCGGCCTGCCACCGCTGCTGTTTGATCTGCTGGCAGACCCCCATGAGATGGTAAATCTGGCGGGCGACCGGGCCCATAGCGACACATTGCTGCGGTTGACACAAAAGCTGCTTAGCCATCGCATGTCACATGGCGACACAAGGCTGTCTGATATGAAAATCACGCCGGGCGGGATCAAACGATACCGGGCTTAAGAACTTAGGCTGTTTCTAGCGCACTGCTTTCCATCAGTTCCTGCCAACGGTGGCAGGCAACCGCGTGTTCACTGTTGGTTTTTTCCAGCTTCGGCTCAACCTTGCGGCAATGGTCAACCGCAAAGCGACACCGGGTCTGGAATTTACAGCCCGGCGGCGGGTTGGTTGGTGACGGAATTTCGC
>CAZETX010000121.1:0-1831 GCA_964514925.1 uncultured Marinosulfonomonas sp.
ATGCCAACCGGGCTGTACCCCAACCCGGGCAAGGCCCGCATCAGCGCTTCCCCCAGATGCCCCGCACTTCCTGTCACCAGAACTTTCATAGCGCGCACCCGCAAAACCTCTGGCTAGCAGCCCAGCCCGCCACCATCAACGGCATATAAAACCCGGGCCATGGCACCGGCTCAGCCCGAACCTGCATGGGCCCGCCAAACGGGCCGGGCTTCACCGTTCAACCGAATAGCCGGTGATTTCGCCGCGCCAATAGGCCTGATAACCATCGCTGTAAATATACCCGACCTCGCCGCGCACCGGAACCCGGCGGTCACCAAAATCGCGGTAATCCTCAACTCTGATCAGCCAGTCGCGCAACACGATCTGAGCACCGTTTGCCCCAGCAGGCCGGTCCCGGGCCCGAACCTCGGTGATATCGCCTTCGGCATTGAAAACAAACCTGACCCGCGCCGTGTCATGGGGCAATTTCAGGCTGACGGTTACACTGCCATCGGGCTGTTCCTGCCAGATCAGCGCCGGGTTCCCCAGCATCGCATCCGGGGCCCAGACCAGCTCGGCCAGATAGCGCATTGCCTCTGCCAGATCGGTTGCCGGACCCATTGAATTGGCCACCGGAACAGAGCCAAGCGCGCGGACGTTCAGGCGACCCTCGCCCGCGACATAGGCGTCTATGACCCGAAACTTTACCATGGGGCCGATGGTTTGTTCCGCCAGCCAGACAAACCCCGGCGTGCCGGTGGATATGATCTGTTCGGCGCTCAGTGGCTGCCAGTCACCGTCCTTTTCAAGGCGCATCTCGGCGTTTTGGCTCAGGCGCACGCTGCGCGCCAACTGGCTCTGATCCACCCCGGCCCGCTCGGTGAAACCGATGATTGCCGCAGGCAGTGTCCGGGTTGCCAAAACCGGCGCCGGGCCACCGGCAACCTGATCCATCAGATCTGCCGCCAGGCTTTTGAACCTGATTGCCAGCGTCCCATGCAGCACCACTAAAATCAGCAGCAAAGCGATCAGGGAAAACAGGAATTTGGTCATCGCCCACCTCCATATGCAAACCCTGACACGGGCCGGCATTTGCGTCCTTGATCAACATCAAAACCGCAACCCGGCATCACCGCGGCAATTGCTTTTGATACAATCCCTTGTCACTGCCCACACATAAGACTTAATCTCACCCTGATATTAAAATGAGTCCTTAAGGGGGGAACACCCATGAAACTACTCACCACCATTGCAGCCTTAACAACCGCTGCCTTCACATTCACTGCAAATGCTGCTGCCCATCTGCCCGATATGGGCGGACAAGAGGTGGTCGTCGTCACCGAAAACGCCTACCCGCCGCTGCAGTTTGTTGACCCCGCCAGTGGCGACGCCATCGGCTGGGAATATGACGCCATGGCCGAGATCGCCAGCCGCATCAACATCACCGTGGTCTATGAAAACATCAGCTGGGACGCGATGATCCCGGCCATTTCCGAAGGTCAGTTTGACCTTGGCATGACCGGCATCACCATCCGCGAAGACCGCATGGAAATGGTTGATTTTTCAGCCCCTTACATGCGCAGCGAAATGGTGATGATGGTACGTGGCGATGAAAGCCGTTTCACCGATGCGGCCAGTTTTGCCGCCGATCCTGACCTGTTGATGGCGGCCCAGCCCGGCACCACGCCGTTCTATGTGGGTGTCTATGACGTGCTGGATGGCGACGAGGCCAATCCCCGCATCGTGCTGATGGAAACCTTTGGGGCGACGGTGCAGGCGCTCAAGGCCGATGATGTGGATCTGGTGCTGACCGATGGCACCGCCGGCAACGGTTATGTTTCTGCCTCTGACG
>CAZETX010000122.1:0-1816 GCA_964514925.1 uncultured Marinosulfonomonas sp.
CGGGGATCATCGGCAAGGCCAAGGTAGTTGTTGGCGCACAGATTCACCACGCGATCGTGCCGCCGACCGCCAAGTTCAACATCTATCCGACCCGATTGTGCAGACAGAATGTGACGTTCGCGCTTATAAAGCCCGGCATCTTCAATCTGTTTCAAACTATTGGATATGTGATCCAGAAATTGGTTGGATATGTTCCCGACTCCCATCAAAAATGCTTACTTCGACCAAGTAGTTAGGTCTGGTCTATATTAAAAAGACAGTGGTCGGTAGAACGCCGGAATTTTTAGGCGACAGTGGCTTCGTAACCACCTTCTTTTAAAGCATCGATCAGCGCCGCGTCAGAAACCTTGCTGTCAATACTGACAGTTCGATTCTCAAGGTCAACATTAACATCAGCGTCAGCATCAACCCCTGCGACAGCTTTTTCTACGGATGATTTACAGTGGCCGCAGGTCATACCGGGCACATTTAGTTTGGTCATATTTCAATTCCTTTTACTGTTCGCTTTTGCCCATAAAAGGTCCAGTGCGGGAAGGTCAAGAAAGTTATTTTTGAAAAGTTTTGTTATTGATCCTTGACCCTCCACTAACTGGAGGCAGTAGCGGTGTGATGGAATCATATCGTTTCCGGGTGAATTTAATGGCGACTACACATAACACATCAATTCAAATCGAAGGCATGACCTGCGCGTCCTGCGTGGGTCGGGTGGAAAAGGCATTGTCGGCCATTCCGGGCGTCGCAACTGCGTCGGTCAATCTGGCAACAGAGACCGCACAGGTCAGCTTTGACGACACTGTCGATACATCTGTTCTAACCCAAACCCTGAACGATGTCGGCTATCCGGCGGTGGTTGAAGAGGTGACACTGGAAATTGAATCGATGACCTGCGCGTCCTGTGTTGGCCGGGTGGAAAAGGCGCTGAAAGCCGGCAGCGGCGTTCTGGATGCGTCGGTCAATCTGGCCACCGAAACGGCGCTGGTGCATTACGCGGCCGGGGCGATAAGCCCATCCGAGATCGCGGCGCTGGCCAGCAATGCCGGGTATAACGCGAAAGCAAAATCGGCCGACCGAACCGACAAGGCTGACCGCAAAGCCGCCGAAATCCAATGGCTTGCAAGGATGACGCTGATCGCAGTGATCTTTGCCTTTCCGGTTCTGGTGCTGGAAATGGGCAGCCATTTCATTCCGGCGGTAAAGGTTTGGGTGGCCGAGGTGATCGGCGTGCAAAACAGCCGTCTGATCCAGTTTGTGCTGACCACGGTGGTTTTGCTGGGGCCGGGTTTGCGGTTTTACACCAAAGGTTTCCCGGCACTGTTCAAAGGCGCGCCTGACATGAATTCGCTGGTCGCTTTGGGCACATCCGCGGCTTACGGATTTTCGCTGGTTGCTACATTTGCGCCAAGCTGGCTGCCCGCCGGGACGGTAAATGTCTATTTCGAAGCTGCGGCCGTGATCGTCGTGCTGATCCTTCTGGGCCGTTTTCTGGAAGCCCGCGCCAAGGGGCGCACCGGCGAAGCGATCCGCAAGCTGGTTGGCCTGCAAGCCAAAACCGCGCGGGTTGAGCGTGACGGTGAAGTTGTGGAACTGCCCATCGAAGAAATTGTTTCGGGTGACACGATCCATGTTCGCCCCGGCGAAAAGATCGCCGTGGATGGTGAGGTTCTGACCGGCGCGTCCTATGTTGATGAAAGCATGATCACCGGTGAACCTATTCCGGTTGAAAAAATCCAGGGCACTGGCGTTGTTGGCAGCACGGTCAATGGCACCGGGGCGCTGACATTTCGCGCCACCAAGGTGGGTGACGACACCATGCTGG
>CAZETX010000123.1:0-1792 GCA_964514925.1 uncultured Marinosulfonomonas sp.
GAAGTTGCGGCGTGATCAAACCTTACTGCAGTCCAGTTTGTAGAAGTGTGACACGATTCACAGGTATTTGTTGTTGGCAGGTGTGAGGTGCTTTTTCCTGTCGCAACGCTACCATTATGACAATCCGCGCATGAGCCGGTCGCAAATGAGTGATCAAACGCCAACGGAACCCAGTTTCGCGGTGTATGGCATTGTACGCAATCCTGTGAGGCCGGGGGGTGAATTGTGGATTTTCCAACAGCTATGTTGTTGTTATGGCAACTTGCGCAACTTGTAGGTGTATTGGTTAGCTGACCGTTGACGTGGCAATCACCACAAGTAGTTTTCTGGTGCTCCCCAACCAATGGAAAGCCTGTCACATCGTGATTGAATGTTATTGAGGGAAGCTGGGCTGTCGGCGCGTCCTGTGCCTCGCTTAGATTGGTAGAAAAAAGGAGCAAAACCAATGAAACCAGCAGTGCCAGTAAACATTTTCCCAAATAGGTCGATTTGCTGTCCCTTGGCGTGCGCAGGATTTGATCCAAAATTTGTTCGGCGGAGCCCATCAATTAATCCTTAAACGCCAAACCTAATAAGCCCCGCGACATTTTTACGAAACCCACATCATCATTCGCATGACAGGACTTGTCAGCAAACTGTCAGCTTGCAACTATCCGCCTATGGGCAACAGAGAGCCTCCAATTTCCTCAATCTCCTGACAGTTTGCTGACCGGATTTGTCAGCAATCTGAAGAAAGATTTCGTTAGTATTCAATTTTAGAATAAGATCTGTTTTCTAAGAAGGATTTGACGATGCCGGATGCGGGTTTGGTGGCAAGCGAGGTTTGATTTTTCGCAAATGACAGCCTGCGAAATCGTGGTGATTTGACAAGCTGAATTACGGGTGAAGCACAATAAAAATGGGCTGCAGCACGGCGCAAATCGCGTGGCGGCCAGCCCAAATATTCAGACCTGGCGATTGCGATGTGTTTGACTCTGGGCATGGTTTACAAGCTACCACTTCGCCAAACTCAAGGCCTGATGCGCAGCATATCAAAGCTGATGCAGCTGGAAGATTCTGTTCCTGATTTCTCGACCTCTGTCGCGCCGCGGGGCAGGTCTGAACTTTCCCGCAAGGCTGAGGGTCCAGCGCACAGAGCCGGCCCATCTCGTCATGGATAGTACCGGTCTGAAAATATCTGGCGAGGGTGAGTGGCTGCAAAGGAAGCATAAAACAAAAATCACACGCAAGAAATGGCGCAAATTGCATCTTGGTTTGAACCTTGCCACCGGTGAAATTATTTGCGCGGAACTGACGCTGGATAGTGCTGGCGATACAACTGCCCTGCCTGAACTTTTGGACCAGATCATCGAACCGGTCAGTCGATTTCTGGCGGATGGTGCCTACGACGGCGCACCGACGGATGCTCTTCTCAAGGCACGATTTGGCGAACCGGTCGAGATCATTGTCCCGCCACCGCGCAACGCGATCCAAAGCCCGCAATCCAGATCTGAACTTTCGTTTCGAGACCAACACATTGCTGAAATACAAACCCGTGGCCGCATAGCCTGGCAATCCGGCAGCGGTTACAGTCAGCGTAGCCGCATTGAGACGCGAATCGGGCGCTGGAAGGCCGTCATTGGGCCGAAGCTGAAAGCGCGGGGCTTTGAAAACCAGCAATTGGAGGCCAAGAACGGCACCACCATTCTCAACAAAATGACCGAATTCGCCAGACCCGTGTTCGAGCAATTAGCATGACAAAATTTACGGGTAAGGGCGTACTGTAATCTGGGCATCATCCATGCAACAAGGC
>CAZETX010000124.1:0-1638 GCA_964514925.1 uncultured Marinosulfonomonas sp.
CCAGCAACAGCTGCTGCAACACATTATTTTCGATGATGACACCAAGCTCGGGCACGCCCAGTTCGACCGCATCGAACTGGATCTGGCCGGCACCGGTCTGGTCCCAGACAAACATGCGGTCGAACACGCAGGCACGCTGCGACAGGATGGACTGCCAGACATTCGCCTGCTTAAAGTGTTGCAGGGCAAAACGGTTGATCGCCGAAACACGGCATTCCGGCACATCATTCACCGGCCTCAGCTCATTACGCTCGACCACCGCCACCGAAAAGTCTGAGCCTGCCAGCTCACAGGCAAAACTCAGGCCAACGATGCCACCGCCGACGATGATGATGTCGAACTCATTTTGATTCGCTTTTCCGGTCACAGCGGCAAACCTCGATTCAGTCGCGATAAACGATCACCCAACCCCATGCTATGTATCGCCAGCTGGTGCTTGGCATCGGGACACATATCCACCAGCAGTAGCCCCAGTGAACGGGCATGCGCGACTGGTGTGATCGAGTTGGAAAAAGTTCTGACCAGCACATCGGTAAAACGGTACACCCGCTTGATGTCATCTTCGCGCAAGGCTGCATACTGCTGCAACATTGCTGGCGACCCGATGTCTTCTTCAGCACGTTGTTTATCAACGATCAACTCAGCCAGCAGTGCGACATCGCGCAAGGCCAGATTAAAGCCCTGACCGGCGACCGGATGCACGCTGTGCGCTGCGTTGCCGATGATCGCCACCCGCCCCTGCACCATCTGCGTCGCCGCTTGCAGAAACAGCGGATAGATCTGGCGCTTGCCGACCTTTTTGATCTGCCCCAGACGGAAGCCAAAACGCTGTTGCAACTGCACGGTAAAATCTGCTTCGTCCAGTGCATATAAATAATCCGCCTGTTCCGGCGTTAACGTCCACACCACCGAACAGCGGTTCTGCGTCATTGGCAAAAATGCCAGCGGCCCGGTTTCGGTGAAACGCTCATAAGCCACGTTATTGTGTTTTTTGCCGGGCGTGATATTGGTGATCAGCGCGGACTGTGCATAATCTTTTCGGCTGCTGCCGATGTTCAGCAGCTGTAGCACCTGTGATTTGTTGCCGTCTGCGGCCACCAGTAATGCTGCGGTTAAGATCTGCCTTTTGCCATCGATGCTGATTTCAATCGATACCTGTTCGGCTTCCTGCTGCAACGAGTTTAATTCAGCCGGACAGAATAGATGAATGTTCGAGCTGGCTTCGATAACCGCATATAACTGCTGGCCGATGTCGCGATTCTCCAGCACATAACCCAGCGCTTCCACGCCTTCCTGCTCGCTGCTTAATCGACTAACACCAAAATGTCCTCGGTCTGAAATATGGATGGTATTGATCGGCTCGGCAAACGGTGCCAGTGCGGACCACAGTCCCATGGCATCGAAAATGCAGCGGCTGCCGTAGGACAGTGCCACAGTGCGGTCGTCATAACAGGGTTGCGAATCGGCGTTTAATTCATGGGCTTCGATGACGGCGATTTTTAATGAGGTGTCTTTCAGCGCGCAGGCAAGGCTGGCACCGGCGAGGCCGCCGCCGATGATGATGACATCAAAATGATTGTCTGTTGCAGCTTTTGACATAATTAAGACCAGCTCAAATCAAAAATATTTTTTAACCGC
>CAZETX010000125.1:0-1628 GCA_964514925.1 uncultured Marinosulfonomonas sp.
TATCGGCCAGCCGGTTTTTTCCAGATCGGCCAGCCCGGCGCGGATCAGGTCCGGCAGGACGGTTAGGTCGATATCAGCGAGCTTGTTTACATACCAACAGGATTTGCCGCGCTTGAATTTGCCAAGCCGGGCGGTGATGGCCTCATAATCCTGATAGCCGGGCAGGATGTGCAGCGAGAATTTCGCGGCGCCGGGGGAAAAACCGCATGCCAGGAAATCGCCCTGTCGTCCGCTTTCGTAGGTGTAGTGGTATTGCCCGTAGCCAAACAGTTTTGCCCCCCACATGCGGGGTTGCCAGCCGGTGGTCTGGCTGAAGATATCGTTCAGGATGCGGGCCTCGGAGCGCATGGCGGGCCCGGGGATGGCGGCGAGGGCGGTTTTTACGTCGCTCATTGGGTCCATGTGGGTTTGCGTTTCTCGATGAAGGCGGTGATGCCTTTGGCGGTGTCGGCGTCCAGCATGTTTTGCGCCATGACGTCGGCGGTATAGGCGTAGGCCTGATCCAGTGGCATCTGTAGTTGGTCGTAGAATGCGCGTTTGCCGATGCGCACGGCGCTGCCCAGTTTGTCGGCGACGGTTTGGGCAAGGGTCAGGGTTTCAGCGGCCAGATCATCCGGCGGCACGACACGGTTCACCAGCCCCAGTTCGCGGGCGCGGTCCGCGTCGATAAATTCCCCGGTGGTGAGCATTTCAAACGCCTGTTTGCGCGGGATGTTGCGCGACAGGGCCACCATGGGGGTGGAACAGAACAACCCGATATTGACGCCGTTGACGCCAAACCGGGTGCCCTTTGCGGCCACGGCCATGTCACAGGATGCCACCAGCTGGCAACCGGCGGCGGTGGCGATGCCGTGGGTCTGGGCGATCACCGGCTGGGGCAGGGTGGGGATCAGCTGCATCAGTTCGCCGCAGCGTGCGAACAGGTCAGAAAAATAGGCGGCACCGGCGTCGGGGGCCTGGCGTCCGGCCTGCATTTCTTTCAGGTCATGGCCGGCACAGAAGGCTTTGCCGGCACCGGACAGGATCACGGCGCGAATGCTGGTATCATCTTTCAGGCGGCTTAGTTCATCGCTGAGGGCGGCCAGCATGGCGTCAGACAACACGTTCAGCCGTTCCGGTGTATTCAGTGTCAGGTGGGCGATTGCGCCGGTGTCGTTACGTTGCAGAATTGGCATCTTGTATCCTTTGCGGTGTCGGGCGAAGTCTAGGGTGAGACAGCCCACAGGAAAAGCCATGAAACAGAAAATGAATGTGACAGAGCTGAACAGCTTTATGCAGCAGGAGTTTGGCGAGGTGGCGGAACAGTTTGTGGTGGAACAGGCGGGGGCCGGAACGGTGAGCGTGCGCATGGGCATTGATACCCAGCATCTGCGCCCCGGCGGAACCATATCGGGGCCAAGTATGTTCGCGCTGGCGGATGTGTCGATGTATCTGGCGATTTTATCGGTAATCGGGCCTGTGGCGTTGGCGGTGACCACCAACTGTTCGATTGATTTCATGCGCAAACCGGCGGCGGGGCTTGATCTGATTGCCCATGCGCGGGTGTTGAAGCTGGGGCGGGTTTTGGCTGTGGGGGATGTGCTGATATACAGTGAAGGGGTCGCGGAGCCTGTGGCCAGGGCTTCGCT
>CAZETX010000126.1:0-1580 GCA_964514925.1 uncultured Marinosulfonomonas sp.
ACGGCGATCCGATGTTGACGGTCAAATCCCCGATCGGTTGGAACGTCGGTTGTTCGCTCTGAGGAATCGGAATGCCGCTCAATGTACTGAGCTGCTCTAACGTCTGGACTCCCGTCACACGGTTTCCACCGGGGAAGTCCCAGGTCGGAAAGACTGTGATTCCTTCCGCGATGCCCACGCTGTTGGTCGTACGATCGGGATTGGTCACTTCGACGAACGGCAGGTTGTCGCCTCCGTCTTGGAACAGTTCCTTCTGCTGAGTACAGGCGGGGCACCATGCGGCTCCGAAGAATTGCACGCCAGCGTCGGTCAGATCTTTCGCGAATTGAACGAGGTCGGGTGCCAATTCGCCCTCGGCATGCCCGGCAGTCTGAAGCTGGTTCGTCTCGGCAGCCAAGTCAACCGTTTCGCCTTCCGGAGCCCCCTCGGTGAACAACAATTCCATGTCACCGGCAAGCAACTGGCGCTTTTCGAGCGTCTCGAGCATCAAACGCCCGGTTTTCGCATTGGGTGCCTCGGCTCCGCCGATGAGAAAGTTTTCCAGGAGTCGTCGCAGGCCACGCCGTTGGGTCGGGCTGGATTGAGCCTGCGAAGCGTGCGGCTGGGAACGGACTGGGCGATTCGAAAATGAACGCATCATGGATCTCAATTGGCGAGATTCTGGGTGAATGTCAGGTCGTCGACGTCGGGCAGAAGCCTGTTATCGGGCTTCGTCGGCACCCTCCAGGCGTCAGGACGAAAAAATCCGATACAACCCGCATGCCTTAACAGGGCTGAAAAGATCTGGCTCGTCACGGTGTCACATCAAGACGGTGTCACATCAAGAAAGGGATTGGCGCGAAAAGATGGCGACAGCTCCCCTTCTAAAGAGTCAGACGCCACAAGAATCCCCTGTGTTCCCCGACTATAACCACGAGGGGGGCAATTCCCGCCTATTCCGCAGGGTCGATTGGGCATTCCCACCGCCAAGAGAACCAGAAATAGCGGATATGCCAGCGTTTCCGTCGGTCACCCCCCAGAAAAAGGGAGTCGTGCAGTTTTTGAGTTTCGATTTTGAAGAGGTTTACGGCGATGGATTTTACTCTCCCTCGGGAGAGTCGAGCCTCAGCGAGGAGCGGGGCAATCCGGATTGCGAAACGTTCGACTTTGCCTTGGTGAGGAAAAGCCCTCCCCTCGCTGACGCTCGACCCTCCCGCTGCGCAGGTGGGTGAAGATAAACTCATGCAATAGTAGTAGTGACGCGGCGAGAGAGGTTCCGTGCGAGAATCTCAGAAAATCGAGACATTGGCTGCGGTGACGTCGATGATCGTCTCTTGGGAAATGTTTTTTCTTTGCCCACGCCCCGATCACCATTCAGGAAGCGGCTACGATTGACGCTGCAAGGTGCCAGGTCCACTCTTTTCGCCGCCGCAGGAAATATTGATGAATTGGAATCGATCCCGCTCTTCGCTAGCCATCGCTTTCCTCGTGGGTCTCACCCTTTTGGTCGGTCCCGTCTCGAGGACCTGGGCTCAGGAATCGGAGAACTCCGAGCAGCTTTCCTCCGAGATCGATCGTGCATTGTTAAGAGAAATTATTGA